>CAZBWR010000037.1:10797-40365 GCA_964495695.1 uncultured Chitinophagales bacterium | reverse complement strand
GCTCCCTTCGGCGCAGTCTTGAGGAGCCGCTCAACGGCCCGTGGCACAAACATCTGGTGATAGCGGAGACGCGAGATGGCATTCGGACGCGTGTGGTCGCCGTTCCAGCAATGCTCGGCACGCGGCCCGTAGTCCACCTCACCGCCGTAGAACGGATTGTTCGTTGTTTTCAGGAAATCCTCTATAAGATAGACCGCGTTGTTCAGGAAGTAGTTGTCTGCTTCGCCGCAGTAGATGTGAATTTTCCCCTCAAGTTTCTTTCCCAATCCTTTGTCCCAGTCGCGCCGCAGGATGTACGAGAGGTCGTAATTCTCCCGCCAATGTTTCGCAACGTCATGATCGATCTTGCCCGTCAGCTTGTCCCAGATCGGCTTCGGGTAACCGTCGTTGCCGACGGGCGAGTACACTGCCTGCCAGATGTCCCATTGTTCGCCGGAGCGGCTGTTTGTGCCGAGTGCCAGCTCGTAGTGATTCGCCTCTTCGAGTGTGGCCAGAGTTTCACCCAGATAATTTCGTGTTGCCGGGCGCGGCGTTGTCTTCCATTTGCTGTCATAGTAATAGGCATTCTCGTGCTCGTACACATTCACGATGCAGTAAGCACGGAAATCCACCGGGTCGGGACACGCCGCGAAGCATCCGTTGAATTCATCGGGGTACATGATTTGCACGGCGAGCGCCTCCCATCCACCGGTTGAGCCGCCGTACATGAAACGAGCCCAGCCCTTGCCAAGGCCGCGGAACTTCTTCTCGACAAACGGAATCAACTCGTACATGATGGCATCGCCGTACGGCCCAAGGTTTGCGGAGTTGACCGCATAGGAATCGTCATAGTACGGATTGGGGTGTTGTATCTGCATGATGAGGGCGCGGGGAAAATCCTTGCTCGTCCACTCTTTGTAGAAGTGGTGGGCATACATCGCCATGATCTTGTTGTAGTCATGCACTTTGAACCGCTCGCTGTACTCTCCTTTCATGGATGCAGTGTCGGGCAGATCTTCCCTGAATCCGCTGAAAGTGTAAGGGAAGTGCCCGTGATCAACCATCAGCGGGTAGCGCGCCTGCGGATGTTCGTCGAAACCCTCGGGCAGCAAGACATTTGCGCCGAGATACATCGGACGCCCCCAGAACTTCGTCAGGCGCTCGCTCTGAATCTTCACATGCTTGATGTACTTCGTGTCCTTCGGCGGCGGTATCGGCGGAATTTCCTGGTCCAACACAACCGATATCACTTCGTTCTTTGCGGGATCAATCCACATTTTCCGGGGAGATGAAAGGAGATTCCCCGGCGCACGCTTCCACTGCTGGCCCTCTCCCCGGTCCATCGGCAGCTTGACGGTGTGGCCGTCCGATCGTTTGAACGTCTCGTACTTGTGGAGAAATCCCTGCACCCAATACCATCCCGGCGGGATTTGTGCAATGCTCCGTTTCGGATAGCCAAATGCCTGCGCATCGATTGTAGCGGGCGTGCCGGGCTTCAAGCCATCCACATCAATACCGAACACCATCTGAGTCTTCGGCCCCTCGGTGATTTGAAACCGGGGCTCGGCTGTGCTGTCCGACGAAACCAGCAGCAGCATCCTGCCATCCAGCGGAGTCTTGCTCCGCTCCGCAGGAAATGACAATGCGAAGCGGAGTTGGGAGAGGGCGGTTGCGGGCAAAAGCAATACTACAATAAGCAGCGTGCGGAAAAGAATTGTGAGCGGCATGACGAATTCTCCCAATGTTGTGAAGGACTGGTAGCGGGACGGCAGGTTGTGTTGTTTGAAGATAGAAAAAGAAAAATGAAAGGGAAATCCTGGACAATCCCTTACTGGACACGTGTGCACGGGATAACTTGCTATTGGCGCAGAAAGCACCCATCTTGTACAGGGACGTTTAACTCCTTGCCCGGCAGTGGACGAGCAAGGGTTTTGAGGCGAAAGGGTTGCTCTTTGAGATATCGAGTGATGTTGTGCCTTACGACAGAACGACACAATTAATGCCACTGTGCATCACTGCGGTATCGAAAGGACCACTTAATCATGGCTGCACCAACAACTCATACCATTCGTGGCATTTTAGGGTCAACAACTGCCACTCTTCGCAAGTACATGGCGAGCGGAATCGCCAGAATCAACGAACCTCACCCTGTACCAAGATCAATAGTGCAGGTTGCAGGACGGACGAAAACGAAGGGGTTGCGTTCCCCATACATATCGATATTCTCTACGTGCCGAAATAACTCACGTTGAAAGACGAAACAAGAATAGATGCCCTGTTCCCGGATGGCCACACACTATCTGAGGTAAGGGCGTCGCCCTCTTTGTGATTTCGACCGGCTAACCAGCCATCTAACGATTTTCCGGTTATCATAGAATCAAGTGCACACTCCCCGCTTACCTGCTGAACGCATGATAGAGGCATCGCCGCGCCGTGACCCGAAAAGCGCAGCGGCAGCGCGTCAGTTGCAAAATAGCCTTTACTGATCACATTTCGAGGAGGATCCATGAGGAAGACCACAACAACGAAGGCTACGCACCGCGGCGTGGAGATTGCAGTGCACAGTGATCGAATCGGCAATGTTACCAAATACTCCTGCACAAACGCCCAAACCGGCAACAGTGCGGAAGGTGAGTGGTATCTTTCACAAGGTGAAGCAATCGCAAACGAGCGATATGCAATTGACAGAATCCTCGACGCAACAGGCAGGAGGCAATAAGAAGCCCCGGCACTTTGAAAAGGCGAATCCCGTGGAAAAAAGATTCAAACAACGGATGCGCATGTCATTTGCGGCCGTCACGGGGAAGTTGTTATTCACCCGGAAATGGCCGATATTATCAGGGTAATTGTTCATTGATTTAAGGCGTCAGGAGTAAAAAGTGACCATTGGCAACGAAGTACCCGTAAACTCTTCCCGGTTCGAGGTAATAAAGAGCATGGAGGGGTTTGTAGAAGAGAACTTAGACAAGCTTCTGGTTCCTGTCGAGGAAAGCTGGCAGCCCAGCGACTTTGTTCCCGACATGACAAAAGAAAGCTGGACCGAGGAATTGACTCAGTTCCGTGCCAGAGCAGCCAACCTTCCGGATGATGTACTGGTCGTGCTCGTTGGCGATATGGTCACGGAAGAGGCACTGCCGACCTATCAGACGTGGATCAACCGCCTGCAAGGGGTTCGCGATACCACCGGCACAAGCGACAACCCGTGGGCGCGTTGGGGCCGGGGCTGGACGTCCGAGGAAAACCGCCACGGCGACCTCCTGAACAAGTATCTCTACCTCACCGGCCGTGTTGATATGCACGCCGTCGAAACAACCGTCCACCACCTCATTAACAACGGTTTTGACCCGCAAACGGGAGACGACCCGTACCTCGGATTCATCTATACATCATTTCAGGAACGCGCTACAAAAATCTCACACCGCAATGTTGGCGTGCTTGCCAAGAAGGCAGGCGAGGACATGCTGCACAAGATCTGCGGTCTGATTGCAGGTGACGAGGCACGCCACGAGAAGGCGTACAAGCTGTTCATGTCCAAAGTGTTCGAGATCGACCCGGCACAGGCAGTGCTCTCCTTCGCCAAGATGATGAAGACGAAGATCACCATGCCCGCCGTGCTGATGTACGACGGCAAGGACCAGAACCTTTTCGAGAAATATTCGATCGTTGCGCAGAAGACGGGCGTATATACCGTGAAAGATTATTCGGAGATCATCGAAGATCTCGTCGAGCACTGGAAACTCGAAACTATCGCAGGCCTCTCGGACGTTGCCGCAAAAGCGCAGGACTATCTCTGCAATCTCTCGGAACGCTATGCAAAGCTTGCCAATCGTGTGACGTATTCCGGCAAAGAGAAGTTCAGCTGGATTTTTGACAGGGATATACTCATCGAGTTCGGAAAATAGTTTACTCCGGCGGGCCTTTCCTGAGGCTCGCCGGTCATCCCTTCCCGTTACGCCTGATCTCCGCCACATCTATCACCCTCGTCCCGGTTGCGGGAACTTCAACAGCAGTCACAAGTGTCCTGAGCATTTCCCCGATCGTAACGAGTCCGAGCCGCAACGCTTGCTCACGAGTTGCGGGAATCCTCTCGCATATCCAGTACAGAGGAGCGAACGCCAGGGGCCACCAATGCCCCGGCCCAAGAACATACCACGGCCTGACAAACGTGGCATTCATGCCGCTTGCCGCTATCATCTCCTCCCCCTTCTTTCTCACTTCCTGATATTTCGTCATCACCGGCGCGGGTTGCGCGACACTCAGATAAATGAAGTGCTTGATACCTGAATCGGTCGCGGCTGTTACCGCTTCCCGCACGGAAACGAGATCAATGGTTTCGAATTGTTGCGCTTTTGCGGGTCCGGGGTGAGGTACGCCGACCAGATGGATGAAGGTATCAGCGGGAGCGACATGTCGGGAATACGTCGAGGCATCCAATGCATCGCCGGTGACTACTGTGCAACCTTCAGGGAGCTTTGAACGTGATTGCGGGCGGACGAGCACACGGACTGTGTGCCCCCGCTCTTGCAGGAGGGAAACAAGGCGGCTGCCGATGTATCCGGTGCCGCCTGTGATGAATATGGTTCGGGAAGTCATGCAATCCGTCTTTGTCCGGAATGAGTACGAGAAGTATTGCGGATCCGGATTGCGGTTATCCGCTTGAGGCCTCGTCGCTGTGATGCTTCACCACACGCGCCTCCGCCATGAAGATCACCTGCTCGGCGATATTTGTGGTAAGGTCGGCAACGCGTTCGAGGTTGCGGCTGACGCGGATGAGGTCTAATGCCTGCTCGATCGTCGGGGGTTCCTTCCGCATGAGGGCGACGAGGTCGCCGACAATCTTCCTGTTCAGGTTGTCGATCTTGTCGTCCGAAATCAGCACCGTGCGCGCCTTGCCGGCATCGCGGTGGATGAACGCATCAATGGCATCTCTCAGCATCTGTTTCGTGGTGTCGGCCATGATCGGGATGTCGACGAGCGGCTTGATGTGGGGTCGACCGGCAAGAAAGATGGCGGATTGCGCGATATTCACCGCATGATCGCCGATACGCTCAAGGTCATTGTTAATGCGTGATGCCGCAAGGATAAAACGCAGGTCGACCGCCACAGGCTGCTGCAACGCCAGGATATCGACTACGTGGTTGTCGATGACGAGCTCGTACATATCAATCTGCTTGTCCGCGGCAATGACCTGGTCTGCAAGATCCTTTCGCTGTTCAAGCAGGGCCGCGATGGCGCCGGCGATGGATTCTTCGGCAAGACTTGCAATCTTGATGATATTGGATTTGAGCCCGTCGAGCTCGTACTCAAAATGCCTGTGCATATATTGTTGCTTCTTCCCCCGTTCTTCTTTCTGTGAATCGACCATGGGCTCAGCCTCCTATCCGAATCGTCCGGTGATGTACTCTTCCGTCTGTTGCTTCGAAGGAGTTGTGAACATCTTCTTTGTCTCGTCAAACTCTATCAACTCTCCGAGATAGAAGAATGCGGTAAAGTCGCTGACCCTCGCCGCCTGCTGCATGTTATGAGTTACAATAACGATTGTATATCTCTCTTTCAACTCGTAAATCAACTCCTCGATCTTGGCGGTCGCAATAGGGTCGAGCGCGCTGGCAGGCTCGTCCATCAGCAGCACCTCGGGGTCAACCGCAAGGGCGCGGGCAATGCAAAGCCGTTGCTGCTGGCCGCCGGAAAGAGCCAGTCCGCTCTTTTTCAGATCATCCTTCACCTCGTCCCACAACGCCGCACGGACAAGGGACTGCTCAACCACTTCATCCAGCGCCTTTGTATCCTTTACACCGTTGATCCTGGGCCCGTACGCGACGTTGTCGTAAATGGACTTCGGGAAGGGGTTGGATTTCTGGAAGATCATCCCGACCCGCTTGCGCAGTTCGACGACGTCGACTCCCTTGTCGTAGATGTCAACCTCATCAATGGTGACGGTACCTGTAATGCGAACGCCGTCGATCAGGTCGTTCATTCTGTTCAGGCTTCGCAAATAGGTTGATTTGCCGCACCCCGAGGGGCCGATGAATGCCGTGACCTTGTTTGGCAGTATGTTCATGGAGATGTCCTTCAGGGCATGCTTTGTGCCATACCACAGATTCAGGTCACGGGTGACTATTTTATCCGCTTGTGTTTTCATACTCTATTGGATTTGCCGCGCACGCACTCGCGAGCGCAGGATAATTGCTGATAAATTCAATGCGAACGTCAACATCAGCAGCACCAGTGTTGTCGCATACTGGATGCCTTTCGTCGCATCCACGTTGGTGGATTGGGTTGACATGATGTAGACGTGGTATCCGAGGTGCATGAACTGGCTCGACAACGAGTCCGGCAACTGCGGAAGGAAATACGCGGCGCCGGTAAAGAGAATGGGCGCGACTTCGCCCGCGCCCCGGCTGACCGCAAGAATCGCCCCCGTAAAGATACCATTCAGGGAGTTCGGAAGCACTACCCGCCAGATTGTCTGCCACTTTGTGGCCCCGAGGGCAAGACTTGCCGCCCGCAGATCCGCCGGAACGTTTTTGATGGCCTCTTCCACCGACACGATCACCACGGGAAGTGTCAGCAAAGCCATCGTGAGGCTTGCCCACAGAATGTTGGGCTGTGCCCAACGCAGCTCGACACCCCCGCCGAGGATGTTGTCCATCCCCGTTCCCACAAACTGCACGAAGAACCCGAGGCCGAACAGCCCGAACACGATTGATGGAACCCCCGCAAGCGTGTTCACCGCAAAGCGGATGGAGCGTGCTATGAGCGAGCGCGAACTTGCATATTCGCTCAGGTAGAGCGCGGTGACTGCCCCGGCGGGAACGCCCGCGATAGACATCAGCAGTACCAGCATCACCGTCCCGACGATAGCGGGCAAAATTCCACCCGCCGTCATTCCATCAGTCGGCGATTGTGTAAGAAATTCCCAGCTGATCGTATCCTTTGCTCCGATGACGATACTGATTGTCATCGCCAGCATCATGGCAATGATCAACAGCGTGGCCGCCAGGCTCGTGCCGATCACCCATCCACCCATTACACGTCGTTTCATGCTCATTGTCTACCCTCCCCTGAAGCGTTTGAGGAGTCGCTGGCGGATGTATACTTCGGCGACGGCATTCAAAGCAAATGTGAAAATGAAGAGGACTGCGCCGATGAAGAACAGAACATGATAGTGCGTATCACCGAACACCACCTCGGCCATTTCCGCGCCGATGGTGGCAGACATTGTTCGAACGGGTTCAAGGATACTCCATGACATGAGCGCGGCATTACCCGTGGCCATGAGCACAATCATCGTCTCGCCGAACGCCCTGCCGAAACCGAGGAGCACGGCTGCAAAGACTCCGGGAGTGGCTGCGGGCAGCGTCACAAACAGGGCAGTTTGCCATTTCGTTGCGCCTAACGCGAGGCTTGCTTCCGTCATGAACTTCGGAACCGACGTCAACGCATCCTCCGCTACTGTGTAGATGATCGGGATAACTGCAAGCGACATGGCGACTCCGCCCAGCAACGTGTTAAGCCTGTACTGGTAGCCGAATGTTTTCTGCATGAGGGTTGCCAGCAGCACGAGGGCAAAAAACCCGATGACGACCGATGGGAATCCGGCCAGCAGTTCGATGACAGGCTTGATATACTCACGAGACCACCGGGGAGCAAACGAGGATGTGAACAACGCCGCAAGAATGGCAAGCGGGCCGCCGATGATAAGAGAGACCAGAGTTACCTTGAGCGATCCGACAATGAGGGGAAGCATGCCGTACTTCGGCTCGGCGGCAACTGGCTGCCACTCGGTTGAGGCGAGGTTGGAAAGCGAAGCCTTTTCCTCGCCGCTCATCTCTACCGATGAGCTGCGATCGGTTTGCGCATCGAGTTTCTTTGCACCCGCGCCAAGATACTCGTCGCCGTATGTTTCGTACTCTTCCTCCTCCTCCTGCACCTGTTCGGTGGCGGCGGTATGGGCTTTCTTGGGGAGAAACAGCGGAACGGCTTCCTTGAACACGAAAACAAAAATCAACAATATGGCCGCAAGCGAAACAAACGCCACGGACGTCACAAACTTCTCTGCAAAAAACTCATCCCAGCGAAACCGCTTCGCAAGCGCCGCCTTCGTCATGCGTGGCGACGAAAGTGCCGCGGACTGCTCCTGTGCAGCCGCGGCGCTCGAAATTGGGGATTGTGTGTCGTTCACGGTCTACCGGATCGGGAAGTATCCGACTTCGTTGACTATTTTCTGACCGTCGTCACTCAGTATCCAGTCTATGTACTTCTTCAACTCGCCGGTCGGACGGTTCTTAATGTACATGAAAAGGAAACGGCTGACAGGATACTTGCCGGAACGGATGTTCTCCATCGTCGGAGCGTACGCCGGTGAGTTGTCATCCTGCTTCACCGGGAGTTCCCTGATGCCTTTGCCGTACGCCGATCCGCCGTAGCCGATTCCCGCCTTGTCCTTTGCGACGGCATTCACAACCGCCGCAGTGCCGGGCATGTTCTGGGCCGACGGAGCAAAATCCTCACCCATCAACACATTATCCTTGAAATAGACATATGTGCCGGAGTTGTTCTCACGACTGTAGAGAATGATCCGCTCGTCGCGGCCACCAACTTCTTTCCAGTTCTTAATCTTGCCCTGGTAGATGTCTTTCAACTGCTGCATCGAAAGATCTTTGATGGGATTTGATTCATTCACGTACACCGCCAGTCCGTCCAGCGCGCATTTGATTTCGATGCCCCGTGTGCCGTAACGCTGCTTCAGTTTGTCGCGCTCGGAGTTCTTCATCGGGCGTGACGCGTTGCAGATATCTGTGGTGCCGTTAATCAGCGCAGAGATACCGGTGCCGGAGCCGCCGCCGGTAACCTGAATGGTGACGTCCTTGTTCTTCGCCATATACTGCTCCGCCCATCGCTGGGCGAGAATGACCATTGTGTCCGAGCCTTTGACCGTGATTTTTTCCTGCGCTGTCAACAGGCCCGACCCGAAGAACAGGGCGCCTGCAACCATCATTGTGAGTATTTTCATATTGCTTCTCCTTCGTTAGAATTTGTATTGAATGCGAAACGTAAACACGTTATCCCTTACGTTTGTCGTGTAGGGAAACAGGGCGGATGCGGGAGCAATTTTTGCGGCATCAAGCTCCTCATTCTTCACAATTTCATAGTAGGCCGTGAACTTGATGTTCGCATCCCAATGATGGATGAAGCCGAGTCCCAGCGTTTCGTATTTGATGTCAGCTACTGTAAGATCGTTCGTTGTCGAAAAATCCTTTGCGGCCGCCTCCCGGTTCGGGTCGTACACATCGTATTTCGCAATCACCTGGTTATGGTCACCGAGGTTCTGCACGAGCAAGACATACCATCCATGCATCTTTCGCTCGTACAACGGTGCTGTCGGCTGTGTGGCGGGACTTACCGTACTCGATGCCGTGCCGGGTTGTTTGCCGGTAATATACTCACCTCGCAGAATTAATCCGCCAAGGACCGGCATGTCGTAATAGAACTGCGCATCAACACCGATGTAGCGCCGTGTGGCTCCCCTCCCGATATTTGCAGAGTCGGTGGTCTTCATGAAGCCCGGCATCCCGGACGCAAGAGTGGCGTGCGTGAACAGATCCGCCGTATTGTTCCGCACTTTGCCGAAATACCCGGAGACACCGAGGTCGATCTCTGCTGCAATATCATCCAGCGGAAACTGCGCACCGACTCTTCCAATGATGTCCTTGAAGTTATCGAACTCGGCAGCATTCGCACCCGTCCCGTTGAACACGCCTACCTCGCCGCGGAGAAAACTGAGCACTCCCATGTGCGGCGCATAAACAACCTTCACACCCAAATCCCGTTCACCCGGAAAAAGGGTCTGGAACATGCGTGAACGCTCAGGCGTTTCCCTTGCGCTTGAAGAAAATGAAATCTCATACCCGAACGGGCGGTCGAAGATTCCGGCCTGGACGGCAAACGTTTGCATCCACGGCTCGGTAAAGGTAATGTACGCATCCTTGACACTCAAGCCGCTCTGGCCGATGTCAAATTGCACAACAGCATTCGTGAGCCCGCCGTCGTACTGCACCTTGAGGCGTGCGCGCCTCAACTGCAATTGGCTTTTTACATTGTTGGAGAAAGTACCGCCGGAGAATTGACCGATGGGGTATGGCTGGTTGAGAACATCCGTGGTGCGGTATTGTGTTTGTACGTAACCCGAGAACTTGAACTTTCTGAGAGCGTCCACAATGTTGCGCATCTCAATGGATGACTCCTGAAGACTTTCAACTTTTCCTTCCAACTCCTCCAACCGTTCGCTGCCGGTCGTGTCGTCCTCAACCTGGGCAAATCCGATCGAACACATGCACATTACCACCGCACTCATCCGCAGTATAGCGTAGAGCATTTTCCTGACCCTTATTTTCTTCTTGATGAAACTGCTTTGTCCCCTTTAACATTACGCCCCCAATCTACCACATAGCCATAAATTGGCAGTTATCTCAATGTTAAGACTGTGTAAAGAAGTGGAAGCGGCAGAAATGGCTATTTCGGGTTGGAAATGCTAAAAATGGCGAGGCTTCACGCAACGGGGTCAGGTCGTTGGTGAAGCCTCTTTTCCATCCCATCAAGGAGTTGGGTGGAATTTGTTACGAGGGGAGTATGGGAGATGTCCCTCGATGATGAATATACGCTTGATGAATTGAGGTGATGTTACCCTCGTGTGAAGTATATGTTAAGAAAACAGAAACCTGATGCTGTGACATGGGATATCCACACACGTTGAGAACTGCGTTCATAACTATTCTTCCCCCGGATTACGCTGTTCAGCGCATACTATTTCAACACCACCATTTTGCGGGTCTGCACGGAGCCGTTCGCCGAAAGCCGGTAGATGTACGTGCCCGACGATAACTCCGCACCGCTGAACTGCGCTTCATACGAGCCGGCCGCAAGCTGCCCGTTCACCAATGAAGCGACCTCCTGTCCAAGAGTGTTGTACACCTTCAACGTCACAAAAGTTCCCGACGGAAGGTCGAACTTGATTGTCGTTGAGGGATTGAACGGGTTGGGATAGTTTTGGTTGAGCGAGAACGCAGCCGGCACCACCTCGCCCGCCTGTTCAACATCCGTCACGTAACTAGTATTCTGGGGGTCGAAGTTTGTCCATCCCGCAGTCCATTGCTGGCTCATCGGCAGTGACGGGTCAAAGGCGCCACGATAATTCACTGCAGTCAATCCTGTTAGCCGTGGATTTGAATAATTCGTACCGGCTGCAGCAGGTTCGGATCCGAGAGCGGGACGGGGATCGTTCGCCGTCGAAAGCGCGAACGCATTTGCCCCGAGTCCGATATCTGAAGGCTGGCGCCCCGTGGTACCGAGATTACCCCAGCCCGAAGTGCTGAACCAGGTAACGGCGTTAAATCCGCTGAACCCGCCACCTGTGGAAAACGAGGTCGGAGGAGTATCATTGCCGATCATGCGCCGGCCCGCCTGCACGCTTGTGTTCCTGATCTGCAAACTGTCGACCGATGCAAAAAAATGTGTGCTGTCATTGCGGATGACCACGCCGTGACGATAGCCTGCGAGCACAGAGTTATAGATGCTCAGTGCTGTTCTGCGACGGAGGAATGCGGCATAGTCGTGTTTGTTGGATATCGAACCATATCCCGATGTATCAGCAAGAGGGCCGATGAGTGTTGCGTTCACGAATATGCCTGATGTGGTCGGACGCGCTGGCCAGGGCCCCCCGCTTCCCCCCTGGTTGTCCGACTCAAACCCGTTCGAGTTACTGCTCGGAGAGAGATCAACAATGGCTGGATCCTTCTTTGCGTAGGCAAATTGCACACGCCCGCTCCAGCCGAAATCGGTATCGAAATCGTCATCCAGTCCACGCCACGCCACAAGGTAACGTGCATTCACCGTCCCGCCGAACCACTCGAAGCTGTCGTCGTTTGTGAAGCTTGCCTGGACATATTCCACTACCGTACGACGACCGACGCTTCCGAATGTCAGTCCGTTGATTTCGCTGTCCGTCAGGAAGGGGATCCCCGCAAATTCGATGCGTACATAACGGAGAACACCGCTGGAGTCGTCGTCATTTGTTCCGCCATATACCGCCGAAGGATGCAAGCCTCCCTCGATCACGGTGTTGAATCCCTGGTTGTTCCGTGCGGAGCCCAAGAGAATGATGCCACCCCAATCGCCGGGGGCTCGCTGTCCAGCCGGCTTGCGGCTTGTAAACACGATCGGGCGCTGCGCGGTACCGTTGGCAATGATCTTGCCTCCGCGCTTGACGCAAAGCGTGCCCGCTGTGGCACTGTCCCCCATGATGATTGTCCCCGGCGGAATGATGATTGTAGCGAGGGAGTCAACGTAGTAGACGCCGGTCAGAATGTACGTCGTGTCCGACGAAAGAGTTCTCATTGTACCCGAAGTTTGAAAGTACGGTGCTTTGAACCCCGCACCCTCGCCGGCCCCGATAACCGCCGTCGGACGTTGCGCAAATGCCATCCCGGCAAGAAGCACAGAAAGTACAGCAAGTCTTCGAATGTGCATCATTATGTTCCTTCCTTAGAATGTAAGAGTGATAGATGTATTACAGTGCCATCGAAAGCCCGAGCCCGAACGTGGATCCTGTGATGTTCTTTCTGAAGAACTGATCACGCTTCGTCAGTACTTGGTCTTTGCCCAACAGGTTCTTCACTGTCACCTTTGCCTCAATCCCCAGCCAGAGAGGCTGTGTCAATGAGAGATCTACCACGTCCCGCGGCTCCTCGTACACATCAGGCTCATTCTGACCGCCAACAGCATCAAGCCTGCGGCCGAATTTGTTGTAGAGAATGTTCAAGGAAGTGCCGAAGTGTGGTTCCGTGAAGCTGAACGAGAGGTTAATGACGTACGGGGATTGCCCCTGCAACGGCCGCGATGTTTCAAGCTGTGTAACGCCGGGTTGAGGTGGAACCTTTACATCGGATTGGATCCGCGTGTAGTTTCCGGTGACAACGAAGTTGCTCCAGTAGCCGCCGATGAAACCGAGGGATTTCCTGATTTCCACTTCCCAACCGGTGTTGGTGGCACGCTCGCTGTTGAACCATGTGCGGACGGGAGTGGAAGAATTCTGGTACACTTCTTCGATGGGGCTGGCGATTTGCTTGTTAAAATAGCTGACGGCAAACACTTCGCCGATTTCGGGAAAGATCTCAAACCGGATGTCGTAGTTGCGAACCAGCGCCCGCTGCAGCGACGGATTTCCGTAGACCGTCTCGAGCCGCTGGAAGTCGTAATAGGCAACACTGGCGAGCTCGCGGAATTCCGGCCTGTTCACCGTCTGACTGTATGCAAGACGGATGTTCATGTTGTCCGTCAGCACGGCGGTAAGGTTTGCCGAGGGAAGAATGTCAACTTTCTTCAGCTGCACATTCTCTGGCGTCGGATCGCCGGGTGCAATTGTCGTATACATGTTCTGTGT
The DNA here is from genome assembly GCA_964495695.1 of uncultured Chitinophagales bacterium. Taxonomy (GTDB): domain Bacteria; phylum Bacteroidota; class Ignavibacteria; order UBA10030; family UBA6906; genus CAADGV01. The sequence goes on along the minus strand of CAZBWR010000037.1, from coordinate 26,945 downwards.
CGAATTTTCCATCCGTGCACCGGCCACAAACCGGAACCGCAGATCCGACACGGAGAATGGAGCATCAACCATCATGTAGCCGGCGATCAACTCGGCATCAGCCTCGTAGTTGCTTGCTGCGTTGCTTGGATTCTCCACAAATTTGAATCCACGCGGCCCGAAGTTCTCCGGCGCAAACACACGGTCTATCGGAAGAGAGAAGAGGGAGAAGTCCGCACCGAATCCGTCCACACGGAATGCTTTGATGAAGTAATCAGTGTTCTTTCCTTCAACAAACGCCCCGGCCTTCAGCTTGACTTCATTGATCGGAAGCGTCAGGTCGATGCCTGCGCTCCGTGAGCGGTCATTCAGTTTTTCCCACGACCGGTCGCTGGTGGTGACCGTAAACGGATCGGAAGCGTCGGATCCAATGGGACGGGTATAGGGGATCAACTTGCGATCAGGATCAGTACGATTCGATGTGGAGACTCCGCCACGCCACTGCACCTTCAGTCCCGACAACTCCGGAAAAATGTGATCACCGGTCAACTGCCCGGTGTACGATGAACGCTGGCTCCAACGTGTGGAGGTGTAGATTATCTCACTGCCGGTATTGCCGTCCAGCCCTTCAGTTCTGCTCACATTATCCTCGCCGGAACGGTTGTAATTGTTTTTGAAACTGAACTTGTGCAACCCGGAGAGTTTGTAGCTCAGATTTAGCACCCCGCCCCACAGAACCGAGTAGTTATACTGTCCCCCCTTGATCTGACGGAGTATAGAGCCGCCGCTTGTCTGCTCATCAATCTCAATTCCCGTCGTCTGGAACTTGTTGGAGTATGTCAATGCCCCGACGTAACCAAACTGGCTCTGATCCAGTCCGGTTTCCCCACCGAGAGCAATGTTATCTCCCATCGAGAATGATAACGAACCATTGAATGGCGCACGTTTTTGGACAGGCGCCCAATTGTTCGGGAGCCGCGTGGCAAGGTCCTGATTCGATGTATACGACTCCGGAAGGTCCCGTGTCCCGTCATCAAAGGCGAGCCAGTCTTTACCTCCCCCCGGGGAAACAAGAACTTCTTTCGACGTTGTGTTGCTGTTGTAGGAGGAGGACAAACTGAACTTGATGGTCTGCTGTGTCGGGAAGTCAAGCGTGTTCATCTGGACAAGACCTCCGGTAAAATCCCCCGGCAGATCAGGCGTTGCGCTTTTTATCACAACCGTATTGTCAAGAAGGTTGGAAGGAAGCAGGTCAAACGAGAACCCCTTTTTCCCGGACTCCGTACTTGTCACCGAAGCACCATCAAGCGTGGTATTGTTGTACCTGTCTGTAATGCCCCGGATGAACACAAATTTGTTGTCAACGATAGAAAGCCCTGTCACCCTGCGAAGGGCGTCCGCGGAGGTCGCGTCGGGTGCCCGCTTGATCTGCTCCTGGCTGATTCCGTCTCCTATTGCAGCTGCTTTCTTGCGGTCAGCAAGAACCGCCGCTTCGCTTGATATGATCCTTTCCGCAGTCACTGTCACTTCGTCGGCCTGCACGGTAGCGGAGACGAGATTGACATTGAGCGTTATCGTGCTCCCTGCCTTCACATCAATGCCGGTGACGGTCTTCGTTGCATACCCCACAAAAGAAATTCTGAGCGAGTAGGTGCCTTCAGGAACGTTCTTGATGCTGTATCTCCCGTCCATATCGGTGGTCGCGCCTTGCGTCGTGCCCACCAGAAGGACATTCGCTCCAATCAATTCTTCCCCAGACTGCTCATCATGAATTTTTCCAGTGATGGTAGCCGTTTGTGCATTGGCGCAAACTGCGATAGAGACGGCGAAAAAAAGAAAAAGAATAATGAACGAACGATTCATTCTATATCTCCTGACCCCAGCTTTGGGATGATTGTTGTGAAATTGTCGGAGGCTTGAAATTGCCGCCCAAAAATAGCCAAACCGTGTTAAGCCAGTATAAAGCGTCGTTTACGGTTTCCTGAAGACTATGCTGCCTGGACAAGAGACCCGACAGCAGGTATTGCCGGATGGATTGCAGGATCCATGGAAATATTCTGCAATGTTGTGCGGATTGTATCCGGATAAACGTGAACGAGCGTGTAGCTCAATGTTCCCCTCTCTCCTCCCAACACTGAGCCGCCGCTGTTTACAAACTGAATACCTTCGCGTTCGTACTCCCGGTTCTCGTGAACATGTCCGTGCAGGACTAATTGTACACCCGATTTGCGGAATAACTCGAGCAGTCTTTTCTTCCCCCGCAACTTCATCGTCTGTTTCTCGATCGTACTCCACACAGAGTGAATTGTCCCGGCTGCCTCGCAGCGGAGTTTGTTGAAGTGATGGTGTATGAGTACGATCTTCCGCTTGTTGCGGAACAAGTCGGCCCCCAAGAGCTCGTTCAATTGCTTGAACTGCTTGTCATCGATTTCTCCGTTTGACCCCAGGGGATTCGCAAGCTTGGAATATCCTGCTACTGAATTCACCCCGATGAGCATCACACCGCCAAGGATTTTCACAAAGGGAAAAAGGTGCTTCCTGTCGTATATCAGCGATTGACGGAATGTCTCTTCGAACGCTCCCCTGAAGAGATTCAGCTTGGCTCCGTAGTCGACACCTTTGCATCGCTTCGGAAAGCTGAAGATTTCTTCTGCGGTATGCACTCCGCCGAAAATGTCATGATTGCCTGCAACAACCGTCAACCGTTTGGAGTCCAGCAATCCGTAGTTTTTGAAGATCTTTCGTGCACTGTCAAACTCCCCGGGCTTTGCGTCCGCCGTTATATCGCCGGTCACAACAATGTGATCGACGTTCCGGTGCAGAGCGGACTCGAGCAATCGTCGTGTCCTGCGGATGTTCTGCCGTTGGTGGTCGAGGCTGATATGCAGATCCGAAATGTGCGCGATCGTGAAGGGCTTCGTTATGTCGATAGTGGCATTCGATGTCATCTCGCACACCAACATAACGAACCAGGGTAAGGCGGCTATTACCTTGAGGTTAAATGCATGTTAAGAGAAGAGATTCAGCGGAAAGAGTGTACCTTTACGAGGCGTTTGAGGCGTTCGATGAAGGGATAATGGCGTGCTTCCACAAATTGCAGGCGGGCATTCAGCTCATCTTCCCTGTTCGTGAGGAGGTTAAACGCGGAGGCGAACAGCTCGGCGGGACTCTCATCGGGATGTCCTCCGAAACGGGCATTGCCGGAATACTCCCCGTCACGAAACAGGTAGAACAACGCGCTCGCCTGGAAGTAGCTCCACACATCCTGAACGTCGCTGCGCTCATCCGGGCTCAACACCGCGTAATGGCTGTGCCCGAACTCGTGCGTAACGACCGAACGGAGCACTTCCGGGTCATTGAAGAGAAAGAAGTAGCTGCTGGAAAGAAAAAGTGTACGATGCACGCGGGCAGCGTTGGCAAAGTTCTCGATGCTATGATCGATGGCGAGCGTATCGATGCGTTGGTGCGGGGGAAGCTGCGCGTTCATCCGTTCGATGAACCTGCTCAGATCATCCAGCATCGGACCGTAGGTGCCGTAGAACGCCTGTGGCTCGAACCGCGAATACAACTGGAGGACACTGTCACCGGTCACCGGAATAAGTGAATCGAACAACTGGAGACCCTCGATCACTGCCACAGGTCGTGAGCCTCCGCACCCTTCAAGGAGAAGCAACGCGAGCAGCATGGCTGCCAAGCCTCTGACCCGTATGCGGTTCATGCGGTTTCCGGAACCCCGACTATCTCTTTAATGCGAATCTGAATGCGCTCCCTTTGCCCGGAGCACTGACCAGTTCAATGCGGCTGCCGTGTGCCTCGACAATATGCTTGACGATGGCCAGACCGAGACCCGTTCCTCCCACTTCGCGGGAGCGGTTTCTGTCCACGCGATAAAACCTCTCGAACACCCTCGGTTGGTGCTCTGTCGCAATGCCGACGCCTGTATCACTCACCTCGATCATCACCCCGCCGTCCGATCGTTGGGCACTGATTTTCACCTCTCCACCGGACTTATTGTACTTGATGGCGTTCTCGAGCAGGTTCTCCATGACAACGCGCAGACGCTCTTTGTCCCCCAACACGGTAAGATCATCGGACAAAGGCTCTTCGAGCCTGAGCGAGACGTGATGATGTTCGGCAATAGGCCTGAACGTACCGATAATGTCGTCAAGGAACTCACGCAATGCAAAATACCGGAAGCTCATCTTCATTTCCCCCGATTCTATATGGGAGATGGTAATGAGATCGCCGAGCAAGCTGTTGAGCCGGCTCGAATGCTCATATGCCTTCCGGATGAAGTCCCTGTTGACGTTCGGATCGTCGACTGCACCCTCGAGCAGGGTTTCTAAAAATCCCTGCATCGAAAAAATCGGCGTGCGGAGTTCGTGCGACACATTCCCCAAAAACTCGCTCCGGACGCGCTCGAGCTTTTTCAATTGTGTGATATCCGCCTTGAGCTTGTCCACCATCTCATTCACCGCGCGGGCTACCATCCCCACCTCGTCATCATTGCGCACGATGATGCGAGTGTCAAGGTTGCCTGCACGGATTTTTTCGACAGCCCGGGCGATCTCCACCATGGGATTGGCGATTCTGCGTGACAGGAAAAGACTCGCGATGGTGACGCACACAATCACGATGCCCCCGACCATCAGGATGTTCCGCCGCTCGTCACGGACAGTATCCCTGATCTCTTGTCCCGGTGCCGCGAGGCGCAGGAATTTGACCCGTCCGAGAACCGGCAAATGCTTCGGGAGGCTGACTACCTTCGCCACATAGACGTAATCAACGTTCAGTGTCGAACTCAGCCGCATGTCACTCCCATAGGGTTTCTCGAGCGCCTGCCTGACCTCGGGACGGTCAATGTGATTGCGAACCGACGAGAGGTTCTCGGGCAATACACCCGAATCGAGAAGCACAGTCCCTTTCTCGTCGATAAGCGTGATGCGCATGTTCATAACGAGTCCCATCCGACGGATATGCTCGTGAAGAGTGCGGTCGTTGTATTCACCCGCAGGCTGGAGAAGGGGCGTTATGGTGTCGAGGCGTGAGGCAAGATCTATGATCCGGTTACGTGTGAGGTTGCTTTGTGTGAAAATCCCGATGAGGAGAACCATGATCGAGACTGCCACAACAGCCAGCAACACAAAGGTAAGCGTGATTTTGGTGCGGATACTACGCATCAGGATTTCATGCGATACCCGACCCCTTTGACGGTTTCGATGTATTCGCCATAGTTGCCGAGCTTTTCACGGATCTTGCTGATGTGAACGTCCACCGTGCGGTCAACGACGCGGACATCTTCCCCCCACACAACATTCAAAAGGGTTTCGCGCGTTATAACCCTGCCCCGGTTTTTGGCAAGATAAACAAGCGTTTCAAATTCCCGTTTTGTGAACGACAGATCTTTGGAACCGAGCGCAACCGTATAGTTCGGAACGTTTATTTCCAGTTTGTCGATCCTGATGATTTCGCCGGACGCGTGGACGTCAACCGGATGCTCTTTGCGCCGAAGAACAGAACGGACCCGCGCCAGCAATGTACGAACGGCGATCGGTTTGACAATGTAATCCTCCGCGCCGAGTTCCAGTCCCAACACTTCATCGAATTCCGTGCCTTTCGCCGTGAGAAAGATGATGGGAATGTGCGATGTCCTTGGATCCCGCTTCAATTGCTTGCACACTTCCCAGCCGTCCAATTCGGGCATCATGACATCCAGCAGAATCAAGTCGGGAAGATGCACTGCCTGCTCGACAGCTTTCTTTCCGTCACGTGCGGTGAGGGTCTTGTATCCCTCTTTCTCCAGATTGTACTTGAGCATGTCGACGATATCGCGTTCATCGTCAACCACCAGAATATGTTTCTGCATTGGCATCCGCTAAATGATGATTGCGCTGAATATACGCGTTCATCTTATTGAAAACAAAAAGATGGACTTCCGGCTGTTTCCGCAACCACGGGCAAGTTAATTTCCCGAAGGGATGCTCTCCAGCACAATGCTGTTTGCAGCATAGAGTGTGTAGAGGATCACGCCTTGCCAATTGATGCAGATCTCGTTCGTCGACCAGCTGTCATTGTCAGTGAAGCGCCCGTCAAGCGGAGTTGAGCCGTCTCGCGGATAACGCGGATCGCCGAAGTACCCGTAAGTGTTCGGAGGATATGATACATCGTTTGATGAAGGGGCTTCGTTCGGACCCCCTGCAACGGCCCCGGGAAAATGGAAAGGGGTTGCCTTGAGTGTCTTCATCCAGTGATGAAAGCCCTCTTTCCGGTATTGGGTTGCACCCCACAGTTCCGATCCCGACATGTACGCAATGTTCCGGTAGTTCCTGCCGAACATGTAGTGCACATGGTTCAGCAGCTGATCACGATCGGACGTGCGCCTCGGATCCATTTTGTACGCCTTCCACGAGAACTGTGCAACACGATGAGCTCCATTGCTCAATGCCCCCCAATAGTAGAATGTTGCCCATCCGAAAGGATGCGCGGCGCCATCCGACCGGACACCGTCGGCAAACTGTTGAATGGTTTGCCGGATCGAGTTTTGCGTGTTGGGGTTAGCGCCCGCAGCACACCGCAGGTAGATTTGCGCGGCAAATCCCTCCGACTTGTTGTAGCTGCTGATCCATTGAACGGGCGTATAGTGGGATTGGAACGCCGCTTCAAATTGCTGCTCGCCGGTTGCGTACAGCATTCCTGCAGCCGCCCACATGATGTTCGTCCGGAGAAGATCCGCGTCGCCGCCCTGCGCGTACACACTGCAACTCCCTACATCTGTGTCGTTTGTCGCGTTCGGATTTGCCGTCATCCATGCCCAACCCGCGCGGGCAGCCGCGAGAGACTTGTCCGCAAACGAGCGGTCAAACTCCCGGTACACAACCGAGGCATATGACAGGATAGCCACAGCCTTTGCCGTATTCTGCACCGTCGGGGCAACTGTACGGGTATATCGCGCAATGGTGTTCGGTGTTGTCGTGCCATATGTGTAGTAGTCGCCGTTGGCGGCACAAGTGTTCCCCCAGAATCCCCCGTTAGGATCCTGCATCGAAAGCACCCATTCCAGTCCCCAGCGCGTTTCATCCAAATGATCGGGGATCTTGTTGCCGCTTTCCGGGATATTCCAGTTGTCATCCATCGGACGGAAGTCACTCCACGCCTCAAGAAGCCAGAACAGACTCTGTGTCATCGTCGGCATATAAATTGTCAGATCACCGGCGTCATGCCATCCCTTCACAATTCCCTGCGGAGCCTTATCTGCGTCACTGGGGTGAACCCATGGGCCTTCGGCGAAGGGCATTTCGATCGCAGTGAATGCGCGCTGATAGTAAAAGAACCGCTGCGCAGCGCGAAGCGGTCCACGAAACACATCAGTGCCGATCGTGAACGGAAGCGATTCTTTGCCCCCTGCTATGATCTTGTAACGCCCGGGAGTCGTGAACGAACTGAAATCCCCGATGTACACCATCCTGTTACCAACAACGCCCGAAACGAACGATCTCGCCGGTCCGCCACCGGAATAAACCGCCACGCTGTCGGGAAGGCGGACAATCGTAAACGAGGGAAAGTCCGTTGGCGAAGTGAACTCCTTTTTCATTTGCGGAGCGTAGCCGATCTGGGAGGCGGCAATGTAGGGAAAATCTGCCGGACGAGGCGCGCCGGGACCGGCATACATTCTCACATTCGTAATGCGGAACTCATCAAGATAGAGAGTCGGAGTGCCATCCCCAAAGTTCAACTCAAAACCCTTGAGGGGCTGCCCTACCAGACTTTGCGGAATGGGAAGATCAACATATTGCCACTTATTGGCTTCCTTAATTGTCACTGCGCCGACCCCGTCGAGATTCTGCCGGTAACCGTAAGAGCCTATCGAGAACTGACTGCCTGCTCTGCTGTGATAGATCCAGAACTGCAATCGACTTTTGGGCTGGGGCCAGAAGACTTCACTCGCGGGACCCCACCAATCGTTCTGATCGGTATTCCCTCCCCAAAACAGCTGTGTGCCTGCGTAGGGAGAGCTCGCAACAAACTTGATACTTCTCTTGCCTGTATGCTTTACGGATTCATCAATGATCGGGCCGCCGCCTGAATACGTATGCCAGCGGAGAGTGTCATTCAACGTCTCACGAAAGAATATCAGATCTTTGATCACTCCTCCTTTGGGCTCTTGTGCCAAACTTGAAAACACAATGCCTATCAGACTGCAGGTAAGCAGGAACGCATTCAGTGCAACCTTCATTAAATCTCCGGGAATTGGGTGGATGAATGAAACAAACGGGTCGGACTTGTTTGAGTGAATTGATGATATGCAACTTATGGCACAAATGTCAGGTGCGGCCGACAGCAACAGATCGTTGCATCCGGGGGTTCTGACTGAAAACTGAGGCACCTTTCGGCGGCCTCAGTATATGAAACAAGAAAGGGCGGAAAATGTTTCCGCCCTTTGCAAAAGCCTCTTATTCGGCCTTGAATTGGGGTTGCATTCCCGTGTTGAATTCCGGTTCCCGTTGCCGGAATTTCAGCCGGCGGGTCCAGGAAAGCTTGCGGAACAGCGCAGGCACTCTCTCTCTCAACCCGTCGATGTACTGATACACGACAGGAACCAGAACCAGAGTCAGGAGAAGAGAGCTTATCAATCCGCCTATGATCGCCCAAGCGAGACCCGACTTCCACTCTGCGCCTGCATCCCCGCTCATCGCAATCGGCAGCATCCCGAAGACCATGGCGACAGTCGTCATGAGAATCGGGCGCAGACGCGTTTCTCCTGCTTCGATCAGCGCGTCGTATGTACTCAACCCCTGTTCGAGTCGCATCTGATTCGCACGATCGACCAACAGGATAGCGTTCTTGCCCACCAACCCGACAAGCATGATGATGCCGAGAATTGAGAAAATAGTCATGGCCTTCATCGTCAATGCCAACGCAAGCAGCGCCCCGATCATCGCCACAGGAACGGAGAACATGACCACGAAAGGATAGATGTATGAGTCGTACAATGCAACCATGATCATGTACATGAAGAGGATTGCGGCAATGAGCGCAAGGCCGAGACTCTGGAATCCTTCCGCCTGATTCTGCAAATCACCCTTGTAGTCGATGTTGACCCCCGCGGGCAGCGTGACCGAGGCAAGCGCCGCTTGAATATCTGCGCCAATACTGCCACTCGGGCGGCCGACTGCCTGGGAAAACACTGTAACAGAAGAGTTACGATCCTGCCGCTGCAACTTTGTAGGACCCGTAGCCTGATGGATGTCGGCAAACTGCTTCAGCTGAATGAGTTGACCCTTCCGGTTGACGAACGTTACGTTCCCGACATCCTCTGTGCTCGAGCGGTCGAGCTGGTCATACACAATCCTGATCGGATATTCGTTTTCGCCTTCACGGTACTTTGAATCATCGTCGCCGTTGAATGCGACACGCAGCGTCTGCCCAACTTCAGCGACTGTTAGGCCGAAGGCCGCCATTTTCTGTCGGTCAATCTCCACCCGGGTTTCCGGCTTTCCGTCTTCGGATGAGAGGCGAACGTCAGCCGCACCCGGAATCTTCCGCACGACATCAGCTACGATCCCGGCAGCCTTGCGTGCATCCTCGTAGTCGGGGCCGCTGACAACGAGCTGGATCGGGGTCTGATTGGCGACACCAAAAATCCCGATGGGATTCGCCCTGACATTGATGCCGGGTATCGCAGCAAGCTTTTCCTTGATTTCCGCAGCCACATCATCTGTGGAACGTTGCCGCTCACGACGTGGAACCAGGGCAATGTTCAACTCGGCTATATTGTTGGAGGACTGCGCAAGAAAACCGTCACTCGATGCGCCGACGTTGACGAACATTTTGTGAACTTCGGGAATGGCCGAGATGATCCGCTCAGCCTGCTGGGTAACGAAGTTCGTATTCTCCAGCGTCACTCCCGGCGGCAGTTCGATCGTCACTGCAAACTCGCCACGGTCTGCTTCTTCGATAAATGCCGAGCCGATGAAGCCAAGGGGAACGAGGGCAAATGATGCGATCAACATTGCGGTCGCCATCACCACCACTTTCCAGCGGTTGGCCAGCGACCACTTCAGGACTTTGATGTACTCCCTGCTGATCTTGTCGTACACCCCCTCGAACCATAACCCGAAACGGCCAAGGATGGAGTTCTCTTTCAGATGCTCGAGCTTCGCAAAGCGTGATGCCAGCAACGGTGTGATCGTGAAGGATACGAACAAGCTCATCAGGGTTGAGAACACCACGACCAGGGCAAATTCACGCATGATGTTACCGACAAGGCCGGTCACGAGCGCGAGCGGGACGAACACCACGACGTCCACCAACGTGATTGACACTGCCGCAAAGCCGATTTCGTTGCGCCCGGTGATGGCTGCTGTACGGGGCTTTCCGCCCTTCTCGATATGCCGGTAGATGTTTTCGAGTACGACAATTGAATCGTCCACAAGAATTCCAACGACAAGCGATAACCCGAGTAACGTCATCAGATTCAACGTCAACCCGAAGGCGTACATGGCTATGAAAGTCGATATCATCGATGCCGGGATGGCAATCATGACGATCACCGAGTTCCGGATGCTGTGCAGGAATGCAAGCATGACGAGGGCGACAAGCATTACGGCGATCATCAGGTCCTTTTTGACAGCATTGGCTGCGTCGAGCGTGAACGTCGATCCGTCCTGCGCAATGTCAAACTTCAGATTAATGTCGCTGTACTGTTGCTCGATCTTCGGGATTTCGTTCCGGACAAGGGCCGACACGTCAACCGAGTTTGCGTCCGATTGCTTCGAGACAAAAACGCCGATCGAGGTCTTGCCGTCAATTCTGCTGATCTGGCTGTACTCTTTCCGGCCATCTTCCACTTCCGCAATGTCCGCCAGCGTAATGTCGCCACCTTGACGGGATTGCGCAACGACGAGGTTCCGCAGCCCGTCAATGGACGAGAACTTGCCCGCCACCCGGACGACAAACTGCCGGTTTTCCTCTTTGATTTTGCCTGTCGGGAAATCAAGATTGGACGCCTTGATTGCCTGTGCGACTTGAACAGTCGAGAGTCCGTACGAGCGGAGTTTTTGCGCGTCGAGATTCACACGAATCTCACGCTCATCACCTCCGACAAGAGTGATCTGTCCGACTCCCGCAAGCTTTGCCAGCTTTGGCTGGATTTTGTCCTTTGCCAGCTGGTAGAATTCACGGGATGGCATATCTGATGTGATGCCGATGCGCAGCACGGGCATCTCATCAAGCGCAAACTTCGAGACGGTGGGCGATTTCGCCTCCGCGGGAAGCTGGGCCAGCACCTCATTGACTTTGCGCTGCACGTCCTGCAATGCCACGTTGACGTCCGCCGACATCTGGAATTCGACGGAGACGAAAGATACCCCTTCGGATGAAGTGCCGTAGACTGTCGATATCTTGTCAACGCCGGAGACGGCATCCTCGATGACCTTCGTCACCGACGTTTCAACTTCGCCCGGCGATGCGCCCGGATAGACTGTGACAACCGTAACGAACGGTGGTGTAATTTTCGGAAGCAGTTCATACTTCAACTGTGTGAAGCTGAACAACCCCACGACGGTCAATGCCGCAAAGATAACGACGATGAGAGTCGGACGTTTGACGGCGAGTTCTGTGAGTGTCATGATCTGATTTCCTGTTTCCTGCCTGGATGCGGTTTATTGAACGATATCGACAGCAACACTGTCTTTCAGATTGTTCTGGCCGTTGATGACGACCGTCTCTCCTTCTTTCAATCCCTTCAGAACGGCGATATTCCGTCCCACGACATCACCCACAACGAGGTCACGCTGCTCCGCAACGCCGTTGACGACAACGAAGACCTGCGGATTCTTGATGCTTCCGACAAGCGCTTCGCGGGGAATGGAGAGGGTTTCTTCACCTTTGACTGATACAAAATTCACACGGCCGAACATGCCTGCTTTCAGTGGATTCGCCTTACCGTTGGGGAGCGTGATCTCAACCGGATAGGTGTGAGACTCGTCTGCTTTCGGACTGATGCTGGCGATTGTCCCCTTGAAGATCACACCCGGGTACACGTCCGTGGTGACTTCAACCGGATCACCGACCTTCAGTTTGAAGGCATCGCTCTCGGCAACGTTGAGCCGCACTTTCAGCCTTGAAATATCCACAATGTTGGCAACGACCATCCCGGGCTGCACCATCGTCCCGATATCCACGGGGCGCGAGTTGACAACCCCCGCAATGGGTGTGCTGATCTTAGTGTCCCGATATTCCTTCCGGGCGGCTATGTACTGCGCCTCTGCTACCTTGAATGCCTGCCACGCGTTCTCCTTCTGCCATTCGGTGGCGGCACGCTCAGCACGCAGTGCCGTATATCGCTCGGCGTCTTTCCTGGCACGTTCGTAGTTGACTTCAGCCTTGATAAATTCGGCTTTCTTCAACTCATCGTCGACCTGCACAAGAACAGAACCTGCGGCTTTTGAGTCGCCGACATTGGCATTGATTGCGACAACCCGGCCTCGTGTCTCTGCCACAATCGCCACATCGTTATATGCAGCAATCGTCCCCACCAGCGACAAGGACTCCGTCAGCCGCTCTTTGCTGACCGTTGTGACGGAGACGGGGTACGACGCCACCACATTCGTCTTTGATTTTGCCTGCATCTGCATCTTGTTGTGCCAGAGCGTGGCGACAATTGCGCCAAGTACAACTACACCGATGGCTATAACTTTCAACCGTTTCATTGTTTTCTCCTGAAGATAGGTTAGAATGTTTGAATCAATCTCTGTTACTCTCCGATTGCCCGTTGCAGCCTCGCCCGGGCAAGTTCATAATCTACAAGGGCTTGCGTGTAGTTGGTCTTCGCCTGCAGCAGCGCGACTTCCGCATCAAGCATGTCGCTGTTCTGAGCAAGCCCCTCTTTGAAGCGTGTGCCGGTTACACGATAGCTCTCCTGTGCCTGCTGAACACCAATCCGCGCCACTTCCGTCCTCTCGCGTGCCTGATTCATGTTCAGATAACTTTGCGTGATATCGAGGATGATGGCATCCTTCATCTGTGAGAACATGTCCTTTGCCTCTTCGTACTGGGCCCCGGCTTGGTCGGTCTGGTGCAACGTCTTCCCCCAATTCCAGACATCCAGCGATACTCCAAGCGAGATATCCCATGTATCCTTGAAGGTATCCGTCACCGGTTGAACGCGCTGGTTCGGACGATTGTAGTAGTAGTTTGCGCTGAGGAAAATCTGCGGCCACCAGCTTCCCTTGGCCGCCGTTATCCCTTCTTCGGCTGCCTTTACGCGGAATTCCATCGCTCGCAAATCGGGCCGGTTATCAAACGCCTTTCTGACCATGGCATTGAGGTCAACCGCAATCGCAGGCTCCAGACCGGTCACCGACGACTCGAGAGCGATCGGCGTTTCAAGAGGTATCCCCAACACGTTGTTCAGGCTGATCATCGCAAGACGGACGTTGTTATTTGTCTCGATCTGACGAAGCTGTGCATCCGAGAGTTGCACTTTCACCTTCAACAGATCGTTCGTCGTTGCAAGTCCCTGTTCCATCATAATCTCGACATCCTTCAGATGGGCCTTTACTTGCTCCACGTTCTCATCAACGACTTTCTTGAACTCCTGCGCCTTGAACAGCGTCCAGTATGCAGAGCGAACGTTGTAGATCAGGGCGGACTTGTCGTTCGAGTAGTCCTCCTGGGCGGCACGAGCAGAATACTCTGCTGCATTCGAAGCAGCGCTGAGCCTGAATCCTGTAAACAGCGGCTGCTCGACGGACGCTTTCAGCGTGTAGTTGTTCTGGATCGTCGGAGACAGCGTGAAGGTATTCCCTCCCAGTGCCGGAGGGAGCGCCACAGTGAACGGCGGCACATCGCTCAGGCGTGTATAAGCCCCTGTAAACTTGACCGCAGGAAGCCGTGAGGTGTTCGTTTCGGCGGATTTTGCATCGGCATAGTTCACACGCATCAGCGAAGCGTGGAGTGACTTACTGTTATCCAATGCCAGAGCAATTGCCTTTTCCACCGTAAGCGGCAACGTTGTTTGGGTATGCGCCGTTAGGCTGAACACCGCAATAATCATCCCGACAATCAGCAACCGTTTCATAGTCAAACAGTCTCCTCTTCAGTTCGTAGTGATTGATAAATGTGCTTTCCTTTGTCAGTCAGCATGCCTTCAAGGACAAGCTGGTTTGCCTTCTTCAGTGTCGAGTGAAGGTCAACATTAAGTTGTTCTTTGCAGAAGGATTCGTTCTGATCCATGAGGCGGATGAGTGACACATTGCACGCCCACATAATCAACGCGGCCTGTGCCGGCTCGATGCTCTTCACAATCAGCTCTTCATCAATTCCCTGTTGGAACAGACTGATCACGACGCCCCAGATTTTTCGGTCGGCCGCCTGGCAGGCAGCCTGCATCTCTTCTGAAACCTGGCGATGAAGCTGCGTGGACTCAGCATACTGGTAGAGCCTGAAGTGATCCCTGTTCTCACGAGTGAAGTCAAAGTACGCCTGGCCAAGCGCAACAATCCGATGTATCACCCCCGAATGCCCGGGGGTTGCATCCAGGAACTTCTGGTACAGTATATCACCGCCTCTGAGTCCGACAGCGAGATACAAATCCTCTTTGCTTTTGTAGTAGAGATAAAGCGTCCCTTTACTAAGCTCTGCCCGCTCGGCAATCTCATCCATTGTTGCAAGCGCCAGACCCTTCTCGAAGAAAACCTCCTGGGCGGCGTTAATAATGTCCTCTCGACGCTGCTCCTTTTCTCTCTCTTTTCGCTCGGTTATACCCATTTTCTGACCCTCATAAATTAACTGACTTACAGTCATTTTGTGGGCTACAATATAATCGTTGAGAAGACACTGGTCAAGACAAAAGTATATTAAATTATCGTTAATATAGTTACTGACTCTGAGTCAGTTAAACGATCTGAGAGTTGAATGGTTTCAATTATGGAGAGATTTTTTTGGAGAGGATTGAAGAGGAGGCTAAGTTGGCTAAGCCATTGTAAGAAAGGAATTTAGCGGCGAATGAGATACATCGCGGTGATGTCGTCACTCTGCGGAGCATCTCCGGTAAAGGACTGAACATCATCAATCAGAGCCCGGACAAACTGCTCGGCACTGAGTTTTCCATGTTCCGTGAGAAATGGAAGAATGGGCCTTTGTTGATCATACTGGCGCTGTTGGCTGTCCATCGCCTCGGTGACTCCATCTGTGTAAAAAAGGACGCGGTCGCCGGATCCGAGTGTCAGGATGTCGCTTTGGTAGGGGAAGTCCATATCC
Organism: uncultured Chitinophagales bacterium; assembly: GCA_964495695.1. Lineage (GTDB taxonomy): Bacteria > Bacteroidota > Ignavibacteria > UBA10030 > UBA6906 > CAADGV01. The sequence continues at coordinate 11,705 of CAZBWR010000037.1, read as the reverse complement.
AGCATCCCGAGTGCAAGTCCCCCGTTAAGCAACTCCTGGGTCGAGCCATCGTTGCGGAGAACATACGCCGGGTTGTGCCCAGCGTTCAGGATCTCGAGTTCGCCACTCTGCGGCGTCAGTATGCCAATGAGCGCGGTGATATACCGCTCCTCGGTTGAAGCGCGGTACATGGATGCATTGAGCTTATGGGCCAATTCGATGAGCGAGAGATTGCTGTCAAGGAACGCCGAAAGTGACGCGTGAAAACTGCTGACCAACAACGCCGCCGGAACACCTTTCCCCGCAACGTCAGACATGATAAACGCATATCGTCCGCCGGACATGGGAATGCAATCATAATAATCACCCCCGACGAAGCGTGTCGGGATGTTCACGCCGAAGGATTCGTATCCCTCGATCATTGGCAGGGTTTTGGGGATGATGCGTTGCTGTATCGCGGCAGCGACCGAAATATCTTGTTCGATCTTCTGCTTCTCGAGTTCCTGCTTGTGCAGGAACTGGCTTTCAAACACGGCGTGCACCTGCCGGGCAATCGCTTCGAGCAGCAGCATGTCGGTGTCATCGAACGGCACCGTCCCCTGGCGGCTCTCCTTCTCAAAGAGCTCAAAGGAAAACGTTTCGTTGTGAAACTTGAATGACGAGTGAATCCGAAACCCCTTGTCTTTCACCGCATGCGAGCGCAGCCCGTCGGGGAAGACAAGACTCTCGAGAACTTTATTGCCCTGCTTTCTGCGGTAGCGTCCCCAGGAAGCGTTTGTCAACGACGCAGCCCGCTCGAGCGCCAGCACGTGAGGTGGCATCACTTGCTTCTGCGCTGTCAATTCGATTCCCGTGTCAATCAGGCTGTTGAGTTGCAGCAGACGTGCATTAAGGGAGAAATTCAGATCCTTCTCCCGCCGTTGCTGCAG
>CAZBWR010000037.1:0-10697 GCA_964495695.1 uncultured Chitinophagales bacterium | reverse complement strand
AGGAAGTTACCCCGCAACAGATGGAAGAACTGACGTGCAAGGTCCTTGACACTGGATGCCCGGGAGAGAGATTCAAATCCCTCCTGCAACGAGTCAATTTGAACGGCGAGACGGTCAACGAACTGGTGTGAGGCCACAGCGGAATATCCTATTTGCCGTTGAGTGACTTGATGGCGTCATCAACAGACTTTTCCTTCCCCGCAAAATTGAAGAGTCCCATGATCGACAACATCTTCTCAACAGCCGGATCAAGGTCGCTGAAGACCATCCGTCCGCCTGACTCCTCAAGGCGCTCGATAATCTCGATCAGGAAAGACATGCCAATGGAATTGACGACCTTGGATTGGGCAAGGTTTAACACAACCTGCTTCGTGCCGCTCCCGTTGTTGAAATGCTTGTCGAACTCCTGCGAAATCGCTTCCCCTCCCTTGTTATTCACGTATCCCGATGTTGCAATGACGAGGCAGCCGTCTTTCAACTCGGATGTGAGGCTGAACTCCTGTTCCATAGTGCTCCTTAAGACAGTTTCTTGATAAGTGTAATCTTTGTTCCTGTTTTCTGAGACTCGATACGGAAGTCGTCAGACATTGATTTCATGAGATGGAGCCCCCATCCCCTCTTGCGGCCACCCGACAGTTTTTCCTTAAGATCGGGAGCTTTGACGGATGACGGTTCGAAGCCCTTGCCATAATCCCGCACAAAAATCACCAACTCATCCTTCGTCATGGTAAACTCCACCGCCACGACGGGATTATCATCAGCTGTGTGTTCGAGAGCGTTGATGATAGCTTCCGTGACGAGCACTTTCGCCTCACCGATCTTCTCGTCGGCGATGCCCAGATGATGTCCCAGTCGGTCGAGGCCTTCAATGGCCACGAGTTCGATATCCGGTATCCGGGGCAATTCGATTTTGAGTGTAATGTTGTCAGGCATTGGAGATAGGTCAATGGTAAAGTATACGATAAACGCTGCTCAGAGCCAAGCAGAATGCAACAACAGCGGTTTTCAAGTTCACCCCGGAAGCACCGTTTCCGGGAGGCTCCACCGGACATGGAAGCTCGTCCGGATGACCGCCGGATTGTTCCCGAGCTTCTCGAAGCCCGCAGAAAATTCCAGCCAGAAGCTGCTGACGGGGTTGAACTCTCCGCCGATGTTGAAGAGATACAATGCGGGCGAGCTTCCGATTGCAGTGATCTGCCCTTCGCCGTACACCTTCAATTCATTGGACCCGAAATAAAAGCGTGAATTCATAGCTATGCTTGTTGAATCCATTCTTCCGCTCGCCTCACGCTCCAGGCTTCCGGTAAGGTTGAACAAGAACTGACCCCACTCCTTCACCCCAAATGCCCCCGCCACCCACGCCTGATATTTTTCCGAACGGGCGTTGCGCGCAAGGGAATCCGCTGAGCCGAACCTGACAGCTGTGGCGGCCTCCGCCACACTGGCATTCCACCGGTCCTCCCGTTGCCTGATGCGGAGTTGTTGAAGCTCCAGCTCCAGTGCTTGAACATCGGGTTCATCGACGACGACGGGGCCTGTGCCGGTGGGAGGCGTGTCAAGGACGCGACGACTCACTGCCCGATTGATGTTCACCGCAAGGGTCGTCAGCCCTTCAAGGAACTCCGCATCTGTGCGTGGATCGGCCTCATCCAGCAAAGTAAATCGAATGCCGAGGCTTGCCTGCGTCCGGCCGCTGTTGTCATCTGCAGAGCGGCTTGCGACAGAAATACGTGTCCGGTACCAGAACGGCTTTTCGTTGTAGGCATTGATCGTGAGGTTCCTTCCGCCGATAAGAAGTCCGGGTGAAAACTCCGCTGCGAACGCGCGGGGCAACACGCTGCCACCGCGGACAAAATCCGCTATGGCAAGGGCAATCTCTCGCGTCGTCGATGGCCTGATGATAACACTCGGCGTATAGTTCAGGATTGAGAACGCCGGAGCGTCGGGGACTGCGAAATTCAAACGGGCATCCGCGGCACGCATGTCACCGGGCGTCTGTGCCAACAATTCTCCGGCAAGAACGATAACAGCTACAATGGGGAACAAGTATCTCATAGCTCACTCCTCCTCTGCGACAAGTTCCACTGCCAGACGCGTTGAGAGTGACTTCCCGCTAATCGGACCCTCGTCAGATTCCCTACCGCACTCTTTGCCATCCTGCCGGATGATCATATCAACGCGGTATCTGTCCCCCGGCGAGGAATTCGGAGCAATAATCGTTGCGAGACAATCCACAATGCGTCCCACGTTGTACCTCACAGGGTTGGGCAAGTCGATTACATCCGGTTCTGTATCGGTGTTCACGCCCTCACCAAGGACGCGTCCCTTGCCCGAACTGTACCACAATTTGAGCGTGTACGCACCGACTTGTGCGTACCCGAATGCAATCTCAACAGAGATTCTCCCCCCTTTGGGGTTGATGGAAATAGTGTTGAGTGCCATGCTCCCTCCGTGGATTTCCGTGGATAATGAAGAAAGGCGACCGCTATCCGGCGGCCTCCTGTGCCAGTTGTTTCATACCGAACCAGTAAGCAATAATCATTGCCCCTGCACATAACTCAAACACCGCCCACACCAGCGCATACGCCGACGGAAACGTATGTCGGACGCCTGCGCCGAGGACGACCGCCATGCTCACATGAAACACGCCGCTCCACAGTACGGCGACATATTGGGCTGAATCGTCACGCAAAGCGTTGATCAGCATTGCGCCAAAGAGACAGAATGAAACTCCGGTGAAGGTCAGAAAATGCCGGGAGGATTCCGCAAATGCAGCCCCCAGCAGTTCAATCACTTGTGTTGGAAAGAGAATCTGTGCAACACCGAGCAGAATGGTAATGACGCCGATTGCATAGAGACTCCGCCAGTACCGATCCCGTTGATGCATGTCGTTTCGGATTGATGTGTTGAAGAAGAATGGGACAGAACGAATGCCCCTCACGCGACAAAGTCTCCGCTCAGGGGAACAACTTCTCAGGTTACTCTACAACTGTCACGCTGTCAACAAAATACTCCGTCTCGCCGAAGATTCTGAACGGGATGCCGAGGTGCTGATTGTAGTGCAAACGTACGCGCTTTCCCAGTGACTCATTGATCTTCTCCGCCACCGCGTCATCTTTGACGGTGAAGCGGAAAATCTCGGGAAGTGTACCCGGTATGGAAACCATTGCGAGTTCACCTTCCCACGTTTTCACGATGAACCCTTTCTTTGACAGCTTCTGCACATATCCGGCCCTTTCCCCGCTGGAGTAACTCCACGTAAGTGTAAACCATGTATATGCAGTAAATGCCAGGATGGGAAACAGCAGGAGAGTGAACAGGATGAGCTTCCACTTCCTGCGCTTCTGCGGGGGAACCGGTTTCTCAACGGGGGATGTCATGAGACAATGGCGTAATATGTATAAGAGACATTCTTCATTCAAATGTAGTCAAGCAATCCCGCATAATCAAACACCATCCCTCTCCACATTGAGAAGACCGGAGTGCAGACATCATTCCCTTCGTCGCAGTTATCTCCGTTGCAAATCTCAACGATCCATTACACCGGTGCTACAAAACGTGCCAGCGGCTGCAACGAAATGTGCTTCGCAGAATTTTGGTAACCCGATGGTAAATCACTTTCCGGGAAGCCAATGCAGACTCCCTCCAATATCCTACTGTTCGTATCGTGGCATGTCGTTTGGACAATGTAAGATATACAAATGACACGCACACCATCATCAACAATAACACACAGGGAGGTATTAGTGAATCGCTTTATCAAGGCCGCAGCATTCTTCGTGACCTTGGCGTTCTTCGCTGCAGGATGCCAGAAGGAATCAGGACCAACAACACCCGGCATTGAAACTTCGCAACAGACGATCCTTGGAACAACATCGGGGTTGCTCACGATGACGAACTGGATCCAAGTCCCCAATCTCCCTATCGATTTACTGCCGCTCCCCGCCTCACGTCGGAGGATCGAATACACATCATCCACCAAAATCGTTGATCCGAACACGACCACGGTCATCAATGCATCATACACCTATGTGAGTGTTCTTGGAAATACAGTTAAGGTCAATGCTTCTATCACATTCCCACCCAGAGCAGTGTCCCGTGCGACAGAGGTGACAATGGAGATCGACACGGTTGCGATGGGTGTGGCGTTTTCGCCGGAAGGAATTCACTTTAACCGGGACGTGCTTGTTGATTACTCCGTCACCGATGCCGGCCCGCTCTCACTCGGCACAACGCCGCTCGGCTTCTGGTACTGGAGCAACGAGGGAGCATGTGAGTACATTCGCTGCGACGCAATGCGTATCAACACGCTCAAAGGAAATATCAGCATGACCGGTGCCCGATTGAGTCACTTCTCCCAGTATGCTTTTGGCAGGCGCAGCGCAGAATAACGGCGCTCCTCAAAAACAAACACAAGGCCGGATGATCTCCGGCCTTTCTTGTTTTCAAACAACAAATCAGCGCATGATTGCCTCAAGCAACGCTTCCCTGTTTTGCTTCCAAGCTTCTTCAATCTGTACGGCGGGCAGTTCCAGAGTGATGACTGGGATGTTCCTCTCAACGCCTGCGTATGTGCCGAATGACCCGGGCGTGGGGTAGCCGATGTCCGAGCTGACTTTGTAGCCGTTGTGCCGTGACATTCGCGTGGCGACTTCTTCTGCCGGACCGTCATAATTGATCATGTGCAGCGCAGAGTGAATAGAAATGATCAACGATGGCTTATACCGCTCAAGGATGTCAATGACTACTCTCGTCTCGGGTTCCGAGGCGGGCGAAGGACCGGGATTGTAGCGTGTCCGCTCCGATTTTTCCGTCCAGTTCTTCGTCGGGAAGTTCCGGTTCACGTCAACCCCGCGGGCATTTGTCCGTGTATTGCGTTTCGTTCCGTCCGGATTCAGAACGGGAACGAACAACACCCGGACCGGTATCTCAGCCGGATTCATGCGTGAGAATTCCTCGGCCAGCCGCACTACCACCTGTGCTCCAACCTCCTCATCACCATGAGTGCCGCCGAGAACGAACACGGTCCGTTCACCGCTTCCGATTTCATATCCATAAATCGGAGTCCCCTCAACGGACCTGCCGAATTCCTTCCAGGAAATCTGAGTTTTTGCAAGATCGGCGAGCGGATCTCCGCGCCGGACGTGGGACGAACAAGCACCCAAGAGACAAGACATAAGAAAGAGAACTACAATTTTCTTTGACACAGACAATGTTCCCAAAGGCATTGGCTTACCTCGACGTTAGGATTTTGGAATGGCAGGCATGTGGTTTCTGAATCTACCATTTTCATTCAGAAAATCCAGACTTCGCCGCGAATTCGCTTCACCCTTCAGCCAAAAATTTGTATTTTCTCCCACCTTCCTGTTCTGGATTAATTCAATGAAAGGATCAATGATGCAAAAACTCTTCATTATAACTATAGCCATTCTGACGTTCGTCGTGGTTCCGGCCATTGGCTCGCAGCCATACACTGCAGCGGACTTGATGAACACGAAACGCGTGGCCGCGGCGGAAATTTCGCCCGACGGCAAATGGATTGCCTACACGGTTGAGACGCAGCGCGCAGCAACCGACGACGCCGGCACGGCATACCTTGAGGTATTCGCTGTTTCGACTGCAAAGAAGGAGACCCGCACACTTCTTGGCGGCAAGGAACGTGCAACTGGTCTTGCATGGCGCCCGGACGGCTCAGCGATTTCATTCCTCGCCAAACGTGAGAAGCAGAAAGAAACACAGGTGTGGATGGTTCCGGCCGGTGGCGGCGAGGCAGTCAAAGTCACTGACTCCCCCACCTCCATCATCTCATACAAATGGAGTCCCGACGGTAAGCGTGTTGCGTATATCGCCGTGGAACCTCCAACTGATAAAGAAAAGAAGTTGAAAGAGGCAGGGTACGAGTTTGTATACTTCGAAGAAAACCTCAAACATCGGAATATCTACATTGTTGATGTGGATGGATCCGGCAAAGCGGGAGACGCTGCGCGCTTGACGAACGATATCAACGTCTGGTCGTTCGAGTTTGCGCCCGACGGCAAGTCGATTGCCTTCGGCGGCAGCCCGCAGAACCTTGTTGATCACGAGTATGTGTTCCAGAAAATTTACCTACTGGATGTTGCGGCAAAAACCTACCGTCAACTCACCAACAATCCGGGCAAGCTGGGCAACTATGCCTTCAGTCCTGACGGCAGGTACCTTGCATACAACTCCGCACTGACACAGAGTGACCACAAAGCAAGCCAGGCGATGGTCATCCCCGTCTCCGGCGGCGAGACGATGAATTTGACTCCCGAAAAATTCCGCGGTCATGTTGTGTGGGTTGGCTGGAAAGACAAGAACACGCTTGCCTACCGTTCGGACGAGGGAGTGCAAACAACGCTGAGCACGATCCCGCTCAACAAGAAGCAACGCACGGTTGTTCTCAGCTCCGAAAAAGCCGGGGTGATTTTCGACAACCCGTCGTTCACGGACGGGATGAAGAACATCGTGCTCGTCGGGCAATCTCCTGCGATTTCGGGGGATGTGTACTTCTGGAACGGTAAGACCCTCGAGAGATTCACAAATGTGAACCCGTGGCTCAGTGAGAAAACGCTCGGCAAACAGGAGCCCATCCGGTATGCCGCACGCGACGGACTCGAAATCGAGGGGTTGCTTATTTACCCTGTGGGTTACAAGTCTGGCGAACGCTATCCGTTGGTCGTTGTCGTTCACGGCGGCCCGGAGGCAAATTACTCGAACGGCTGGATAACCCGTTATGCGGAACCCGGCCAGGTGTTGGCAAACAAGGGTTACGTCGTATTCTATCCAAACTATCGCGCAAGCACAGGCTACGGCGTTGAATTTGCGGCGATGGGCTTCGGCGACGCAGCCGGCAAGGAATTCGACGATGTTGCCGACGGCATTGATTATCTCATCGCACAAGGCATCGCCGACAAACAGCGTGTCGGACTGGGCGGCGGCTCATACGGCGGATTTGCATCGGCGTGGTTTGCTACCTACTACACGCAGAAAGTCCGTGCCGTGTGCATGTTTGTTGGCATCAGCAACCTCGTCAGTAAGGTCGGCACGACAGACATTCCGTGGGAAGAGTATTACGTTCATGCCGGACGACATATCGAAGAGATGTGGGACTTTGCGCTGAAGCGCAGCCCCATCTATTACGCGCACCAGAGCAAAACGGCAACACTTATCCTTGGCGGACAAGCCGACCCGCGCGTACATCCGACACAAAGCATGGAGCTATACCGCCGGATGAAAGTGAACGGGCATCCGGCAGTGCGCCTCGTGCAGTATCCGGGCGAGCAACACGGTAATGCGCGGCAGCCCGGACGCATTGACTTTTTGTACCGGGTGCTGGATTGGTACGATTGGTATGTGAGAGATTTGAAGCCGCTCGATGGCCCCATGCCGCCCCTGGATATCAGCGAGAAGTATGGTTTGGACTTGACCGGCAAAACTCAGCCAGGCGGGATGAAATAGCAAGACATGTCATGAAGGTCTCCTCCGTTGACAATGCGATGCAAGAGGGGGAGGCCTTCATCTGTTTACCACCGCGCATCAAGCGAGAGAAGGTAGGTACGCGGAGGCATCATGTTTCCGATCACTTCAACGTAGTTGCGCTGAAACGCATTGCGTACGTTCAGCATTGCGGAGAGAGTAAACCCCATAACAGGAATCTCGGCCCCCACACGGAAATCGGCAACAAGAATGTCAACCCGTTCGTTGCCATCCGGAATGATGCCGGAATTCACCAGCTCGTCATCGATATTGTCCACCCTGCTCACAAACCTGAAATCCCCGCCAAGTCTCAGCCAGCCAAAGTTTCCGGAAAGGTTTGTGTAGAGCAAATGGCGCGGCCGGTACTTCAATATCTGTTTCTTCGTGAGATCTTCAGGCCAAACGTAGGTGTAGCCAACTGACGCAAGAACCATGTTGCCGAACAATCCTGCCCTCCACGCAGTTTCAAACCCCTGCACGCGGGCAGATGTAACATTCCGCCATTGGACCTGCACATTTTGTCCTGACACTGAGAGTCCGGGTTCGATAAGATTATCGTACTCCGACCGGAAGAACGCCGCGTCAATGCTCATTGCCCCTGCGAGAACGTGACTCACACCCGCTTCAAACGCAATACTCCGCTCCGGCTTCAGATCCGTGTTGGGCACGCCGCGTATCAACCCTCCGCCGGCGGCGATAAACGCCTCGGCAACCGAAGGGATCCTGAACCCCCGCCCGAACGATGCCCGCAGCGTCGTTCCTTCCACGGGGTTGAACACCACCGCTGCTTTGGGATTGAGCTGGAGACCCTCTCCGCTAAGTCCAACCGACTGAAAGTCCGTGCGGATGCCTATTGTCGCAGTCCACTTCTCCCCCAGCGCAATCTCATCCTGGCCGTACAACGCCAGTCCCCCGATCGTTCGTCTTTCAAACGTGTCCCCGCTGATCAAATCTACGTTCGCATCCACGCCCGCCGTTATTGTGTGGAGATCGTCGGGCAAAACTCTCGCCGAGATGTCCGTGCGGAAGCCATGGACGACAGCAAACGACCTGTCGCCGTCAAGGAACTGCTGGTATCCCCAGCGGTTGTGCGACCACATCCCCTTAACGGTGAAAAGAACATTTCCTGACATGACACTATTATATGTGCCGTTGAGGTGGAAACGTGTGGATTGCTGGTTGTCATTCTGGTTCGTCAGCGGCGGAATGAGTGCCGAGTCCAGGCTCCGCCAGAACACGAACTGGTCGGTATGTTGCTGTAAGAACCCCGCCCCGATTGTCAGCGCGCTGGCCGGCGAGAACTCCTGCCGTGCCTTGAACGAGATATTGTAGCGGCTGCGCGAATCGTTCCTCCGGTATCCGTCATCGATATAACGGGAGATGAAGAGCGAGGCTCCGAACTCGCCGAACTTCTGCGAGAAGGCTGCCGACTGGCCGTGAAGATATCTCCTCTTGTCCGTCCACCTCCACTGTTCATAGGCCGGCTTGTTGTAGAATCCCCCGAACATGCGCACGGATGCTTCAGGCGTTTCACTCACCGGCTTCGTGATAATGTTGATGACGCCGCCGAGCGCGTTGGAGCCGTACAATGCCGAGCTTGCCCCTTTCACCACTTCAATCCGGTCAATCTGACTTGCCGGAATCATCTCATAGATCAGCTCGCCCGTGTCGCCTGTGATGAACGGAATGCCATCCACCAACATTAACACACGGCTGCCGCCGCCCAGACTGTAGCCGCTTGAGCCGCGTATGTTGATCTGCGGTCCGGTCATGTTCACGCCGGGAACGAAGCGCAGGGCATCATCGAGCGTCACAGAGTTGCGTGTTCGAATCTCCGTCGCGTCAATCACGGAGACGCTGACCGGAACATCCTGCAACGATTGCTCGCGCTTGCTTGCGGTTACCACAACCTGGTCAGTCTGCACGGGAGCTTCCTTCAATGTCACGTCTACGATAGTCTCACCTCCGGCCGCAACAGTCACATTCGGTAGCCGTTGACGCTGGTACCCGACAAGTGAGAAGGCGAGCGTGTAGGTTCCCGGCGATAGCCGGCTAATGCGGAATTCACCGGAGGCATCGGTCACGCCTCCTCTCACTGTTCCCTGCAGCACAACATTAACACCCGGAAGCGGATCACCACCGGCCTCAGATGTGACTCGTCCCGCAATACTCCCCTCTTGAGAATAGGAGAGCGTCGCAACAAGCAATAGCGCGGTCAACAATTTCATCGCCATGGTCTCGGAGGAGGATTGTCAAAATCAACATTGATATTGATGTCCGGCATAACCTGATGGAGCAACACGCGTACGGAAGCCGGGTCGAATGAGTTTGGCCTTACCGAATAGACGCCCGCCGGACGCCAGTCTGTAAACACATTCGGGCCGTATTGCTGCGCAAGAATGATGTAGGTATAGTTCTTGAGCTGAAGGTTGTATCCGTCCTGAATCGTGAAGACGTACGCACTGCTATCAGCATTCCGCGGGAAGACAGTCTCGAATCTGACGCCGAGATCGGGATAGAACGCTGCCGTTCCTTGCAACAGTGATGAGATGATGTTTGAGCTGTCCGTGGGGTACGACTCGAACGCGACGATGCGGAGATCACGCACACTGTCAGGCGGGGGCCAGTTCTTGAACCGGACAACGCCGCGGAAACCGGAAGGTTCATTGACGGGCGAGAGGCCTGTGTTGCAGCTTGCAAGAACAAGAAGGACGACAAGTGACCACAGAACAGGAACGAGCTTCATAATGACCGGCAGTTTGAGAAAATGACAAGCCCCCGCCGCGTTAGCGACGAAGGCCCCCTTGATGACGGAAGAAATATACAGAAAGGGAGAGAGAGTACAAATTTGGGATACGATGAGGAGTTGACCGTCGGGGAGCTAACGACACTCGTTTACCGTAATCGACTTAGCCAATAACCTAGGCTGTCAAGGATACTGCGGACAACCATTGCTCCATGACAGAAATCTGCGCAGCCTTCTAGGCCGGGATATCCGTCACGGCGCGAAGGTACCACGCGCCTGCCGTGACGGCCAAGGTAAGGGAATAGCCACGACCTTCAGGTCGTGGGAACGAATTCCCCTAACAAGGTATCGGGGACTTTAGTCCATAATCTCACAGGCTGCCACGGATACTGCGGAATGTCATTGCTCCGTGACAAAAAATTGCGCTACACTCCGTCACGGCGCGCAGATCGTA
>CAZBWR010000036.1:0-40586 GCA_964495695.1 uncultured Chitinophagales bacterium | reverse complement strand
CCATTTGCCGTATATTTTGGCTCACGTTTTTATCCATTTCAGACGAATATCATGTCAGATCGAATTATCAAAGTGGGTCACAGTCCCGACCCCGACGATGCATTCATGTTTTATGGACTTGCCAGCGGCAAGGTCAAGCTTGACGGCATCACCATCGAGCATCTTCTCGAAGACATCCAATCCTTGAACGAACGGGCGATGCGGGCAGAGCTTGAGGTCACGGCCATCTCGGCACACGCATTTCCCGCCGTTGCGGACAAGTACTGGATCATGCGCACGGGTGCAAGCATGGGCGAAGGGTATGGTCCCGTCATCATCTCCCGCAAGTACAAGTCCCTTGACGATCTCAAAGGTAAAATCGTCGGCACACCCGGCCCGTTAACGACCGCAACACTGCTGTTCAAGACATTCACGGAGGGTATCAACAACATTGACATGCCGTTTGACACAATCATGGATGCCGTGGATAACGGGACCGTTGACGCAGGATTGCTGATTCACGAGGGACAAATCACCTATCAGTCGCTCGGATACAACAAGATTTTGGACTTCGGGGAGTTTTGGGAGAAACACACCAACGGCCTTCCGCTTCCGTTAGGATTGGACGTCGTGCGTAAAGATTTGGGCGAGCCGATGGCACGGACACTGTCAAAAGGCCTTAAAGAGAGCATCGCCTACGGCTATGAGCATCAGAACGAATCGATTCCGTACGCAATGCAATGGGGCCGAGGAATTGACTACACGCTGGGCGAAAAGTTCGTGAAGATGTACGTCAGCCAGTTGACGATTGATATGGGCGAAAGCGGAAAGAAGGCGCTGGAGTATCTGTTCCGGAAGGGACACGAAAGGGGACTGATTCCAAACGTGCCCGCAGTTGATCTTTACTGAGATCAGCAGGACTGTAATAAAAAAGCCGGTGAATTATTTTCACCGGCTTTCTTTTTGCAGCTATTGCCCGCTGCGTGCCGCCATCTGCCTGTCCATCATCAACAGCATGGCTTTATTGTCGCCAATCATCTTCAACTGTTCGACGATCGTTGAAGCAGTCTGCTCCTCCTCCACCTGTTCGGTGATGAACCACTGCAGCTCGATCTGGCTTGCGTAGTCGTTTTCCTTCAATGCCGTCTCGTACAGCTTGTGTATCAGCCCTGTCACCTTCTTCTCGTGCTCAAACACGACGTCAAAAACTTCGGCGATATACTTGAACGAGGCTTTGGGCTCTGCAATCGCCTGCAGCGTTGCGTTGCTGCCGCGGTGGTGGACATAATCGAACAGCTTCATGCCGTGCCCCAGTTCTTCCTGCGCCTGCATGCGGAGCCATTTACTGAATCCGGGAAAGTTTGCAGCATTGCAGTACGACGACATCGAAAGATACAGGTACGCTGCTTCGAGTTCGTTCTTGATTTGTGTTTCAAATGCAGTCAGTATTGTCTTGCTAAGCATACGAGTCTCCAGTAGATAGTTGAGGATGTGTGATTTTCAATGAACTGATTTCTTCGGTCACGCAGGAACTTCGGCGAATTTCCTGAGCTCCGCAGCGGATGACTTCTCGACATCCGCGTGCAGGCTGTTGCCATGGGAGTCCATCGTTACGATTGCGGGCATGTCCTTCACAACGATGTGCCACATCGCCTCGGGGATACCGAACTCTTCCAGGAAGTCTGCGCCATGGACTTCGGTGATGCACTTCGCATAGAACTGTGCGGCACCGCCGATGGCATTCAGGTACACCGCTCCATGTTCCTTCAGTCCCGCAAGCGTTTTGGCCCCCATGCCTCCTTTCCCGATAACGACGCGAATGCCAAACTTCTTGATGATATCCGCTTGATACGGTTCCTCACGGATGCTGGTCGTAGGGCCGGCGGCGGTGATAGTCCATTTGCCATCCTTCTTCAACGCAACAGGTCCGCAATGGTACAACGCGGCGCCATTCAGGTCTACGGGCGAATCATGCGACATCAGGTGATGATGAATCATATCCCTTCCCATATGCATCATCCCGTTCAACAGCACAACGTCGCCAACTTTAAGTGAACGCACTTGCGCTTCGGAAATGGGCGTGGTCAATGATACTTCACGTCCCGTTACCGGCAGACCTTCTTTCTTTGCCATCTTGACACTCGGGGTGTCATCCTTGTAGAGCCATCGCTTGATGGCGCCGGTAGCAGAGTCGAGGACAACACCGAGCCGCCGGAATGCCCAACAATCATACGCAACGCTTACAAAGAAACTGGCTGGCAGCCTGTTGTACGCACCGATCTTGCATCCGATCAGTGTGGCATTGCCGCCGAAACCCATAGTACCGATGCCCAGTTTGTTGGCATCTTCCATGATGCGCGCTTCAAGCTTCGCGAGTTCGGGATCGGGGTTCACATCGTCAAGCGAGCGGAAGAGTTGCTGCTTCGCAAGTGTGTAGCCCGACGTTCTGTCCCCGCCAATTCCTACGCCGATTGCGCCAACACTGCACCCCTGCCCCTGCGCCTGATACACCGCGTGCATGATTGCCTTGCGAACGCCCTCGAGTGTACGGTCGGCGCGGCCGAGATTCGGCAGCTCAGCGGGGATCGAGTACTGGATGTTCTTGTTCTCGCATCCGCCGCCTTTCAGCAGCAACCGGACATCGATCTCGTCCTTCTCCCATTGCTCGAAATGTATCACCGGCGTCCCCGCTCCGAGGTTGTCACCCGTGTTCTTGCCGGTAATCGAATCAACAGAGTTGGGCCGCAGTTTGCCGTTCTTCGTCGCCTCCGCAATTGCCTCTTTGATCTGCTTCTTCATGACGATCTGGTTTGCACCGACGGGACAAAGAATCTCGAACGTCGGCATGCCTGTGTCCTGGCAAATAGGCGCAACATTGTCGCACGCCATATCAACATTCAATGCAATTGTCTGCAGTGCAAGGCCGGACTGTGTGGAGGGACTTTCCTGCTCTATCGTTCTCGCAAGCGCCCGCCGGACATCCGGAGGAAGATTCGTTGAAGTTTCCGTGATCAGTTTGTAGATGCTTTCTTTGAATTGTTCCATACATCTCTCCTTGTTCAATGTCCAAACCGCGGGACGTGCTTGTTGTCGAATGACCCTTTGCCGTCAACCGGCGTACACGGGCCTGTGTTTGTAAGGAATCGGATCGGCCAGTCCGGCAAGCTGAAATCCGCGTAGCCGCAGCGCGCAACTATCGCAGACACCGCACGCCTCGTCTTCAGCCTGATAGCATGACCATGTGAGATGAAGCGGCGCACCGAGTGCTGCGCCTCTCAGCACGATCTCCATCTTACTGCAATGAATCACCGGCGTGTTGATGGTAATGTTGGTGGATGGCTTTGTGCCGGTGCGAATCGCCATCTCAAACGCATCATAAAACTCCCTGCGGCAATCCGGATAGCCGGAGGAATCTTCCTGCACAGCCCCGACAAAAATCTCCGCCGCTCCTATCACTTCTCCCCAGCTCACTGCGACTGCGAGCATGTTCGCATTGCGAAACGGCACATACGAGGTAGGAATCTCCTTGCCCGACAAATCAGCCTTCGAGACCGGAATCCTCGAATCCGTCAGACTTGAGCCGCCAATGGCGGCAAGATGTTCCATTGAGACAACAAGACGATGGCGGGCATTGTAGTGATCAGCGATGGCATGAAACGCCCTCAGTTCACGGGCCTCCGTTCTTTGTCCGTAGTTCAGGTGAAGCAGCGCAAGATCATGTGTCTCCGCGGCAATTGCTGTTGTGACGCAACTGTCGAGTCCTCCGCTTGCCAACACCACCGCCAGCGGGTTCATACGCCCCTCGTTTCCGGTTCCCATATGTACTTGTGCATCTGCAACTGAAAACGAACAGGGAGTCTGCTGTCCAGAATCCATCCTGCGAGATCAATAGGCTGGACATCGCCGAATACGGGTGACATGAGAACGGGACACCGCTGAAGAAGCCCGTACCGGTTTATGACATCTACCGACCAATCAAAATCCTCACGGTCCCCGACGACGAATTTCACTTCGTCAGTTGGTTTCAAGAACTCAACATTCTCCCACAGGTTGTGCTTCACCATGCCGCTGCCGGGGCACTTGAAATCCACTATGCGTCGTACACGTGAGTCAACTCTTCCGATATTTATGCTGCCGCTCGTTTCGATAAGCACCTCAAAGCCCGCGTCGCAGAGCATTGTCATCAACTCGTTGACATGCTCCTGCGCTAAAGGCTCGCCTCCCGTAATTTCCACCAATTTGCAATTGTACTTTTCCACCTCCGACATGATGCTGTTAAGTGACATCTCCTTTCCTTCGTAAAAGGAATACTCGGTGTCACACCAAGTGCACCGCAGATTGCAGCCGGTCAGCCGGACGAATACGCATGGCATGCCCATGTAACTCGACTCACCCTGAATGCTGTGGAAGATCTCGTTTATGAGGAGGTTTTTCATCGAAAATGGCTTAAAATCTTCAAAAAGGTACGAAGAGGGGCAGGCAAAAGCAAGAAAGCCGGCCCGCGCTGCGAACCGGCTCTCTCAATACCCGTCTTGATCTTCCCGTGGGAAGGTTACCTCTTCCTTCGACGCGAGAGGCTATGCAAGGCTGACGCCATCAGGACATCTTCATCGAGAGGTTTGAGCACAAACTCATCAACTCCCATTCTCTTTCCGGCAATCATCATCTCGCGGCTTACACGCGTCGCAAGGAACAAGAACGGCAGGTGCATAAGCGAAGAGTTGTTCCGAACCCAGAAGTAGAGATCGAACCCGACCGGTCCATCAGCGAAATTCACTTCAGAGATGATAAGATGCGGCTGGAGTTCGGACAGTACGGTGAGCGCTTCGTTGAAGCTCGAGGCCCCAACACCTTTGAACCCGTAGCGTGAGAGTGATGCAGAGACAGACGCAAGCACACGTTCATCCTGATCAACCACCAACACTATCTCGCCGCGCTTAGTTGATCGGTGCCCGTTGGACAGACCGCGGGCCACAGCCAACAGGGACTCATGTGCATATTCAATTCTTCTCTTCAACTCTATCGCACGCTGATCACGAGGATCAAGACTGAACGCTTTCTGCAGAAGCTCGAGTGCGGGCTTGTAGCGGCTCATCAACAGGCACTCTTCGGCACGATCAATGTAATGCTCTACCTTGGCCCGCCGGTAAGAAAAATCAATAGACGTGGAGTCAGATGGATCACTGGTCCATTGCATGAAAGAAAATCTCCGTGAAGTTTAGTTGGTTGGGGAGGGCAAGAGGTTCACTTCCATGATACTGAATGCGGAAGCGTTTCCTTGTGTTTAACATCACCTCCGAACCATCCCCCCACATATCAGAAGCCATTTGATTTTCAAGAGCAAATGAGTAGCTTGTCCATGAACAAGGACACCTGTGTGAGACAACATCCCGGACATCATCCTCTCGACCCGCGCATACGGGTCATATCGCTTTTCTGGATTGCGATTTTGATTCTTGCGGCAAAGACATGGGTAACACTCGGAATAGTCGCTGCTGTAGTAGTTTTGGGACTGATAACTGCGAAAGTCCACCTTATGGACATGGTCCTGTTGCTGCGCAAAGTTCTTGTTTTTATCGTGATTATTCTGTTGCTGCAAGGTATATCGCAGAGCGGCAGGATTCTCTTCTCGGTGGCGGGTTATTACTTCACATTGGAGGGACTTACAAACGGAGTCTTCCTCTCCCTGCAGATTATCTTGCTCCTGTTCCTTTCAAAGTCCTTTGTTGCCACAACTTCAATAGGGGAGATTTTTGATGCCTTGGAGTGGCCGCTGAATCACTTGCGCAGAGGATCGTCGTACCTGCTGACATTAGGTCTCACTATCAACTTCGTACCCCTTCTAACCCGTTCAGCCCGACAAATTAAGTCCGCACAAATCGCCCGGGGCGGCGACGACTCAACCTCGTTCGTTTCGCACGTAAAATTTGCAGTCTCTGCAGCGCTTCCTCTGTTTGTCATGAGCCTTCGGACCTCACATCATCTTGCGGATGCAATTGATGCAAGAGGCTACAATCGTGCAACTCCCCGTACACCTTTTGCAATACTGAAAACCCGTACAGTTGATTGGTTATGGATGGGAGTTCTTGGGGCGATTTCCGGGATCGGTTGGATTAGTAGATGAAGTGCCGGCTCAAATCGGACTCATCGTATTCCACCACTGTGAGCATTCTAAAATCCTCCCCCAATACCGCAACTTCATCAGCCATCGTAGTGACGACGGAGTGATCGTGAGTTGCAAGCACAATTGTTCGTCCTTTTGTTTTAAGGTCCAACAGAAGGTCCAAGACAACTCCAGTTCCTTCTTGGTCGAGTCCGGCAGTAGGCTCATCAAGCAAAAGCGTGTCAGGCTGATGAAGAAGCAAGCTCGCAACCGCAACCCGACGAGCCTCCCCCATACTGAGCGAAAAAGGCGATCGCCTGAGAATGTCAGCATCAAGTTGCAGGCGAACCAGCGCATCAGTTGCGGCAGTCAGTTCATCGCCAGGCGGAATGCGGTATTGACGACACGTGTAGAGTAACTCATCCAAAACCGTCTCGCAAAAAAACTGCTGCTCAGGGAATTGGAAAGCAAAGCCCATCCGCTGACGCACACCCCTCCAACCATCTTGATGGTTTTCCGGCTCAATGCCATCTACAAGTATACTGCCCGATTCCGGAGGCAGTAGACCCGCCATGATTTGGAGGAGCGTCGATTTTCCGGTTCCCTGTTCCCCAATAAGCGCGGTCACCTTGCCAGCCTCAGCTCGCAGTGAAAAGCCGGAGAACACTCTCTGGGGGAGCACGCCTGTGCTCCGATACACAAAGTCCAAATTCTCGACCTCTAACCTCACCCAGCCCCCGTCATTGTATGTAACCTGAGGGCATTCCATCATACCCTACAACCCCATTACTCAGAACCAGCAGCCTGGATGCTTCTTGCACGTCACGCAAGTATTGAGTGATAAAGACAACTGTAAATTCTTGTTTCTTATTGAGTTGGATTATTTCATCCAGAACCAATCTACGCCACTTTGGAGAAAGAAATGAGGTTGGCTCATCCAAAACCAGGTATTTTGGATTAAGGATGCTCACTGATGCAATTGCTAACCGTTGCTTTTCCCCGCCGGAGAGATTTGAAGGTGGGAGCATGCGCTTAGAGGAAAGCGAGAGTCGGAGCAGGGCATTATCTACCTTTGAGCGGATTTCTTCCGTTGGAATGCCTTGATTCTGCAGACCGAAGGCCAGTTCACGTTCAACAGTGGGAGAAGTGAGTTGGTTGTTCGGATCCTGAAAGACCAGTCCGACCTTATTCCGAATCGCAGGCAGGGAATTACTGTCCCGGGTCGAAACTCCATCGACGAGCACCTCTCCTCTAGAGGGAGTCAGAAGCCCGTTAAGACAACGGGCGAGGGTGCTCTTACCTGAGCCATTCCCTCCCATCACGCCAACAAAGCTCCCTTTCTGAATATCAAGACTGATTCCTGCAAGGGCCTCCCTAGTGCTCTCGTGGTAGGAGTAGCTCAGGTTCCGCAAGCTAATCATTGCTTCGGACAAATCTATCCATGAGTCCCGGCGAGACCTCATACCTGAGGTGATCGCCCTCCTCCCAAACTATCATTCCTTCAACGCCGTCATGGGATCGGATATATTCCATCCCTCTCTCCCTTCCTAGAACAAAGATCATCGTCGAGAGCGCATCTGCCGTTGTGGCGTCGTCAGCGAGAATCGTGACGCTGACAACATCCACTGCCGGGTAACCGGTTGCGGGATCCAGAATGTGATGATACCTGACGCCACCGGATATGAAATATCTCTGATAGTCCCCTGACGTCGACACTCCGCCTCCTCCCATGCGGAACGAGCCGAAGAACTTTCCTTCTTTGCGGGGATGCCGGATGAGAATTTCTGCAACCTCCGACTCCAAAGGCTTCGTTCCATCCCATAGGACTCCGAGATTGCCGCCAAGATCCACGATCGCCCGGTGTATCCCGTTCCTTTCAAGGATATCCAACGAGCGATCAACCGCGTACCCTTTCGCAATTCCCCCGAGGTCGATGCGCATTGCACGACCCTCAAGCCAGACACGGTTACCCTCGATCATAACCTTGTTGTAATCAACGAGTCTCCGCATCGTCCTGATTTGCAGAGGCGTCGGGGGTTTTGGATCTGAATCGAGGAAGTCCCAGCCTTTTACCAGCGGGCCAATCGAGATATCGAAGCTGCCTTCCGACTCCCTTGAATATTCAAGCGAGCGCCTGATGAGTTGAGCCAGTTCCTCCGAAATGGTGACAGTATCTTTCGCCGCGCCTTTGTTGATTCTCCCGACCTGGCTTGTGTCGGAATAGTCCGTCATCATTCCCTCGATGCGGGACATCTCCCCGAACACAGAATCAACAAGCATATTGATATGATCAAGGGACGGGTCTTCGTCATATACAGTGACGGTAACAAACGTCTCCATCACCGTTGATTGGCGAACAACGGGACCCCGTTCTTTTTCAGCACAGGAGATAAAAGCAAGACAAACCAGCACGATGGGTAATTTCATCCTGTAACTCCTCTCACACCCGGTGTCAGTTTGCCGAGGATACGAATGATAACACGATTAGGCACACAGACAATAACATCACCGGCATGCGACCGCGAGCCGGTTCTGACGCAGACTTTGTTTGGGCATTCAGCAGAGAGTACGGCAACCTGCTTGTCAGCTATGACAATCCGTACGTCACCAAAGCCTCCTTTCACTGTTACTTTGCGAGGCTCATCGAGATTTCCCTTATACACAGGAAGCCCACTGACTTCAACGAGCACGAGGGATCCTTCGCTCCCGGTGAACCCGGCATGCAGAAAACTCATACCAACGCCAACCACCAACAACACCAGAAGAAGGATATCTCCTACGGTTATCCCTTTCATGTCGTTCGAATTGTATGAAGCGATCTGTAGAGACTGAGTGACGCGAAGCCCACGATAATTCCACCGAGAAGTGCGGTCAGGCCCAGCAATGGGAGGATCGTGAAGACCTCCTCGCTCTTTACATAAACGTATCGCACGATTACCAGCTGAACCATCACGTGAACAACCGAGCCTATCAAACTTATTCCAAACAAGCTGAATACCCGGGGAGCCAACACCTTGACGAGAGCCATGGCTGCTCCGGATGCAATTCCCGCCGAGATGGCAAGAATGAAGGCTGGTCCCATAAAACTCCCGACAAGCAGCCCCCCTACAACAATCCTCAGAAGAATAACAGCAAACATGCCGCCAACACCGATCAGAGCCAGTGCCAGAACCGAAGCAATATTCGCCAGTCCGATCTTGATGAAGGGAAGCGGCATTGGAACAAAGGACTCAACCACGTAGAGGGCAATGCCCGCAGCAGCAAGAGCAGCGACAGCTGTCAAGCGGCGTGTCGGTGTTCCGAACAATCCTCCCTCCCTTATCAAATCTGCATGACCCCGAAATAGAGCGCCAGTAACAGGCCAACGCCGAGCGCTATGCGATACACAACAAAGATGAACGTCGTATGTGTTGAAAGATACTTCAACAGCCACGCGATGGCAGCGTAGCCAACAACAGCGGACGCAACGGTTGCGACAATCACATTCGTCAATCCGAAACCGCCGATATCACCGTGGATTTTGGAAAACTCGTACAGACCGCTCGCAGCCACAGCGGGAATACTCAGCAGAAACGAAAACCGCGCCGCAGCCTCTCGTTTTAGATTGAGAAAGAGCCCGGCAGTCAATGTCGTTCCTGATCTTGACGATCCGGGAATGAGTGCAAGCGCTTGTGCCGTACCAACCACAAGCGCATCAACCCATGTAAGGGAGCTCAGTTCACGTTTATGCGTTGCGACCCGTTCCGAGATCCACAGTAGAATCGCCAGCCCGATAAGGCTCGACGAGATGACAACTGTGCTCTTTGTGAACATGCTATGAATGATCGAGCTGAACGTCAGCCCGATAATTCCCATGGGAACAGTACCGAGTATCACCAAAAGAGCCAACTTTGAGGGCTGAGAGAATTTGCCGAAGCCGGAGAAGACACCGTGAGTTTTAATATCGATCCAGAGCGAGGAGGACATCTGCCCGATATCTTTAAGAAAGTACACAACCACGGCTATGAGCGTCCCCAGCTGAATGACGGCCATAAATGCCGTCCACGATTCCGAAGTTGCCGGAGAAACGAGTCCGAGGAGTTTTCCAGTTATTGTGAGATGAGCCGAACTGCTGATTGGAAGAAATTCTGTCAATCCCTGAACTATACCGAGGAGAAGTGCTTCGAGAAACGTCAATTAGCCCCCAAAAGTGAACGAACTGTAGGAATTTGCATAACTATTTCCTTGAATCTATTAGAAACTGCATTGAAATACAATTACTTACATCAAACAGTTCTTGCGATATCGCAAATCTTTTTCGTTGATAGCCTACTGGACATTTAGTAGCTTCTACCCATCACTTCCCCTCGCTCTTATGAAGAAAACTATACTGGTCATAGACGACGAACCTGCTTACCTGGAATTGCTGCGCGAGTTACTTGGCCAGTATCCTTTTGCGGTTCTGACAGCTGAGAATGGCGCCGAGGCTCTCAAGATTCTCAAGAGCGGTCCGGTAGATGTCATCGTCAGCGACATTGAAATGCCTGTCCTGAATGGCATCTCGCTCCACGCACAGCTCCAGTATAGTGCCGAGTTGAAGTCCATCCCATTTGTCTTCCTTAGTGGCAGCGAGAATCCCGATGTTCTTGCGTACGCAAGCCAGCAATCCAATGTCGTGTTCGTGAAGAAATCGCAGGTACCCCATATGCTGGTGGCAGCGTTGGACAATCTTGTACTGACGTAGCGCCGTCTCTAAACCAACAGCTTCACCAGCAGTTGCGCGAGTAGAATCTTCCCTATCATTGCGGTCGGAAACACCGAGGCATACCATGTGTTGGCGGCTTCCGTGGTTGTCCTCTCATTCGCATAGGCAAGACACGCGGGTTGGGTTTGTATACCAGACATGAAACCCATAAGTGCAGGAAGTGGAAGCTTGAAGATCTTTCCGCCCAAGCTCAGGGTTGTAATCGTGACAGTAACAGTAATTGCTCCCCCGATCATCGCGTAGTAGGCTCCACCGTGCATTAACGTGTTCACAAATCCCTCTCCCGCCTTGGTGCCTATTCCTGCCAGAAACAACACAAGTCCGATTTGACGCAGCGCAAGGTTTGCACTGAACGGCATTCCCCATACAATCGAGCCCGTCCGCTGCAGGCGTCCAAGGATCAATCCGACAAACAGCGGTCCGCCGGCAAATCCGAGGGAGAACGAAGTTCCGCCCGGTAGCGGAATTGGGACAAGCCCGAGCAACACTCCCAGAACGATGCCAAGTGAAACGGAGAAAAAGTCCGCTTCGGAGCTGACTTTGACAGAATCCCCGAAAAAACGTGACACTCGATCGATGTTTCCTACCCACGTCAACACTCGAACTCTATCACCGTACTCAAGCACTGTTTCCCCTGTAGGAACAAAGTCCACATCTCCCCTCCGGATTCGGGTCACTGTTGCGTCAAGCAATTCCTGAAGGCGGATGTCCTTGAGCTTCCTGCCTACAACTCTTCGCTCCGACACAACTATACGCCTGTAATCGAGTTCGTCTTTGTCCAGATGGATCTGTTCCTTTGCAACTTCGCCAAAGATCGATAAAGCTGCATCAAGTCCCGCCTTTGGACCAACGGCAACTACCAGGTCATACAATTCTAGTCGTGTATCCGCATAGACGAGCGAAGTGAAATCCCCGCGTTTCAATCGGCTGAGTACAACTCCCGAGGCTGAAGAGTTTACGAGGATGTCCCGGATATTTTCCCCAACAATCGCCTGATTCGTTACCCGAAAAGTTCTTGCGACAAGTGGTCCTTTCTCCGATCCTTCAAGATCTGAGCCTTCACTGTTTCCCCTTAGTCTGGAAAACAGATAGAATCCCAACAACACACCTACCACTCCGAAAGGATACGACACGCCGTAGCCGATCACGGGAGCGGTGACGCTCTCCAGCGGGACGTTCCCCGTTTTGAACAGGCTCCTCAGCGTTTCAATGCTCGCTGCCAAGGCGGGAGTATTTGTGAGGGAACCGCAATAGACCCCGACCAACGTAGCGCCATCCATCCCGAACAACCTCCACGCAACGGCCGTGAGTAATGCCCCTATTGACATCATTGACAAAGCGAAGAGATTCGTCAGAATCCCCCGCTTATTGAAAGAACTGAAAAATGTGGAACCAGATTGGAGCGAGATCGTGTAGACGAAGAGAATGAGTCCAAGCAAATATATAATGTCCGGCAGGCGGAAGCGGGGATCAAGCGATCCGAGGGCAATACCGGTAAACAAAACTGCTGAAGGGCCGAGAGAGAAACCGCCAATTCTGATGCTGCCTATCAGATAACCAAGACCAATAACCAGAAACAGCAACAGCAGAGGTGTTGCAGCAAGAAGTTCAATAAGCGGGAGCATGCATTCCGAATGTATCGATGTCGTTGAAAATGTACGACAAGTAAGCCAGACATACAAACTGCTTCAAGAAGCAAAAACGCCCCGTCGACTGGGCGGGGCGCTGGATGCTTGGAAGAGTTATTAGCGTGCGAGTATCATTTTGCGCGACAATTGGAAGCCGCCAGCCATCAGTCTGTAGAAGTAGATGCCGCTGGGCAAGTTGTGCGCATTAACGACAACCTCATGCCTGCCGGCTTCGCGGTATCCCTCTACAAGAGTCATGACTTCCCGGCCGAGCATGTCGAACACTCGCAACGAGACATGACTTCCTGATGGGATATCAAACCCTATTTGTGTGGAAGGATTAAACGGATTGGGATAATTTTGCTGAAGTTTGTATCCCGATATGACAACCGGCTCGTGAACGGCGGTAGGTTGCAGAACACGGACAAGAAATTTCGGGCTGTAATTCCAATGGTCCCCGTCGGGTAGTGTATCGTTATTGACGGCGTTCCCGGCGGCATAGAGCGTATCGATAACGCCTGCCGTTAACGGTGCGCGGAACCTGAACGACCACGATATCGTGTCGCTGCCGGAACGTAGTTTTGTAAATGTGTGTGTCAACTCGAGACTGTCAGTGGTGGATTCACGCATGAGCTGCGTCCCGACCGAATCCGTTAACTGCAAGTCTCCAAAATACGACGCCACATTGAAGCCTGCGCCGATGTTTCCGGTGCGTGCCACATTGATTGAATAGTCACCAACTGTTCCCGCTCGAAGCGAATCGGGGCCCGCAATCCAGACATTTACAGAGGGACTCGGATCGAATTCATGACAAATGCAGCCATACCCGTTTTTCTGCGTGGCGTGCACCATTCCGGTTTGATGATAAATCTGGAATCCGCAAAACACACCCAATGCAATCACACATATCCCGCCTAACAACTTTCTCATCACAACATTTCTCCTCTAGTGAATCACTCTGTAAAAGCACGAGTCCCGGCATTACGCCGGGACCCGGGGCATGGAACTCTTATTTCACGAGCATCATCTTCCGGATCTCGACATAGTCTCCCGCGCTAAGCCTGTAGAAGTACAACCCGCTCGATGAACTTACTCCGGCACTCTGTGCGTCGAAACTGACTGTATACCGTCCGGCACTCTGACGTTCACTCACAAGAACAGCTATTTCCTGGCCGATCATGTTGAATACCCTGAGCTCGACGAAAGCTTCGGAGGGCAAGCCGTAGGAGATCCGGGTAGACGGATTGAAGGGGTTGGGATAATTTTGCTGCAATTCAAACTTCGTTGGAATTCCACCTTCCACTACCGACGTTGTTCCGGAAATAGTGAAATCGTTGTCGCTCGAATCAACCACTCCCCCAGTTGTGCGGTCGACTATGCGGACACGAGCCTGCGTCGTAGGCGTATTGGGTACAACCCACGCGAAGCTTCCAAGCGAAGCATCGGCACTTTGAACAATGCGGCGCCATCCGTCCCCCGGAGCAGTCCGATAGGAGATTTCGATCCTATCCACATTAGTTGCCGACCACGTGATATTACGCGTCGAACCCACAGTCCAATCCTCTCCGCCGTTTGGCGAAAGCACAGCAAGAGCAGCTGAGGTCAGACCGGTTCCGCTGACGCTAATGGCCACGGGACTACCAGGAGCGTTAGAAGCAATCTGCATTTGCCCGGAGTACGGTTGAATCACTGCGGGAGCAAAGATAATCGACAGAGTGTCGGTAGAACCGGCGGGTATGGAAAATGAACCGCGGCTTGCAACAAAAGCCTCATTGTTTGATGAAACGCTCGTTACCACGAGCGGAGCGGTTCCCCCATTCGTCAGTGTAATCGTCTGCCGGGCAGTTGAGCCGATCACAACTGATCCGAACTGCAACGTGTTGGAAGAAAGAGAGATGCCTGCAACGGTGATCGAAAAGGGATTGCTGCTATCAATCGGGGCGCCACTGGCGGCATCCATAATCCTGACACGCGCCTGCGAAGTCGGGGCGTTGGGAATTGCCCAGGCATAGCTGCCCGCTCCCGCTGGCGTACTTGCCGCTATTGTTTGCCACGGCGTCGCTCCAGACGTCTTGTACTCGATCTTCACATTGGCAACCCCCGTAGAGGACCAAGTGATGTTGCGTGAGGTCCCGAACGACCAGTTTTCTCCACCCGTTGGCGACGTTAGCGACAGAGCCTGCTGGTTTGTCGTCGGAACGGTGTAGGTAATATTGTACTTGAAAATACCGCCGCTCTGCTGGGCGAGAAAGGTTGCGCGATCGTAGGCAAAGATGGCGTAATTCGAGCCGCTCAGAGAGGAAGTTGAGAACGATGCACCGGCAGTCGAAGAGAGATATGACGTTCCACCTCCATATACTCCGAACATGACAACGTTCGGATCGTCTTTCGCGATGTCAATTCCCCAGGTCGACCCCGTCGTGGCAACTGAGGACCAGGATTCACCCATTGTGACAGTCTTCATTACGCCCCCCGAACCCCAGGCTGTGGCATATCCGATCTTATTGTCGAGCGAGCTGCCGACAGCAGTTGGAATTTCCGAACCCGTGACGGAGTATTTCAATTGGAACGTCCGGCCGGCATCCCTTGAGACGAACATTTGTCCCTGTCCGCTTCCTGTGACGCCATCGCCAACCCAGATGACATCTGGAGCACCGCGGACAACAACAACATCACACGGGCTCCGAAACCCGGGTGTGCTTATTTCCGACCACGTCACGCCAAAATCAATCGAGCGATAGAGCTTTCCATCTTCTGGGCCGAAATATAAAGTGTCGGGATGTGAGCCGTCCATTTCGAGGGGCATCCCGTACTCGCTGAAGTTCTTTGTTATGACATCAGTCCACGAAGCCCCACGGTTCGTTGTCCGAACGATCCTATCCGGCGCACCAAATGCTGCAATCCATGTGTTCGTGTCCCGCCGCGAAATGTAGAAGGAATTCACCTTTGAGCCTCCGGCGGGCAGCGTGGCAATCTGTGTCCATGAATCTCCCCGGTTGTAGCTCGCAAACACGCGTGTGCCGAGTGCGCAGTAAATTGTGTTCTTGTTCCACGGATTTATATCGAACGCATTACCGCGCACAGTTGCCGTCAGACTGAGGCGTTGCTGCCACTGGGCTGCCATCGTAGTGCCTGTCGGCATCTGCCATGTATTTCCGCCGTCAGTTGTGCGAAGAATAACGTTCGTCTTTTCTCCACATGCCCATCCTTTCATCGCATCGAAGAAAAATACGGCATTCAACGGGGAGTGCAAACCATGCTTCGGCCAGTCGAAAGAGCTTCCTCCGTTTTGCGATGTTCGGATGTATCCTCCACCGCCGACCCACACGACATCGTTTTCCGATTTAGCATGAACCGCGTTCACGTCGCTCTGTGAGTCTGTCTCGAAGTCCAGCGCAGTCCACGTCACCCCTCCGTCACGGCTACGGGCGGAGAATCCGTCCACTCCTGCCACGAAAACGGAACTTCCAGCGACGCTGACACTGGTTATGTTCTTTATCCATCCTGCGGGAGCAGTGTTAGTCCACGTCGCTCCACCGTCAATTGTCTTCAGTAATGTTCCATTGGAGCCGCCTGCATAGCCGTTTGATGAATCCCTGAAGGCCAAAGAAGTAATGCTCTGCGTAGTTCCGCTCGTTTGTTGAGACCAATTCAACCCGTTGTTCGTCGTGCGTAGAATAGTCCCGTTGTCTCCGGCAACCCAACCATAGCGCTCGTTGATGAAAAGAACCTCATGGAGAGTGGTTCCCGGTACCGGGACACTTTCAATCCACTCAGCTCCCCCGTTTGTAGATGAGAATGTCCTGCCATCCTCGGAGACCATCCACACTGAACCCGGTCTCACAAATACTTTGCGAAGAGTCGAAGTACCCCGGAAGGATTGGCTCCAAGTCGCCCCCCCATCAAACGATCGGAAAACCAATCCGTTGTTCCCTACGGCCCAGACTTGAAAACCGTCCGATGAGTGAACACTGCGAAAGCCCTGGGCATGCGCGAGTAGTGCACCACATACCAATGCGGCGCTGAGAAGAAGGATCCTTCCCATTAAATCTCCTGAGTTAGTTAATTATTAGTGATGTTTGGAAAAAGCCTTGCTATCGTTTCTACTTCTGCCAGGCCGGCTCGCCGCCGTCCGTGGAACGTTCCTGTAATCTTGGTAATAATGATGCGAGCAGAGTCTATCTTGGTGGGTTGGATTGAGATTGGGGTTCCTGATACGCTAAGGGCCCCTGTTGAAGGGACCCGTCCGACCTCAATGCCCCTATAATATAGCAGAATCCGGCTATCTTGCACGGACATTTTTGAGCCTGCGGGGGGAGTGACGTTGTAGAGAATAAACTGCCGCGCCTCGAGAGGCACGGGCCAGCGAAGCGAGACTTGTGCACCCTCGGCTTCATCGGCAATCCACGCAACAGAGTCGCCACCGGTACGAGCCTGTCGATCGACAATGTTACGGCTCGCGTACAAGATACCACTTCTGGTTTTGAATTCTGAGCTAGCCGTCACATTGGCGGAGGGTGCGGCGTTGAACCACTCGGCAATAGACCCGTTGGGAGGCACAGGAAGCATCGAGTGACCGATGTGACATCCTACGCATTTTGTCCCTGCCCCCTGACGGTCAAAGTTCAGCCCGGCAACGTGAGCGAATTTTCCGTCTGTTGTTTCGACAACTTTTCCCCCGGCGTCGATAATTTGTTCGAACAGCGGCACCTCTGCAGGAACATCGTGCTCGTGAATGCCTCCATTGTAGAAGACCGGCGCAGTCTTGAGGAGAATGGATGGATCCGGACCGGCCGTACTTTGACGCTGCGCGTTCATGAAGAACTGTATTGTATAGTCCCTGCCAATGCGGGGAGCGTCAGGCATCGGTTCGTCCACCTTGCCATTCGAAAAGATATTCATGCAATCGAAACGGAAGAAGTCGTTGCGGGCGTACGTTTCCGGGTCCTCGGTGGGCGGGATATCGGAAACGGGATTGACCATGTCCTGGTTGATCACGGGAGGAAGAGGCCGCGCCATTACGACCTGCGGCTCAAGTTCAAGAGTTCCGTGCAGGTCAACAACAGGACGCACGTCACTTCCGTCAAGATTGCTTTCGAAGATTCCGTAGTCCACACCATCAAGCGAATAGGCGAAGAGGATTCTCTCTCCCGACAACCCAACAGGATCCGTGGCGAACGGCGGGGAATTCCCCCCCCGATACGATCCTTCTCCAGAGGGACGGACACCGGCGATGTGCCGCTCGAAGTCGGCACCCGGATTGAACCAACGTATACCCCAACCGCCTGCATCGGGAACGAGGGCAGTGTTGGGTGAGTATACACTCAGCAGTTTTCCATCCTGCATGATTGAAGGCTTGTAGGTTTGCATGCCCGAGCGCCTGCGCGCGAATCCTGCGTACAGTTTTAATTCCGTGCCGTCGGGCCGGATAACAATGGCATGCCAGATATTCCCGATATCATCCGAAAGGGCGTTCGAACGCTCACGTGTCAGATTGTTGCGTGTGGCATTGCTCGGCATGTCAATGTTCACCCACCATCGAGAGTACACAATCTGTCCCGTCACCGGGTCGATCGTGGGTTCTTCGCCACCACTTCGCTCCGAGGTAATTCTGTGCATACCACTCCCATCCCCCTCCATCACATACAAATTGCTTGCACGC
Organism: uncultured Chitinophagales bacterium; assembly: GCA_964495695.1. Taxonomy (GTDB): domain Bacteria; phylum Bacteroidota; class Ignavibacteria; order UBA10030; family UBA6906; genus CAADGV01. Next base: position 22,470 of record CAZBWR010000036.1, on the reverse strand, counting down.
ACACTCCTGACCATCGCCATCGACGGATACCGGGTGCTTGCAAACACTATCTTTCCTTCGGGTAGATAGCAAGGGTCAAAATCATCGTATCGCACAAACAAATGCCTTGCCTCACCGAATTGATCAAGCGGGATATCCCTGTCCGAAAGCGTCAACTGCCTGAATCTCCCGCCGTCGATTCCCATCTCGAAAATGCGCCAATTGCTATCAGGATGTTGAATGCCGGAGAAGAGAACCCTCTTCCCGTCAAAAGACACGCAAGGGTCGGCAACATCAATCAGCTTGGATGAGTCAACGAGCGATCTGATGCGGCCGTTGCCATCGCGTATCATCAACTTCCCCCCGACAATTGCCGTACGATGCACCGGTCCCAACCCCGGTACATCTCCGTTGCCGGGCTCAGGCAAGGGGTTACGGCTGACAAAAATAATGGGTGGCAAAGTGGTCCCTGCGTCCAGTCCCGACGGACTCTTTCCCAATACAAGGACCCCGGCAACGACCGTGACAAGAACGATGATAAAAACCGAAAGTTTCATAGGAAGGCAAGCATAGGAGAGTGAACCTCGTTCCGGTAATGCAACGGAAGCGGTAAATGAAAATTCTTCATGCAGCGTTTTGCATTCTCATAAGATGTTCAAGCCGCTCGATTCTCTTCTCCATCGGCGGATGGGTAGAGAATAACCGCGCAATTCTCCCGACGGTAAGCGGACTGACGGTAAAAAGATGCGCTACCGCGGGACTCACGATCAGCGGTTTTTGATGTTTCTGTTTCTCCATCACCCGGATAGCACTCGCCATCTGCAACGGCTGACCCGTGATTCTTGCGGCGGCGGCATCCGCCAGGAACTCGCGCCTCCTGCCTACAAGCATTGTGACAACCATGGCCGGTATAGGGGCAAGAAAGTAAGCGTACCCCTTTGTGGCTGCGCGCTTCAAATTCCCGCTCCTCCCCTCTTCACCTTCCGGAGAGACCTGGTGTTTCGCAATCCCGACTCCTAAAATGCCGGCGAGTATTGCCGTCAAGTTTGCAACGAGCGTGTCTCCGCGCTTGATATGCGTCAACTCGTGGGAGATGATGTTGCGCAACTCTTCGGATGAAACTCCTTTGAGTATGCCATCTGTGAAGACGATTGCACCTTTGCGGGGACTTCTCCCGGTTGCAAAAGCATTCGGCGCCTCTCCGGCAATTGCGTAAATCTTCGGCATACGGACCCCCGCCTTTTCGCTCTGCTCCTTCACAAGTTTGTAAAGGGTCGGACTATGATATGGAGTCAGAGCTTCTGCCCGGCACATCTTCAGCACCACCTTGTCGCTCAACCAATACACTGCAGCCAGAAACACAAGAGCGAGAATGCTGGAAAACAACAGCACCTCCTCGCTCACGAAGTACCCGCCGCCGACCAAAAACAGTACAGGCGCACCGGTAAGCAAGAGTAGTTTTAGAACATTCGCGAACATGTATCCCCTTCAGGAGTGGTGCTGATGGTCTGGTGACGGACTGGGGAGTTCACCGAGGTACAACCGTCTTGGCTGGGAATCTAAGAAAAAATGTCCCTTAACGCACCATCTAATTTAGGGAAGAGAAATCGGTAGCCGTAGGTTTCGAGTTTTGAAGGGAGGATACGCTGGCCGGTAATCAGCATCTGGGCCATTTCACCGAGGGCGAGGGTGAGGATGAAGGATGGAACCCCGACCGCGAGACAAGGTCGGTTCATCGTGCGGGCTAACGCTTTGCAGAACTCATTCATGGTTACAGAATCAGGCGCCGCAACATTTACCGGCCCCGAAATTGATGAATTTTCCAACATAAAGAGGGTGATAGCAACTACATCATCCCTGTGAATCCACGGAAACCATTGTCGACCCGAGCCAAGCGGAGCTCCAAGGAAAAACTTAAACGGAAGCGACATCTTCTCCAACGCCCCCCCATCCTCTCCCAGTACAATCCCTGTCCTCAACATTACGACCCGAGTGCCTAACGACTCGGCTTTACGCGCCTCGTTCTCCCATTGCTCGCATGTATCGGGGAGAAAGCCTTCCCCCCTCTTGTAACTTTCCGTCACATCATCATCGGGTACTGAGCCATAATAGCCGACGGCCGACGCGTTGACAAGAACTGCAGGCTTCCGATTGGAGCGACGCATTGCCTCGATAACAGCGCGCGTACCATTCACGCGGCTGTCGATGATCTTTCTTTTTTGCGAGTCCGTCCATCGCTTTGCGGCAATTGGTTCACCCGCAAAGTTGATGACTGCATCGGCGCCGTCAATTTCGCTGCTCCATTCCTCTACCGTGACCCCGTCCCATGTGCGGGCCGTGACATTTGACCAGGCCCGAAGATCTATTCTTGCTGAATTGCGCGTCAGCAAGACCACGCTGTGACCCTTTTCCGCCAACGCATCCACAAGTCTCTTCCCGATAAACCCCGTCCCGCCGGTGAGAACGATTTTCATACCTGAGTCTCCTCCATAGTGATGGGATGATCAGATGTTGTGGACGGGAAAACCTCCTCGATCACATTTGCCCTGTAATCAAAAATACGGTCGAGTTGGCGTTGAACGATCACTGCATGAGCGACGTCTCCTAGAACGCCAAGCGGAAGAACATACCGTACGGTGTCGGTCATTTCGGTGCCGCCGTCCTTCCCGACAAATGTATGCGTGTGATGCCAGAGTGAATACGGGCCTTTCAATTGTTGATCCACGAACTTATGCGGGGGCTGGTAGTTTGTGATCATTGTTGTCCATCGCACAGGGACACCCATCCACTTGATGGTATAATCGATGACCGACCCTTGCCCCATATCTATCGGTGAGGGAGTCAGGATGCGAAACGCGAGCCATCGCGGAGTGATAACAGCAAGATTCTCGGGACGCTGGAAGAAGGAAAAGACCTCCTCCACCGGCCTCGGTACGAATTGTTTCCGGATAAGCGTATGTGTTTTCATGTCAATGCGAAAGTCTAACGATCAGTTACGGCCATTAGTCATTCCCCCATCCACAGGGAGAACAGTTCCAGTCACCCATGATGCTTGCGGCGAAGCAAGGTACAGAACTGCCTCGGCCACATCGTAAGGCTCGCCAAAACGCCCCATCGGATGCATGGCAAGCGATGCGTTCATCGAGACTTCACTTCCGGTGATGAACTGGGAGAGCGGTGTCTTGACCAGTCCTGCGGCGACAGCATTCACCCGCACCCCACGTTTGGCATAGGTCATTGCAGCAGATTGAACGAGTCCTACAAGCCCTGCTTTCGCAGCACCAATCGCTTCATGATTTCGAAGTCCGGTCAACCCTGCAGCAGAGGTGATACAAACAAAAGAGCCCTCTTTGGAGCGCACAAGCGCAGGCATGGCTGCACGCATTGCCCTAAACGGGGACGTAAGGTTCTGCATTATAATCGAATCCCATTCCTCGTCAGTCGTCGTCTGGACATTTTTCAAAACAATAGAACCAACCGCATGGACAACAATATGAAGTCCCCCAAAAGTTCGCTCTGCATGACGTACCGCCGATGCGAGGTCATCGGCGATTCGGGCATCTCCGGCTACAGTAGATAGAGCGTGACCATGGAGTCCGGAGAGTTCTGCCAGCTTGCTTTCATTACGCGAGAAAGCGACAACGCTTGCCCCTTCATCGACCAGCTTCTGAGTAACAACATTCCCTATTCCGCCCGTCGCTCCGATAACAAGGGCGACCTTTCCTTCAAATCGCTTCACTGTTCTCCCGTTTCATCTGTTTCTGCTTGAAGTATTCCCAAAACACGACAGTCAATGTCATAAGACTGAAGCCGTAAACGTAATCCTCAACCGGTATGGTAAACAGCCGGACTCCGAGATAAAATTCATCGCCGTATGTGACAATCGGCCTTGCGGTCAGATATCCATTGACGACAGTCTTGAAACAATACATGACCGCTAGAAAGATCCAGAATAGCGGTCGCAACAAGACGCGTGTCCGCAGAAGGCCCAGATCAATGAAAACAGTCAACACCGCGGAGAGGGTAGCGAGAAGAGTGTACTCCTTCACTTCTTTCCCTCCAGAAAATACTTTGCGGACTCCCACGTGAAGATCGAGACGAAAGGAACGACAAGAAAGAAAAGCCATTCCTCTACGGGCATCCCGAGCATCGAGAATCCCATGACATAGTCCGGATTGAATGACCAGTGCCCTCTCTCGGTCACCCAGACATCCCAAATCCAGAATGGCACAGCAACCGTTAGAATTGCTTTGAACAAGGCTCCGGGGTAACGGCGGATGGGGAGATTCTTGTCACAACTCAGCACTAAAGGGAAGAAGAGCGTGACGGCAAGGACGAGAATATACTCGCTCTTCATCGTTCTATCAGACCCTCTTCCCTGAAAAACCAGCGATGCTTGATGCGCGAAAAGAGCGGAATCGAACCAAAAACACAAGCGGCAAGAGTGGAAATCAAATGACCGTTCACGGCGTTGGTAACTGCGAAAAGGATAAACTGCGTCCCGAGCACAAACGCCGAGGACAACCCAAGGCCACCTCGTCCGGCTTCCGGATACTTGCGCTCGCGCCACAGTGTCGCCAACGCGCCAGCCAGCCCCAGAACAAACCAACTCAGATAGTTCTGCGGTGGAACGCTGCCGCTATCCCACACCCAATATCCGTTAATAAACGCTGCCATCGGTTCGAGGGCGATGTCAAGCGCCAGTGTCATCAGGGCGGCGGAAAATGCCAAACGCATCATTGGCGCCTTGCCGTGAATCCACAGAGCAATACGTATAGTACAAATGATTGTGACATACCAGGCAAGGGCAATTGCCACAGGCACACCAAGGAGTCTGAACCCAAGAACGTCAGTGTAACTATAGCCGCCGAACGGAAAGCCGGTTGTTACGCCTGCAAACTCAACAATGTATCCACCGGTTGCGATGAGCAGGAATGTCCCCGCCACTGTTCGGAATTTCTGCCAGCGCAATTCTGAAACAAACACGGCCAGCGCATTCAATGCGATGATACCCGATGCGGTCCAGGCATATTTGTCAGGCAGAAGTCCGCCGGCAACGAAGGCAATGCTGCACAAGAAAAAGAACGCTACAGCGCCGTATACGACATTGAATACTCGCCGATGCTGAGGATCCGTAATTCCTGATGCCAGCGCTTGGCCGGCTGTCCTGAATCTTTCGACCATTACCGGCTTGTCGTTTGTGCCGGGAGGCGTGCGTAGAGTTCCTTGTTTGACCGCTCGATAAACGTCTTCAACATATCCTCCATATCCTCCTGCATGCGGTCTGAGATGAAGCCGTTCCCGAGAACCGGGGCCAGCCAATGGATATCCGAAGCATTCGCTCTGCTGAGCCGCAGACGAAGGCGTATCTGAATCTGGGTTGATTCTTCCGACAATGGGGAAATCATGACGCGGCAGGACATATAGTTTGGGTCTTCAATGCTGACGGAACGGTACAGCGTCACCGAATCGCCAATAACCGATTTCTGAATAAGAAAGTCGGTTGACATCTTCCCCGCCAGCGGAAGTGTCTTTTCAGTTTGATACAGGTACTTGTTCGATCCCAATGGCCGGACCGCAACAACTCCGGGCATGTTCCGTGCGAACAGCCCTATGTCATCCACATAGCCCCTCAGTGTCTCACGGGAAAGCTCCACCTTATAGGTGGCCTCGGTACTCGCGTCGACAATAAACGCTTCGTTTGTAAAAAGAAAAAGGAACAGAAGAACAGCCACGCAATCACTCCTCTCAGTTGTGTGTCATGAATAGAATATCATTACTCTTCCGTGCGCAGCCGGAAATCATATGTTCTGCCCTTCCAGCGCACTCCACCGCTGAACAACGCCCAGCGGGCGGAATTAAAAGCAATGCCTGCTACCACACCCATACCCAATGCATGCGTGAGCGTGGCAAGCAAGTTCAGTTTGAACTTGTGCGCAATCATCAATCGTATTACAAACAACACCAGAACTTGCAAAAGGACAAGTGAGAGCCAATCAAGAGGTCTGGGTGTAAACAAACCCGCCACTAGAAATACGAAGGGCAGGACAGACGTCAGCACATTGAACATCATCACGGCGATGATCGCCGGAAGAGAATATTTGAATCCCGGAAACAGATTCTTGGAAAACCCTTCCCAGATTTCCCTCAACGACTTGTACATTCTCGTTGCTACAATGCTCACACCATCCATAATGCGGAGCGAGTATCCTTCTTTTTTGACAAGTCGCGAAAGCCATACATCCTCGACCATTGCGTCCTTTACGGACTCGTGACCGCCGATGGCATCGTATACATCCCGCTTGAAGAGCATGAATTGACCATTTGCCATCGCAAACCGGGGATTGCGCGAAACACTTACAAGCGGAAAGGGCAGTGTGCAGAAAGTAACGAAATGGAGCATCGGCATGACTGTCTTTTCCCAGAACGTCTTAAGGGTGAGGAATGGCAGCACGGTCAACAAATCCGCACCACTCTTGTACATCGCGGCCACCGCCGCCGAAATGCTCTGGCTTGAATGCATCGTATCAGCGTCTGTAAAGAGCAAAAGCTCGCCTCGTGCATGCTTGGAAAGTTGATGGCAAGCAAAACACTTGCCGACCCATCCCGTGGGGAGTGAACTTCCCTTTACATATCGCACGCGGTCACTTGAGCTTTCCCAATCCCGCACGATTTCACCGGTTGCATCCTCGGAGTTGTCGTCAAGGACAACAATCTCATAGCGGGGATAGTCCTGACTCACGAGGCTTGAAATACACACACCGATATTATCTTGCTCATTGCGTGCCGGTATGAGAACCGACACGTATGGAAAAGTCTGCGGCTTGTGTCCGGGACGTACACGGCGGAAGGTAAGCAGATTCACTGCCGCCAAGAGCCCCATAAACAACAGAATGGCAAGGATGATCGTATTGTAGTCGTAAAAGGTCATTTCACTTGGAATGCATCAAAAGTTTCATTTGTCGAGCGGCGCCCGACAAGTACATCGTAAAAGCCGGCAAATTCCTGCTTCGCAATTCTGCATCGCAGGTCGTCAAGCATTCGCGTAAGCCGGTCTTCAAGTTGTACTGTCAATGCTTTGGAGTTTTCCATTTTTTTGATCTTCTGTGGTGCGCCGATCGCAATAAAAACCTCGGGCCGCTGTTGCATCAGAAATTCGTATCTCCGGACAAATGGTACAACTTGTACCTCCCTCCCGGTCATCTGAACTATCCGCGAGACCCCGCTGTAGAAGCCAAGCGGCCTGTAGTCAGCCGGCAAGATCCTCCCTTGCGGGTAGATCCACAAGAGCCTGTTGGGACGGTCGAACAGCGATGCGGCATATCGCATCGATGTCACTGCCTCACGGGGCGAGTCTCTGTTCACGGAAAATGCCCCGATCTTTCTGAAGAACCGGTAGCGCTTCATCTGCTTCTCTTCCATCATCAAATGGCAGTCAACGTGCAGGACTTCCGTCGCCAAAAAGTACTCGATCAGCCCGTCCCACCAGGAGCAGTGATTTCCGTAGAAGATCATGGGCTCGGACCGATCTAACGACTGCATATGCTCAAGACCCGAGAGATGAATCTTGTTAAAGTGTTTCTTGAGCAGGTACTGATTGTACCGCCGGAATACCGCTTCGAAGATTCTGCTTTTGCGCGTCTCGATCATGAGAAGGCTCTTGCAAAAGCTCTCTTCCGGAAACCGAACAACGCCCTGATGCCAAGCCAGGCAAACGGCTTGAGGAGAGGAGCGACTTCACACTCGATCTCATCGGTCAGCAACGCTCCCTCATCGTGCGGCTCGTATCGATGCACATGCCGCCAGTGCTTCACCACTGAACCGCGAAACGTATCAACAAAGTATTCGCCCGGCACAACGGACTCTATGGTTGAATTCCATGTAAGTTCAAACAACAAAAAATCCAACATAATAGCGAATTCACGTCCCGGCTCGACCCGTGTGTCGTCTCCCACAATTGTCATTCGGGGAAACGGGGGTGAAACACGCTTGAGGTTCTTCACGTCGCTATAAAATTCCTTCACCCGGTCTATCGGAGCCTGCACAATCTGTGAGATAACAAATCGCATCACGCCTCGCTGCAAACGAGATCGGATACAATCCTGCCGGAAAGCAAGACAAGAGGAATACCACCTCCCGGATGTGAACTTCCGCCGACAAAATACAGATTCTCAATCGTGCGAGATTTATTTGGCGGGCGCATGAAAGCCGCCATACGTCCGTTTGAGGATGTTCCGTAAATCGACCCCCTATAAGCGTGATACGTTCTCTCGAAATCGAGGGGAGTGATAATCCGCTCATACTCGATATGTCGTTCGACATCCCTGATACCGTACGAATCGAGCTTGTTCAGTATCAGATCACGGTATTGGCGTTTCTGTACTTCCCAATCCACCAGGTAACGGGCTGACCCATTGTTGCCGGTTTTCTCCAGTGCCGGAGCGTTAACAAGAATGAAGAGATTGCTGCACCCGTCGGGTGCGTGATCGGCGTCTACGCTGCTTGTGTTGGCAACGTATATCGTGGGATCGTCTGCCGGTTGACGTTGTTCAACCATCGCACTAAACTCTCTCCGGTAATCAGATGAAAAGAAGATGTTGTGGTGCATCAACTCAGAGAATCTCTTCCTGACACCGAGTAACAGAACAAATCCCCCCAGTGAAGGCTCGATGCGGGTGTATGTTTCTTTTGCCTTGAGCAGATGTTCGCGGGCATACAATGCATCTGCATTACTGATGATGACGTCTGCACGGAGGATCTCCCCGCTCGCGAGTTCTACCGCTGAAGCACGATTATTCTCAACCTCGATCCCTCGCACCTCTGCCGATAATCGAATCGTGACGCCGAGCTCCTTTGCCAGAGATTCAAGCGCCGTGGCGAGCCGGTACATGCCACCCTTGAGATACCATCCGCCGAAATGAAATTCGATGAACGGAATTATGGCAAGGGTTGCGGGCGCAAGATACGGTGATGACCCATTGTAGGTCGCAAACCGGTTGAAGAGCTGCCGCACCCGGGAATCTACGAAGAACTTCTCGATTGCATCGTTAAGAGTGCGGAAGGCGTCGATCTTCAGGACAGCCGGAAGATTACCGATATTCTTCAGTATCCCTGCGAAGTCCAGCGAACCGAACGGTTGGAAAAGAAACGGACCTGACGCAGCACGATAGATCTCGCCGCCGTGATCAAGAAAACGGCTAACCGATTCAGCATCGCCGGGACTAAGCTGTGCAACTTCAGCTTTGAATCTCTCAACATCCCTCCATGCATCGATCCGGGTCCCATCCGGATAATTATAGCGGCAGATCGGATCAATGGACATAAGATCAAGGTACTCATCCCTCCTTCGACCGACCGCCTCGAACAGTTCATCCAGAATAAACGGCATCGTAAGCAAAGACGGACCGGTATCGAAGGTATAGCCATTCTCCTGCACGATGTTCATCTTGCCGCCGACACGGGCGTTCTTTTCGAGCACAGTAACCTCAAAGCCGTAGTGCGCGAGCCTGATAGCTGTCGCAAGTCCACCCAAACCGGCCCCGACGATCACAACACGCTTCATACGACCTCGTCTTCCGTCACACGTTCCTGCCTGACCCGTTCAGCGTTGAAGAACAACAACAGCCCGTACGGTTCGCCGCCGTAGCGATGGTGAATAGCGTGTGCCTGCTTGAGTTTGATGAGAATGGGGATGCGCAGCTTCAGCCACTTCGCGCGGCGATGAACATACAAGTCATGGATGAAGAAATACACCAACCCGTAGGCCGTGATGCCGACACTCGCTGCAACTATATCGCTCCGATCCGGATCTGCAAGCCCGAACAGCATCAAGCCGATGGTGATGGAGGCAAAGATCATCGGGAATATGTCGTTCCACTCGAACACACCTTCACGCGGCTCGTGATGGCTCTTGTGAAACATCCACCCGATACCATGGTACACAAAGCGGTGTGCAAGATAGGAAACAAATTCCATCACCGAAAACGACAGTATGACGAGTATCGCATAGCGCACGTTTACATCTCTAAGGCTAGTTGTTCTTTTTTCGATTTCTTCACGGGACGGACGTTGTCGACTTTATACATCTGCAACGTCACCTCCCGCTCCTCGCTGTGGTCTACTATCGGCTCCGGATAGTCCCTGCCGATTTTCACGCCGCATGCAAGCTGATCATCATGCGACATCTCCCACGGCGCATGGATGTATTTATCCGGAACAGCCGCAAGTTCAGGGATGTACTTCCGGATGTATATCCCCGCGGGATCAAATTTTTTGGACTGGAGTATGGGGTTGAAGATGCGAAACCACGGCGAAGCATCAGTCCCCGTTCCGGCGGTCCACTGCCATCCTCCATTGTTGGAAGCAATGTCAGCATCGCAGAGCCGCTCAAAAAAGAACGTCTCCCCCTCCTGCCAGTTAATGTGCAGGTCTTTGGTGAGAAACGATGCCGCGATCATACGCACCCTATTGTGCATCCATCCTTCCACCGCCAGTTGTCGCATACCTGCATCCACAATGGGGTAGCCGGTTTCCCCGTTGCACCATGCCTTGAAGTGTTTTGAGTTCTTGCTCCACTCCAGGTTCACGAACTCATCTCGAAATGCCCTTTTCGTAACGTACGGATAGTTCGCCAGTATTTGGTAGTAGAATTCCCGCCAGATCAATTCGCTGATGTAGGTATCGATGTTTTCCGCCGCTTTCTTTCCCGAATTTTTTCGGACATGCATCACTTCATCGAAGATGCGGCGGATTGAAATAGCCCCTATAGAAAGCGCCGCCGAAAGCCGCGATGTTCCGTCAACCCCGGGGATATCCCTCTTCTCTTTGTAAGTCAACAACCCGTTCTTGACGAATGAGCGAAGTTGCGCATGCGCGCCCGTCTCGCCATCACCATTACCGGCTACAAAGGATGCAGGCAGAGACAAACAGGATATTTTTGGAGAGGCGATTGACTTCAGCTGATCGAGGGGTGGATTCACTTCCTTGGCATTTTCAAGCCAGACCCGTTTATAGGGTGTAAACACCTTGAACGGTTCGCCGGATTGATTAAGGATCTCCTCTCCTTCGAATACCACCCTGTCCTTGAACGTAATGAACTCGATACCAGCCTTGTTGAGCGTTTCACGAATTTTCTTATCTCTTTCGAGAGCAATGGAGTCATACACCTTCGTTGCGTATACAGCGTTGACATTCCAATCTTCGGCCGCAGTAGCAATCGTTCTTTCCATTTCCCCTGAACGCAGATACAAGCGGCTTCCCAATGATCGAAGGGAATTATCGAGATCCCGGATTGCGCCACGCACAAAGCGCCGGCGCGGTGTGTCAGCATCGTATGCGGGGTCGTCACTCAAACAGAGAAACGGAATGACTTGCTCAGCGTCCTGCGTGGCAAGATGCAGGGGGATGTTATCATCCACACGCAAAGCCCTTCTCATCCACACCATGACACGTTTGTATTTTCGGTTAGGCGCCATGATCAATCACGCCTTTCCGTAAGAGAGAGCGCCAGGTGGTACAGGTCATCGCGCGCTTCGTTGGGAGGTAGAACATCGAGGGCATTACATGCTTGGTTTGTATACTCCCTGACGAGACTTGCTGTCGCGGCTATGGCATCAAGCGCAACACCGGAGTCGACAGTGGATGAGTATGCAAGCGTAAGGTATGTTCTTTTGCCGTTTCTAAGGTCAGCACTAGCGGGTTTACCCATCACGGACTCAGTTCCCGTTGCATCCAGCACATCGTCGTGCGCCTGAAATGCCATGCCGAGGTTGTAGCCATACACGCCTAGCGCTTGAATATGTTCCTCATTGATCGTCCCTGAGAGGGCCCCGATCAAGGCGGCGGCTTCCAGCAGCTTCGCCGTTTTCTTTTCGACCATCACAGTATGTGTGTCGGCTTCGGAACAGTCATGTGAAGAAAGACAAAGATCAAATCCCTGACCGATACAAACGTGGCGGAATGATGCGGCGAAGACCTGATTGATCCGTTCTTTGTTCGGTCCGGAGAGATGTTGCATGAGATTGAACGCCAGGGCAATGAATGTATCACCGGCCAGAATCGCCATTGGAACGCCATGCAGCACATGTGTCGTCGGACGCCCCCGCCGCAAGTTCGAATCATCCATGATATCATCGTGTATAAGAGACGACGTATGAAGCAACTCGATCGCCGTTGCCGCTTCAACCGACGATGTTTCCCTCCCTCCGACTGCGGCGCTGGCAAGCATTGTTATCATCGGCCTGACCATTTTGCCGCCATACACATTGGTCTCCATCGCTTCGCGCAACGGTTTGGGATCGATTCTGGAAAGCAACACAGAGATGCGCTCTTCCACGACGCCCTTCAGGAGTTGGTACTTGTTGGCGATTTGCTCTTCGTGAGTTCTCATGGGGCCTTAATGTTGTTCCACAGGGATCGTTGTTGCTACTTCTCGCTCTACCTTCTGTATCGGGCGCCCTGTAGGCATTTCCCGTCGATTCAGCATCGCCCCCAACGCAATTCTCGTTTTCGTCAAGACCGGGACATACGCCCTTTCGGAGAAAACATCATACCGATTGTCTTCAATCGCATCCAGAATGCGGGAATACGTTCCGCTCATGAGCCGCACGCAAAAGCGCGATCCGTCATTTGTGAGTTGCGGAATTCCCTGCGCGGCGCTTGCATAATAGGTCCGCGCCCGCTCGATTTGGAACTTCATCATCCGGATAAAGTTCTCATTGACCACTCCTTGCGACAATTCCTCTTCCGGGTAGTTGAAGCGTCTTAGCTCGTCCCGGGGAATATAGATTCGGTCGCGCTGATAGTCTTCTCCTATATCCCTTAATATATTCGTCAGTTGCATTGCGGTGCCGAGATCCTCCGCGTGGTCAAGTGCCGCTTCGTCAGCTACACCGAATATCCTGGTCATGATCAGCCCTACAACAGAGGCAACGCAATAGCAGTAATCTTTGAGTTCAGCAAATGTTTCAAACCGCGTCTTCTCGAGGTCCATTTCCACACCTCGAAGCAGGTCAAGAAAATACTGCTTCGGGATGCCGTACCGGAACACAGTCTCCTTGAACGCAAGGAGCTTCTGCGACATCAGCGGTGAATTCGCATACACGTAGTTCAGCTGGTTGCGGAGCTCGGCAAGGCGGCGTTGCGCCTGCAGGTGATCATTCATAGCGGCGGCATTGTCGGCGATTTCATCTGCGAATCGGCAGAAAGCATATACGGCATAGGCTGCTTTTCGCTTTTCTGCCGGCAGGACATGCGACGAAAAGTAAAAACTCTTTGCATGATGGCGGGTGTACGCCTTGCATTGCTCATAATTTTCGTTCAGTTCGCGTACTTCAAGAAAACCGTTCATGGCCTCGCCTCCCGGGGATTAGTTCTTGATCGTCTCTTCTTCAACCTTCTTTATGTAAGTCAATAACTCAAGCGACGTGCAGTAGGTATATGCGTATTGTTGGAACTCTGATTTCCGTTCGCATGCCGCCTTGCCCCCGATAAGAACAGGCACGCCTGATTTTTGCACACCCTCTATGACTTCGTGAAGAGAAGCCAGCTCTTGATTTGATTCCGGGTACATCGTCAAGGAAAGGCAGAGAGCCTCCGGCTTGAGCTCATCCACAACATTGAGAAGGGATGGATACGGAGTCCTCGCTCCTAAATAATGGCTCATCCATCCTTCAGCCTCGAAAATGTACGAAGCGCACCGCAACCCGATTTCGTGCTGCTCCTCCCCCGGACACGCACAAACGACCCGCAGCCCTTTCTCGGGACGCGTATGAATCTGTGTCTGCAGCTTCGCGAGCGCATCAAGAGTTTCGTAAGAGGCACGATGTTCCTGATCAATCGAAAGAATCCCCTTTGCCCAGCGGTCACCGATTTCGTGCATCGCGGGACCTACAATCAGATCGAAAATTTCCCATAAGTGAATCTTGTGCTGATACAGATAAGAAAAGTAGACAAACAAGTCCCGCTTGTTCGGTGAGAGAGCCTTCTCAAGGAACGCTTCTTTCAGGACCTTAAAGTCCCGGGACAGGATGGCGATCTGAATTGTTTGCGCCAGTGCATCTTCCTTGGTCAGCGTCAAGGCGCCGACAGGTTCAAGATTCAGCGTTTGAGCGAACTCGACGACATGTTTCATTTCGAACTTACGATGTCCCCCCGGCGTCTTCATGCATTTGAGTGTCCCATCGTTTGCCCAGCGCTTGACCGTTGTTTCTGTAACATTAAAAAGCCGGGCAACGTCCGCCGTTGAAAGGATCGTTTTTTGGATAGTGCTCATTCCCCCTGACTTTCTATTAGTGATACGAACCACACACCATTTTGGACGTCATCACGCATGTTCTTCCAGTTCCAGAACATTTGATTCTCCGGTTTTCTTGGAGGATTGGGGTAGTCCGAGGTCTTCAACTACGCATTTGGCTGTCGCCTCCGCAGAAAGAAGAACACCCGGCACGCCGCCGCCGGGATGAGTTCCAGCACCCACGAAATATAGTCGTTCGATATCCTCACTCTTGTTGTGGGGACGGAAGACAGCGCTTTGAGTCAGCCGCGGTTCTATCGCAAATGCGTTACCGAGATGTGAGTTTAGCTTCGACTCGAAATCAAGAGGCGTAAACATCTCAAGTACTTCGATATTCTCACGCAAGTCGGTCATTCCAAAATCGTTCTCGAGGAAGTCCAGTATTTTGTCCCGGAACGGTGCCGCCATCTTGCTCCAATCAATCGCGCTGCCCAGATGAGGGACGGGAACGAGTAGATACATACTCTCGCAGCCCGGGGGGGCCATCGATTCGTCTGTCCGGGTCGGGACATGCAAGTAGATGGAAAAATCCTCCGCCAGAACTTTCCGGTCAAAGATATCACGTACAAGCTCTTTGTATCGTTGGCTCAGGATGAGCGTGTGATGCTTGAGCTGCGGGTACTGCTTCTTTGTGCCGATGTACAACAGGTAACAGCTCATTGTAATGTGAAGCTTTCCGATAGCCCGGTCTGTCCATTTCTTTCGATGCTCCGGATTGATCAGGTTCTTGTATGTAAACGGAACATCGCCATTGCATACAACGGCATCTGCGGCATGAAACTCGCCATTGACAACGATTCCCCGGGCTTGCCCATCCCTCACCACAATTTCCTTCACCTCTGAACCGGTTCGTACAGTCCCGCCGATCTCCAGGAACACTTTCTCAAAGGCTTTTACCAGACTGTACATCCCCCCTTTGGCATACCACACACCAGCGGCCTTCTCGAGATATGGGATCATAATGTAAATGCTTGGCGCACGGAATGGCGAGCCACCGATAAACAAGGGGTGAAACGAGAATGCAAACCTGTTGCGCTCGTCCTTGAAGAATTTCGAAGCAAAGGAATACACGGGCTGCAGACCACCGAGCGAAAGCGCCCGGGGAACGAAATTCAGGAAAGATTTCCACGAAAGGAAAGGTGACGCCCCGAGCCCATCTGTTATGACGGCATCATAGATAGGCTTCACCGCTTCAAAAAACTTGTCATAATTCTCGGCATCGTCCTTGTTGAACTTTGCCATCTCAGCTTTCATTTTCACGGAGTCGCCCGAATAGTCCATATGGGACTTGTCATGAAAGTATATTCTGTAGAATGGGTCAAGCGGAGTAGTGTCGATGTAATCCGACATTTTCCGGCCGGCGGAGGCAAACACACTTTCAATGATGAACGGCGCCGTGATGAGCGAAGGACCCATATCAAACGTGTAGCCCGACTTCTTGAGTTGATACGCACGTCCCCCTACCTGCTCACGCTTCTCGAATATTTCTACCGAGAATCCCAACGCTTGCAAACGTATTGCTTCAGCCAACCCGCCGAATCCTGAACCAATTACAATGATCTTCTTCACTGGAGGTATTATAATTTATGGACAGGTGTAGAACACCCAGCGGATCCGATTCGGTTCCGTTTTGTTCGATTTTGTCGGTTTGAAGTAAAAATAACGAAAACTACCGACTTTTCGCTATTTCGCTTTCTTGAAGTACAATGCTCCGAGCGGAGGAAGGGTCAAGACGATAGAGTAATCCCGATTATGGTGGGGGATCTCCTCTGCGGTGACCTTTCCGGCATTCCCTACGTTGCTTCCCCCGTATACCGAGCCATCGGAATTGAGAATCTCCTCATAGAAACCCGGTCTTGATACTCCAATGCGGTATCCATGATGCGGGACTGGAGTGAAGTTGAAGATTGTGATGATAGATTCTGAGCCATCAGCAGTTTTGCGCTCGAACGAAATGATGCTGTTCGCCTCGTCGGAAAAATCAATCCACTCAAAACCGGAGTAAGCGAAGTCCATCTCAAAAAGTGAACGTTCTGCAGAATATAACGAATGGAGGTCCTGAACAAGACGCGACACCCCTTGATGAGATTCATGCTCCAGCAGATGCCAGTCGAGGCTTGATTCAAAGTTCCACTCCCGCCATTGGCCGAACTCACACCCCATAAAGAGAAGTTTCTTTCCCGGAAAGCCGAACATCAACGCATAAAGGAGTCGCAGGTTGGCAAACTTCTGCCACGCGTCTCCCGGCATCTTGTCCAGCAATGCCCGCTTGCCGTGCACCACCTCGTCGTGCGAAATGGGAAGCATAAAGCGTTCACTGAAAGCATAGATCAGTGTGAAGGTGAGATTCCTATGATGAAAACGGCGATAGATGGGATCTTTCGAGAAGTACTCAAGCATATCGTGCATCCAGCCCATGTTCCATTTCAGATCAAAGCCGAGTCCCCCGTGCTCGAGCGCATGAGTCACACCGGGCCAAGCTGTGGACTCCTCCGCGATCGTGAGTACGCCCGGATAATAGCGATGCACGACGCTGTTCAAATACTTTATGAACTCCACAGCCTCAAGGTTCTCGCGACCGCCGTATTGGTTGGGAATCCACTCCCCCTCCTTGCGTGAGTAGTCGAGATAAAGCATCGAGGCAACGGCATCGATACGCAGACCATCTATGTGGAATTTTTCGAGCCAGAAGAGAGCATTGCTGATCAGAAAATTCTTGACTTCGCTTCTCCCGTAATTGAAGATGTACGTCCCCCAGTCCATATGCTCGCCTTTTCGGGGATCTGCGTGTTCATAGACGTGGGTTCCATCGAACAAACCAAGCGCGTGGATGTCCTTCGGAAAATGAGCGGGTACCCAATCCAGCAGAACCCCGATGCCGTTTTGGTGGCAATAGTCCACGAAGTACATGAACTCCTGCGGTGTGCCAAACCTGCTCGTCGGCGCAAAATAACCGGTCACCTGATACCCCCACGAACCGTCATACGGATGCTCCTGAATCGGCATCAGTTCGATATGCGTGTAACCAATCTTCTTAACATAGGCAACAAGAGCTTCGGCCGCCTCCGTATACGTCAGCCATTCGCCGTCGTCTTTCAAACGCCATGAACCCAGATGTACTTCGTACACGGACATCGGCTTGTTGAGTTGGTCGGTCGATGCCCGTGCCTCCATCCATTGAGAGTCATTCCAGGTATAGCCGTCGAGAAAGTTCACCCGCGCAGCAGTCTGGGGCCGTAACTCCATCTCCGTTCCGTACGGATCAGTCTTGTCGAGAACGAACCCTTGCTGCGTCTTCACATGGAACTTGTACAATTCGCCCTCCGGCAAACCGGGGATGAAAATCTCCCATATTCCGGAAGATCCCAACACACGCATAGCGTGAAAGCGGCGATCCCAATTATTGAAATTCCCGATAACGCTCACACTTCTGGCGGAAGGAGCCCATACAGCAAACTGCACGCCTCCAATGCCGTTTACCTCGGCATAATGAGCACCGAGCTTTTCATAGATGCGGTGATTGTCACCCATGTTGAAGAGGTAGATGTCGAAATCCGTCAGCGTCGGCATAAACGAATAGGAATCGTGGAACTCCTGCACATTGCCATCAAAGTTCACCTTGCGCAACCGGTAAGGAAAGAGTTTTGCTTTCCCTTTAATCACAACTTCGAAGAATCCATCCTGATGAAGCTTCTCCATCGGATATTCCTTCTTCTTCGTTGAGGTTTTTCCTGAAGAGGCTGCCGCTTTCTTGGGTGTTGCGCCTGCGGGTACAACTGTGAGCTTGTCGGCATCCGGAACAAAAGCTCGTATCACAATCGCCTTCTTGCCGTCGATATGAATGATGTGCGCACCTAAGACCTGAAACGGGTCATGATGATCGTTAAAAATAACACGATACACATCATCGATCGGGGCAGTGGTTTTCATGATGGTGTTTTGATGACGAAAGGGGTGAAGAGATGATTTGTTTGAGAAATATAACCGAATTTAGGCGAAAATCAACAATGCCAGGGAGGCCGGCCTGTCTGGTTTGAAGAAACAACATGTGGAGTGAAGTCCGGCAACACGGAATTTGTGCGCCGTTCTCACATTTCCGTGCTTGCCTCTGCTGGTATTGTACTTGCAACACAGTACATTGCCACGCCCCGGCAATCCTCCCCGAGAGAAATCTGTGAGAAACATCTTTGGAGAATGCATGAAGATACTTTTAGTCGACAACGATCCTGTCTACAGGAACCTTATGGCCGAGGTGCTGCGGCTACACTCGTTCAACACTGTCACGGCCACAAACGGCGAGGAGGCGCTCAGGATTTTGGAGAGCGAGTCCGTGGACCTGGTCATATCGGACATCTCAATGCCGAAAATGAACGGCATCAACCTCTACAAGCATATACGCTCGGACGAGAGGCTGCGGGGAAAGATGTTCGCTTGGAACTCCGGATACAGGGAATTGAGGGATGTTGTTGATGTGGAAAATCCGGCGATCGATTTCAAACTCGACAAGGCTATGCCCATCCCCAGCTTTCTCTATTTCATCAGCACGCTACAGACACGTTTACATCAAGCAGTGGTGAACTAGACTACCGGACATCATCCACAATTACAAATGACGTTCTTCCGGGCCTCACCGTCACCGGGATGTCACGCAATGTGAAGTTCCCATCATTGGCACTAACGGTGCAAAAGTAGCTTCCGGCAGGAAGATGAACTCGTGAGAGATGAATTTGTGCGGGCAGTGTGCGCCAGGTCCTTGTGTCCGCCTGCTCGGTCGCTGCAACAACTGCGTCAATTGCGATGCTGCCCAAAATATTGATAAGTTTGTTCTGGTTCTTTTTCAGATCGGACTTTGCTTTCTCTGCAGCAAGAAATTTCAGCACGGCACGGCCGCCGCTTTTCAGATAGATATTGGCGATTCTATCGTCAAGCGCCTTGCCCGCAATCGCAGTTATATTCTGGGCAACATCCGCTCTGCTCACAATGGTGTCTCGACCGGATGCCAGCATCACTTCATATTCTCTTCCGCCGAAATAACGGGGCTCGAACTTGGGCAAGGCAATCTGGAACGTGTGAATAATCCCCGCAGTGTCAGGGATTGAAACAGACGGGCGAATTTGGTCTTTGCGCGGCCCTTTGCCAACGTACGTCACGACGAGAACGCTCCCCTCATTGCGTCGTCTGGTTCTGTCATACGCTTTCCCCCCGAGTTTCTCGAACTCCAGTCGTTCTTCCTCAAAGTTCATCAGCGCAGCCGTTCTTACGACATCATCAACAAGAAAGTCGGGAGCGGACGTGCCATATATTGACTGGTAGGTTCTGTAAGTATGATAGGCGTTGCGGTAGGCAATGAAAGCGTCATTCACCTCGCCGGCGGTTTCATACAACACGCCGGTCAAGTACCGGATAAAGGCATCTTCTTTGTATGTATTCTTGCCGTCATATTGCCGGGTGTACTCGCGCAGTTTCAAGTCCACTTTGCGCGCTTCAACCAGGGCCGCATCAATATCCCCCTTCTCGGCAAAGTTCAGGGCGAGAAAGACGTTGACAAGAACCTTTTCATGATCCTCACCTTCGTACGAAAGGAGATTATCATTCACAACGAAGGAGAGGACTTGCCCTGTCACGCTCTTCGTGTACAGTTCCTCGATTTCCCGCTCGGCCTGCAGAAGAAACTTGTTGCTCGAGTCAGGTTCGCCAAGATAGTGGTACAGCAATCCGACATCAAGATTGTACAGCACCGAGTTCTTCGAGCCGTACAGATCCTTGTTGCTACGGATTGCGGCAACCGCGCTGCGGTAATCTCCCTTTCCGATAGCGGCATCCACCTGTTGCATCAAGGCAGCGGTGCCTGCGCAACCCGTTAAAAACAATGAGAGCGCTGCAATCGCCGGCAGCGCCCTCACACTCCTGAGTATCAGCTTCATGCCACGGGTCAGAATTTGCTGCCGCTTTGCGTCACAAGTTTCTTGATCTTTTTCTCACCAACCCAGACTTTGCGGTTGGTTTCGATATCAACGAGTTCAAGATTCACCTGGTAGTACTTTACCCGCTGACCGCCATCCTGGTCTACAATGCTGGTAATGTCGCCGCGGAGCATGTAATCAGCCCCGACCTCTTGCTGGAACCGTTTCATCGATTCGGGGGTAGCATTCTCCTGCTGATCGGCTCGCTCATCACGGACGTCCTGCCGTTCTTCTTTGTTCGCCACGAAACTCACTTTGCCGGAGTTCAAGAGCTCCCGCTCGAGATTCTTGATGAATGTCAGCGTCTGTATGTGTTCGCTTGTACGATTCCTCACGGTACCGACAATGACTTCCGGCTGCTTTCCTTTGGTTGATGAGTGATTCGCCAGCCACGGACGGGCAAGCACATCTCCGATCATCTCCTGGGCGACGAGACGGGAATCAGTGTCATTCCAGTCACCGCTAAGGTCAATCTGTTTGTCTGCATCAACTCGCTCAACGCTCCTTCCGGAGCTGCCACAACCTGAAAAAAACATCGCTGACGAAAAGACCACAACACTGAACAATGAAGAGACAAAGCGGGTATTCACGTAAATTCCTCCGAAGTTTGATGTTCGATGTGACCAATATAGCCAATTCGAACAAAGCGTTCAATCCCGGGGATCATCATCCGGCGGCTCCGCCGATGGGGAGAAAAGCTGAGGATTGTCATCGGCAGGAAGATGCTGCACATCCCTGAGTTTGTTCTGGATCGAGCGGGACCGGCGGCTGGCATCATCTATTGTGTTGCTTGCCTCCTGCAGTTTCTTTTTTGTTTTCTCGAGGTAGTCACCGAACCTGCCGAACTCCGATTTCACTGACGCGAGCAAAGACCAAACCTCGCTCGAACGCTGTTCTATGGCAAGCGTCCGAAATCCCATCTGCAGGCTGTTAAGTAATGCCGCAACAGTGTTCGGACCCATCACGGTAACGCGAAATTCACGCTGCAAAGCCTCCATTAAGCCGGTGCGTCGGGTTACCTCGGCGTACAGCCCTTCAGTTGGCAGAAACATGATTGCAAAGTCCGTAGTACCGGGAGGATCAAGGTACTTGTCCCGAATACTCCTTGCCTCATTACGGATACGGTTTTCGAGTTCACGCGCATACTGTTCCACCAATTCTGCGTTTCCCCGCTCGGATGCATCAACAAGCCGCTGGTAGTCTTCAACAGGAAATTTCGCATCAATCGGCAGCCAGACAGGAGGATCCCCCTTCCCCTTTCCGGGCAGCTTGATAGCATATTCCACGTTTGCATTGCTTCCCGCTTTGGTCCGGACATTCCGTGCAAATTGCGCCGGGGTGAGCACTTGATCGAGCAGCGAACCGAGTTGAATTTCACCCCAAGTCCCGCGAGCTTTCACGTTGGTCAATACCTTTTTCAGGTCGCCAACCCCCGTAGCAAGTGATTGCATTTCTCCCAAACCCTGATGCACAAGCTCGAGCCTCTGGCTCACCAGCTTGAAAGATTCACCTAACCGTTGTTCCAACGTGGCATGGAGCTTTTCATCTACAATCTCTCGCATTTGATCGAGCTTCCGGCTGTTCTCGTCTTGCAGAGTTTTCAGGCGTTGTTCAATAGTGTCCCGCAAACGGGACAGCTGTTGCTCGGTTGCCTGTGTCAAGCCTTGCAAACGGGAAGCAAAAGAGCCCAACTCCCCTTGTTGCAGCTGGGCAATGTCTTTTATCTGGCTTCTCACTCCTTCGCCGAATCGCGCAAGCGAGCCGTTCAATTCCTCCCTGTGTTGGCGGGAAAGTTCCAAATCCGATTGGCGCGATTCTGTAAATCCTTCACGCAAGGAACGGTCGAGTTTTTCGGCTTGCTCGCGAATTAGCGCCAGTGAATGCTCCACCTCGCGCAGAGAATTTGCCGCGGGCAAGCGGATGAGAACGACAATCTGCAGGACTAAAACGAGCAGAAGCAAAAGTCCGCAAATGAGAAGCAATGTCTCCATGACCAAATCTGGTGGTTGCAGAAACAGAAAAGCCGGCCATTTTCAGACCGGCTGCTTGATGATTTACGCAAACAAATTGAGAAATTTCAAGAAGACCCGCAAGCCATACAACTAGTTCTTCGAGACTGGCAGAAGTACTGAGTTGATCGCTTCCACAAAAGCTTCCTTTGGCATAGCTCCCATTGCCATATGTGGCTTCCCCTCTTTAGGAATGAACAGAAGCGAAGGGATACTGCGGATTCCA
>CAZBWR010000035.1:0-41155 GCA_964495695.1 uncultured Chitinophagales bacterium | reverse complement strand
TTCCGCCGTGTGATCTCTTTAGTGTCATCGAACATGATCCTCCCCGTGGAAAATGTTCAAGAACCCGGAGTTTGAGACTGATCTATCTTAATGATCTGGATCGTTATATTATCATATCCGCCACGGGCGTTAGCCAGGGAAACGGCCCTCGCACACGCTGTTTCAGGAGGATTGTTTATGGCAATCTCCATGATCTCGTGCGCAGAGACCAGATTCGAAAGCCCGTCCGTACACAACACACAGGTTGCACCGGACCGCAACGGAATATGTTCAACCATATCCACCTGCACTTCGCTGCGGACACCCATTGCACGAAGGAGCATCGAACGCTCCGGGTGCACCTGTGCCTGTTGTTCGGTGATGAGTCCCCGACGGACCATTTCTGCCACTTTTGAATGATCCAGCGTCACTTGCTGGATTTCGTCACCTGCAATGTAATAGACGCGGCTGTCGCCGATATGCACAACCGTCCCATCATCGCCATTTACCAGCAAGGCCGAACACGTAGTGCCCATCCCGCTCAGAAGGGGGTTGTGGAGACCGTAGTTGTAGATCGCCGCGTTCGCCTGCTGAAACGCATCGCGCAACACTTCAGCGGTAACGTTGCCGTTTGCCGAGGTGCAGACTTTTTCGATAGTCTTCACAGCCAATCGGCTGGCCTCCTGCCCCCCCGCATGACCTCCCATGCCGTCTGCAACGACAAATACCCAGCTGTCCTCTTTTCCTGCTGAGTTACCTTCAATGTGAATTATGCCGCTTGAATCCTGGTTCTCCTTTCTCACAACCCCGACGTCCGAAGCGCTCGCATAGGTCAGTCGGCTCACAGGCAAAACTCCTTCCCTTCAGCGGGTTTCCGCTGCGCTATGGGTGGGAACGTCTTCTGGAATATGAGAGTGTAATGAGAGAAACTTTTCAAGATTGCGTGGCCTGTAACGTTTGTCGTTTTTGTATCGTTCGTACACTTCTTGTGCCAGCGACTCTTTCGAGTCACCACCATAGCCGATCAGGCGATAGCATCGCCGTGAGAACCAATACAGGAAAGTCCGTGAGTTGACGAGCGCACCGAACGGATCCGGCCGGATATTCATGTGCTTGGTATATTCCGGTTCGAATGCAAGACCCGATTCTTCTGCACGCTTCATCATCCACAGCAGAGTAATGTCCGAGAGTCCTGTATGCTGGTATCCTCCGCCTACATTGGAGTGTGCACCACTGAACCATACTTGCTCAAGGCGTCTGGGCGGTTCCACGGGCTCGTCAACATCCCAGAGTGCCGGCATAAACGGCCGGCGGAACTCATCTATCGCGAGGGCTTGAAACGCATTTTCCACTTTGCTGCTGAGTTGCAAATCGTGGAACTCGAGGTTAAAAAGCTTGTTCACCCAGCCGAACAAGAACAAGGGGATCCCCAGCGCTCCGACCGTATCCCATACCCCGATAAATTTGATCTGCATATCGGTCGTGGCATCGCTGAAGATCAGAGAGTGTTTCCTGCGAAACTCTTCCGACCGCGGGGCTGAAGGACGCGTATCGTCCCCCCTTACCCTGTAAAAATCGTATGCTTCGTCAAATTTGTCGGCATGTTCTCTCCGTAACAAGCCGCATTTACGCAACAAGCCGGCAGTACTGCGAACAGTGTAAGCACCTCTGCTGAATCCGAAGAAAAAGAGTTGGTCGCCCTCCGCATAGTTGTCCATGACAAATCGGTAGGCATCCTCAATGTTCTTTTTGAGGCCGAGGCCTGTTGCGCCGCGTGTGATCCGCGAAACCCATAACCCGCGTGCACCGATTCCTTCATCGTAAAAAACCACCTGGGGCCATCCGTCCTTGGAGTAAGGAGCAATAGCCTGTTTGATCTTGAACACGTTCGTCGGACACACAACTCCTTTGTGCTTTTGCGTGGGTCGGTTCCACGTGCCGTCCGAGCAGATTACAATACGCTTCGGCATCCTTGTCCGGAAAAGTGCATGAACGGTGAAGGGGGGATTTACGCCGCAGGTGCATCGACGGATTTCGTACCCCAAGTGACGCAACTGCAATATATCTCTGCATTGCTCTGAAAGTCAAGTTAGGGCGGGAAAGAAAAAACGCCGGAAACTCCGGCGTTTACAGTGTGGACAGGGAGGGAATCGAACCCCCGACACATGGATTTTCAGTCCATTGCTCTACCAACTGAGCTACCTGTCCGATTTTTCGTACCAATGATACAAAAAATCCGGCTTACTACCAAAGCGATTTTTTAGTCGTATTTCTCCACGCTTTTCTCGCCAATGTACTGCACAAAGTCCTCGCCCGCGTCAACTCTGATGACATTCCCCGAAATGAAATATGCGTGATCGTGCGACAGCAACGCGATAGCCTTGGCGATATCTTCCGGCGTGCCGTTCCGCATCGAAGGATTGCGCGCCTTTGCGACATTCAGCATCTCAATTGCTCCCGGAATTTTCCGGAGAGCCGGAGTGTCGGTCACGCCGCCGAGAATGGTATTGGCCGTAATCCCGAGGGGACCGAGCTCAAGGGCAATCTGGCGAATATATGACTCAAGGGCAGCCTTTGCCGCGGAAACAGCACCGTAGTTAAGCAGGGCAGAGTGACCGCCGGACGAGGTCATCGCGAATATGCGCCCGCCCTTTTTCATCAAGCCACGCTCAACGACTGCCTGCGTCCAGTAGACGAGGGAGTTTGCCATGACATCCATCGTCATCTCCACCTGTGCTTGCGTTAACGATGCGCCCGGTTTTGGTGACACAAGCGGCTTGAGGCTGCCGAAGGCGAGAGAATGCATCAGAACGCGGATCATGTTCGACGCATCGGATGCAAATTCCGCCTTGACTGCATCCAGAACTTCCGTCCGTCTTTTGGGATCGGTGGCATTGACATTGAAGAACAATGCCTTGACACCGCACGCCTCGATATCCTTGATCAACGCCTCAACGGCAGGCATTCCCGCAGCCCTGTCAAAGTGGACGCCAATGATGTTCATCCCGTGGCGTGCAAGTTCACGAGCCGTAGCCCCCCCGAACCCGCTTGACGCACCGAGAATTAGTCCCCATTCGTTCTTGCTGTATGAGAATGTAGCGTTCAACGTTGCTCCTTTCTGTTGCTGAGATTGCTATTCTACTGTGACACTCTTTGCAAGGTTGCGGGGCTGGTCAACGTTCGTCCCTCTCGCCACCGCTATGTAGTACGACAACAACTGCAGAGGGATAATATTGATGATCGGCCCGAAGTAGCCATACGTCCGGGGAACTCTGATTACGAATTCCGCCATACCCTCGATCTCGTCGTCATCTTCATTGGCGATGGCAATGATGCGGCCGCGTCGCGCACGCACCTCCTGAAGATTGCTCATTACTTTTTCATAGATCGCATCCTTGGGCGCAATGAATACCACCGGCATATTCTCATCGATTAGCGCGATCGGCCCGTGCTTCATTTCCGCCGCCGGATACCCTTCCGCGTGAATGTATGAGATTTCTTTGAGCTTCAGAGCACCTTCAAGAGCCACCGGGAAGTTTGCTCCGCGTCCAAGATAAAGAAAGTTGTGGGCGTTCTTGAATTCCTCGGCAAGAGCCTGTATCTGCGGAGTTGTGGACTCTACGATATGCCTGACCTTATCCGGAAGAGTCGCCATCTCCTTTGCCAGCAATTGCGCATGCGCCTGATCGATAGTTTCTTTTGCCCTCGCAAGCATCAGCGTAATCAGTGATAGCACGGTAAGCTGCGAGGTGAATGCCTTGGTCGAGGCAACGCCGATTTCGGGCCCTGCATGCACATACACGCCGCCGTGAGACTCGCGGGCGATCGTGCTTCCGACAACGTTTACAATACCAAGAACTGTTGCGCCTTTTTCCCTTGCTTCGCGTCCTGCGGCAAGTGTGTCAGCGGTTTCTCCGCTTTGACTTATCAAAAACACGACGTCATCCTTTGTGATGACGGGGTTCCTGTACCTGAATTCCGACGCGTACTCCACTTCAGTGGGGATTCGTGCGAGTTCTTCAAACATATACTCGCCCACCAGTCCGGCATGCCACGATGTTCCGCACGCGGTAATGATGATACGCCGTGCGTTCAGCAATTTATCCTGTACGTCACGCAATCCTCCCAGCACGATGTTCCCTTCTTCGACCTGCAGACGCCCACGCATGGCATTCCGGATGGTCTCGGGTTGTTCATGAATTTCCTTGAGCATGAAATGGTCATACCCGCCCCGCTCAATCTGCGAGAGTTCGAATGTCACCTCTTCGATTTGCTTTTCGATTGCCAGATCATCAATCGTCATCGTCCGCAGTGACGATGCCGTGAGTTCCGCGATCTCTCCATCCTCCAAGTAGATGACATTACGGGTGTGGTCAATTATAGCCGCAGCATCCGATGCTACAAAATTTTCGCCTTCACCTACACCGATTATGAGCGGGCTACCCTTACGAGCAACCACCAGCTTGCCGGGCTCGTCGGCGGCGATTACAACAAGGCCGTATGTGCCCTCCACCTCGGCAAGTGCCAACCTGACTGCCGTGCAGAGATCATCAGTGTTGTTGTACATCAACTCGATGAGATGTGCGAGGACTTCGGTATCGGTTCCGCTGCGGAAGGAGTGTCCTTCACGGGTAAGTTTGGTTTTGATCGCCGTGTAGTTTTCGATGATCCCGTTGTGAATGATCGCCACCTTTCGCTCCGACCCCCAATGCGGATGGGCGTTCGTATCATTCGGCTCGCCGTGCGTAGCCCAGCGGGTATGCCCCATACCGAGCGTTGCTTCCATTGATCCGTTCAGCGCGTTGATGTGGTTGGAGAGGTCGGCAACCTTTCCAGCCTTCTTCTCGATCCGGAAATGACCGTCCTTGACGAGCGCTATGCCCGCTGAATCATACCCGCGATACTCCAGCCGCCTTAATCCTTCAAGGATTATCGGGACGCAGTTCCGGGTTCCTATGTATCCGACGATTCCGCACATGGTGATTGTTCCCCCAAAAAATGTGGGAAAAGATAGCCAAATCTCAAGGGAAAATCAATGAATCTGAACGGCCCGTGAGGGCGGACATGTGTCAATAAAACATAAAGGGCAGCCCGACTTTCGCCGGACCACCCTTTCATCAGAGGGTTTCCCCCAGGATCAGAAGTTGAATTTCGTCCCTATTGCAATAGAGCCGTGCGAGAAATTATCTGGCGACCAGAGCAACTCCATGTTTTCTGTTGCCAGATCAAGTTCAAAGAATCCGAAATGCAGCCCGAAACCGAACGCATAGTTCATACCGTCAGTGCCGCCGAACGAAACGCCTGAGCGGATCGGGATGAAAGAGAGCGGCTTCCACTCCACACCGGTCGAGAAGCGGGCACGCCTTGAAATCCCGGGACCATCTGTGAGGCCTTGATGATAATCTGCGGCAAGTAGGAACTCTCCCGGAATCCAATCCGCAAACTTGTCGATGCGTGCCGCAATTCCGGCGCGGAACGTTGTGGGCAGCGTAGTTGAGAACAGCTCTCCTGAGCGTGTCTTGCCGTTCAGCGCGTTGCGGATAGCAGAGCCATCTTCAACGTCGCGCGGATCCTCCACTACGATGGTTGTATCGGCGTACCGTTCTTCGATGTTCTGTTCCCAGTTCACCTTGCCGATGTCTGTTAGGCTGATGGCAAATGTGAGTCCGCTTTCCGTGCCACCCGAAACACCCAGGTCGAAGCCGGTTCCCTGTCCCACCACGGGCATGCCGAAGACACCGACCGAGAATCCGTCAGGATTATCCGGGTCCTTGCCCGCGAATTTCGAGACGTAGCTGACGCGTCCTGTCAACACGCCGTTATCGGCGGTGTAGAGAGATGTGTTGAACTTCCCGAAGTCATAATATCCGAACCCTTGCACGAGCTTGATCGATGCGCCGATAGCCATCCAGTCAAGGAATGAAGGACCGGGAATCGATCCGCCAAATGAAAGCGCATACTGGCGAGTCCAGGATGCCTGTGCAGACGTTTGGCTGAAGTCGTAGTTGGAGTTTGGCGTATTGCCATACAGTGCGAACTGGACATATTCTTTCGGGATGTTTGCCACGCCCGAGATATGGTCGGTAATTGTGAAGGCAAACCCGCCGATGGATGGAAACTGCACTGCGATGCCGAGAAGTCGTGCAGAGACATCCGCCGAGATCCGGCCAACGCCGTTGTTGAAGCTGTTGAGAATGTCCTGTTTGGCATCATCATCAAGATAGGTTGCGACGCGGCCGGAAGCGGTCTCGACACCGGTAAAGTACTTGTTGTACAAACCGTAGCTGAGGAAGTCACTTCCCGCATGCACGCCCACAGGCGCGATGCTGAGACTCACCGAGGAGTGCTTCAACGCAAGGTTGGCCGGATTAATACCGACAGCGTCCAGACCATTGGAGGATGCGACGAACGTTCCTGCCATACCCACACCACGGACGTTCGTCCGGTGCCCGGCGCTGGCGATTGAGGCAGCGACGCAGAACAAAACTGCGAGGCTCATGGTTACTATGCGACGTGTTTTCATCAGTTCACCTTCACTGATAATTGTGTCCAAAGACGGATGCGTACATTGTCTGTCGTGCGGAAGCGTACGGGCGGGCCATTTCCCGGCGTATTCGCTGTCACGGCATACGAAATCAACTCAGCTGGATCCCATTGTTCCAGTTGCTGCCTGTTCAGTTCGATGATAGTCCGGGACTTGGCAGCGGCGGTAACATACCCGTTACCGTCAACCTGTGCAGGAGCATAGACCAGCGGCGTCCCAGACTGCGGAATGGACAACAGTGTTTGGCGTGATCGGTTCATCAATCCTACGTTTACGCTCAGTCCGACTGGCAAGCCGTTCTCGATCTCGATGTACATCTTCCCTTTGTTGTAGCGCTGCGTCTTGTCCACAACAAAGTCCTTCTTCCCATCGCCTGTCGTATCGCCCAATGCGAGGGTGTCACGGACGACCGCACTGACAATGCCGAGTGTCATAGGAACATCGACGCTGATTGAACCGGCCACCGAACTGTTGCTGCCGACCGTGCCGACACCGGCGATGGACGGAACATACACGTCAGGTGGATTGACCAGCATGCGTCCGACGATGCGAATCGAGTCAGGAAGCTTTCCTGAAATCTGACTGAAGAAACGGCCGACATCCGCGGGATCGAACGTGATTGCATCATTTCCCGGTGTAAGCCTCCGCTGGCCTGACGGAATATCAAGGAACACTGAATCGCCCTGCGCACTTTTCTTCGTGCCGAGCCTGATGTAGACATCGGAGGGAAAACCGATTGACGAACTGGTTTTAAGAGACAGATTCGCCGCCGGGAGATTCAACTGCCCGGAGTACTTCTGGCCGGCAGCTCCAAGATTCAGCGCGACTTTCGTGTCCACATTAACCCAGGTGGGCTTGAGAACACCGACCGCAGAGTCCACGACCGTAGTAGAGTGCTTCGTGACGCTGATTGAAACCCTGTCAGTTTCAGAGACAACCACAGTCTGCCCCGAGGATGCGGGAATTGAAACCGAACTCAGTACGCTCAGGGCGCTCAAGAGCGAACCGTTGGGTGACTTTACGCGCGTACCGGCAAGGTTCAGAATCATCGAGCCGGTGCCATTGGGACTAAGATACAGGCTGTCCTCGAACGGTACGTAGGCCGAACCCACCCGACGCTGCAGCTCAGTGAACCGGAATTTGAACGTCATACCAAGCGCAATGTTGTTTGTAAAGGCAAATCGGAGGCTGCCGCTGCGGAAGTGCACTTCACGTACGAGCGTTGAGTCATCAATACGGAGTTTCGCCGTATCGCTATCGGAGAGTCGCTGGGCTGGAATGCTCGTCAACTCTGCGCGCGTTGCCCGGAGATTCGTCGTGCTGAGAGTAGCAACAAGCATGTCACCATACGGAATCGTGACCGGAGTCTGGCTGCCGGGAGTGTGAAATTGAAGTCCCGTAATCCGGAAGTCGCTGTCGAAGGACTTCTGCGCCAGATTGTCGGATGCGCTCCGCGAGCTGTTTGCAGGGATTCGCGCAGGATTGAAAACGAATGTTGCTACAGTGTTGCCCTGTTTATCCAGCAGGCGAATCGGAACAACCAGATCCATCGGGATAGGGAGTCTGTTTTCGATTCGCAGTGTTATTGTTCCACTTTTGAGCGTTACCGTCTCGAAAGTCAAGATCTTTGCCTGCAGGTCTGCGAACTGGACAGTGGTATCGGGAACCGGAATCGTTTGCCCTTCGGGAAGAAAATCGACATCAATAGG
Source organism: uncultured Chitinophagales bacterium (assembly GCA_964495695.1). Taxonomy (GTDB): domain Bacteria; phylum Bacteroidota; class Ignavibacteria; order UBA10030; family UBA6906; genus CAADGV01. The sequence goes on along the minus strand of CAZBWR010000035.1, from coordinate 32,923 downwards.
CATACGCTGGTCAGGAGATGTCACCTCGAAGGCCCCCAGTTGCATTTGTACAGCGGTATCCTTGGGACTCAATGAGATCCTATCCTCAACGAACGTTGGCTGCAGCGAGACTGCTTTGGACACGGAGACCTGGCTGCCGGCACCGGTTTTAAGGAGGCTCGTATCCCTTGCAATGATCTCCGAAACAGTATACACTCTGTTGGCCAACGGTACGGTCACGTCCGTGTCCCATGTCGGCGCAACCGGAGCCAAAGGCTCTTTAAAACAGTTCAGCGACATCAGCGCAAGCAACACTACCGCGCCAACGACGCCACGTTTGAAAAACATAATTCCCCCTGATGATGAGTGTGATTATGTATGGTTACACTCTCTCAAGAGGCAATGGAGGTGCCACAAGGAACGCTGACTACTCAGAATTAGACGACCGTCACGCGCGCTGCAAATCCGCCGCATTTTCAGCAGCGGGAAATTCCGGAATGAACGCGCATCGGTTCGTGATGATCAGAGATGATGGGATTGACGAAGAGGTGTTTTTTCAAACCATGAACAATTCACACGGCTACGTGACTTTTCCGAAAACGAAGTACACACATATGCCACTGTGCAAAAAAACGAATGCCCGTCCGCTGCCGGACGGGCATTTACAATTATCAGATTTACGACGGGGTCAGTGAACCTTCTCGTCACGAACCGGAGGCTGGAACCCGAACCCTCCCGGCGCTTCGCCATGAATCTTTATCTCGCCAAACTTTCCCTCGAACTTGTTGATATTGTCTTCGAGGGCGTGCAGCAACAGTTTGGCGTGCTGTGCCGTCATAATAAGCCGGGCGTGCACTTTCGCTTTCGGTACACCCGGCAGCACACGCGTAAAATCGATGACGAATTCCGCCGGCGAGTGTGTGATAATGGCAAGATTGGAATAGATTCCTTCCGCCTCTTTTTCACCCAACTCAATGTTTATCTGCTGTCCGGCTTGTTGTTGATCATTCATGCTTGACCTTTGTCTGGTAATCGGCGGAGCCTGATTTATTTGCCTTCCTTGATCAGCTTGTCGGCTGTATCGAATGCAGCCTTGGCTTCCTTCGGCATGTTCAAGTTGGCGTAGAGACGGCCCATAGCCTGGAAAATATTCGGATCTTCTTTCTTTGCTTCGGCAACTTTCTCGAAGGCACGGAGAGCGGAGCGGAATTTCTCTTTGTAGATGAGATCTTCCTTCACCTTCCCTTTGCTTTCTTCGACTTTCTTGTCGGACTCTTTCTTCAGTGCCACACCCCAGTTCTGGTAGGCAACACCCATATTGTACACAGCGTCGGTGTAGAGGTCATCGCGTTCGGTCGGATTGATCTCGACCATCGCATTGAACTGCTCGATACCGTCCTCGAAGCGGTCTTGCTTGATGAGGTAGAGACCGTAGGCGTAACGGCAGAGGCGGTTTTTCGGATCTGACTTGATGCATTCCGAGGTGAGTCGCACAACTTTCTCGGTCTGCTCGGAAAGTTCATATGCTCCAATCAGCTTGTTCACAACCTCGGGATCGGACGGTGAGGTCCGATAGGCAATTTCATATGCCCCTCCGGCTTTTGAGTATGCAGCCTTGGCTCCCTCTGTATCCTTTGCTTCAGCTTTGGTATTTGCCCTGCTCATATGCAAGTCGCCGAGCAGAATGGCGGCCTCTGTTTTTGTCGGGTCTTTTTTCAAGCATGTTTCGAGAAGCTCAGACGCCTTTGGAAAGTCCTTCTTGGCGAATGCTGTCAGACCTGCAACATAATAGGTTGAAGCCGAATCAGGATTAAGCTTGATAGCCGTGTCGAAAGCTTCGAGCGCCTTGTCATACATCGCCGCATCCTCACGTCCCTTGTTGTATAAGCCGATGCCTTCGTTGTAGTTGGCCGCCCAGCCAGATAAGCGAAAGCGCTGAATCTCTTCCTTGTGTGTGTCGTTGATGGAGAGAGCATTTGTAAAGGCTTCGTTCATGGGGCCATATTTCTTCAACTCATGGCGGACCTGACCGAGAAGAAACCAAGCTTCTTCGTTCTTGGGGTTTTTGGCAACCTCCTTCATCAGACTTTCCTCGGCCTTGTTGAAATCCTTCTGCTGCATGGCAAGTTTGGCAGTGGTGATCTCCGCAGAGCCGCACTGAAAACCTGTCAGGGCGAGGTACGTCACGGCAAGCAACAGTACCATGAGGGGAGTAACGCGTTTCATGACTTCTCCTATATCTTGGGTGTATAATAACGGTGGGAAGAACGTGTCGGAAAATATAGCCAATGACGTGCTGAAAAACAAGAATTGGTTTGATTGACTTTCCAGCCACTTTTGGTTACGTTTCTGCGGTTTTACGTTCGTTCTGACGCATAGGCAGGGTTCCTTTCGCGGTACTTGCCGCCACTTCCCCTCCACCAATCATCGCCCTTAATCAAAAGGTTGTATCCAGGTGTTGATGCAATGAATACAGATTGCGTTTTCTGCAAGATTGTCAGACATGAGTTGCCGGCCCAGGTTCTCTATGAGAACGACCGGGTCATCAGCATTCTCGATATCAACCCGATCCATTACGGGCATGCCCTTATCATCCCAAAGGCGCATTGCGTCGATTTTCTTCATGTGCCGGAGGAAGATCTGCATCATGTGCTTCATGCGGCACAGGTTGTTGCACGGGCCATCGTCACGACGTTGGATCTCGAAGGATTCAACTTCTTTTCCAACAACGGAAGGATCGCCGGTCAATCAGTTTTCCATTTCCATCTGCATGTTACGCCCCGCTATATGAACGACAATATTCAATTTGTTCTTCAACTCAAATCCTACACCGACGAGTCAATAAGAGATTACGCTGACCGGATTCGCCGGAATATCAATCCGTAGGCTCAACTTGGACTATCATCAAGGAGAATAATCCACATGGCATATCAAAAGCTCACTCCCCCCACCACCGGCGGGAAGATCTCGATCAAAGACAAGAAGCTGAACGTTCCTGACCACCCCATTATACCCTTCATAGAGGGTGACGGCACCGGACCCGACATCTGGAGGGCTTCGCAACGGGTGTTTGATGCTGCTGTTGCCAAGGCATACGGAGGGAAACGGAGCATCGTATGGTTCGAAATCTACGCCGGCGAAAAGTCCAACACAGTTTACGGCGACAATACATGGCTTCCGGACGATACACTTGAGGCAATGCGTGAGTATTGTGTAGGAATCAAAGGCCCCTTGACGACGCCGGTTGGCGGTGGGTTCCGATCCATCAACGTCTCGCTGCGGCAAATGCTGGACTTGTATGTTTGCCTCCGTCCGGTACAATACTTCAAGGGTGTTCCGAGTCCGGTCAAGCGCCCTGAGCTCGTCAATATGGTGATCTTCCGTGAGAACACTGAAGACATCTATGCAGGTATCGAATGGCGTGCAGGAACTCCCGAAGCCGAGAAGGTCGTAAACTGGCTGCAAAACGACATGGGTGTTAAGAAGATTCGCTTCCCAAAGACCTCGAGCATCGGTGTCAAGCCGGTTTCCCGTGAAGGAACGGAGAGGCTCGTGCGCGCAGCAATCAACTATGCTATCGAAAACAAGCGGAAGTCGGTTACGCTGGTACACAAAGGAAACATCATGAAGTTCACCGAGGGTGGATTCAGGGATTGGGGATATGAACTTGCGAAGCGCGAATTCCCTGACAAGACCGTAAGTTGGGATGATTGCGGCGGTAATCCTCCGGCAGGCAAGATCCTCATCAAGGATGCGATTGCTGACGCATTCCTCCAGCAAATCCTCACACGGCCGGCCGAATATGATGTGATTGCAACTCTCAATCTCAACGGTGATTACATCTCCGACGCCCTCGCTGCTCAAGTGGGGGGCATCGGCATAGCTCCCGGAGGTAACATCAATTACGAAAGCGGTTACGCAATGTTCGAAGCCACACATGGGACGGCGCCAAAATACGCCGGGTTGGACAAAGTGAATCCGGGTTCGGTTATCCTGAGCGGAGAGATGATGTTCAGATATCTCGGATGGACAGAGGCAGCCGACTTGATTATCAATGCCCTCGAAAAGACAATTGCATCGAAAGTCGTCACCTATGACTTCGCCCGCTTGATGGACGGAGCAAACGAGGTGAAGTGCTCTGAGTTTGGCGAGGCGATCGTCAAGAATATGTAACGGGGATTCTCACGCTACCGCTTCAAGAAGCCGGAGGAATACCCTCCGGCTTTTTTTTGTGTACCTATGAATATTCACCGCGTATCGCTTCCCTCCTTGAATCACACCCATAACTGCAGCGTTCGTACAAAAGCGTTTCTTCTTCTACAAATTCCATAACACTGGCCTGTTTACCGGTTCGCAACCTCGTAATTCCCCGAGTGTTTCGGTGTATGTAAGTTGGCATACGATTGGAGTATCAATTGGCATAACGGAACATATACCAAACATCATCACCAACCAACAGGAGTACATCAATGAAGAAAGCATCATTCGTTGCAGCGTTCGTCGTTTCCGCCCTGGTCATCGGATGCCAGGACAACAGCAACTTCAGCCCAGTCGGACCTGACGCATCACGCGCACCCCAAGGCCAGCTGATCAAGACGACCATGAATCCTGACGGCTTCTTCTCGCTTGAGGGTGAATATGCTTACGGCGATGCTGAGAGCATTGAGAGCCTCTTCGAATTGGCCGGCTCTGCCCAGTACACGCTCACACAGATGGATGAGGAAGATTACAACTTTGCTCTCATTGTTGACGCATCCTTGCAATCAAAAGGTCCGAAAGCGCTCAGCGGAAAGGTCTATGCCGAATCGATCGAAACCATCAAACTGTCCAACAAGTACGATTTCGTAAAGAAGTCATTTGCGGTTTCCGGCATTGAGGGAGATATTGAATTGAACATCGTGTTCGTTGTGTCGCCCGATGAAGTCAAGATTGACCAGATTTGGCTGAGCTCGCCGAGTCCCCGACTGGCACGTACAAACTAATATCAGTCACAAAAAATGCAACGTCCCGGCTCGCTCGACGAGACCGGGACGTTACCTTTTTGAAGAGACCTCAAGTTTTATACACCGGCAGCTGCCGGGGAAACACAATAGCACAGATAACGTACGCAACCAACCCCAGGCCGCTGGAAGCTACTGTAGCAATGACAAACAGCAGGCGCACAATCGTCGAATCAACATTGAAATATTCTCCCAATCCACCGCAGACACCGAAGAGTTTCTTGTCGGCGTACGAGCGGTAGAGTCGCTTCGCGCGGAGGTTGTTTTCTTCAGTTTGTGGTTCCGGACCTTCACTTGCAGTTTCGGTACCTTCTTGCTGCTCGGCCGCGCTCGTCATGGAATTCCGCCCACCCCACATAAACGCAACGCCAACAAGAATCAACAAGATTGAGAGGACAAGTCCTTTGTCAACCCACCACCAACCATGCCACAGGGGAATGTCCAGGTTGCTGAGAAACAGCACTGCACCGACAACTATTAGAAGAACACCCCAGAACATGCTGTTCTTCTTGGAGGAGTTGGTGGATCCGGAGCCCTGACTGGTCGCCTCGTCAGCCTGTGGTGCCGCTCCCCCCGCATGGGGAAATACGAAAGGCTCTTTTGGCATCACAATCATTGCGACAATGTAGAGTAAAATCCCTGAACCACCCATCAATGTCAGCAGGACCCATGCAATGCGGACAAGCGTAGGATCAAGATTGAAGTATGCAGCTACACCGCCGCAGACTCCATCAATCATGCGCTCTGTGCGTGACTTGTACAGCCGTTTTACTCCACTTGCAGTTGACATGCGAACCTCGCTCAAAAGTGTTGTGCGCGTTTGAAAACCCACGTGTAGGTACGCATGCGCTTGCGGGAAGTTACAAAGGAAAAACAAAAGGCCGGCAAAGCCGGCCTTTTTACATATTTAGAAGGTGCTGGATCGCTAAACTTCCATGATCTCTTTCTCTTTATGAGAAAGGAGACTGTCGATTTCCTTCGTAAATTTGTCGGTGAGTTTCTGCGTTTCCTGCTCGCCGCGCTTGCGGTCGTCTTCCGAAAGATGCTCGTCCTTCTCAGCCTTCTTCAAGTGCTCAAGGGTGTCGCGGCGGATGTTCCGGACTGCGATCTTTCCTTCTTCACCGAATTTCTTCGCAAGCTTCACAAGTTCACGCCGGCGTTCTTCGTTCAACGGTGGGATCGGTACACGCACCAGATCAGCATCCTTCACCGGGTTCAGCCCGATGTTTGCGGACTGGATTGCTTTGACAATCCCATCCAGCACACTCTTGTCCCACGGCGTCACTGTAAGCGTGTGGACATCCTGCACGGAAACACTTCCCACCTGTTGTAGCGGCGTCATGTTCCCGTAGTAATCCACTTTGATCGTATCAAGAAGGGCGGTTGTCGCTTTACCTGTACGGAGTTTAGCAAGCTCCTGTCGGCTCGAGTCGACAGCCTTTGACATGCGTTGCTCAGCATCCTTCAATATGTCTTTAATCATGATGCGCCACCTATCGTTGTTATGAGTGGGAAGCGGAAAGTTCCTCCACCCGTGTTCCGATCTGTTCGCCAAGCATCAACCGCTTCAGGTTGCCCGGCGTATTCATGTTGAACACGAGTATCGGAAGTTTGTTTTCACGGCAGAGAGTAATCGCCGTCATGTCCATGACGCCGAGATTCTGCCGCAACACATCGAGATAGGAGATCTCGGGAAATCGCTTAGCGTTCGGGTTTTTTTCGGGATCGGAGTCGTACACGCCATCAACACGGGTTCCTTTCAGAATGGCATCAGCTTCGATTTCCACGGCTCTGAGTGCAGCGGCAGTGTCGGTCGTAAAATAGGGGTTTCCTGTCCCTGCCCCGAAAATCACGATCCGATCCTTTTCAAGATGTCGCACTGCCCGTCGGCGAATGAAGGGTTCGGCAATAGTCTCCATCCGTATTGCGGAGATCAGGCGCGTCACCAGTCCTTCGTGTTCGAGTGCGCTTTGCAACGCAAGGGCGTTGATCAATGTTGCGAGCATTCCCATGTGGTCGCCCGTAACCTTGTCTATGTTATCGGATGAATTGGAAACACCCCTGTAGATGTTCCCGCCGCCGATGACAATACCGATCTGGACTCCCAGCTCGTGGACGGATTTAATTTCGAGCGAGTATTGCTTCAGGACGGCAGAATCAATGCCGAACTGCTTGCTGCCCATCAGGGCCTCGCCACTCAACTTGAGCAGGACGCGTTTGAATTTTGGAAGGCTCATGGAGGTATTCTTGGAGATACAAAAATGTCCCCTTCGTCAGGGGACATTTGTTATTTCAATTCTTCGCCGAGATGGAACCGGACGAACCGCTTCACGGAAACACCATCTCCCAAACCGGCGAGATAATCTTTGATGGTCTTTCCGGAGTCTTTGATAAAGGTCTGCTCAAGCAACGCCACTTCCTGGAAGTACTTCTCAAGACGACCGGTCGCGATCTTGTCAATGACTTGATCGGGCTTCCCTTCGTTCTTGGCCTGAGTACGGTAGATGTCCATCTCCCGTTCGAGCGAGGCTTTGTCAACCTGATCCCGGGAAATAACCAGGGGATTCATTGCGGCGACCTGCATGGCGACATCGCGTCCGGCCGCTGCACCGGAACCGAGCCCTTTTGTTTCCACAAGGACGCCGATCTTGTTGCCCAGATGCGTGTAACCGCTGATGGTGCCGTCCGCTGATTCGACGATTTCAAACCGCCGGATCTCTACCTTTTCACCGACCTTTGCCGAGAGATCATTATACATGTCAGAGATCTTCTTGCCATCGAGCGATGTACCGAGGAGGGCTTCGATGTTTGCAGGACGATTCACGTCGACCGCTTTTGCAATTGCATTCGAGAAAGCAACGAAGTCATCACTCCGTCCGACGAAGTCCGTCTCGCAATTCACTTCCACGATAACACCGGCTTTGCCGTTCTCACTCACTCGTGTTACAATCATGCCCTCTTTGGCTGCACGGTCTGCCCGCTTGGCGCTCACAGCCGCTCCCTTTTTCCGAAGGTGTTCGATGGCGGCGTTCATATCACCTCCGACCGACTCCAACGCACGCTTGCAATCCATCATGCCGGCGCCGGTTTTGTCGCGGAGGTTTTTTATCATTTCATTTGTAATCTGCATAACTTCCATTAATTCCTGTGTTCAGTTGAAAGTACTTAGTTGAGAGCGGCTTTCTCTTCCGCTTCACGTCCCCGGGATTCGTTTTCGATTGCCGTTTCCATCTGGCGCGCGGAAGCACGTTCCTTCCCTTCGATGATGGCGTCTGCGAGAGCTTTAGTGATCACTTGCACGGACTTGAGCGCATCGTCATTGGCCGGAATGACGTAATCGATGCCGTCAGGGTCGCAGTTCGTATCGACAATTGCGAAGACGGGAATACCAAGCCTCTTGGCTTCCTTCACGGCGATCGCCTCCTTCTTCACATCAATAACGAACAACGCTCCGGGAAGGCGCGTCATCTCGACAACGCCTGAGAGGACACTGTTCAGCTTCTCCTTCTCACGCGTAAGGAAGAGACCTTCCTTCTTTGTGATCTTATCGAACGTTCCGTCCGATTCCATTTTTTCGATGTTGGAGAGACGCTTCACACTTTTGCGGATCGTCGAGAAGTTTGTCAAGGACCCGCCGAGCCAGCGTTCCTGCACGTAGAACTGTCCGCAACGGACAGCTTCCTCCCTGATAATATCTTTGGCCTGCTTCTTCGTACCGACAAAGAGCACTCGCTTTCCGTCTGCCACGAGGTGCCCGATGGCATTGCATGCCTCTTCAAGCAAATCACGGGTCTTCATCAAATCGACAATGTGAATCCCGTTCCTTTCCATAAAGATGAAGGGCTTCATTTTGGGATTCCAACGGCGGGTGAGGTGTCCGAAGTGACACCCTGCGGCGAGTAATTCTGCTACTTCTACACGGGGCATGACGATGTTCCTTATGTTGAGTTGTTATCTTCTGCCTTCTTCACCTTCCGCCGGAATCCCGTCTGATGGACGGGACACTGCCGGCGGAATCCAAAGGCATGCTTATTTACAAATTTGAAGCTGCTGCGTTTAGCGCTTCGAGAACTGGAATCTCTTACGAGCTTTCTTTTGTCCGTACTTCTTACGCTCGACCATGCGGGGATCGCGGGTTACAAAGCCGGCTGAACGAAGCGCAGGCTTGTGTTCTTCGCTCATCTCCACGAGAGCACGTGCAATGGCAAGTCGGACCGCTCCTGCCTGTCCCGATGTCCCGCCACCTTCAACAATCACACGGACATCGTACTTGCCAGTTGTCTGCGTGACATCAAACGGCTTGAGTACATCGGCGCGAAGCATATCCTGCGGAAAGTACTGTTCAAGCGGCTTCTTGTTCACAATGATTTTGCCGTTGCCGGGAACGACAAGCGCCCGGGCCACTGAGGTCTTGCGACGGCCGACGGCAATTGTTTTTTGTGCGTGCTGCATCGTGCGATGAACTCCTGAATTTTATTGGACTTGAAACGCTTCTGGACGCTGAGCTACATGCGGATGGTCCGCACCAGCGTAGACTTTCATTTTCTTGATGATCTGACGGCCAAGACGGTTGTGCGGCAACATGCCCTTTACTGCATGTTCAAACACACGCTGCGGGTTTTTGCGGACAAGATCCTGAAACTTTGTAAACGTGGCGCCGCCCGGGTAGCCGGTGTAATGGAAGTACTCCTTCAATTCGGCACGCTTGCCGGTCACCTTAACACCAGCAGCGTTCACAACAATAACGAAATCACCCATATCGGCGTTTGGCGTGAACGTCGGCTTGTGCTTTCCGCGCAGAAGCCTCGCGACCTCTGAGGCTACGCGCCCGAGGGTCTTTCCGTTTGCATCGACTAAATGCCATTTGCGATTTGCATCGGTCGATTTGAAGAACTTGGTTGCCTTGTCCACGGCCTGGTACTCCTGTCTAAAACGTGAAGATTTCTGGTTTCAAAAGTTTCTGAATCTACCCAAAAAACGCAATATAGTCAACCCGCCCAGTGATTAACTCTGGTTAATCCTCAACATGCTTTTCGGCATGATAGGAGCTTCGTACGAGAGGACCTGATTCCACCATCCTGAAGCCCATTTCCAGGCCAACCCGCTTGTACATCCGAAATTCATCGGGATGCACAAATCTGTCAACGGGAAGGTGCTCCTTCGTTGGCTGCAGGTATTGGCCGATCGTCATTATGTCGCAGCCGGAAGCATGCAAATCCCGCATCACTTCAAGCACCTCATTCTCAGTCTCTCCCAATCCCACCATAATGCCGCTCTTGGTAATCATTCCCGACTCTTTTGCCCACTTTATGACTTGAAGTGATCGTTCGTACTTTGCCTGGGGGCGGACCTTTTTGTAGAGCCTTGGAACGGTCTCGGTGTTATGATTGAGGATTTCCGGCTTCTCAGCAAGAATGATGTCGAGCGCCCAACGAACTCCTTGGAAATCCGGGATAAGAACCTCGATCGTAATTTCGGGATTTACTGCGCGCGCCTGACGGATCGTTTCTGCGAAAATCCCGGCACCACCATCGGGTAACTCATCGCGGTTTACCGATGTGATAACAGCATGCTTCACTCCCATTACCCGGATAGCATCAGCCACTCGTGCAGGCTCTTCTTTGTCCAGCCACACGGGACGCCCGGTCTTCACATTGCAGAACCCGCATGAACGTGTGCACACATCCCCGAGAATCATAAAGGTCGCCGTGCCGGCGTTCCAGCATTCGGACATATTTGGGCACCGCGCTTCTTCGCACACCGTGTGCAGGTTGTGTCCGGTGATGAGGTTCTTCAGGCGTGCATATTCCTCACCGGAAGGTATCTTGATTTTCAGCCAGTCCGGCCGCGCCGGGCGTTGGTGTGGCTCATCGACACGTATTTCCTGGATTATCATAGTGCGTCAGAAACTCAAGCTCGTGTCAAAATCCTCCAGTGCCTCGACAATCGACTCAAGGAACATCCCGCCGAGAGCCCCGTCAACTATACGGTGATCGAAAGACAGCGTGAAGAACGCCATCGAGCGGATTGCTATCATATCATCCACAACGGCAACTCGTTTCTTGATTGCGCCGGTCCCAAGTATCGCCACCTGCGGCTGACTGATAATCGGCGTGCCGATCAGCGTTCCGAAAACACCGTAGTTGGAGATGGTGAATGTCCCTCCTTGAATGTCATCGGGGGTTAGCTTCTTGTTGCGGGTTCGTGTCGCCAGGTCATTAACGGCACGTGCAAGCCCCAGAAAATTCTTCTCTTCGGCATTCTTGATCACGGGTACTATCAACCCGTTATCTGAAGCGACCGCAAGTCCGAGATTTATGAAGTTCTTCTTGATGATCTTGTCGCCTTCGACTGACGTGTTGACAAGGGGATACTTTTTTAGTGCCCCGACAACCGCTTGAACAATATACGGCGTGAATGTCAGCTTGAAGCCTTCTTTTGCTTCGAACTGAGCAGCGTGTGCGGCCCGATGCTTGACGACTTCCGTCATATCAACTTCGTGCACTGCAGCGACGTGCGGCGAAGTATGAACGCTCTTCACCATATGATCAGCCATTTTTTGAAGAACGTTGCTCATCTGGATGATCTCATGTTGTGGAGCCGGATACTTGGTACGCAGCTCGGGCACATCAACCGTCTTGCCTGCAATCGCCATTGAAGGTGCCGCATGACCCGCAGGTTTGGCGGCGGGCGCAGCTTCTTTCTTCGCTGCGGGCGTCTTGCCACTCTTCTTGTCCTTCACGTAAGCATGAATATCCTTCTTCGAGACTCGTCCTCCTTCACCGGTGCCGGGAACTGTTTCCAACTCCTGCATTGAAATACCTTCTTCACGCGCAATATTCAGCACGAGCGGAGAATAGAACCTTCCGCTTTGCGGTTCGGCGGCAGCTTTTTTCGATTCCTCTTGCGCCTCTCTCGGTTGAGGAGCGGGCATTTGCTCTTTTGGCTTTTCTTCTTTGGGTTCCTCTTTTTTCGCCTCTTCTTTTTTCTCAGAAGGGGCACCCCCTTCTGGGTCCAGATAGGCGATTACCGTTCGTACTGGAACGGTTGTTTGTTCCTCAACGACAATCTCGGCGAGTGTGCCGCTGGCGGGAGAGGGGATTTCCGAGTCAACTTTATCCGTGGAAATCTCGAGCAGAGTCTCGTCCTTTTTTACCTTGTCTCCGATCTTCTTGTGCCATTTCAGGATCGTACCCTCTGCGATACTCTCCCCCATCTGGGGCATTACAACTTCAACACGTGCCATGATTTCTTTCCTATTGCTTTGAGTGTTATTGACACTTAGAATGCCGCAAGCTCACGAAGAGCCTTCACGATCTTACCTGTATTCGGAAGAACAAAATCCTCGAGCGTTGGTGCAAATGGAACCGGCGTATCCAACGCTCCGAGCCGCCTGACCGGTGCATCAAGGGATTGAAATACGTTGTCGGCAATCAACGCCGAAACTTCCGCTCCGATTCCGCCCGTCACGTTGTCTTCATGGACAATCAGCACTTTCCCGGTGGATCTGACGGCGTCGAAGATCGCTTCTTTGTCCAATGGTGCGAGCGTTCGCAGGTCGAGCACCTTCACATCGACTTCATCTTCTCTTGCAAGTATCTCTGCCGCTTCGAGTGAAAGATGCACAGTTGATCCATATGTGATCAACGCAATGTCACTTCCCTCCCTTTTCACATCGGCCTTGCCAATCTCGACGACGTGATCCCCCTCCGGTACCTCACCTTTGATTCTCCGGTACAGGTATTTGTACTCCATGTAGAGTACCGGATTATTGTCCCGCACAGCCGCTTTCATCAACCCCTTTGCGTCGGCGGGAGTTGAAGGGGCGACAATTTTCAGTCCGGGGAAATGATGGAACCAAGCTTCTGTACTTGACGAATGATACGGCCCGCCCCGGATATATCCGCCGTTGGGCAACCTGATAACCATCGGTGCAGGGAGATTCCAGCGGTAATGAACCTTTGCACAGTTCGTGATGATCTGATTGAAGCCGCACGATACAAAATCGGCGAACTGAATCTCGACGATCGGTCGCATGCCGACAACTGCAGCGCCGGCGGCTGCGCCGACGATTGCCGCCTCAGACAGCACGGAATCTATCACACGCTCTTCCCCGAAGTGCTGAACGAACCCCTTGGTCGCCTTGAATGCTCCACCATAAACACCGATGTCTTCACCGATCAGAAAGACGTCCTTGTCACGTTCCATTTCCTCCCACATTCCCTTCGAAAGGGCTTCAATGTACGTCATCGTCGGCATCAGGCAAACACCCCTTCCGCTGCCGCTTCTGCGGGGGGATACGGACGGGAGACAGCATAATCAACGGCTTCCTGAATCTCGGCGACAAATTTTTCCCGAAGTTCTCCCTTCTTGGCCTCGTCGAGGATGGCCAGATCCATCAGTTTTTTTTCATACAAATCGAGCGGGTCTTTCTTCTTCCATTCTTCGACCATTCCTTTTGGCACATACGAAGCGTCATCTGAAAGTGAGTGCCCGTGCATGCGCATTGTGACTGTTTCAATCAATGTCGGGCCTTCGCCGCTGCGCGCCCGCTCAACGGCATTGCGACAAGTATCATAGACAAGCTCCACGTCCGTTCCGTCGATGGTAAAGCCGGGGATGCCATACCCAAGCCCGCGATCGGATAGTTTCTCCGCCGCAAACTGCTTGTTGTTGGGAGTTGAGTATGCGAACTGGTTATTCTCGATAATCAACACGAACGGTAACTTCATCACAGAAGCCATGTTCATGCCGTCGTGGAACTCTCCGACGTTGCAACCGCCATCCCCGATGTAGTTCATGACGACGGCATTCTCTTTCCGCATTTTTGAGGCGAGTGCAACTCCAACTGCCATCGGAATCATAGCTGCGAGATGGCTTACGTTTCCATAAATGCGCTTTTCGGGATCGGCATAGTGTCCTGTTCCGTCTCTCCCGCGAGCAAGCCCCTCGTCCCTTCCAAGTTGCATTAGGAAGATATTCCGAAGGGTTTGTCCCTTGACGAGATGAGCTCCGAGGTCACGATGCATCGGAAAAAGATAGTCCTGCTTCTGAAGGGCAAAGGCGCTGCCGACAGCTGTTGCTTCGTTCCCGTATCCGGTAAACGCCCCGCCGACCATCTTTCCCTGCTTGTACAGTTTGATGATGGCGTTGTCACATTCACGAGTGAGCAGCAGATATCTGTACAGTGCTAACCGATCCTGGTTTGAAAACGATGCTGATTCAGTCACAAATATCAGAATTTGGTATGGATTTTAATCAGTCGATTGAAGCTGCAACATCCCGCACAGTATTCATCATGTTCTCGTTCAACAACCACAAAGCTCTCACATGTTGAGCAGAACAGGCTCAGTATCTCAGAAGAGCTTCGAGTGCGTTGAAGACATCCGATTCCTGCGGAAGCATTGCGTTCTCCAGCTCGGGGCCGTACGGCACGGGAGTATCCTTCGCCGCTATGCGCTGGACGGGAGCATCGAGGCGTTCGAATGCCTCCGACGCAACGATCGCGGCTATCTCTGCGCCGAAGCCGTTGGTAATTGTATCTTCATGAACGATGAGCACTTTCCCGGTCTTGCGAACGGAATTCAGAATCGTCTCCTTGTCGAGAGGAATGAGTGTACGCAAATCAATCACCTCGATACTTGCCCCGTGTTTCTCCTCGATCTTCCGTGCAGCATCAAGCGAGCGCTGGACAAGCATACCCCAAGTCACGATTGTCACATCATCACCGGGTTTCTTGACTTTCGCAACGCCGAACGGGATGAGGTAATCCGCATCCGGTTCAAGCGAGGAGGCGAATCCTTGGCGGTATAGCCCTTTGTGCTCACAAAATATAACGGGATTTTCTTCCCTGCATGCTGTCTTGAGCAGCCCTTTCGCGTCAGCTGCATTGGAAGGAAATACGACATGCACACCGGGGATATGCGTGAAGAATCCATCAATGGATTGGCTGTGATACAGTCCGCCATGAATATATCCTCCGACGGCAACACGGATTACCATCGGACACGCCCATTCATTGTACGATCGGAATCTTAGCGTCGCCACTTCATCCCGAATCTGCATGAATGCAGGCCAGATGTAGTCACCGAACTGAATCTCCACAACAGGCTTGTAGTCCCCCCGCACTGCAAGGCCGAACGCCGTCCCGACAATGCTGGCTTCGGCCAGAGGCGAGTTGAACACACGATCTTCACCAAACTTGGCTGTCAACCCCTTGGTAGCCGTAAACACTCCCCCTTTGTTGCCTGCGACGTCTTCGCCATAGATCAGCATCTTTGGGTTGTGTTCCATTTCCTCAGCGAGGGCATGATTGACAGCATCGACCAGAACAATCTTTTCTCCTTTATGCTCGGGCTCGGTGAATCCTTCCTTCGGGACAACGATGCGGGGCGAGTAGACGTATTTTTCGAGGTCATTCACGTCCGGCAAGGGCTGGCTTTCAGCCCATTCGGCCGCTTTGTCAATCCGCTCCTGGAGTTCCTTCTTGATGCCGTCGAAATCCGCCTCTTTCAAAATCTTCTTCTCGATCAGGAGCTTCTCAAATTTCGGGATCGGATCCTTTTTGCGATCGGCCTCAAGATCTTCTTCAGTGCGATACTTCTTCTGATCATCGGACGAGGAATGCGCAAGCAAACGGACAGTATCCGCTTCGATGACACTTGGTCCGTCTCCCTTGCGGGCCTTTTCGACGGCATCAGCGACAACCTCGTACATCTCTTTGAAATCGCATCCGTCAACGCGGTAGCGATTCAATCCTTTGTACCCGGCAACGAGTCCGTACACTGATTCGCCCGCCATTTGGTCTTTAATCGGAACGGAAATAGCGAACTTGTTATTCTGTATGAGAAAAATAACAGGAAATTTTCCTCGAGCCGCCCAATTCACTGCTTCGTGGAACTCACCTTGACTCGTCGTCCCCTCGCCTGAAGAAACGTACACAACTTCGTCTTTCCCGTCCTTCACCGCGCCCATTGCTGTACCAACGGCCTGAAGAAACTGCGTGCCCGTTGGCGACGATTGAGCGATGATGCGCTGCTTCTTGTGTCCGTAATGGAACGGCATAGCAAATCCGTTGCTGCTCGGTCCTCCTGCCCGATGAAGCGCCTCCAACATGATCTCCTCGATCGTGTAGCCGAATTGCAGCGAGAAGGCAAGGTCGCGATAGTACGGATAGGCCCAATCGTAGCCGGGTTTCATCGCGAGAGCTGTTGCGGTTTGGGCAACTTCGTGCCCCGACGCCCCGATATGGAAGAACACCTTGCCCTGCTTCAGTAACACAAGGATTTTCTGATCGAGCAAACGGGATGCAACGCAGTTCTTGTATGTGTCCACAAGTTGCTCGTTCGTGAGTGTGCCGAGGGCATTGCCTCCGGCATTTTTTG
The DNA here is from genome assembly GCA_964495695.1 of uncultured Chitinophagales bacterium. Taxonomy (GTDB): domain Bacteria; phylum Bacteroidota; class Ignavibacteria; order UBA10030; family UBA6906; genus CAADGV01. Next base: position 16,560 of record CAZBWR010000035.1, on the reverse strand, counting down.
CGGCGGAGCCATTCCCGCCCTTTGCTGAAACTTCATTCTTCATGGCATTCGCTGTCTTTGATGATGACACTGGTTTCTTCCTTGTGCTGGATTTCTTTGTATTGTTTTGGGATTTCCGCATGTGGCTGCCGTCAGATATTGATCGCCTCGCCGTACGCGGCGGCCGCGGCTTCCATCACCGCTTCGCTCAACGTGGGGTGCGCGTGGACAGTATGGAAGATTGATTTCCCTGTCGCTTCGAGTTTCTTGGCGAGCACGAGCTCGGCAATCATCTCCGTTGCCTCGCTCCCCATGATGTGCGCGCCGAGCAACTCGCCATACTTTGCATCGAATATCAGCTTTACCATTCCCTCCGTTTCCCCGATGGCTATTGCTTTGCCGAGCGGCCGGAACGGGAACTTGCCGATCTTCAGTTCATACCCTTCAGCTTTTGCCTTCTCTTCAGTCATTCCGACACTGGCGATCTGCGGCTGGCAATAAGTACAACCGGGAATCATCGAGTAGTCAATCGGCTCTGGGTTCATGCCCTTGATGGCTTCGACGCAATGGACTCCCTCCGCACTTGCAACGTGAGCAAGCCATGGTGCTCCGATGACATCACCTATGGCGTAGATGCCTGCAACATTCGTCTTATAGTTTTTGTCAACCTTGATGTGTCCTCTGTCGACCTGTACACCAACTTTGTCAAGACCGAAACCATCAACATTCCCCTGAACGCCAATTGCCATCAGGGCAACATCAGCCTTGAGTTCCTTCTTGCCTTCAGGAGTATTGACAACAACGGTCACATCGTTTGCCGAGGCCTTGACGCTGTCGACCTTTGTGTCGGTAAAGATTTCGAACCCTTGCTTCTTAAAACTGCGTTCCATCTCCTTCGTCAACTCCCGGTCCTCAACCGGAAGAATGCCGGGCATCATCTCAACAACAGTCACCTTCGTGCCGAGGGCGTTATAGAAATAGGCGAACTCGATACCGATTGCCCCTGCTCCCACCACAATCATGGACTTGGGTTGCTCGCTCAGCGTCATTGCCTCGGTGCTGGTAATTATGCGCTTGCGGTCGATCGTTACTCCGGGAATCGCGCGGGCACGGGCGCCGGTCGCAACAATGATGTGCTGTGCCTTGACTTTGAAGGTTGCTCCCTCTTTCGACTTTACTTCGATTCCCCCGTTGCCGAGAAGGGTCCCGTAGCCGGCCATGTAGTCGATCTTGTTCTTTTTCATCAAGAACTCGACTCCCTTCGATATCTTGTCGGAGATGCCGCGGCTGCGCTGGATGATCTTGGTAAAGTCGAACTTCAGATTGTCATACGTAATCCCCCATTCGCTCGCTTTCTTGAACTGGTGGAGAATTTCTGCATTCTTGAGCAACGCCTTGGTCGGGATACAACCCCAATTCAGGCACACACCGCCAAGCTTGTCGGCTTCGATGATGCCCGTACTGAAGCCGAGCTGCGCGGCACGAATTGCGGCAGTGTAGCCACCAGGTCCGCCTCCGAGGACTACAACATCAAAAGATTTTTCGGCCATGAAATCCTCAATTGGTAAGCAACAAAAAAGGGAATTCAGGTTCCCTTTTTGAATTCAACGTAGATCCATAAGAAGAACGCCCTGTACATCCGCTTCGTCCTCAACGCGCTTGTAAGTTCTTGCGGAGAAACAGGATAATCGGATGTTTGAGGGGATCAAAAGTGTCAAAATATACCCAATGACGGCTTGAAAGTCAACGCGAGTTCCAGCCCTGTTCCAGCAGCTTTGAGTTACATTAGCACTCAAACCAAATCTCATGAACATCACAGTCATATCATCCTGTACATCAATCGCATCTTGATTTCGCCATTGCAAGGGGGTGCATTTCATGCCAATAGGAAACCAAATCGTGGCATCAGGCAAAGTGGACGATCGTGAGTCAGGGGGATTTTGGTAAGAGATTATTTTGCTGATAGCGCAGGATTTATTGATTTTCCCTATCGATTTTGATATACTATGCACAAAAATTTTTGAGCCGGAACGGGATGGCAGACAAGGAAGAGAGCGGCGAACACCTCGTTACAACCAATCGCAAAGCCCGTCACGATTATACCATTCTCGAAACCTACGAAGCCGGTCTGGTTCTCACGGGAACCGAAGTCAAATCCCTGCGTCAAGGCAGGGCAAACTTGACGGATGGATACGCAACACTGAAGAACGGCGAATTCTGGTTGTTTGGGATGCACATATCCCCATACGAACAGGGAAGCTACGCCAATGTGGATCCGGTACGGAATCGTAAGTTGCTGTTGCACAAAAAAGAGATTCGAAAGCTCGCTGCCCGTATCCAGCAGCAGGGACTGACACTGGTTCCGCTCAAGGTCTATTTCAAAAAAAACATCGCAAAGATCCTGCTCGGCCTCGCCCAGGGAAAAAAGTCCCATGACAAGCGGGCCGCAATTGCCGAACGGGAGACCAAACGAGATCTCCGAAGAACGTATGCAAGGTAAAACCCAAGGTGCACTTCCCCCCTTTGAATGAGCAGATGGACGTAATCCGGCGTGGCGTTGCCGAGATTATTCCTGAAGAAGCGTTAGCATCAAAACTCGAGAAATCCCTCAAGAAGAACATCCCGCTCAAGGTCAAGCTGGGCTGCGACCCCAGCAGACCCGATCTTCACTTAGGACACTCTGTCGTTCTCCGCAAACTCCGCCAATTCCAGGATTTGGGACACCAGGCCATTTTGATTGTGGGGGATTTTACGGGAATGATCGGCGATCCATCCGGAAAAAGCAAAACACGACCTCCGCTTTCGCTCGACGAAACCCGCAAGAACGGCCAGAGTTACTTTGAACAGGCAACGAAGATTCTCTCGACCCGCAAAGTACTCATGCTCTACAACTCTGAATGGCTCGGCAAGATGAGCTTTGCAGACGTGATCGCCCTTGCGAGCAAATACACGGTCGCGCGAATGCTGGAACGGGACGAGTTCGAAAAGCGCTACAGGTCCGGGGAACCGATCAGCGTGCACGAGTTCCTTTACCCGCTTGCGCAGGCTATGGACTCGGTTGCTATTGAAGCGGATGTAGAGCTTGGTGGAACCGACCAGAAGTTCAATCTCCTCGTAGGCAGGGATATCCAGCGCGAGTACAAGATGGAGCCGCAAATTGCCATCACCATGCCTATCTTGCCCGGAACGGACGGTATCGAAAAAATGAGCAAGTCGCTTGACAATTACATCGGCATCAATGAAGCACCGCGGGACATTTACGGAAAAACTCTGTCAATCCCCGACAATCTCATTTATGAATACTTCGTGTTGACGACCGATGTCTCGGGCGACGAGTTGCGGAACATCAAGATGGACCTGGACAGCAAACAGACAAATCCTCGTGACCTGAAGAGAAGGCTTGCCCGGGAACTCGTGACCCTCTACTTCAACACAGAAACAGCCCAAGCCGCCGAGGATGAGTTTGACAGGATTTTTGTGAAGAAGGATGTCCCGGACGAAGTCCCTGAGGCAATGATTGAAACCGAGAACGGAACAATCAACATCATCAAACTCCTCACGGCAACGAAGCTTGTGGCATCCAACGGCGAAGCCCGCCGGATGATCACTCAGGGTGGAGTGAGTGTTGACGGAAAGCGAATCGCCGACGACAAAGCGCTCATCGATCTGAGCGTCGCTCCGGTCGTCGTTAAAGTGGGAAAACGGAAGTTCCTCAAAATTTCAGAAGCAACGTAAACAAACAATCACATATTCACCACATAAGAGGGAGATGAGAATTTGTACGTCCCGACGAAACTCTTTTTCACCAAGGGGGTAGGCCGGCATAAGGACTACCTGCAGTCGTTCGAGCTGGCTCTTCGCGATGCAAAGATCGAAAAATGCAATCTCGTGACAGTCTCCAGTATTTTTCCGCCGAACTGCAAGCGTATACCGACAGACGAGGGAATGAAGTTCCTGCAGCCCGGCCAGATCACATTCGCCGTAATGGCGCGCAATGCAACGAATGAACCGAACCGGCTTGTCGCCGCATCAATCGGCGTGGCACAACCGTCGGACCCTTCACAGTATGGCTACCTCTCCGAGCATCACCCGTTCGGAGAAACAGACGAGCGCGCCGGTGACTACGCCGAAGATCTTGCCGCAACCATGCTTGCGACTACGTTGGGTGTGGAATTCGATCCCAACACGGCGTGGGACGAACGCGAGAAACAGTACAAGATGAGTGGAAAAATCGTCAAGACTTACAACGTCACCCAATCTGCTGAAGGCCACAAGGACGGCATCTGGACAACTGTCCTGGCTTGTGCGATTCTTCTTCCCTGAAAAACAAAAAGGCGCCTGAATGTTTTCAGGCGCCTTTTGTGATACGAAGAGAGTCTCTAGTTTAGTACCAGTCTGTACTGGTCGTAGTAGTTCATAATCTTGTCGACGTATGTGACCGTCTCCCTATATCCGCCGAACACTCCCGAGCGGGGACGCTGGTCGGGCCAGATGTTCGAATGCAACGTGTAGTAACGCTTCGAGAGAAGCGGCAGCGCATCCTTTACAGCCGTCCAGCTTGTGTAGTCAGCTTTCAGGTAACGCGCAACGTCCTGAGCATCCATCACACGACCCGGGCCTGCGTTATATGCCGCCAGCGCGAGCCGGATCCTGTCGTTTTCATCCCCTTCGTCAAACATCCTGTGCAACTTGCTCAGGTAGAATAGCCCCGCCCTGATGTTGTTATGTGGGGCTGCTATGTCCTCGATGTTAAGTACGCGGGCAACTTCCTCTTGTGTTGTAGGCATAATCTGCATCAGCCCGTATGCCCCGCGATGGCTCTCGGCCGAATCAAGGAAATTGGACTCAGCCCGCATGACTGCCAAAACCAGCCGCCAATCAAACCCGTACTTGCGGGCGTAATTCTTGATTGTCGGACCATAGCTTTGGATCACCTGTCTCGTTGGCCCATCCAGACGCGGCAGGTCGGCTTCGTCAATGTCTCTCGTCTCGTCAGAGGCTTGTGACTGCTCGCCTTGAAGAACCTGAGTGTCTCTTCTCATCGACTTGTCAGTGAACGGAGTACAGCCAACCGCCCAGACGATTAGAAGCAAAGAAAGTATGAAACTCTCTTTCTTCATATTCCTCCTGCAGTAGTTGTTGAAAATAAAGAACTTCCAATTCTTGGTTCCAGAAACAAGTTAAGAAAGCTTAATAACTTCCAAGAATAGGCTTCCATAAGCTCGGACTCAAGATAGGTTTGCACGGAGAGAGAGTCAAGTTAGTTTTTTTTCAGCGTGTTGATGATCACAGGTGACAGTTGGGGGAAGTGACGTGAGATTCCTAGCACAGCAACAAAAAAGCCGGCTTAAAACCGGCATTTTTGACTGAATTTTACAGAATAAGGTTGGTTCAGCTACCGAACAAAGCGTCGTTCAACTTCATCAATCTTGTCGACCCGGGCCTTGTGGCGCCCTCCAGCAAACCACGTTTCAAGCCAGATGCGAAGGATTTCTTTGCACACTTCAGATCCGGTGACCCTGCTGCCAAGCGTCAGGACGTTCGTATCGTTATGTTCACGGGCGTTCCGGGCAACGAATTCATTGTGGCAGCATGCTGCCTTCACTCCGGGCACTTTATTTGCCACGACACACGATCCGATGCCCGCGCCATCAATCATTACCCCCCTCCATGCCTGCCCGCTGGATACGGCATGGGCGACGGCGTACGCGAAATCAGGGTAGTCGCATGGTTGCTCATCGGTTGTTCCTAGATCAAGGGGTTTGTAGCCCAGTGACTCCGCAAACTGCATCAGTTGCTGCTTGAGCTGATACCCGCCGTGATCGCTTCCGAAGGCGACGGTTTTTCCTTTCGTGTCGGTCAATTTGTCGGGGGCTGGAATGGACGGCCTCGGCGCTGGAGAAGCAGAAGGCTGCTCTTTGGATGATGACACTTCTACTATTTCAATTCCATGTGAGGATGCGATGGCGGCTGCCAACGGTGTGACAATCGCGCCTTTCGGGATTTCGAGCTTCTTTTTTCCCGCCGCAATCAAATCCTGGATAACTGCCTCTGAGATCAGTGTCTTTGGCATCATGTGCTCACATTATTGTGAGGGACCTAGTTCGAGTATATCGATAACGACCGGCACAAGCCCCTTTGTGATCATTCCGAGTTTCAAAGCGGCACCGTAAGATAGGTCAATGACTCTGCCGTCTTTGAATGGCCCCCGGTCGTTAATGCGTACTTCCACCGAACGCCGGTTATCAAGGCTTGTCACCCTGACTACGGAATTAAAGGGAAGTGTTTTGTGTGCCGCCGTCATGGCGTGCATATCATACACCTCTCCGTTCGACGTTCGCCGCCCGTTGAACTCATCCGCATAATACGAAGCAATCCCCTCAAGTTCATCCTCGTACGCCGCACGATAGCCTGCTGCGCATGAAGACATTAGCAGGCCCAGTGCCAGCAGGCAAAAAGGTACACATAGGCGGCGCAGGTGTCGCATCACAGATACTCGTTCATTTGTTTTCGCTTGAGATAATCGGCGATTTCTTTCACCTCTTGCGAGCGGCCCCGATTGCAGATAAGAAGCGCATCTCCCGTGTCCACAACTATCAAATCGCTGACTCCGATGGTTGCGATCACTCTTTGTTCCGAGTAGATCAAACATCCAGCCGTATCCCGCTGGATTACCTTACCCGTAATAGAATTGCCGTGGTCATCCTTGCCGGACATTCTGTAGACTTCATCCCACGAACCGATGTCGCTCCAACCGAACCGGGCCGGAATGATGAACACATCTTCCGCCTTCTCCATCACGCCGTAGTCGATGGAGATACCGCGGATCAGTCCGTACACATTCTCGAGTGTGGATTGATACTGCGGTGTACCAATAGTGCCTTCGACCTTATCCAACTCAGAGCACAAGTCGGGAAGGAAATGCCGTAACTTCTCCAGAATCACATCCGCTCGCCAGACGAACTGGCCGCTATTCCACAGGAAATCTCCGCTTGCGAGAAATTTCTCCGCAATCTGCTGACTCGGCTTTTCGGCAAATGTTTTTACACGATACGCCCCGCGGTCGAAAAAAGGATTGTTATCCCCCTCTTCGTTGATCATCTGAATATAGCCGTACCCGGTCTCCGGATGTGTCGGTCGGATGCCGATTGTGACAAGACTCTTTGATTCGTCCGCAATTTGTACGGCAAGCTTGATCACCCGCTCGTACTCGTCAATCTGCTCTATCAGATGATCCGAAGGAAGCATGACCATGACGCCGTCCGGATCCAGGCGCTTGATATGCATTGCCGCAAGGCCTATGCATGGTGCGGTGTTGCGTCCGATCGGCTCGAAAAGGATCTTTTCCGGATCGACTGAGACAGCTTCAAGCTGCTTTGTGGCGAGTGCTTTCTGCGCTTTGTTAGTAACAACAAAGATGTTCCCCGCATCCACGAAGCGGCTCAACCGCTTCACGGTATTTTGAATTAACGTCCCCTTGCCCACGATTTCAAGAAGCTGTTTGGGGGATTTCTCCCTGCTGCGGGGCCAGAAGCGCGTTCCCACACCGCCTGCCATGATTACAGGATACACATTAGCCATAGATTTCGCTCGTATGCATTACATGAATGCCGAACACCCGCTCCGGATTGCGGAGAACTTCAAGTGCACGGCTGATACTCTCTTCACAATCCCCTTCTCCCAACTCCACTGAGGTTTGCAGTATGACGTTTGCTGTATGAAGCATCGCAACCGCTTTGTCGTCAATGTCAACTTTGTGCTTCTGCGCCCACTCGATAAACGTTACACATTCATTCAGCACCTCAGCTGCACGGGGTTTGCCGGCTTCGCCCAGGAACGGCGTCAGCTTTTGTGCAACCTCTTTCAACGCCTGAACCGTCAATCGCCTGACTGAGGGGGTCACGTCGCGCTTAAGCGTTTCGGTGTGGGCGGAGAATTCGCTGAGCCTCCCGGTGAGATCCGGCTCACTTTCGTGAAACATTTTCCCTGTGCGTTCTTCAAAATGCCCTGCCACGTTCTCCAGCAAACGCTTTGCTTCATAAGTCACGATCACATCATCAGGCCAGCGGCCGTCCACTCTCCCTTTGTCCAGAAGCCAGAGCAGGCGCAGTGCAAGACGATCAAGCCCTTGGACAGCAAAGACTTTGGCAATCCCCTTTCTCACATCAGGAGCCGAATCGAGCGTTTCCCTGATTCTACTCACCAAGACTGATATCCGGTCGTGGTCCCCCGCCGCGGCATGGCGTCCGATCTCATCCAACACACTGTGTACAAACTCCGCTTCGGTGCGCATAGTTCTTCATGTGAAAAAGCCCTGCTCCGGATGCTCGGAGCAGGGCCTCAAATTATCTGCTATCGCGGGTCATCCAACTCTGCTTGCCAGACGCAGGCGGTTCACTGCACGCATCAACGAAGCTTCGGCACGTGCATGATCAATTGAGTGATTTGTCGCTTGCAATCGTTCTTCTGCACGCTGCTTCGAGCTCTTCGCCCGCTCAACGTCAATCTCTGTGGATCGTTCGGCGGTATCTGCAAGCACAACAACTTTGTTGTCGTTGACTTCTACAAATCCGCCGCTTGTAGCGTACAGAATGTCCTTACCGTCTTTGTCTCTGACCTTAATCTCACCGATTTCAATCGCAGCGAGAAGGGGTGCATGGTTGTGCAACACTTGGAACCCGCCCTGAACACCGGGAGCACTGAGACTCGTTGCCTGGTCCTTGAAAACCACCCGGCTGGGCGTAATAATCTCGAGCTGGAAAGCTTTTTCGTACATAATTAGTTCTGCATTGCCTTGGCTTTGTCAACAGCCTCTTCAATACTGCCGACCATAAGAAACGCCTGCTCAGGCAGATGGTCGTATTCGCCGTTGATGATTCCTTTGAAGCTTCTGATTGTGTCTTCGAGCTTCACGTACTTGCCGGGGAGACCGGTGAACGGCTCCGCAACAAAGAACGGCTGCGAGAGGAAGCGCTGGATACGGCGGGCACGCGCAACAGTTACTTTGTCTTCATCCGAGAGCTCGTCCATACCGAGGATGTTGATGATATCCTGCAGATCTTTGTATGCTTGCAGGATCTCTTTAACAGTCTTGGCGACTTGATAGTGCTCGTCACCTACAACACTGGGATCGAGTATACGTGATGTCGAATCGAGAGGATCGACTGCAGGATAGATTCCGAGCTCTGCAATTTGGCGGCTCAACACGGTAGTTGCGTCAAGGTGTGAGAACGTAGTCGCCGGAGCGGGATCTGTCAAGTCGTCTGCCGGAACGTAGATGGCTTGCACCGATGTGATCGAGCCTTTCTTCGTCGAGGTAATGCGCTCTTGAAGCTCACCCATTTCCGTCCCGAGTGTCGGCTGGTAGCCGACGGCGGAAGGCATACGGCCGAGAAGCGCGGAGAGCTCCGAGCCAGCCTGCACAAAGCGGAAGATATTGTCGATAAACAGCAGAACGTCCTTCCCCTCCTCATCGCGGAAGTATTCTGCAATCGTCAATGCAGTCAAAGCAACACGCGCACGGGCACCCGGGGGCTCGTTCATCTGTCCGAACACGAGCGCCGTTTTTCCAAGCACGCCCGACTCCTTCATTTCGAGCCACAGGTCGTTCCCTTCACGTGTACGTTCGCCAACACCACCGAACACTGAATATCCGCCATGATGCTTTGCGATATTGTGAATCAACTCCTGAATAATAACTGTCTTGCCAACGCCGGCACCACCAAAGAGACCGGTCTTTCCCCCCTTAGTGTAAGGCTCAAGCAAGTCGATAACCTTGATGCCGGTTTCAAAGAGTTCCTTTTTCGTTGAAAGATCTGAGAACTTCGGGGCGGGGCGATGAATGGGATACCTGATGTCCGACTTGATCTCGCCGAGATCATCGATCCCCTCGCCTGTCACATTGATGAGACGCCCGAGAGCGTTGGGGCCAACCGGGACAGATATCGGCTTGCCGGTGTCGATCGCTTTTTCTCCGCGGGCAAGACCATCTGTCGAATCCATGGCGATCGTCCGGACGATATTATCGCCGAGATGCTGCTGTACTTCAACGATCAATGTTTCAGATTTTCCGTCAACGGGCGGCCGGGGAATTTCGATGGCGTTGAGGATTGCCGGGAGTTTGGCTCCGGAGAAATCGATATCTACAACCGGTCCGATTACTTGGACGATCTTGCCTTCGTTCATTAACTTCCTTTCTGGTGGAGATTACATTCGGGATGGTGAATTTTTGTGGGCTAAAACTACTGAAATTAGGGGTCAGAATCAACGATTCCTTAAAGAATCGCATTAACGAGGGGGGCTATTGCCGAACCTCCGATCGCCTGCGGCGAAGAATAGCATCAATGACGACCTTTCCATGCAGTCTTCCATTCTCCACAAAGATCTTATTATTGTTCTTCCCCGCCACAATCGAACCACACACATAGAGACCTGCTACGTTGGTTTCCAGGGTCTCTTCATTGTGCACGGGACCGAGCGTTTCGGGGTTGATTTGAACACCGTAGCTCTGCAAATGCCGTGTATCAGGGTGAAAGCCGATGAGCACGAATGAAAAATCTGACGGCACAAATTTCTCCCCATTGGGAGTATCAATACTGACGCCATCCTGACGAATTTCTTTAGCGGTTGAATTGAAATGAGCCGTTATCTCACCGTTCTTTATGCGGTTCTCGATATCTGGAAGAATCCAGTATTTTACACCCTTACTCAACTCTTCGCCTCTGTGAATCAAGGTAACGTTGGCACCATTGCGATACAGGTCAAGCGCAGCCTCTACAGCACTGTTGCGGCCACCGATTACTGCAATGTTCCTACCGAAGAACTCGTAGGGCTCACGGTAGTAGTGCGCAACATTTGGCAGATCTTCGCCCGGCACACCGAGACGGTTTGGATCGTCGTAATACCCCGTTGCGACAACAACGTTGCGCGCCGGATAGCGCCTACCTGATTCTGTTACCACTTCGAAAGTGACCCCCGACTTACGCACGACCTCGACTGCATCGAGGGTCCTCACATCCAACCCATACTGCACTGCAACCCGCTGATAGTACTTGATCGTGTCGACACGGGTAGGGCGTACGGTGGTAATAACAAAAGGGACTTCCCCTATTTCCAACAACTCTGGCGTTGAGAACCACACCAAATTTGTAGGGAACCTGCGAATGGCATCGACTATACTCCCCTTGTCGATCACGATTACCGAAAGGCCTGCTTTTTTGGCTTCAATCGCACAGGCAAGGCCCGATGGCCCGGCACCGATTATCAGAACATCAGTCATGGACAGGTATCCTATAAAGCAAACAGAGACGCCGATTTCTCAACGTCTCTGCACGATATTTGGTTCGACTTTTTGACAAGAGTCCGTTTCAGCATTCGAACTCACCCAGCATCTTTTTGAGCTGGCGACGAGACTTGAACTCGTGACCTGCTGATTACGAATCAGCTGCTCTACCAACTGAGCTACGCCAGCAACACTCTTTACAGAAGCGACTAATTTTAAGAAAAAAGGGGGATTAATCCAACAGGTGATTCAGCCCCGAACCGCTCTGATCTCTCAGGGGTCATCTCAAAAAGAGAACGGCTACGCCAACAACAGCTGTGACCGCTCCAATGACTGCCCTCAGCCCTGATTTTTCCTTGTAGACAATTCGAATAACTGGAAGCATCAAAACGGGTACGGTTGCCATGATAGTGGCCGCAATCCCGACACTTGTGTATTCGATGGCAATCAATGAAAACGAAATGCCGAGAAAAGGACCCAAGACCGAGCCCAGAGCCGTAAGCAAAAAACCGCGCTGATCCGCGCGGTAAACAGAGACTGGATTCCTGTATCTCTTGGTCAGCAACGCCACCGGCAATAAGAATATCAGCGAAGCTACGATCCTCACAGCCGTGGCAACAAATCCGTTTACCTCGCCCTCAACAAATGCCATCTTTGCGAACACGAGTCCTGCCCCCTGCCCTACTGCAGCCAGGAATGCGAACACAATCCCTGTAGCAGTTATTAGTGGAGCGCCCTGCGAGCCTACATTTCGCTCAAGCACAACGATGGTAATTCCTGCAACGGTGATGATGATACCGGCGATGCCCAAGGGTGCAAGCCTCTCATCAAGCACAAAAAAAGCCAACACGGCGGCGATGGCGGGCGCGACGGACATAATAAGCATGGTAACTCTTGCACCGATTTCTCGAAAGGCACGAAACAGGAACGTGTCTCCGAGCGTGAGGCCGATGAACCCGCTGATACCGAGGTTGAACACCTGTGTCGATGATAGATTAACATCAAGCTGCAAAATGAGAATGATGGCAATCAGGTAAGCAGCGGCAAGAATGAGGCGTGTAATGTTGACGGTGAATGACCCAAGACGCTGAGTGGCTGATGCAAACACAAGCGCACTGAACGACCAGAGTACAGCGGTCACCAATGCGCTTAACTCACCGGCAAATGGCATTGAAAAAGTGTGGTTGGTTGATGTGGGGGTAAGAGAGTCAGGCCTCTACTTTGCTCCCCGGAATCGGAAGCGGCCCCTCTTCCACTAATTCGATGGAACTCCCTTGAATCCATTCAGCTTCGGGGAGCACCGACCGTTCAGTCCACTCCGTGGCAACCTGCAGTGCCTCGCCGCTCGGAATCATTTCGATCGTTTCCCACGGACAGTATTTGACGCAGAGTTTGCATCCAATACAAATGTCGAGATCGATCTCAACGAGCTTCTTGTGTTGGTCGTACTCGGGACCCGGAACGGTGAGGATGCAATCAACGGGGCAAAACTCGATGCAGACTTCACATCCCGTACAGCCGGCCTGATTGACCACTGCAAGTTCCCGCGGTCGCTTCTTTGGCTTTGCGGGGGGCGTTGCGTGTTCCGCCATGATCTTTCTCCCGGAGTGATGAATTTTGAGAACGGTGAGCGTAGGCGTGTAATACTTCGCTCTGCGGTGATAATAAATCGAAAACATGACCGAATATCAAGCTATGCATTCTTTTAACACACCCTTTACAGACAATTCAACAGTTTTCTGTTGTTTTTTAGAAGCCCCTTGTGTATGTTCATCCAGCCTTTTTTCAATACCCGTTGGCTGACCCATCCCGCACCTCTCTGGTGCACTTGTTCAAACTAATACATAATAATCCACACATCTATAAACCATAGTACTCATTAGCAAGGAGAATCCCCTATGAGGACTTGTATTACCACATTGCAGAAGTGCATGCTGGCGTTTGCGTTGAGCGCGATCGTTTCAGCCGGGGCGTTTGCCCAGGGCTCGACAACTGCCGCCATCAACGGCAAGATCACCGGTAAAGGTGGCGAAGCATTGCCGGGCGCAAACGTTGTTGCGACACACGAGCCCAGCGGCACCAAGTACGGCACCAGCACGCGTGAAGACGGACGCTTCAACCTTGTTGGTCTGCGCGTCGGCGGGCCGTACAGCGTCACTGCATCAGCAGTCGGTTATCAGCGGCAAACCCGTGACCAGGTGTTCCTGCAACTGACACAGAACCTGGATATGGACTTCACGCTCCCCGAACAGGCGGTAACGGGCGAGGAAGTCTTGATCGTCGGCGAACGCTCGCCGGTGTTCAACGCATCCCGTACCGGTGCAGCATCAAACGTCAGCAGACAGCAGATCGACCAACTGCCGACACTCTCCCGCAACTTTCAGGACTACTATAAAACGTCGCCGTATGTCTCCAGCGACCGGGGGAATGCTCTCGGCCGTAACTCAAAGTACAACAACATCCAGGTTGACGGTATCAGCTTCAACGACCTGTTCGGGTTGGGTGGCACAGGAGCACCGGCCGGACAGTCCAGCGTCACGCCCATCAGCCTTGATGCCATCGAAGAATTCCAGTTGGTAGTTTCGCCGTACGACGTTCGTCAGGCAGGATTCACCGGCGCCGGTATTAACGCCGTAACCCGGAGTGGAACAAATGAGTATAAGGGTTCGGTCTTCTACTATTTCCGCAATGAGAATATTGCGGGGAAGACACCCACAGAAGTCGATTCACTTCGCAAGAAGCTGGACGGGTTTACGGACTACCAATTGGGTGGACGCCTGGGCGGTCCGGTTTTGCGTGACCAGCTCTTCTTCTTCGGAAACGGTGAAATCACACGATTCAAGCAGCCTTTGTCGCGGAGCTTCAACAATGCCCGATTGGGGACCAATGCATTCACAGTCCCCAAGGACTCTCTCGACCGGCTGAGCAGTTTCCTCCGCTCGACGTACGGATATGATCCGGGAGGTTATAATGACATCAACTTCCGCCGCGAGAGTGACAAGGTTTTTGCCCGTTTCGATTTCAACCTGATGGAGAACCACAAGCTGACAGCCCGCTGGAACTATTTGAATTCGCTTGAAGACAACACTCCCTCACGCGGCCGCGGACCTGCGGATATTTACTTCCAGAACGGTATGTACGTTCTGAAGAACAAGACACACTCGCTCGCCCTCCAATTGACGAGCACCTTTGGCAACCAGTACTCCAACGAGTTGACGGTTGGATACACTGACCAGTTCGACAATCCGGTGTACCTCGGTAGCGCCTTCCCGACCTTGTACATCCGCACGAGAAACAACAACCCGGGCTTCGACAACAGCCAGCAGACTCTCGTCCTGGGTGCCGAACAATTCCGGCACTTCAACGAGCTTGGCCAGAAATACTTTGAGATCAACAACAACTTCACCATCTACGCCCAGGCACATACAATCACATTGGGCGCGAAGGTGGATATCTTCAGCTTCCGGAACCTCTTCATTCCGAGCGCATTTGGTGTTTACACGTACAACTCGATTGATGAGTTCATCACCAACAAGGCTCCTGCTGGATATGAGTTCCGCTATTCCGCTACAAACAATCCACGCCAGGAAGCGAACTGGGGCGCACGGCAGTTTGGCGTGTACGCGCAGGATGAGTGGACTGTCAATAGCGCACTGAAGCTGACAGCAGGTGTCCGCGCAGACATCGCGACCTATCCGGACAAGCCGAACTATAACAAGGCAATCGACTCCACATTCGGCCTCCGCACAGATGTTCTGCCCAAGACCCATGTTGCGTTTTCGCCCCGTATCGGGTTCAACTGGGCCATCGATGAGGATCGCACAGCCCAACTGCGCGGCGGTATCGGTATCTTCTACGGTCGCTTCCCGTTTGTTTGGGTTTCCAACCAATACAGCAATACCGGTGTTGATTTCATCACGGTGAGTCCGTCGGGCTCGGCCCTTGCGGCCACACGGTTCAATCCTGATCCGTTCGGCCAGGCGAAGCTGCCTCCGACAAGCACCACCGCCGAAGTCAATCTGACAGACAGGAACTTTAAGGCGCCGTCCGTTCTTCGCTGGAGTGCCGCCTTTGACTACAAACTGCCGTGGGATGTAACGGCAACTGTCGAAGGTATCTTCTCGCTCACGCAGAACGACATTTACTACCAGAACATCAACCTGCGCGGGCCCCAGGATAACGCCGGCGTTGTTACAGGCCAGGGTCCGTTGACGCCGGGTGGATTTCTAACCGGTGAAGGACGCCCCGTTTACGGTCGTTACAGCACCAGTTCGAGACGTTTCAGCGCCCAGAATATCAACGGCCAGTTCTCCCCCGGTGTGTACATGATCCGTAACACTAACCAGGGCAGCAACTCGAACATTGTGCTGCACCTGCAGAAGTTCTCGTCAGAAGGCTTCAGTGGTTCGGCGTCGTACACGTGGGGTTATGCCAAAGACATCAACAGCGGCAACTCGACAACCGCAAGCTCCGGCTGGCGGTTCAACCC
Organism: uncultured Chitinophagales bacterium; assembly: GCA_964495695.1. Taxonomy (GTDB): domain Bacteria; phylum Bacteroidota; class Ignavibacteria; order UBA10030; family UBA6906; genus CAADGV01. The sequence continues at coordinate 811 of CAZBWR010000035.1, read as the reverse complement.
GACGCAGGGAGATCCGAACAACCCACAGTTGACATTCTCCCAATGGGATCGCCGTCACCGCATCACCACCAACATCGCGTACCGCCAGGATTGGGGAAGCGGCTTTGCGACGACCGTCGGTCTGTCGTATAATGGCGCTTCAGGTCGTCCCGTATCTTATCTGGTTGTTGGCGACATCAATGGCGACAGCCGATCGGACAATGATCTCCCGTACATCCCGCGTGATGTCAATGACATCATTCTCGTCAACTCTGCAGGCACGGTGCTGGCGAAAACAGATGCAGCGTACAGCCAGTTGTTCCAATTCATCGATGGCGATGAATACCTTAGCAAGAACAAGGGTCGTATTGCCGAACGCTCCGGACCCCGTGAGCCTTGGGCGCATACCATCGACCTGCGCATCGCCCAGGAGATTCCCACGATTGCCGGACAGCGGTTAGAGATCACATTGGATGTCATCAACGTGCTCAACATGCTCAACAGCAAATGGGGTTGGGTGAAAACAGCCGGTGTGAACCAGAGCTTCAACTTCATCGAGTTCCACAGCCTCGAGACCACGGCAGGAGCCAACTATGGCAAGCCGCGGTACCGTTGGACAAATACTACACTCAGCAGCCCCTTCCAGCCGGACAACATTCTTTCCCGCTGGCAGGCACAAGTCGGAATACGGTACACACTGTAATTCCGTCTTCTTACAACAAAGCCCCGCCGGCTGTAACGCTGGCGGGGCTTTTCTGTTTCAGGGATTATCCGAAATCTAACCAGAAGGTGAGTTGATCCTTTGCTCCAACAAGGAGAGAGTTTCGGTTGC
>CAZBWR010000034.1:0-42175 GCA_964495695.1 uncultured Chitinophagales bacterium | reverse complement strand
TTTCTTTCACTGGCTGAGGAACATAGAATGTGTGTGGTAAATTGCGAGAGATAAAAAGTACAACAGTCACGCGGAGAACTGACAGGAGCGTGTGGAAAGATTTACGTTTGAGTGGAAGTATTAAATGGCCCTACATTCTGTCCGGAAGCCCCATGGCTCGGGATGGGGTCTCTTTTGCGAGCGATGATTCCCTCACGATCCTTCGCACGTATCAGCTTCCGGTGCTGGCAGGGTTTCGGCGTTCGCCTATGCCAGGTAACTTGGCAATGTTCTTCTTGTTTGGTGTCGGAGATTTGACAAAGGAGTCTCCGTTCCAATACAAAAGAGAATCTTTTAAGGTGCGGATCTTCTCTTCTTCGCGTGACAGATTGAAATTAGACGATTCCGGAATTCGCTGCGCAGAGCCAAGCCAGCCGTCGCCCGGCACGCTGTTGATGCATGTGACTTTCGGAGTAAACGAGTAGAGTATCCCTCCAGAAAGGTCAGTGTCACCTACCCTGATAAAATCTGAAACGCTCACTCCAACCCCCCCGCCTTCACGAGGAAAAATAAAAGCGGTGCTATTGTACGGTGCGGTGCTCAACGCCTTACCTACTGTTGATTGCGGGAACAAGATGTAATAGAGCTCGCTCCCCGGTGGTTGATCAACCGGATGGAACTTCTGAGGGACGGGCGAGTGCCCTATCACATTCTCCGGGTCAAGGATTGCAACAAAAGCCTGGTTAAACCCGTCGTTGATTCCGCCCCACACCAATTCCTCTTTCCCGTCGTTCGCGACATCGGTCGCCAGAAGCCGCTCGGCATGTCCGCGGTTATGATAAGCGGAGAGTTCTACTCCGGTTCGCGTATCTATCTCTGCTAACTTTGACGGAGAATACGAGTAGTCACGCACTATCGCAAAGAGCCTTGGGGCATGGTCTTTTGCTCTGGCCGTTGTCCAATCAATAAAGAGTTTCCTGGATACCTGGGTCTTGCCCGATTCGCCAAAGACAGCAAGAGAGCCGGCTGCGGTACGCCAGCGTAGCGATCCATCGCCCTCATAGCAGTAAATCGTGTCACTCCCGATGCCTGATTTCTGCGTGGATTTCGCCGGACCCGATAGCAAAACCACGTTCTTGCCGTTGCCGTCGATATCTGTAATCGAAAAATAGCGTTTCTCTTGCAGGTCGAGGTTTACCGGTACATCACTCCTACCGTCGGGTATCCCAATTACGGCTTTCTGCCATAGCAGCTCTCCCTGCACGCCGAAAACACTCATTACTCCCTGGTCTACCTTGAGAAACGTCGGGTTTCCGGTTTCACCGGAATTGAAGAGTGTGGAGACAGCGAACATCCCCGCAAAGCTCATAGCTGCAACCACTCCGCTGCGAACGGGGTACGTCCGGACGAGATTCGAGAAGCGGCGGACAACGGAGTGCGATCGGCTCGATACATCTGCAGAAACCCGATCGAGTTCGTCGCGCAACTGCTTCGATTGCCGTGTCAGTCCCCGCTCAGGCAGCGAGGGACGGCGGCCGGCAAGCAACGCCTCAGCGAACGCCGCATCACGCTCGGTTGCGGGTCGTTGCAGTTCCTTCTCTACGTCAGCGTAAAAGGAGCGAAATCGTTGCTCAAGATCGGCACAGGATACACAGCGGCCGAGATGATCAGCAACGCGCTGACGCAGTTCCTCACCCAATGTCGATGAATCAAGAACGTACAGCTCGATTGTATGTTCGTCTATGTGCACTGACATATGATTACGTTTCACTTCACTTTCGTCGAATACGGCCCGGAGGAACGATTGGATTACTATTATAGCTCACGTAACAGCCGGGCAGCTACTTCATGTTCCGCCAGGTTCGCCAGAAATTCCGCCTTCGGGCGTAGCCTGTCTTCATACTCGCCGGGACTGACGGAGAGATAGCGGCGTACATGTTCGTGCAGCATCATCCGGCTGGCGGATTCGAAAACCATCATCCTTATCAGCTCGCTCATAGCATCAGACAGCCCCTCGGCTTCGGCCTTCGTCAGTTTGCCGTCTATTAGATACGTCAACACAATTTTTCGTTGAATCGCAGTCGTCGCAAGCCGGCATATTTCCTCACACTGGTCATTATCCAATCCGTCAGTTGAAAGCTGATCGCCGGTGATCACACCGGTGATCCGGTTCTCCCATCTCCGCACTACCTGCACAGAATCAACAACAGGGATGGTGCGGGAGCGGGCGGACTGCTCAATGAGTATTCCTGACATTTGGAGGAGGATTCCGACAAGTGTCAAACTTCCTACGAGCCGGGTTGCTAAAACTCGCAATATTTCGTCGATCGTAAACGGGGGCTTTTCCTCGAGCCGGTCATGACCCACGGGATACAGGTACAGTCCCCGAAAATCCTTTGCCAGCGCCAGCCCGGTCTTCTCCGTCCTGACTGCATCCTGAATGGCCCGGTGGATGCGTCCGTTCAGAGAATCGTTCTGGTAGTAGAGGTACGCGAGCTGCGCTTCCACGCGGTGCTGCAACATGGTCCGGTAGGAGATGAACACGTTAACCGCCGGCAGACGTTCCATCGGCGTTTCCATGCTCTCGACAAACGTATCTATGAATGGAACTCTACCCGCCCTGATCTGGCCGAACATTTCTGTTATGCAATCGTCAACTACATCGTCAATCGAGAAACCCGAGCTGCGGATAAGCTCTGCTGCATTCGGCCGCAAGTGAATGAGGTGTGCTCTCATCATCACTTTTGAAATATGCACAAGACGAAGCAGATCCGGTTGCTGGGCATCGCTATGCGCAACAGCGCGGATTGCATCCCGCAGAGCCGTAAGATGTTCAACCATCAGGAAAGAAAGCCGATTTGGTAAAGTTGGAGTAGATGGGACATCTACAATATAGAGCCAGGACGCGAGATACGCAAGCACGCCCAGGCGGTTTGGGACTCATAAAAGTGATGGCAATAGAGAGTGGAAATCCGTATTATGTGAAGCATGCCATGTGTATGGGTGATAAAGTAGACAATGCGCCCGGCACCGGCAGGCTTCCGGCACATGACACATTTCGGACCACAGCACTCACGATGTTCTCATCGCGTGCATTTTTGACCAAATTCCACGAGTTTTGTCGCCGCAAGCGTTTAATTGAGGAGCGGGACAAGATTATCGCTGCTGTCAGCGGCGGGGTGGACTCCATCGTTTTGCTTGACCTCCTTGCAAAAGAGCGGGAGGCGTTCGGTCTCTCCGTCATCGTCGCGCATTTCAATTTCCAGTTGCGCGGCGCTGAGTCTGACGAAGATGAGGCCTTTGTTTCAAACCGGGCCCGGCATTACGGTTTTGAGTTGTACGTTGAAAGAGCCGATACTGCGGCATTTGCCGCAGGAAAAAAAATCGGCACGCAGGAAGCTGCACGCGTCCTGCGCTACGAGTTCTTTGACAAGCTGATGCTCTCAAGCGGCTTCGACAAAATCGCAACGGCACACAATGCCGATGATAATGCCGAGACGATTCTGCTCAATACTTTCCGCGGCTCGGGGGTCGCAGGGCTGTCGGGTATTCCGGTATACCGCGCGGATCGCAGAATCATACGCCCCCTGCTCTTTGCAGAGCGGAAGGACATCGAGGCATACGCAGCCGCCGAACATTTGGCGTTCCGCACCGACTCATCCAATGCCACGGATGCGTACACGCGAAACTTCATCCGGCACAATGTCCTGCCGCTCATCCGTGAGCGGGTGAACCCTGATGTAGTTGCAACTGTGAACCGCTCCGCCGAACTCTTCCGGGAGCTGGAGGCGTACCTGAAGTTCACGGCACGGACGAGCTATGAATTGGTGCTGGTGAAAGACAGCACTCTCGAGTTACAGCTTTCGGTACCGAGGCTCCGCAGCAACCCGAAGCTGATCCAGCAGTACATCATCATGCTGGCGTCGGAGCAATTTGCAAATTGCAAACTGGAGTCGGATCAGGTCAACAGCATACTCGACCTGACGGATGGGTTGACAGGGTCATGGGTGCCGATCGACAAAGAACATGTTGTTTTCCGCGACCGTGATCAACTGGTGTTCCGCAGACAGGAAGACATCGGAGAGTTCCGGTTCACGGTCCTGCCGTGCCATCAGTACTGGTTTCCGCACTTCTCCTTTTCGTCGGAGCTTGTGACGGAAGGAAAGATCAAGCACAACGGCAAGGATGTGGAGTACGTGGACGCCGACAAGATTGCGGATCAGGAGTTGATTCTCCGCTCGTGGGCGGACGGCGATGCGTTTGTCCCGCTCGGCATGCGATCGAAGAAGAAGATCAGTGATTTTTTTGTGGATGCAAAGATTCCGCTTTACCTGAAACGCCTGGTTCCCATCCTGGAGACGCGGGGGGGCGAGGTGGTGTGGGTATGCGGCCATCGCATTGACGAACGTTTCAAAGTAACTGCCGACACCCGGCGAATCCTGAAGCTCCAATTTTCAACAACAGCAGAGGCACATGCCAAGCAACACGATAACAGTTAACGGGGATCGCTTTGTGGTGATGATCGGCGAACGCCGCATCAAGACGCGTATCAAGCAGCTTGCCAAAACCATCAGTAAGGACTATGCGGGCAGAACGCCCGTCTTTATTGGCGTACTCAACGGGTCGTTCATCTTCTTCGCCGATCTGGTGCGGGAAGTAACAATCGACTGCGAGATCGATTTCCTAAAACTCTCAAGTTACGGCGATGCCAAAATCAGCTCTGGAAACGTGAAGTTGCTGAAAGACCTCAACTGCCAGGTCGAAGGGCGTGATATCGTGATTGTGGAAGATGTGATCGATTCGGGGCTATCCATGGAGTATATCCGGAACCTGATCATGCAACAGAACCCAAAATCCTTCCGGATTGTTACTTTGCTGTATAAGAAAGACGCTGTAAAGACGTCTATGAAAATTGATTATATCGGGTTTTCCATCCCGAAGGATTTCGTGATCGGCTATGGACTGGATTACGCACAACGGCTGCGACATCTCAAGTCCATTTACCGTCTAAAAGAGTAAAGAAAGAAGGAGAAAGAGGAATTCGATGGACGAACAGAAGAAATCGGAAAACGGCTCTCACCGCCCAAGCGACTCCGACAAGCGGCGCAGTTTTCCGCGGGGATCGAAAAAGCGGGGCAACCAGCAAATGCGCCCGGATGATGACTTTAACTGGAACAAAGTCCTGAAGGTCGTCATCAGTTGGTCACTGGTGCTCGTGGCGCTCTTTATCGTCATGACGATGTTCAAGGGCACGGATACCAACGAGGTGGAAATTACTTTCACCGAATACCAGGCCTATCTGCAAGCGAACGAGATTGCAGAAGCAACGATCAAGAAGTCGGAACTGACAAATTTTGATTTCCACGGCAAGCTGCGTGAATCAAAACAAATCATCCGCGGAGGCAAGACCTACTCCTTCGATCGATTTATCGTGACGCTCCCCTTTGTCGACAGCAGCGTCATCAAGGAATGGAACGAGCGGGGACTGAAGTTTACTATCGTCCGCGAAGACAACACCTGGATCACGGCGCTTATCGGCGCGTTGCCGTGGATTCTTCTGATTGTTGTCTGGGTCATTATCATGCGGCGCATGCAGGGAGCGGGTCCGAAGGGTATTTTCTCGTTTGGCAAGAGCCGCGCGAAGATGCTGAGCGAGGGAGCCCCCAAGGTGACATTCCTCGATGTAGCCGGCGCCGATGAGGCAAAGATCGAACTGCAAGAGATCATCGAATTCCTGAAAGAGCCGACCAAGTTCCAGAAGCTTGGCGGAAAGATCCCCCGCGGCGTGCTGCTGCTCGGCCCTCCCGGAACCGGCAAGACACTGCTTGCACGCGCAGTTGCGGGCGAGGCGGGCGTTCCCTTCTTCTCCATTTCGGGAGCGGACTTTGTTGAGATGTTCGTTGGTGTCGGCGCAAGTCGCGTTCGCGACCTGTTCGAGCAGGGGAAAAAGAACGCACCGTGCATCATCTTTATTGATGAGATCGATGCTGTTGGGCGTCACCGCGGCGCCGGCCTTGGTGGCGGACACGACGAACGCGAGCAGACGCTCAATCAGTTGCTCGTCGAAATGGATGGCTTCGAGCAGAACAGCGGCGTCATCAACATTGCGGCGACGAACCGTCCCGACGTGCTCGACCCCGCATTGATGCGCCCCGGACGCTTCGACCGCCAGGTGGTTGTGGACCGGCCGGACGTTAAGGGACGAGAAGGCATTCTTCGCGTACATACCAAGAATATCCCTCTCGCAGAAGATGTCACTCTTGAGACACTTGCCAAAGGGACTCCCGGACTTGCAGGCGCAGAACTCGCCAATCTGGTGAACGAAGCAGCATTGCTCGCAGCGCGGCAGAATGCCAAGGCTGTGAACATGATGCACTTCGAGGAAGCAAAAGACAAAGTGATGATGGGAATGGAGCGCAAGAGCCTCATCATCTCCGAAAAAGAAAAGAAAGTCACCTCGTACCACGAAATCGGTCACGTCCTTGTCGCCCGCATGATACCGGAAGCAGATCCGGTGCACAAAGTCACGATCATCCCCCGCGGACGGGCGCTCGGCCTGACAACGTATCTCCCCATCGACGAGAAGCACACATACTCGAGGGCGTATCTCATTGCGATGATTACCTACGCGCTCGGCGGACGTGCTGCCGAGATGATCGTCTTCGGCGAGTTGACCACCGGGGCAGGAAACGACATCGAGCGCGCCACGGAAATCGCCCGCAAGATGGTTTGCGAGTGGGGAATGAGCCAGCGGCTCGGACCCTTGACGTACGGTCAGAAAGACGAAGAGATCTTCCTCGGCCGGCAGATCGCCCGGCACAAGAACTACAGCGAAGAAACCGCCATTGCCATCGACAAAGAGATCAAAGATATCGTCGACGGCGCCATGAAGAGAGCCGAGGAGATTCTGAGAGAGAATATCGAGATCCTGCACAAGCTCTCCGAGACTCTGCTTGAGCGCGAGATTCTTGACGCCAACGAAATCGATATGATCGTCAGAGGCGAGGAACTGCCGCCGGCAGGACAACGCGGAAACGGACATAGTTCATCCGCACAGCCGAGCGAATCGAAGAAATGAGGGGCTTCCCCGATGTCGAGCAAAGCTACGCCGCCGAATTGATCCGCAAGGCGATCCACCTTTGTTCCCTCTCAATTCCCGTGATTTACTACTTCATCAGCAAAGAGCAGGCACTGGCAATACTGGTGCCGCTCACGCTGGTGTTTGGCATATCGGATCTTGCACGCGTTTACCATCCCCCCACCCGTCGTTTGTATCACACGCTGTTTGGAGGCCTGTTGCGCAAGCACGAGCGGGACGACAAAAGCCGCCAGTTGAACGGCGCCACATTCGTTCTTCTTTCCGCCTGCATCTTTATCTGGCTGTTTCCCAAAATTGTGTTCATTACGGCGTTCGCCATTCTCATCGTCTCAGACACTGCGGGCGCACTGGTCGGAAGGAAATTCGGCAGGCACCGATTCCTGAGCAAGTCGCTTGAAGGAACGACAGCATTCTTCATCAGTGCCCTGGTGGTGGTCGCGGTTGCACCGAAAGCCGAGGGGATTGCAGCCGAATACATCATCGCTGTTATTGCAGCGCTTGCCGGGGCGTTGACCGAAGCTTACTTCACATTCATTGACGACAATCTTCTTATCCCCGCCAGTGTCGGTGGTGTGCTTTGGCTGCTCTATGCAACGGTGCTGCCAACCGTGAACGTTTACGCTCTTGATGCGCTCCGCTGACACATCCTGTATTCTTCCACTGGAATCAACTCTATGACGAATATCAAACGTGTCTATCTTTCCGGCGGAATGGAGTACGCCCTCGACGAAGGACGAGACTGGCGAGGCATGATGCACGAATGGTTGTCAAAAACACTGGGTAGCGAAGTCTTCAATCCGAACGTCGAGAGTGACAAGTTCTTCGCATCAGAATATCCGGGAATTGATATCCGCGCATTGAAGGGGAAGGACCTTGTCCAGTTTGCCTCCATCATGTCACGTCTTGTGGAGATCGACAGCCGCGAGATCGCCGAACGCTCGGACCTCGTGATCTGTCATTGGGATGATTCTGCCATGAAAGGTGCAGGGACGAAAGGGGAACTCACGATAGCGCGATACTTCGGCAAGCCGGTGTATATGGTCACGACCGTGCCGTACAGTGAAATTCCGGGCTGGGTGTTGGGTTGTACTACGCTCGTATTTCGCTCATTTGACGAGCTGAAGAAATTCCTGACTCTCGGTGTTTCTTCTTGATTCTTCGAGATATTATCTGTAATTACGATAGCAAGTGTCGGGGCGTCTGACCGCAGTACGCAACCCCTCGCCTGTTATACTCTTCCCCAACAGCAATCCAACATACAATAACAATCAAAACGGAGATAATCCATGCGCTTAGCACTTCGCCTTGGTGTTTGCGGACTGTGGATACTTTCCCTGGTTGCGGGGCAACTTGCCGTCGCGCAAGACAATCCCAACCTCGACACTCCCCCGATGAGAATGGAATTCGGGCCCACTCCTTCGCCGGCCAGTATTCGCGTCATCACCACGCCTGACGGGTTCGACAACTTCGATCTCGGTACAACCAACGCCGAACCACATATCTCGACGAACCCGCTTAACCCGTTGTGGTTTTTTACCGCATTCAATACGAATAGCGCCTTCCGATCGACCGACGGAATGAACTGGACTGCCTCTACGCCGAATTTCCAGACGACGGTTCGCGGCGACCCTGTGACCGCCTATGACAGTCTCGGCAACCTCTACTACGAAACGATGTACGGCGCATCTATTGTCGGATGTAAAGTAATGCGTTCATCGGACAATGGTGCGACGTGGTCGGCTCCCGTGACGTCCGTTGACGGGGTGGACAAGAACTGGATTGCCGCAGATCAGACTATGGGCCCGTATGCCAACTACGTCTACACGTGCATGACTGCAGGAAGCGGACGGGGGAATTTCGCGCGAAGCACGGATTTCGGTGCGACGTGGCAGACAACATTCACGCCGACGACGCAAACACTGCCGGGCATGATGGTAGCCGTCGGCCCGAATACAATGGGCGGAAACAACATCTCTGGGGGCTGCGTGTACGTGGTCACACACTCCGGCTCAAACGCTGCGGGCATCTACACATTCTATCGCTCCACCGACGGCGGCGTGAACTTCTCTCTCATGTCCTCCCAGCAGTATAGCAATTTGATCGGCACGCAGATCGGCGGACGCTCGACGGTGCAGGGCATGCGAACGCGTCCCTATCCGTTCATCGCCGCTGACAACTCCTTCGGGCCGTATCGCGGACGACTCTATCTCGTTTATGCATCGAACAATCCCGCGGGGGATGGCAACAAGTCCGACATCTTTCTCCGCTACTCAACTGATCAGGGAGCATCATGGTCGGCTGCACGCGTAGTAAATGACGACGCCAATTCGCAGAACAATTTCCAGTTCTTCCCCGCCATCTGGTGCGACAAAGAAACCGGACGTCTCTACATCAAGTGGTACGATACACGGCGTGTCCCCACAAGCGACAGTATGGATGTCTATGCCTCCTATACCGACGACGGAGGAAATTCCTTCGCTCCAAACGAACGTTTGACAAACCAGACGTTCCGCATCTCTCTCGGCGGCACGCCTCCGGCATACCAGGGAGACTATGATGGCATCACTTCGAACTCCGTAACGTCGCTTGCTGTTTGGACGGACTTCCGTAACCGCAATTACCTCGGAATGGTCGCATACTTTCCGGACTTTGCGATGCTGGCCAGGGCGCAACGCGACACGTTATCATTCACCGACAGCACAACAGCCAGTATAGTAGTTCCGGCAGTCAAGGCATATCAACGCGGGGTGAAATTCACAGTCTCGGTGAGTCCGTCCGCGCCCTTTGTCTTCAGCTGGCCACAGGGGGATTCCCTAGCCAATGTGCCTGATTCGTTGACGTTGAAGATACGAACGAGCAATGTACCGACCGGAAACTACACCGTGACCATCACGGGGGCCGGCCCGAACGGTACACCCGTACATCGGCGCGTCATTCCCATTCGCGTGCAGTACATCCCCAACACCGTCGCAGTCCTCCAACCCAACGGAGGAGAAATCTGGATCCAGGGACAGTCAAAACAGATCACGTGGCGGAGAACCGGTGCAGTCGGGAACGTTCGCATTGAGTACTCCACAAACAACGGTTCTGCCTGGCTGAGTGTCGCTCCAAGTGTTCCCGCAGCATCAGGGGAATATACGTGGACAGTGCCGGCTACACCAACCACCCAATCAAGGGTGCGCGTAGCATGGACCGATAGTCTTGCAACTGTTCAGGATATCAGCGATGCCGCGTTCACGATTTCCGGGCCCGCAGCACTGATCAACACCACGACGGATACTCTCCGCGCAGTTCTCGCGGCCGGCAGTACATTTGGTTTCGACACGTTGAGGCTCTCAAATACTGGCACGGTCAACCTGTCATGGACCGCAACAGGGCCGACCTGGGCAAACGCACAACCGGCAAGCGGTTCGGTTCCCGCCGATTCAGCACGCCGCGCTCCCGTACGATTTAATGCTAGCGGTCTTGTCGGCGGAACGTATTTCGGAAACCTCTCGATTGCGAGTAACGATCCGTACCGCAATCCCTTACTTGTCCCGCTTCGGTTGCGCGTCATCGGCATTGCGGCCATCAGGACAGCGCCTGTAGATACACTCAAGTTCGGCGCCGTCCGGCTGAACACTGCAGACACATTGGTGATCCGCATACGCAACATTGGCTCTGACACCCTCTTAACCACGCACAACGTGACTCCGCCATTCCGGTTCTCGGCATTGACGTCAGGATTGCGTATTGCACCGAACGATTCAGCGGAACTTCCGGTGCGATTCAATCCTGTTGATTCAACATCAACGTACTTCGCCACGCTGAGAATTGTCAGCAATGATCCTGACCCGGCGTACGACACACTCTTTATTGCCCTGACGGGTCGTGGCACAGGACTAACGTCGGTTGCACTGACGCGGGAATCTCTCGTCCCGGATCAGTATTCGCTTGCCCAAAATTATCCGAATCCGTTCAATCCGTCGACGACCATTCGGTTCGGAATTCCGGCCGGAGAGGCAGGAGAAACGACACTGAAGGTGTTCGATATGCTCGGGCGTGAAGTCGCCACGCTGGTTAATGAGCGGTTGGCGGCGGGAATGTACTCGGTGAGGTTTGAAACTCAGGGGTTGGCATCAGGGATGTATCTCTACCGGCTCTCTTCGGGCAGTTTCGTCGAGACGCGCAAGATGCTTCTGACCAAATAGGCTGAATCGTAAACCCTATCTCCTTCAGAGGGCCTCCAGAATCTGGAGGCCTTTCTTTTTGAGAAGGCCGACACATCGCATTTCGCACATCTTCTAATTTAGTCCAAACCGCCCTAACCCGTTACTGCGAATGTTCACTGACATCGAAACGGCAATCGGGTGGTTACAGAGTGTCCAGCCCAAAAAATAGAAATCGCCCCCGGCATACCACAGGGGGCGATTTCGTTTCTAAAATCAAGTAGCTTTACTCGAGAACCACAGCGGTACCACTTGCGCTTACCATCAGCATGCTGCCGTTGCGCCCGAGAGTCTCATAGTCAAGATCAACCCCGATAACAGCATTGCCGCCCAGCATCTGTGCTTGCTGGGTCATCTCAGCAATTGCAATGTCTTTTGCCTTACGCAGTTCTTCTTCATAAGCAGCTGAGCGTCCACCAACGATATCCCTGATCCCCGCGAAAAAATCCTTGAAGATATTGGCTCCGAGGATTGCCTCACCGCTCACAATTCCGATGTACCGTGCAACCCGTTTTCCTTCAATTACATTAGTCGTTACCACTAACATGATGCGTACTCCTTAGATGAATGAAATTGAAACGGCATTAATACGCCTTGGCGCTGTCGCGTGTTGCACTACTTCGGGGCAGGGCCGTAGGTGCCGTACCGTGTCGCCCTTGCAATGCGTGAGTAGTAATCATGCAGAATTCCGGCCACCTTGCGCAAAGCCGGATCAGCCTCATCGCCCGAAGCAAAACTCATCATAAGCGCCGCTCCGTAGGGGAACCCTTCGATATACACAATGCCCCACTCCGTCGCCACACCGGATATGCCTCCGGGTTTAAAAGCCACAGGGACTCCCGGTCCCGCAACGGATTTCAACAATCCGGCACCTTTTCCTTTTGTCAGAACAGAGAGAATGTCATCAGAAACTTCACGGTTGATGAACTCGCCTTTGTAAAGCAATTCCATAATCCTCAATGCATCAGCCGGAGTCGAGATATTCTCGTCACCTCGCACAGAGGCAGCCTGATCCATCATGCGTCGTTGGAGGCGCGTGTTCTTGATACCCGATGATTGAAGAGTAGTATTCACGTTCTGCATTCCGACAAGATCGATCAGCATGTTCGTGGCGGAATTATCACTCAACACAATCATCAGCACGCACAGATCCGCTACGCTGATATCGGACGTGTTGTCACCGAACTCAAACAGTACACCGGAACCGCCGACTTGCCGCGCCTTTTCGACACTTAGCTTGTCCCTTAATGAGATTTTCCCCGCGTGCGCCTGTTTATACACTTCCATCAGCACCGGAATCTTGATGGCGCTTGCCTGGGGGAACTGGACATGCTCGTTTGCCGCAAAGCGCTCACCTTTGACAAAATCCATCGCCGCAAATCCCAGGATCCCTCTTACACCGGAAAGAACCTCACGGAGTTCAGTTTCAGCTTTAGATCGGACGATCTGTTGGGGGGTCTGGCCAAAACCCGACAGTGCCGGGGTCAGGATGCAGAGAAACAACAGGAGCAGGCGCTTCATCACGACTTCTTCTTGATCATTCTATATAAGAACAAGAGAAGCATTGCGCCAAGAACTGAGGCAATGAAACCGGCTGAAGCTCCTTCCGGATAGAAATTGAGGGCGGATCCGATATATGTCGCCACCACCGAACCGGCGATACCGAGTAATGTTGTAATCACCCACCCGCCGCCATCTTTGCCGGGCATCAGAAGTTTGGCAATAGCGCCGACGAGAAACCCGATTACGATCATCCAAAGAATGTGCATGGAACATCTCCCATATGGTTAATGAATGCGAGAGACGGAAAGGGGATCACCGCCTCAATGTTGCTGGAACACTTTTTTGTAAAAAGTGCGCGTTGCAAGAAACAGTATCACGAGCACCAAAATGGCCCCCGCCACAGGGAGCAGGATTGCCATCACTGAAATGGTGACCGCCCCGCCGGTTTCAGCGGTGGAGACCGCCGGGTTGGCAATCCCTCCGGTCGATGCAGTAGATGCAAGCCGTGTAACGCCGGTGAAGCCCTGGACAAGCCCCGCAACTCCGCCGCCGGCAATAATTGCAAGCGTCCACTGTAAGAACGGGCTCATTCCGACTACTGAGGAGGCCATCGCAACCGTTCCGGCTATGACGGCCGCAGGTGTGGCGACCACGTCAAGAACATGGTCAACAAAAGGGATGTAGTACCCCGCAATCTCAAGGACTGTCGCAACGGTAAAGGAGACGAGCGCGGGCAGGGTTCCGATCCACTCGAATCCGGAACTGAGGTCAAGGTTCCCGGTGTACGCGGCGACACTCATGACGAGCATCGGTACGAAAACCCGGAAGCCGCAGGCAGCTGCCAGAGCAACGCCGACAAGAATACTGAGAAAAGTCTCACCATCTACCATACATCACCTCCGTTAGTGGCCGGTGCGTGAGAAGTCAAGACGCTACTCCTGCATGCTGAATCGTTCAAGGAAAGCAATTTCCGACGGGCTCAGGCTTGCTACTCCCTGGCTGTTGAGCTTTGCCATGATGCGGTCGTATTCGTCACGGTTAATCTGATGCATCCTCTCTCTAGGGATACTTTTCCAGCGCTGAATGTCGTTGACCCGGACAATCGGTTCGACGATTTTTGCCTGCATTTCCTGAAGCCTCGCGGTTTGCCGTAGCATCCGGATATATAGAAAGCCTCCAAGGAAGCCACCGAGGTGGGCAAAGTGAGCGATGCCGTCACTGATACTGCCGAACCCTCCGAACACGGAGAGTATCGTCATAAGAATGACCATCACACGAACCTCAATAGGGAGAATGCCCCATATGTACACCCGATCCCGCGGCCAGAACATGGCATAAGCGATCATGACGCCGTACACGGCGCCTGAGGCCCCGAGTATCGCGACGGCAGGATTGAAGATCATTGAGAGAACCGCCCCCATCAATCCGCTGCCAAAGTAGAGTCCGAGAAAATGCTTGCCGCCAAGTTCCGCCTCGAGCCTCGGACCGAAGAAAAACAGCACGAGCATGTTGAACAGAATGTGCCAGATTCCTCCGAGGTCATGGACAAACATGTACGTGAAGATCGTCCACGGACGAAACATGAGCAATTCCGGAACGAACGTGAGGAATTGTGCAAACGAGGGACGCAGAATCGAGAGAATATAAACTGCGACGTTAGCAATTATGAGACGAAAGACCCAGGGTGAAAGCATCGTAACAAAGACAAGTGAATGCTATTTCTTAATAACTTTAAGCGCTTGAGCCGTTTCCTCGAGCAACGCGTTGGCGCTTACCGGCGAGCCGGTGGCGTGTTTCATCCAGAGATCGGGTGCTACGCGTCCATACGTGGACATCCGCTCGAATTCTTTACCAAGGTTGCCGCTCTTTTTTACCTGATTTTCGATCTGATGGGCAATCAGGTGTCCGAGGGGATAATCCGGCAAATACAGGAACGAATGAATCATGTGAGAGTAAATCCCCAGCAGGACCACATCCCGCTCGTTGAACACGGGCTCGAAGTAGGTGTTCCAAATCCGCTTCGAGATCTCGATGGTAGCGTCCCGTAACTCCGAAGGAGTCGCATCGGGGTTGTTGTACATCCAGTGCCATACCTCCATATCCACGAGTGCCACTCCGGCGATCTCGTATGTTGCCCAGAAGTCGCTAAGCGTTTTGAGCGCCTCATTCTGTCTGTCCGCTTTTGCGAGGCCGAGCAACTCGAGGTCACGAGCTTGAAAAACGAATGCCAGAGCCTCGGTGAACGCTGTGTTCGGCACGCCATTCAACAGCCAGTGATCGATCATATTGAGCGAAAACGTCTGCTCGACGTTATGTCCGAGCTCATGCACGGCAATGTTATAGCCCTTGTAATCCATCCCCCTTTTTTCCACCCGAGTGCGGAGGCGCGCAGGCACATCACTCATCTGTGCACCCCAGGCGTGACCCGAACCACGGGCGGGATCGACAGCAATATTGTCGGCAAGGAACTTCGCCCGCTGTGAAGAGAACCCCAAGGCCTTCAACTGACGGGGGATATCGTTCTTGTAGGCTTTGGCTGTTGGATAACGTTTTGCGACGATCTTGTTCAGTTCCGCCTCAGAGTATCTGGCGCGGGGACGGAATCCGTTGTACCAAATGTCAAATGGCTGCAGCGGTCGACCAAGCCGCGCTTCAATCAACTCTGCCACCTGCTTGACGAGGGGCGAGCCTACAACGTCTTCAAGCATTTTCTTCACACGCTCTTCGGGGATCTCCCGGTTCTCGTCAAACCTGCGCTGAATGTGCGTAGGAGCAGTTGGAGAGTATGGATCGAGTTTCTTTGCCGCCTTGAAGGTTGTCAGCAGCACTTCGTACCGGCGATCCGGCTCCGGAGCATTGGTAATCGTGAGTCCAGGAGGAACAGGGATCTCGACATCCTTTACCGTTGTGGCTGTGACTTCATTCGTAAATGGATTCCAATCGACATGAGGGTTGTTGATGACGACGGCAGGAATAGTCTGGGTGACGATCCTCTCCATGACCTTCTGGATCATCTTCTGCTTTGCCAATCCTTTCAGTCGTTCCGGATAGTTCGCCTTGATCTCATCACGCAGATTCCAATGCGAGAGCAATCTCATGCCCGGCGGGAAAAGCCGTTCACCTTTGTCATTAAGGAGGTGATGCATGTAAATATTGTATTCTGCAATGTACTGATCGGCAATGCTCGCGGCTTCTGCAAACGCCTGGTTCACGCCGGCAGGTACCCGCTTCGAGAAACGCTGCGCCAGCCTTACTTCCGCCCATTGGCGGCGGTTCCATCGAATACCTTCGTTCAGTCTTTGATCAAGAGTCGTCAGGGGAAAGTTGAGCAACACGACGAACGCCAACTTATTCTTGAACATGTCGTCAGTCGTATGCGCCGAAGGGTCAAAGCCCGCGAAGATCTCGTCATACGGTTGAATCGGGCCGAGGGCGAGGTCGGATTGTTGCCGGAACTCACGGATAATTTCAAGCATGTGTCCGTCCAGCTTCTCCAGTAAATACTCGAACCGGACGAACATAGTGTCACGAGCCTGTTGCGTTCCTGCGTAATGCGTTCTGACGAATGTTTCAAATGCCGCGTTGTCACCATCCTCCGAACGCCAAAGTCCCGCTACCTGCCTCATGCCGCGAAGAATGCCAACCCGCTCAGCTTCGCCGTATTTTGCAACAAGTTCTTTCTCAAGTGTCGAGAATGTCTCAGGGTCTTGTGCCATCATCATATTCATGGTCAACGTCAGAAGAAGCGCTGCTACCGCGAGCCGCCACGTCATACTCCCTCCTTGGACAAGAATCGAAATGTATTTGGTTCGCATAACGTTTCAACATAGGAGTTTATCGACTGAGATTCAATCCGTCGGCCTCCCTTGCATGCTCGCATCGCGACGAGTATCTTTCACCATTCACTGTCCGGAGACTCCAACCATGCGAATAGTTATCCTCTTCATATTGTTTATCGCTTTCAACCCGGTCACAGCCCAAATTGCAAACTACCGTTTTGCATGGCTTTCTGATATTCACATCGGAAGTACAACCGGCAGCGAAGACTTGAGACGATCCATCAACGACATCAACACAATGAATGACATTGCATTTGTCGTAATCTCTGGAGACATCACCGAAACCGGAAGCGACGCCGAGCTTCACGAAGCATACAACCTCCTCTGCGGGCTAAGAAAACCCTGGTACGCCGTCCCGGGAAATCATGACACCAAGTGGTCTGAGAGCGGCTGCACAACCTTCCCGAAATTGTTCGGGAACGACCGGTTCGTGTTCGACTTCGGCGGAAGCCGTTTTATTGGACTGCATCAGGGCCCGCGCATGAGAATGGGCGACGGTCATTGGGCGCCTGAAGACATGCGCTGGCTCGACTCGGTTCTTACGGCAATCCCTGACAGACAGATTCCCCTTTTCTTCGTTACACATTACCCCGTTGATTCAAGCATCAGCAATTGGTGTGAGATGCTGAACAGGGTACGGAAGTACAACACCAAGGCAATTCTTCACGGACACGGACACCGGAATCGCGCTTCGGACTTCAACGGGATCCCGGGAATCATGGGGCGATCAAATCTGCGGGCAGGCTCAATGGTCGGTGGATATACTATTGGAGAGATCAGAAATGATTCATTGTTCGTATCCGAACGAGTACCCGGCGTCTCAACTTCACAACCGTGGCATACCCTTCCGCTGCGCGGACTTCCGGACAGAGCCGTTTGCGGGGTTCCTCCTGACACACTCAACATCAGGTATCCTGAAGTACACACACTCTGGAGAAGAACGTCAGGTTGGACAATCGCATCGTCCCCCGTTGTAGCCGGGACATCCGTCTATGTGTCGGACGCTTCAGGATCGGTGAGATCACTGAAGCTTGCAGATGGATCCGAGCAATGGCGCTTTTCGACTCGCGGCCCCGTCTTTTCAACGCCTGTTGTTTCAAACAACCGGATTGTTTTCGGCTCGGCAGACAGCAACATATACTGCCTTGATGCAGCCACAGGCAACCTTCTTTGGACGTTCCGGACAGGTAAGGCTGTTCTGGGAAGCGCATCGTTCAGCGAAGAGGTTTCATTCATAGGGGGAAGCGACGGGGTGTTTCGAGCATTGGATTCAAGCGGGAATACGACCTGGGAATACAGGGGGATTGATGGATTCGTCGAGACACGACCTCTTGTTCATGAGGGCAAAGTTATTTTCGGAGCATGGGACGGACACTTGTACGCGCTTGATGAACGCACGGGATCTCTTGTCTGGAAATGGGCGGGCGAAGGGCAAGGAGTTTTGCTTTCTCCCGCAGCCTGTGTTCCCGTTGCAGCCCATGGTAAAGTCTTCATTGTAGCTCCCGACCGGAGAATGACAGCAATCAACATGACTACAGGAAAGACAGTCTGGAGAACAGCAAAACACCAGGTGAGAGAATCTATCGGAATTTCCGGCGATGGCAAACGAATATATGTGAGAACAATGCGTGACTCGATCATAGCCATCTCAACAACATCGGACCAACCTGAGGCGGTGTGGATTACCGATGCGGGCTTCGGGTACGACCACAACTATGCAGCGCTTGTCGAAAAGGACGGAACGCTCTTTTATGGCACACGCTACGGACGCCTTCTTGCACTTGATGCAAAAAGCGGACGCATCAAGTGGCAGTACAACACCGGAAACGCCTTGCTGAACACCGTGGCATCGGTTGACGCAAAGAGCGTCGTCGTTACAAACGTCGACGGCGATGTCATGATGATCGGCACAAAATGAAACGGGGGCACTCAGCCCCCGTTCACCGGACTATTTTTTCCTCCACTCGGGAATTCTCCCCGGCGTCCACGGCGCCGCCGAAGACTCCAGGGCCGACTCGAAGTTCTTCACATCTACCTCAACAAGACGCTTCAAGCTCGCGAGTACAGGTTCGAATTCCTCTCCGGCAATCGCAAGGGCCCGCCGGTGAGTTCCTGTCGGCGTTGCGGTAGACAGCCACTGATCGTCGATTACCCCCTGCACACGCTCGAGGATGGATGGAGAAGTCAATTCTGAGCGTGACCGTTTGACGTTATCTCCGGTAAGCGCAAGTTGAATCTCCCGGATCTTCTCTTCGATCGCGGCCATTTCGATGCGAAGGCGTTGAGACGCTGCGGGGGCATCGTTCAGGGCTTTCTTCCAAAGCGGCACACGGTTGCGAATTTCGGACGTGAGCCGGGAGGCGCCGGTAACAGCCCGCTGCAATTCGCCGATCTCGGCCTGGAAATCCGCCAACACTTTCCGGTCGGGCTGAGGCAGCGAGGCAGTACCGAGCACAACGGCATTGAATGAAACAGGGCCCGCAAGGAGAGTCTCGACTCCGTCGACACGCTTTGAAACTGTTACGCTGTATGTGCCGGGCAACGCGAGCCTGCCCTGCTCACCTTCGTCAAACGGACTGTCACTGGATCCTGCGAGTGAAGTTGGTGTCACTGCCGCATACCGTAAATCCCACGTTACCCGGTTCATCCCTTTTACATTCTTGCCTGCAATCCGGCGGACGGTTGTCCCGGACTGGTCGGCAACCGTGAGAATGATTGCGGGCTCCTCCTCCGTTTCTTCCGCACGCAGTTCATCCCATGAAGGAATCCGAGCAGGCCTTCCAGCTTTCGCAGCTTCTTTGTCCGCATCCTGTCGTGTTTTCTTTTTTGTCTTGTACGCATCTTTCAAATAGTAGGTGAACGTAGCTGCCGGCGAAGGATTCTCGGCAATGTAGTACGACTCACCCATGAAGGCCTTCCCCTTCAGCCCGAGCGGGCGGGACTGGATGTACATCAAGGCCTCTTTCACAGAAAAGAGCAGCGCTTCTTTCTCAAGATCACGGACGGCAAGGGTGCGCAGGGGGGTGTAATCATCAAGCACATAAAACCCGCGGCCGAATGTTGCAAGAACAAGATCATTTTCACGTTTCTGAATAGCTATGTCCTTGATCGCGATGGTCGGAATTCCACCCTTCA
The DNA here is from genome assembly GCA_964495695.1 of uncultured Chitinophagales bacterium. GTDB lineage: Bacteria > Bacteroidota > Ignavibacteria > UBA10030 > UBA6906 > CAADGV01. Next base: position 22,412 of record CAZBWR010000034.1, on the reverse strand, counting down.
ACTGCGTCCATTTCTTCCCTCCGTCTATCGAAAAGTATATCCCGAACTCCGTTCCTGCGAACAGAAGGTTCGCGTTGACGTGATCTTCCGCTACACTGTACACGGCACCGTTCTGCGGCAAGGTGGCTGCAAGCGACGTCCAGGTCTTGCCGGCATCAACGCTCTTGAGCAAATATGGTTTGAAGTCGCCGTTCTTGTGGTTATTGAAGGAGGCATACACTGTGTTTGCATCGTGCTGCGATGCTTTGATACAACTGACATAGGTCATGTCGGGCACACCGGGGAACTTTTCAATCTTCCGCCAAGAAGTCCCTCCGTTCTCCGACACCTGAATCAGGCCGTCATCTGTTCCGACGTATAGCATTCCCTCACGCTTGGGGGATTCGGAGAGCGAAACGATGTTGCCATACTGGGAAGTGGATGTATTCTTCGCAACAGCATCAATCCCCCATATCCGGTCCATGACCGGAAGTTGGTTTCTGTCCAATTGCCTTGTGAGGTCGCCGCTAACGGCCGTCCAATTGTCTCCCCGATCCTCACTACGGAACAGCTTGTTTGCAGCGAAGTAAAGACGGGTGCTTTTGTGCGGGCTGATGATCAGTGGCGAATCCCAATTCCAGCGGAGAGGCTCTTCGCCCTTCTCTTCTTTTGGTTGAATGCCGGTAATCTCACCGGTTTTCCTGTCGTAGCGCACCAGCACACCATATTGCGCTTCGGAATAGACAATGTTCGGATTCTCAGGATCTACGGCGCAAAAGAATCCGTCTCCACCCATCGTCACAAACCAATCTGAATTGGCTATGCCGTTCGCACTGATAGTACGCGAAGGTCCGCCAAGAGTGAAGTTATCCTGCGTTCCTCCATACACATAATAGAAAGGCTCCGAGTTGTCCACCCCGACACGATAGAACTGCGTGATCGGAAGGTTCGGCTTGTAATTCCAGGTCTCGCCCCTGTCCCAACTTTCGTACAACCCGCCATCGGATCCAACAAGATAGTGATTGGTATTATTCGGATTGATCCACATTGCGTGGTTGTCAACGTGTTTGTGCTTCTCACCGAGATTGCTGAAGGACTTCCCGCCGTCGGTCGACACTTTCAGGAACACATCCATCGAGTAGATTCTGTCCACATCTTTTGGATCGCAGAACAATTCGCTGTAGTACTGCGGACTTCCGTTAACATAATCGCCGCGCTTATCCCACGATGCGCCTCTGTCTGTGGATCGGTACAGGCCCCCTTTTCTGTTCGGAAGTTCGATTGCAGCATACACTACATCCGGATTGACAGGAGAGATCGCCAACCCGATACGCCCCACATCGCCGGAAGGGAGACCTGAAGAGAGTTTGCGCCAAGACTTCCCGGCATCTTCACTCTTATAGATGGCTGATTCGGGTCCGCCATTGATGAGAGTGAACACATGGCGGCGGCGTTGGTACGACGCTGCATACAAAACGTCCGGGTTCCGGGGATCCATCACAATGTCGGAGACGCCGGTATGTTTGCTGACGTAAAGAATGGAATCCCATGTGGCGCCGCCGTTTGTTGACTTGAACAATCCGCGCTCGCCTCCGGAATTCCACAGCGGGCCCTGCGCCGCCACGTACACAATGTTTGAGTTGCGGGGATCGACAAGTATCTTTCCAATGTGTTCGGATTGTTTCAGCCCCATATTCTTCCAGCTCTTGCCTCCATCATCGGAGCGGTATACACCATCACCGTATCCTACGCTCCGCTGGCTGTTGTTTTCACCACTCCCGACCCAAATGACAAAGGGGTTGTTCGGATCCATCGTAATGCAGCCAATCGAGTATGAGGATTCCTTGTCGAAGATCGGTTCAAACGTCGTCCCGGCATTGATCGTTTTCCACACACCGCCGGAGGCAACGGCAATGTACCATTCAGTGATGTTAGCCGGATTGACGGCAATGTCAATGATGCGGCCGGATGTCAACGCCGGGCCGAGCGAACGGAAACGCAAGCCGTCTACAAGGGACGAGGTGAGCGGATCCTTGGAATCGACAGGTTGCTTCTTCTGGGCAAATGCTGCCATACTGACAAGAACGAGCAGAAGAAGAAGGCGGGTCGTCTTCATGAAGTGTCTCCTGATTGTATTGGGGATGAACGGTTTTCTACGAGTGGCGTCGTGCGAGCCAATCTTCTTTGAGCAGCGAATACGAGAGTTGGTCAAGATAGTTTCCGGCTTTGAACACGGATTTTCGCATGCGTCCTTCGAGGGTGAATCCGGCGCGTTCCAGAACGCGTGCCGACGCGGCATTGGTCTCGAACACACCCGCAAATATCCTGACAATGTCGAGTGTCGTAAAGCCGTAAGCAACAATCGCCGCTACGGCAGCAGTCGCAATCCCCTTCCCCCAGAAAGGCTCGCCGAGCCAGTATCCGAGTTCGGCGCTCTTCCGGTACACATCGGGCTGCACATGAATGCCGATGCCGCCGATTGCTTCGGTCGATGAGGCAATTGCAAATGATGAGGCTGGATTCTCAGCACGTGCCTTCCGAATCCACGACTTGGCATCGTTCACAGAGTAAGGATGCGGAAACAAGTCCCTGAGATTTTTCCAAACGTTGTAGTTGTTGGCGTATTTTGCCAATGACTGCGCATCATCCATTGAAAAGGGCCTGATGCGCCAGTCATCAAACAACGGGATGATCATTTCCGGTGTCCACCGCCGGAGCGGCCACCCGAACCCCGGCGCGGACCTCCCCGACCCGGACGGCGCCTGTTGTCGTACCGCTTCCTCTGCTCGGTCTTGATCTTTGGGGCGTCTGCGGAGGGGGGAGGAATCTCCACAAACCATTCTTCCGGTGGATAGATGGTTTCAAGTTTGCGGCCGATATACTCTTCGATAAGGGGAATCTGCGTTCCATCTTCCTCGCAGGCAAAGCTGACTGAAATGCCTGAAGCGCCTGCACGGCCGGTCCGCCCGATGCGGTGCACATAGTCCTCTGCATCAAGGGGGAGATTGAAGTTGACGACATGACTGACCCCCTCAATGTGCAGGCCGCGGGCGGCGACATCGGTAGCGACGAGCACGCGGAATTTCCCCTCGCGGAATCCTTCGAGTGTCTTCACGCGCTCATGCTGCGAAACATCCCCCGACAACAACCCGCAACTGATGCCCCGCGCCATTAACGCCTCGGCAAGCCTCTGCGTTTCATCACGCCTGTTCCCGAACACAATCACCCGCTCAAGTTTCTCCTGTGTGATGAGATTATAGAGAAGCTTCAGCTTCTCATCCGTTGTGCAGATGTACACTTTCTGGTCCACCGTATTGACGGCAACCTGCTCGGGCTCGATATCGATTTGGTGAGGCTCCCGTGTCCAATTCGAGGCAAGCCGGCGAACATCGTCAGTCAGTGTCGCCGTGAAGAACATCGTCTGGCGTTCGTCTTTCGGGGGCGTGCTGTGGACAATCGTACGGATATCGGGAATGAAGCCCATATCCAGCATACGGTCGGCTTCGTCAATCACAAGAATCTCGACGTGATTGAGATGCAGCAGCTTCTGTTGCCGGAAATCGAGAAGCCTTCCCGGTGTCGCCACAATGATGTCAACGTTGGCATCAAGGTAGCGCTTCTGGCGCTCATAGTTCATTCCGCCGAAGATAGAAATGATGTTGCAGTTCATGTGTTTCGACAATCCCTTCGCATCCTTTTCAATCTGAAGGACGAGCTCACGCGTCGGCGCAAGAATCAGGGCACGCGGTGTTCCCTTGCGACGCTCGGCAAGCGGCTTCCGGATCAAGTGCGCCAGAATGGTGATGAGAAATGCAGCGCTCTTGCCCGTACCGGTTTGCGCGCGGCCCACAGTGTCGCTGCCTTTGAGGGCCTCCGGCAACACTCCCGCCTGAACTGGTGTACAGTATTGAAATTTCAGATCAGCAATAGCGCGCATGATTTCTTGGGGAATGTCGAGGTCGTGGAAGCGGGTTTTGCCATCGGCGGGGGAAATATCAAAGCTCTTGGGGTCCCACAACTCGGCTGCTGTTGGCGGGACTTCCTCCGGCTGTTGCCTGGGATGTTGCGATGGCCGTCGCCCCCGCTGTGGTCGCCGCTTCTGCTGCGGATGTTCCTGCTTCTGGTGAGGCTGTTTTTGCTCAGACTGTTTTTGTTTTGACTGTTCCTGCTTCGTGCCCCTCTCCTTCGAGTGGCCTCGCCTGCTACGACCTCTTTGAGGCCGGCGCTCATCATCACTTTGCTGGCCCTTTCTCGGCGGTGGGGAAGTCCTCGACTTCGACTCCGGCTCGGCTTCTTGTTTCTTACCGCCCAAGCCTTTGAGCCACGTGGCGACTTTCTTTATAACTTTCTTCATAAAAACCTTGTGTGGAAATGAATAACTGAGCAGCACATGCTGCATTAAACGAATTCAAGGACACGCATCTCAAGCACGACACTTGAGCGGGCGAACCTGTTATGAAACGGCAACCGTCAGAACACCTTCACCGTGACGTACTTGCCGGGATTCTTGCGCAGATCGAGGAGGAGAGAATCAAGCGACTTGATGCTGCTGTTCAGGTTGTCGTACACCGCAGGATCGTTTGCAAACTTGCCAAGCGTTCCAGACGAGTCGTTTAGCTTCGCCAGCAACGAGTCTGTCCGCCGTGTCATAGATGCAAGGTTGTTGTAGAACGACTCATCCACCAAGAGCTTGCCCATCGAGCCTTTCCCCTCCTTCAAGGACGTGCTCACGTCCGCAAGGTTCGATACCAGCGATGCCATACGCCGGCCGGTCTGCTCGTCGTTGAGCATTGTTGCAATTAACCCCTGCCCCGACGAAGCCTTCGCAGTCATTGCCTCAACATTGGCGAGTGTTTTTACCAGCCGGTCGTTCAATTCCGATGAGGCAATCAACTTGCCAATCGTACCGTCCCCCTTGTTGATCTTCTGTGAGATATCCTGGATCGTGTTCATTGTCTGGATTGCCGAGGCAGTCAACTCCTCCAATCCCGGCTCGGCAACGACATCGAGGTAGCCACCGCTTTTGAGCGACTTCCCGGAAGACCCGAGAGTGATGTCAATGAACTTGTCCCCCAACACTCCCAGTGCTTTGATGGTTGCTTTTGAATCCTCTGTGATCAAGTGAAAGTAATCCGCCGTGATATCAAGTGTGACTAGAACACCGGTTGTGTCGTTGCGGCGGGTAAAATCCATGCTCTGCACAACACCGATCTTCTTCCCGGAAATCGTCACCATGTTTCCCTCAGACAACCCCTTGATGCTGGAGATGAACAGGTAGGCCGTTTCATGCCGTGTCAACAAGTTTGTGTTCTTGCCGATGATCAACCCGAGTATTCCGGCAAGGATAAGTCCCGCCATGAACAACAATCCGGTCCTGAGATTCCGCCATCCGATGCCGCCGGTGGGCGACGTATTCACTTTTGCCATACGATTATACCATCACCTGAAAATCACTAACTTCCTGTTACTGTCTTACAATTCTTCCGGATCAAGCAGGAACGACTTGACGAACGGATGCTCGCAGTCATGCATCTTTTCCGGTGTGTCATTAAAGATTATGTTCCCCTGGTACAGTACAATCACGCTGTCGGCGACGGCAAACACATCATCAATGATGTGCGTTACCATCACTGCCCCGAGCCCTTTCTCAACCTGCAGTTTTTTGATGAATGCAAGAATCCTGTTTGAGCTCACCGGATCAAGTCCTGCTGTCGGCTCGTCGAACAGCACCATCTCAGGTTCAAAAATCAGCGCCCTGCCGATTGCGACACGCTTGCGCATGCCTCCGGAGAGACTGTCGGGCAACTGGTGTTCGTGCCCCTCAAGACCGGCAAACTTGATTTGTTCAGTTACGCGGTGGCGGATCTCTTCCTCGGGAAGATCCAGATTCTCACGCAGAAAGAACCCCATATTCTCGCTGACCGTCATCGAGTCGAACAGTGCATTTCCTTGAAAGACGATTCCCATCTTCTTCCGGATCGGAAAGAGTTGTTCTTCCGAAAACGTGCTGATCTCGATCCCGTCAACCTCGATCTCGCCGTATGTCGGTTGGATGAGCCCGAGCATTAACTTGATGATCGTGCTCTTGCCCGAGCCCGACGGACCAAGAACCGCGGTGATTCTCCCGTCGGGAATCTGCATCGAGATGCCCTTGAGGACCTCGCGACCGGAGTAATAGAGATGAACGTCTTTGAACTCAATCATACAGCACTAGAAATTCATATTCTCCAGTACGAGCTTCGAGATGTAGAAGTTCGCCACAAGCACAAGGCCCGACGAAACAACGATACCCTTGATGGTGGAACGTCCCACGCCCGCAGTACCACCTACGGCGGCAAACCCGTTGAAGCAACTCACAAGTGTGATGATCACCGCAAATACAAACGGCTTGATCGCTCCGACGACAAAATCTTTGACGATGAGAAGGTTCAGGGCGGAGTTCCAATAGAAACCCGGATCAATGTGGTGGTACACCTGCGCGACAATCCCGCCTCCCACCAATCCCACAAAATCGCTCACAGCGGTCAAAGGGAAGAACATAAACAACGACGCAACCAAACGGGGGGTGACCAGACGCGCGATGGGGTCGGTGCCGAAAGCGCGCAATGCATCGATCTGTTCAGAAATCTGCATCGCCCCCAACTCTGAGCCGTTGCGCGCGCCGACACGTGCTGCGAGCATCAAGCCGGTGACAATCGGACCCATTTCACGGATAACGGATAAAGCGGTGGTTCGTCCCGTCAGAAGTTTGGCACCGAACCCCTCGAGTTGGTTTCCCACCTCCACGGTCAACAAACTGCCAATAGCAAGCGAACTAACAAAGATAATGGGAATAGACTCGGTGCCCTGAATGTACATCTGATTGGTGACTTCGGACCAATACCTGCGGGTAAATCTGAGATTCTTGAAGGTGCGGACGGAAAACCAGAAGAACTCCTGCATGGTGTGAACGAACTCTTTGAGACGTTCGTTCAGGTGCTCGGCATATTCACCCGTCCAGTGCCAGATTCTGAGAACGATGACGCTATCTCCAACTAGTAGTGATCAGATGGGAGTAAAGATAAGGATTTTGGAGGAATGTTGTTTTGCGATAAGAGCTTCCCACTACTCCCGCCTTGACCTGGCACGCTTGGCTTTTGCCTGGACGAGCATACCAAAACCTGCTAAAACGATGAGCAATCCGAGCTTTAAGGGCTCGGTCACGTCGAGCGACTGCGATATCAGATACGCTCCGGTGAGAGAGGAGAGAATGATCAATGCCCATTCAAAGAGAAACGAGAGTAACACTGCCCCGAGTATTCCGCCTACTGAGAACGGTATCCACCACGCGATCTCGTTGTTTGACGCATGCTGTTCCCATAAGCTGAAGAAAAGATATCCGCCGGCAACAAACCCTGCAACACGTAACGCCACTTTTTGAAGAAAGTAACCGAGCGCACACGCGAGTGCCCCGATGCCCAATGCGACATAGAAGATGGTGGATTGCTGGTGAGGAAAAAACCGCGGGGCAATGGCCATTACGACAACAAATGCCACCGCCCCGACAAAAAGCCAGAACGTCTTGCGACCGAAGAACAGGAGCACCGCACCGAGCAGAATCGGGAAAAGAGAAATCAGATCAAGCCCGGGCATAAGCCTCCGTCATATCGGCTGGTGATTTGTCATGACAAATCACTTTGCCGGTTTGAAGTATTGCATTGCCTCCGGCATGTGCTTCTTAATGTCAGCAATGCGCGTTTCGTCAGAGGGGTGTGTACTCATGAACTCAGGCGGAGATTGTCCTCCCTTCGCCGCCGCCATCCTTTCCCAGAATTTCACAGCCTCCCCCGGATCGTATCCTGCCATCGCCATAAAGATAAGCCCGAGGCGGTCGGCTTCACTTTCCTGCGTCCTGCTGAATGGCAGCAACACGCCAAACTGTGCACCAAGCCCGAACGCCGTCATCCATATCTGTTGGGTTTGCTGGGGCTTGTTGGAGAGCGCCTCCTGCAACGCCACACCGCCAAGCTGCGCCATCAGCCCCTGGCTTACACGCTCGTTGCCGTGTTCGGCCACAGCGTGCGCGACCTCATGCCCCATGACAACAGCAACGCCGGTTTCCGTTTTGGTGATGGGAAGAATGCCCGTATAGAACACAACCTTGCCTCCCGGCATGCACCACGCATTCACCTGCTTATCATCAACAAGGTTGAATTCCCACTGGTAGCCCTCCAACTCTTTCGACAGTCCCTTCTCAGCGAAATACCTCTCAACGGCACCTTGTATGCGGGATCCGACCCGTTTGATCATCGCCGTTGCCTCTTTGTCCTCGCTCAACTTGTTGGACTTGAGGAACTCGCCGTACTGCGAATAGCTCATCCCTAACATCTGGGAGGAGGGTATGAGACTCAACTGTTTGCGTCCCGTTATCGGGACCGTGCTGCACGTTGTGAACAGGAACGCCGCCAATGCGACGAGAACGATAGAGATGTTTCTGGAAATGGGGGAAAACATGGCAGACTCCTTCTGTTGATTATCATGCTGTAAGGATACGATTGTTGGATATTATCTGCAACATGGCGGCAACGACTACCCGCTGAACGAAAACATCTCTCCACCCGCAACGGCAAGATAATCAGCCGACCGCAGAATCAAAGAGTCTGTCAATGATCCTGCGTTGAATGCAATCTCCGCGTTCCTGCCGATGGACTCGTCAATGTACAGATCGAACGGGAGAATAGGATGACCGAAGGGAGGCACCGAGCCGGGCATAAGTCCCGTAAGCTGCTGCAGTTCTTCGGCAGAGGCAAACCGCAGCTTCTTTACTCCGAGATGTTTCTTGACCGAAGAGGAGTCCACCTTGCGCGCCGCACTGATGACGAAAAGCCGGAAATTATCGTCTGTTTTCATCAGGATCGCCTTCCCGCCGATCTCAATGGAGACTCCACGGACACGCGCAGACTCCTCTGACGTTCGTGTCGGCTCGTGGTGAACCTCCCTGAACGGAATCTTCCGCTCGGAAAGAAACTGCTTGATGTTTTCGAAGACGGGAAGTTGACTCATGGTTTCTGACGCTCCGGAACGAACCCCACAAGCCGCATGCTTTCATCCCATAGTTGCTCTTGTGCAGATTCGTCCAGCGCGTGTGCCGCTGGCCGTTGTTGTGCACAATCAACAAAATACTCTCCCGTAACCCCCTCGACATCCGGAGATGACGCGAGGAACACCGGCGTCTCAGCCCCTTTCTGCAGCGAAGCCCCTTTCATCGAGAAGCCGGCATACAGCAACTTCGTCCCGATGACGCCGGGATGAAGAGCATTGACAGTGACTCCCGTTCCATCAAGCCGGCGGGCAAGCGCCTTAGTGAACAGGATATTGGCAAGCTTTGATTGCGCGTATGCACCGTACGGATCAAACCGTCGGTCCCCGTGCAAATCGTCAAGGCGGAGAGTTCCCCGTTGGTGTGCTACCGAACTGACATTGATGATCCGGGAGGGAGCAGACCGCTTAAGCGTATCGAGCAAGAGATGGGAAAGCAGAAAATGTGCAAGATGATTGACCGCAAATGTCATTTCATAACCATCAGCGGATAGGCGTCGTTCATTCATGTAAACGCCCGCATTGTTGATAAGAACATGAATCTTCGGATGCTCATCCGATATCGTGTCAACCAGTTGCCTCACTTCGTGAAGCGAGGAAAAATCCGCAACGATCGGGACCACCTCATCACTTCCCGTGACTGACTTTATTTCCCGGGACGCATTCTCTGACTTCAGCGGAGTGCGTCCATGTACAAGAACCCGCGCTCCTTGCGATGCAATCGCCATAGCAACCTGTTTCCCGATACCATCCGTCGCACCGGTTATGAGAACCGTTTTACCTTCCATGAGCCGATATGTAATGTGTGAAGAACAATGTCACGGTAACATCTCAACCATGATAACGGTTCAGTTCCGATCACTTTTCACATGCTTCGAGAATTAGTTCCGCTACATCCTTCACGTTCACGTTGTCGGAGGCATCTTTGGCCTTCACCCCGTCAGTCAACATAGTCATGCAGAAGGGACACCCTGTACCGATGGTGTTTGCGCCTGTTGCCAGCGCTTCCTCGGTCCTGTCGATATTGACGCGTTTCCCCTCGTGCTCCTCCATCCACATTCTCCCACCCCCTGCGCCGCAACAGAAACTTTTGTCCTTTGACCGCGCCATTTCGGGTTGCTCCGCTGCAACCGCTCCTACAAGCGAGCGGGGAGCATCGTACACATCATTGTACCGCCCGAGATAGCACGGGTCATGGAACACGATCTTGTCTTTTTTTTCGGGCGCCAGTTTCAGCTGGCCGCGCTCTATCAATCCCATCAAAAATTCTGTGTGATGCACGACTTCGTAATTGCCGCCGAACTGCTTGTACTCCTTGCCGAGAGATTGCAAACAGTGGGGACACGTTGTAACGATCTTCTTTACGCTGTAGTTGTTCAGCGTGGCAATGTTCTCCTGGATCAGCATCTGCGCCAGGTATTCGTTCCCCATCCGGCGGGCCGGATCGCCTGTACATTTTTCCTCCGTTCCAAGTATGGCGAACTTGATGCCGGCCAGCTTCATGAGTTTGGCAAATGATTGCGTCACCTTCTTATACCGTGAATCATACGCGCCTGCACATCCCACCCAGAAAAGCACTTCGGCATCCTGGACGCTTGACATCAGCGGAACATCAAGCCCCTCGGCCCAATCCGCACGCGTCGAATGACCGAATGCCCATGGCGTGTAGTTACGCTCGAGATTATTGAACGTTGTCGTCAATTCAGCGGGGAAGCGTGATTCATTCAGCACCAAGCCCCTTCGCAGATCAACAATTGTGTCAACATGTTCGATCATCACCGGGCACTCCTGCACACATGCCATGCACGTTGTGCACGCCCACAACTCCTGTTCGGTTATGAAATTATCAAGCAATTGATGTCCGAGAACATCCGACGTCTCGCCATCGCCCGCCGCCAGCGCTGCAGGCGCCTTCTCCATCGTTCTCGCCCGCACATCGACTATGATCTTCTTGGGGTTCAGCATCTTGCCGGTCGTATTTGCAGGACAGACTGACGTGCAGCGGCCGCACTCTGTGCAAGTGTACCCGTTCAACAATTGCTTCCATGTCAAATCGTCAACATCAGTCGCACCGTACTTCGTCAGCGTTTCGTCCGCAAGATTGATCGGCTTGAGTGCTCCTTTCGGCTCGATGCCCAGATTGGAGAAAAACACATTGAATGTCGATGCAATGACATGCAGATGCTTTGAGTACGGGAGATAATTCAGAAAGCCGAGGACGGCAATCATGTGGCCCCAGAAGAACACATAATACCACGTTTGTGCCGACTCCTGAGTAAAGAGTCCCATCAGAGCGTTTGAAACGAAGCGGGCACTGTGCGGAATCTCGGGATGCAGGAATGCGCGTGTGGCGTTCTGCCCGAACATCGTTAGCATCACGGTGAGGATCATGGCAAGAACGAAAATCGCATCCCACTTGGAATGCCCGGTGACATCAAGCCGCTTTGGCGGCGCAAACAGCCGGCGGAAGAGGGAGACGACCGTCGAAAGCACAACAAGAGCGCCGAACAACTCCTGCATCCATGTCAAAGGCGGATAGAGCGGACCCAGAAACGCAAGTGAACCACCCGGCACGAGTCCCTCGATGACGGACTCGATCACCGCTGTCAACAGCACAATGAATCCCCAGAAAATCAGCACATGCAGCAACCCGGCAACGGGATCGCGCATCATCTTCGACTGGCCCAGCGCAATCTTGAGTGTGTTGGCTATGCGTGTACCGGCATCTTTGAACCTGTTTTCCGCTTTTCCGATCCCGAGGTACGTGATGAGACGGTACGCGTTGTATGCAAAGAACCCGAGGGCGGCAAGCAAAAAGATGGCAAACACAATTGAGTGCATCATGCGTGATCCTGTGGGATGAATGATTGGTGAGAACTGTGGAAGAATATACTCTTAACGAGAGAAAAGAACAATGAACCGGACGGGGACAATCAGGGGATGATCATTTCCCCGTCGAGCGTCGTTACGGCCCTGCCGCCTACCATCACCGAACGGACGACTTTGTTGATGACATTGAGGTGAATGGTAACGCGACCCTTTCGCTCAATCACATCACCTTGCTCACCGACAATTGTGATCGTATCGCCGATAAGCTTGTCATCCAGCATGCCTTGTTCGAACAAGTACACGCCGAGCGGGCCGTTCGCCGATCCGGTCACCGGATCTTCATTGATGCCGATGGTCGGAGCAAAGAAGCGGGAATGAACACTGGATTTTCTCTCCACCGTCTCAGTCGTGAAGACGCAGACGCCGGAAAGATTCCTGTTGGCGAGTAATTGGGAGAGGGCAAAGAAATTCGGCTTTACAGCAAAGATCGTATGCAGACGGCGCACGGGAACAAACAAATAATCCGTCATCACCAACGGAAGCCTGGGATCGAACTCCTCAAGAGTAATGTTCAGTATGCGCATCAGGTCGAGCTTGAACTGCCCGGCCCTGAGAAACTCGGGAACCGGAAGACCAAAGAAGATCTCCGCGGTTGAAACGCTCTTCTCCACTCGCACCGGAAGCACACCCGAGAGCGTTTCGACTTTGAATTCATAATGACCCGGTTCAGTCATGCCGTTCGCACCCTCTTCTGCCATGACGTGGAAGCTCGCAATGGTAGCATGGCCGCAGAGCGGAACCTCTGTTTCAGACGAAAACCACCGGATACGCAGATCGGCGCCGGGCTTGTTGGACGGATGGATGAACGCCGTTTCCGATACCGCCATCTCGCGGGCGATTGCCCTCATTTGCTGGTCACTCAATCCTTGCGCATTGAGAACTACGCCGGCAGGATTACCCATCAACGGGGTCTCGGTGAATGCATCCACCTGTTTGATTCTGATGCGTTTGAACTCTTTACTTTGGGAAGCGGTCGATGGTGCTTTTGCCATAGGTCAGCGTTTGGTTGATTCAGGATTGACATGCTGCAAGTGGAGAGCGATTAACTCTGAACGTCCCCGAACGTACAGGAGCATGCCGCCTGCCACGAAAAAATTCCCCGGCATGATTGCCGCTATGTTCTCATTCATAAGGGCATCGTAGACAACTGACCCGTCCTGCCGGTTCGCAACGGTGATATACTGTTCGGCCCTGATCTGCTGATTCTCTCCCGGAGTTCCGGCGACATAACAAAAGACCAGGTATTCGCCGTATTCGATGTACTCAGCCACATCGCCCAGCAGCGTTCTCGTGATACTTGAACGAAGCAGGCCGGCAGCCGGATTGCTTGTGCTGGATACACCAGTAATGGGAATCGGGGCAATCACGTCATCACGCCCGCCCTCTGCACTCAAACGGGATTGACTATTCCCTTTCATCAGAGTCCCGCTGCGGCTGTCGAGCCTGACGGTCTCGCTGCCCGTAGCGGAGCTTCGTGAGGCAGTAACTACATCACCTTCCAGCCACTCGAATTTCAGAGAGCGTTCGCTCCACAGCAGTTCTCCCGACCCGGTATCAACCGCAATGATGCCCCGATGCTCGGGAAGTTCGGGAGTTGCAAACAGATGAAGAAAGAGAACAGAGTTTCCGACGGCCTCGATGCCAATCCACCAATCCTCACCGAAGGACTTGTCTCGCCAGAGCGGTTTGCCTGTCCGCTCATCCAAAGCTGCGAACGATGTCTGCTTGCGATCAACATCGCGGACCTCGCTGATGAGAATTCCCCCCGCGGCAGGAACCAATCGCCAGAGTACACCGGAGGCCTTATAGCTCCAAGCCGGCTTTACATGCCCTTTTCTGCCAAACACTCGTACTCGCGGATTGGATTCTTCTATTGAAATGATGTAACAAGATAACACACAGTCGGGGCAACTTCAAGATGAACAGCTGATCCCAACAATGCTACTTGACCCCGAAATATCCGAGAAGAACCGGCAGCATGCTCTGCAATGACCGGGCACGATGGCTGAGCGAGTTCTTCACATCCATCGGCATCTCGGCAAATGTTTGATCGTAACCATCAGGAAGAAAAACGGGATCGTACCCGAATCCACCGGCACCTCTCGCTGCTTCAATAATTTGTCCGGTGCACTTCCCTTCGGCCAGATGCTCGAACTGCGGAGCCACAAACGCAAGTACCGACCTGAAGCAAGCCCGTCTGTTGGTCGTCCCCACACCTTGTAAAGCGGCGAGGAGTTTCTTGACGTTGTCTGCATATGTTGCGCCGGGTCCGGCATAGCGCGCCGAGTACACGCCGGGGGAACCGTTCAATGCCTCAACCTCAAGTCCTGTGTCATCGGCAAGCGATGGAAGGCCGGTTGCGCGGAATACCTCCTTCGCTTTTTTCATGGCGTTTCCTTCCAACGTGTCCCGGTCTTCATCAATTTCGCCGATGTCCGGAAAGCTGTCGAGTGTCAGAACTTCGATTCCGCTTCCCCTCAGCATCGACTGGAGCTCTTCTGCTTTGTGTTTGTTGTGTGTCGCGAGGACGAGCCGGTTCACGTTCATTCAACCTCAACGTTGCCGGGAGTCTCCATCACGCTCTGAAGCACCTGTTTCGAAGAGTCCGGCTTGCGGGGAAACAGCTTGTACCATACGTTTACCAGAGCGCCGATGGTTGTGAGGGCATTGACAAGCGAAAAAACCATGTCACCCATGAAAAAGGCGTATGCCATCAATGACGCACTCCCGATGGTGGCCAGGGCCAGAAAGACACCGTTGACCGTACAGTGACCCGCGCGGATTGTGTCGATCGATTGCGGAATCCAGGCAAGAGCGAATGCGATAACTCCAACATATCCTATCCATTCCATATCCGTATTATAGTCTCCTTAACAGCAGGCGAAGTTCATCTTTCGCCTGCTGCGTAACTGAGTGTTCGTTCAATGTAGTATGAGCATTGTTCCTGTACACCCATCTCCCGTCAATCATCACCGAATGAACATTCTCAGGTGTACAGGAATAGACGATTGACGAGTAGACCTCCGTCTCACTCTTCGGTTCGACGGGAGTCCATGTGCGTGCGAGATCGAGCAGTATCAGATCAGCCTTCTTGCCAGGCTCGATGGAACCGATATCGCTGGCCAAGCCCAATGTCTTTGCACCCCCGAGCGTCGCCATTTCAAGGACACTCGAGGCCGGCATGGATGTGGGGCCGCGTAACGGTTTCTGCAGCAGGGCGGCCAATCGCATCTCCTCGAACATATCCAGCCGGTTGTTACACGGGGCACCATCTGCACCGAGCGAAGCGGTAATCCCTCCGCCGAGAAAATCCGGAATCCTAGCCACACCCGATCCAAGTTTGAGGTTCGAGGAGGGACAATGCAGGACTTTAACATTGCGTTCCCTCATCAACCCTTCTTCCTTATCAGTTACCCAAATGCAATGAGCCAAACAGGTGTTGCCATGAAGAATGTCGAGTTCCCCAAAGTACTCGATGTTGTCCATATTGCAGCGCCTGCGAACCGCAGCGATCTCGTTGCGGTTCTCCGACGCATGTGTGTGAAAGAGCATCCCGGGAAAGTTCTTCGTCATTTCGTACGCTTCCTTCAGGAGCGCGTCGGTGCACGAAAGAATGTAACGCGGCGCTACGGCATACTTGATACGGCCGTTGGCGCTGCCATGCGCGTGTTCGGCATATTTCAGAGCGGAAGAAAGAGCGTCCCGCGTCGACTCCTTAAGGGGCGGATGGAGATCATTCACATCCATCATCGCCTTGCCGACAAATGCCCTCATGCCTGTTTCGTCAACGGCACGGATGACCTCCTCTTCGTGGTTCATGCTTCCCATATCCATGATCGTTGTCGTGCCGGAGCGGATAAGCTCCGCAAGGCCCAGCATCGCCGATGCACGCATAGACGAGGCAGAATGTGCCGCTTCAAAAGGCATGATACGGAACTTAAGCCAATCGAGAAGCTCAAGATCGTCTGCCATGCCCCGGAAGAGAGTCTGACAGAGATGAATATGTGTTTGAACAAACCCCGGAAGAGCGACAAGATGCCTCGCGTCCACCGTCTCGCCATCAAAGCCCCGCAATCCGTCAAGTTGTTTTTTGTCGAAGATGGCCTCAATCGTATTG
Source organism: uncultured Chitinophagales bacterium (assembly GCA_964495695.1). GTDB lineage: Bacteria > Bacteroidota > Ignavibacteria > UBA10030 > UBA6906 > CAADGV01. The sequence continues at coordinate 6,349 of CAZBWR010000034.1, read as the reverse complement.
CCGCTCACGATAACACCGCCATCCGCAACAATGCGCCGGGCAGAATCCATGGTGATGACAGCTGATGTGCGGATGAGGGTTTTCATGAGAACAAGATACGGAGGGAACCGTGAAAAAGAAACCGGAGCTACACCAAAGCGGCCCGGATTGCATCATCGATCGAAGAAACTTCCTTGAGCTCGATTTCTCCGCTGGAGCGGACGCCTTTCAGATTGTTGGCAGGAATGAGCATCCGCTTGAAGCCGAGCTTGCGCACTTCGGCAATCCGTTTCTCAAGTTGGTTGATGGCGCGTACTTCTCCTCCCAGCCCGATTTCGCCGACTGCAACGGTGTGGGCATCGATTGCCATGTCGCGCAGACTTGATACGATAGAGAGCGCCATGCCGAGATCAACGGCAGGTTCGTCAGCACGAATCCCGCCAGCGACATTTACGAAGACATCGTACTGGCCGACACGGAGTCCCCCCCTTTTTTCCAGCACCGCAAGAAGCATCTGTAAGCGTTTCGAATCAAACCCCGTTGCTGTCCGCTGCGGCACACCATAACTCGTCGGAGCGACGAGTGCTTGGACTTCGAGCAGAAGCGGGCGAGTCCCCTCCATGCTTGCGACGACGGTCGAGCCCGAAGCACCGGAGCGACGTTGCGAAAGGAACGCCTCCGAGGGATTGGCGACCTCACGCAAACCCGTGTCATGCATCTCGAATATCCCGATCTCGTTTGTCGAGCCGAACCTGTTTTTTATTGCGCGCAGAATTCTGTAGGTGTAGTGTTGCTCGCCCTCGAACTGCAAAACGGTATCCACCATATGCTCGATGACTTTCGGACCGGCAATAACCCCTTCTTTGGTTACGTGGCCCACCAAAAAGACGGGCATATTGTTCTGTTTCGCAATGCGCATCAGCAGTGCAGTTGCTTCACGCACTTGGCTGATTGTTCCGGGAGCGCTTTCGAGCGTGGGATGGTACATCGTCTGAATGGAGTCGATGATAAGAACATTGGGAAGCGATCGATCAAGAAGCGCTTCGATCACCTGCAGATTCGTTTCGGCCAGCACCAGCAGGTTTTTGGAGGGCTTCTGTTCAAGCCTGTCCGAACGCAGCTTGATTTGTGCGGCGGACTCTTCACCGGAGATGTAAAGAACGACGCTCTCAGCCAGAGCGGCAGCCATTTGCATCATCAAGGTGGATTTTCCGATCCCGGGATCTCCACCTATCAACACTAACGAACCTGCAACGATGCCACCACCGAGCACGCGGTCAAATTCCGGAATTGAAGTCGAAATGCGCGGCAACTGCGTCGAGTCGATATCAGCAAGCGGAAGAACTCCCGGCAAACCTGCTGGAGTACTTGCGTGAGTTGCCTTGCTCTTCGTTCGGTCGGAGATTTCCTCAACAAACGAATTCCAGCCTCCGCAGTTGGGACACTTCCCAATCCATCGCGGGGAGACATACGCACACGATTGGCAGACATATTTTGTGTGGATTTTTGCCATAGCAATGCTCCAATATATCCACGTCATGGGTGACAAACAACGAACTTCATCTAACAAGGTCTCTTAATTGAGCCAAAAAGGGAAATTTTGAGAAACGGGAAAATCAGTCCCAACTGATACAGGATGATATGAGTCACAATTACACCGGGCGCTTTTTGGTTACGTGATACCACCTATAAATATGCTTGACTTTAACGTACTTTGGATATAGTTTATGCTGTAGAATCCGCAATGAGGAAGATGTCCGAAATCCCGGGTAACACACAAAAAGGGAAGAAATCGTGCGGACAGAGTTTCGTGTGGATAGAATATCGGTCCCCCACCCCCCGGTTAGCACAATACTGGTACAGAATATCAGATACAGATTGCGTCCCTCTGCCTCAGGCGCTACGCAGGGGTGTGGTGTAGACTAACCTTAGGATACGACCGGCTTCACGACTTCAATACAATACTACTCGGGCAATGATTGCCCTTCCCGTCAACAGGGGTGTTTAGCTTCACCAAACGACTTGGCTACATTGAACGGCGTTGCGTTCCGCGCCTACTACGGAATTTTTGAATTGGCAGAAGAAATTAACTTGACATCTAAACATCACACACTTCATCATCAGGAGCTATTCATGAACCGTCCCAGGTTGCTTTCAGGTTTTACCTTGTTCGTTCTGTTTGCACTGCTCGCCGGAATCGCACGTGCGCAGTTTACGGAACCCCAACCGGGTGAAATCTACAAGAACTTCTCTATCGTGATGACGGGGGAGGCGTGGCGTGTGACTGACCCGAATACAACATTCGGACCGCGTGCACAGGCATTCTTGCCCAACCCGAAGTTCAATATCAACATTGATGATCTGGCAGGCGCAGTCAAAGCCGAATTGCTGATCGATCAATGGTGCGGCCACCTGGGGACACAAAACAAACGGTTCCGCATGAACAACAATGCCTGGATATCGATTCCTGAGCTCACCACAACTCCGACGAACCCGCTGAACTATCTCTACCAGCGCAACGTCACCGTACCGATCCCACTCAACCAGCTGACACAGGGCATCAACCAGCTTGAAGGAACGTGCGATACTCAAACCGGTCCGTATGGCTTCAACTGGGGACAATGGGGATGGTATGGAGTCATCCTCCGCGTCTACTACGACAATAGCAAGCCTCACTCAACAGGTGCAATTACATCGCAGTCGAACGGCGCGACATTCACCGACAATCCGCTGATCACCGTTTCCGCATCTGGCTCCGTCTCTGCAATCGAGATACTGGCGTACTACGACGGATATGATACGGATGGTGACGGCGTGTATCAGGACTGGCAGCGCAGCTACCATCGCGGGTTGACAGATCCGCAGTTAACGATTCAAAATCATGTTGGAACGATTACGGCCCCACCGTATTCGATAGTCTGGAACACGACATGGGTCCCCGATCAAGCTGCAAGCGGAGTAAGGTTGATGGCACGCATCCAGAATCCCAGCGGTTTCTGGTTCGTCACACCCATTGTCAACAACTTGACATTGCAGCGCACCAACACGTCTGTCAAACTTTACAAACCGACGAATGTTGGGGAACGCTGGTGGGCACGTGACGGCGCCACATACAATACGAATGTCACAATTCCGGCCGGCGCCAACCTTTCGGAAGCCACAGCGGCACAGATACACATCACTACCTGGAATGGACAGGACGGCGAAGGAAACGGCCATTGGTACAAGTTCAATAACAATTTTATCAGCATACCTGGGGCCAACCATTTTTACAAATACGACCAGGTCGGAGTTCAGACGAGTCAGTTGAGAACAGGAACAAACACAATCAGTGTGTACTCCGCCACGTCGGCGCACCATGGCATCGAAATTCTCTGGCCCGGGCCGGCATTGAGCGTCCGATACCAGACAGGCGGGGTCACCGGGGGTCCAGTGACAACCGTCGGAGGACCATGGTTCAATTCGCAGTGGCGCTACAGAACCCAACTGGCAGTAAATGCAAACGGACATGAGCGATACAACCGTGTTGCGAATTTCTCCGTCAACTTCTCGGCAGCATTGGGAAGCCTGGGACAGGCAGGAACGCTGAACACGCAGTCTATTAAGGTAGTTGAAGTAGACACGAACGGCACGTTCATCAACACCAATGTCCCCTTCCAATTCGACCCGGGTACATCGTACAATGCATCTACCAACGCTACCGGGACACTCGCAATTCTTCTTGAAGGGACCACCACGCAGTTTACAACTCGCTGGTTCCACGTGTATTTCGACACGGCTCCCGCCGGCTTTGTCGCGCCGGTGTTCACGAATCGTGTCTCACTCACGGACAATGTGAACTACCAAGGCCAGAGCAGCTATCAGATCTCCAACCTCCTTGGCACGATGATGTACCACAAGAGCGGCGGCGGGTTCGCGAGCATGAAGGATCTCAACAACGTTGAGTGGGTGGGTTACAATAGTACTGTGAACAGTCAGGGAACCGGCGAATTCCGCGGGTTTCCGAATTTCGGCGTTTCTGGACACCCGGGATACACAAACGCTACAAGCGAGATCGTTAGTCAAGGACCGTTGAAAATCGTCATCAAGTCGCAAACCACCAGCGGCACGGCGCACACATGGTTCTGGGAGGTTTATCCTGAGTTCCTCACCATGACTATGACCCAAGCAGGGGCTAATTACTGGATCCTCTATGAGGGAACCCCCAATGGCAGCTTTAACACCACCAGCGGGTTCGTCAAAACTTCCGCCGGAAATACTATTGGTCTCGGACAGAGCTTTGCCAGTGACCTTCCAAATCCGGAATGGATGTACTTCGGACAAACCGGATTGAACCGCTTCCTCTTTATGACGCACCATGAAGGGGACAACGCTGTCGACCAGTACCGCGGATTCCAGAACGCCATGACAATAGGTGGATTCGGGCGGGATGCCTCATCAAGCACGAAATACATAAGCGGAACCCCCCGCCGGTTTTCTTTCGGATTCGGTGAGAATGAGCCTCAATCGCAGATGACAATCAACAATGTCGTCCGTGAGCTCAATCCCGGAATCGGGATTACTGAGAAAGCAGTCACAGGCCCTCCGGCCATCACCGAACAGCCCACAAATCGTACGGTTGTGCAGGGGAATGCGGCAACGTTCTCCGCAATGGCAGTCGGTTCAACGCCGCTTAGTTTCCAGTGGCAGAAAAATAATGGCACTGGATACCTCAGTCTTCCAGGTGCCAATCAGGCTTCTTACACTACTCCGGTGACGTCACTGACGGACAGCGGTTCTTCGTACAAAGTCGTCGTTTCCAATGCGGAGGGGATGATTGAAAGCAGCTCTGCAGTGCTGCACGTAACGACCGCTCCGGCAAGCTTCGTCTCGGATGATTTCAGTGGCGCAGCCATCAATACCGGCCTCTGGGCCGTAGTAAACCCGAATCCACCTTCAACCATCTCGTTAGTCGGCACGGGAACAAGCGATGCCCTTCTGTCAATTGCCCTGCCCGCATCAGCGCATGACGTATGGACCGGCGGAAACTTTGCTCCCCGTTTGATGCAGCCGACCGGCAACGTGGACTTCACAGCCGAACTGAAGTTCCAGTCGCTTCCTACTACAGCGTACATCATGCAAGGGTTGATTGTTGAGCAAGATGCAAGCAACTATCTGCGCGTGGATTTCCTGTATGATTTAGGTGGATTAAAAGTCTTCGCCGCCACGTTCACGAACGGAAGTCCTTTCGAACGGATGCGCGTTCCTGTCACGGGATCCAACCCGATGTGGCTCCGAGTCAATCGAACCGGGAACGTCTGGACCGTCTCATACTCATCCGATGGTTCCAATTTCACTAATGCCGGCTCATTCACCTACGCGCTAAACGCGTCACAGATCGGACCCTTCGTTGGCAATGCTGGAGGTCCTGCACCGGCGTACACCATGCTGCTCGACTATTTCTTTAATACGGCGGCACCAATAAGCCCCGAGGATCCGACAGGACCTCCGGCTATCACCACCCACCCCACCGCCTCATCCGTGAATGCCGGACAGACGGCGACGTTTTCGGTTGTTGCTACAGGGGCATCAAGCTTCCAGTGGCAAAAGAACGAGACCAATATCCCGGGTGCAACCAGTTCCAGCTACACGACGCCTCCCACTGTCGGCAGCGACAATGGTGCAATGTTCCGTGTTGTTGTGAGCAATGCGTCGGGGACGGTCACTTCCGACCCTGCACTGTTAACAGTGACGGTTGTCGGACCCGGAATCACCACCCAGCCTTCAAATCAAAATGTATTTGTTGGCCAGACGGCCACATTCTCGGTGGTGGCAACAGGCTCACCAACACTGACCTATCAGTGGCAGAAGAACGGCACCGACATTCCGGGGGCAACCAATGCAAGCTATACGACCCCAGCTTCTGTCCTCGCTGACAATGGAGCGCAGTTCCAAGTCATTGTCTCGAACTCCGCAGGGACTGTCACCAGTAACGCTGCAGTTTTAGGCGTAACTGCCCAACCACCGCAGATCACCACGCAGCCGCAGCCTCAGACCGTTGCGGTTGGTCAAACGGCGACCTTCTCGGTGGTCTCTTCGGGTTCACTGCCGCTTTCCTACCAGTGGCAGAAGAACGGCACGGACATCCCGGGGGCAACCAATGCAAGCTATACTACTCCCGCAACCGTCCTCGCAGATAACGGTGCGCAGTTCCAGGTCATTGTTTCGAATGATTACGGAACAGTTACGAGCAACCCTGCCCTGTTGACTGTCCAAGAGCTGCCGCCCTCGATCACGACACATCCGGCGAACCAGAGTGTGCTTGCAGGACAAGTTGCGACCTTCTCGGTCGTGGCCAGCGGGTCGGGAACACTGTCTTACCAGTGGCAGA
>CAZBWR010000033.1:10357-42601 GCA_964495695.1 uncultured Chitinophagales bacterium | reverse complement strand
CGGGATGTCATGCCTTTCTGCGAAATCCGCCACAGCCTTCAGCATACGAGTTGGGCCGCACGCAAATATCTTTGGCCGATTGTTATGAAACGAGTGATACTCCCGTTCCATCAGGTCTACTACTGTTCCCCTGAACCCGTTGCTTCCGTCGTCGGTAGCTACGTGAACATTCGCGAGGTGCTCTGATACGATGGCAGCTTTCGATCGAAACCCGAGGAAAGTAACGACAGGGCGGTGTATCTGTGCCAAACGGGCAGTAGATATCGGAAGGGGTGCCACGCCCAATCCCCCACCCACAAGCACAGCCGTCTCGAAGTCGCTTCCATCCAACGAAAAAGGGACACCCAACGGTCCTATGATGTCTACTTTATCTCCAGGATTTTTCTTGTGGAGTAGAACAGATCCTTTACCCACGACATTGAATATCACTTCCACTGTCGGTCCGTCAACACGGTACACGCTATACGGTCTACGCAACAACGGATCGCAGGAATCTTCAACTTTGATATTCAGGAACTGCCCGGGCCTGATATGACTGCTTATTTCCGGCGCATCAAAGGAGAGCACGAATGTGTTGTCAGCAACCTGGATCACCCGTGTGACAACGCAGCCAGTTTGCATCATGGGGGTGGGATTTCCTTTTTTGCCGATGAATCCGGAGTTTCGGGAATGAACTCGTCGGGAATATCCTTTGACAGATTCTCCTCGCTTGGTTTTTGATTTACGGACGAGGTTGTATCACTTGCCTGCTTGCTGACGGGAGGAACTTTCGCTGCGGCAGCGGCGGAGTCTTTCCGGGCAGCCTCAAGTTTCGCAGCTTCCAGCTCCTTTTGTTTGTGGGCTTCAGCCTCTTGCAGCTTCGCTCTGACCGCTCCCGCGTACTGGGACGACGGATGTCTGTTTACCAGCCGCTTGTAATGCAACATTGAGCTGTCGGAATTCGGTTTCACGTTTTCATAGATCCAGCCCATTGTAAACTGGGACTTGGCAGAGATAGCGGAAGAAGTATCCGACGCAACAATTCCCCGCAATGCCGTAAGTGCGGCCTGGGTCTGCCCTTCAGCCAGCAGCGATTCAGCGCGTTGATAGCGAATTTGAAGCGAGTCTACTTCCTTCGGCGGCGCAGGCAAACCAAGAAGCCGTCGGGATTCGGCCGCAAATTCTGAATCAGGAAAGCGGGCGACTATCTCACGATATAAGGAATCTGCGTAGCTGCTCCTGTCAGCTGTGTCTGTCCGGGCAATTTGTGCGAGTGTGTAGAGGGCCCGCGCTGTATACTTGCTCTCCGGATGATCATCGGCAACTGAGGAAAACCAATTCCGGGCAGAATCGATATTCCCGAACCCGGAGTAGAACAACGACGCCAACTCCGATTTATTGTAGGCAAGGCGTGCTTTGACCGTGTCCATCGGTGGTGGAGGAATCACAGCCGCCTTCGCGACACTGTCCCGCTGCTTTCCTGCCTGCTCAATCATCGCAAACTTCGCTCCCCTTCCGACACTCTCATCAAGCGGGGCGCCTGTTGAATCTACCCGGACAGAATCGGTTTCATTCGATACCATTATGTCCGTCGAATCCAACTCTGAAGCAGAATCCGTCGAGTCAACGGGAGGATTCAGGATGAATGCCCTGATACTATCGTACTTAAGAATCTCGTTTCTGTACGTGAGGTACTTCGTGAGAAGATCGCTACGCCTGATCAACTCCGCCATGATACCGGCTGCCTGGTACTGGAGCTTGCCCGCGTTATACGCTGCAGCAGCAGAGTCAAAGTTGAACACTTTCGTCTCGTACAATCTTCCTCGTTCGTAATACGAGTTTGATGCAATCTCTGAACGCGCGTACGCGGTATCAACATACCTGTACTGCTGAAGTGCCGCCTCCGTATCCCCCATGTTCCGGTAGACATTCCCCATCTCAAGATCCACTTCCCCGAAGAACTCCTTGTAATTCGTGTTCTTGATCAGTTCTTCGAGCACTGAGAGGCTCTCCTCATGACGTCCAAGCTGTGAGAGCATTTGCGCCCGTCCCATTTCACCGCGGAATTCGCTGATGTACGTGTTCCCGGCTTTTCTTGAGCGGATAAACATATCCAGCGCCCGGGCGGGGTCTTTCTTTTCAATGTACAAAGAGGCGGCACGCCTGTACGCGGCAGAGCGTTCCTCCGGTGCATCGGCGTGTTCGCCCGCCTCGACAAAGTACTCAAGAGCAGCGTTAGTGTTCTTGTTCTGTAACTCAATTGCCCCCAGCAATTCGGCCGCTTTTGCACGGATGTTCGACTCTTTGGCCGCACGAGCATCGTCCAGAAGGGACCGTGCCTCGGTGGTTGCCAGTTCGTTGTTCTTCATTTTGTAGTACGTCTGAGCAAGAAGCAGCCTTGTTTCGAATACAAGGTCACTTTCAGGATAGCCGTTTAAAAGCTCCTTGAACTTACGTTCCGCCGATTGGTGCTCGTTTTGGTAGTAGTATGACTTGCCAATCATCAGGAGGGCATCATCCACCAGGCTCGAGTTGGGGTGATACTGCAGAAGTTTTGAACACTTTTCGATGACAGAGGTGAACTTGTTTTTTGCCTGAGCCGGAACCTGGAACGGCGGCAAATAAACCTCCTCGGTCCGGAACATAGCCTGCCTGCCCGAAACGTTCAACGGTACGGCAAGTACCTCGGTCTCCGCTTCGGTAAAGAGTCTGCGGGCGTTGTAAAATGTGTTAAAGTATGCCCCCATGAAATCTGCGACACCGCAGCCGCTGAAGGCAAAAGTGATGGTGAGAAGAAGGAAACGAAAGAAGCGCTGCAAATCTCAAGCTCCGTGACAAAAATCTTTCAGGAAACTATTCAATATTCATCCGAAAGTCAACCAACCCTCATTAAACCGAAAGACGGAAAACTGCTCTAATCAACAGACGTAAGGAGAGCAAAACCTTCATAAACATAAGGAGCTAGACCATGACAAAGCACTTCTTGATGCTATTCGCAACTCTGGTATTCATTGGCGGGTTTGCGTATGCACAGCCGGATGACGATGATTTCCCGACCCGTGGACCGTTGCACGAGCGCCTGAACCTGAATGAGTCTCAAAAAACGCAGATGCAGAAACTCGGTCTCAACCTGCAACGAAAACAGACAGGTCTGCGTGCAAAAGTTCAGTCACTCAGACTTGACATCAAGGAACAGTACCTGGGCGACAAGCCCGACAGAAAAATCATCGAACAGCGCTTGAAGAGCATCAACGACACGCAGCTTGAGATGAAGTACAATATGGTGGATCATTGGTTCGCTGTGAACAGCATGCTTACGGCCGACCAACAGAAGGTCTGGAAAGAGATGGCTGGAAAGTTCATGGACAGGGGCCGGGAAAAGATGAAACAGCATCTCGGCCGGGGTCCCGGCATTGGACCTCGCGGCATGCGTATGAACAGACCCTGACGCCTCCGGTTGAAAAACAAACGAGCGGGCATAGACCCGCTCGCCTTTTTTAGCTCTACAATCGACTTGCTATTTTGGATTTGTCGGCCTGACGTCAATCTCGCTGAACATACTTCGTGCGGGAGCCGTCACAGCAAAGACCACAGCGTCCGCGACATCCTCAGGCTGAGTTATCTTGTCACCACGCTTGTTCATGGAAGAGAACGACGTATCGACAGAACCGGGACAAATTGTTACAACTCTGATGTTATGCTCCCTGACTTCAAGCATCAACGACCCGGCCCATCCTCGCAGCGCCCACTTCGTGGCAGAATACCCCGTACCTCCGACGAAGCTGTTCTTCCCTGCCAGAGATGCGATGTTGATAATCGCCCCTCGCCCAGACTTCATCAGCATCGGAAGAGCGTGCTTGGTGGCTACGAAGACTGATCGCACGTTCAGACTCCACATACGGTCGAAGTCCTCCACGCTCATATCGGCAAACTTATTGAAGACTCCCACGCCAGCATTATTGACAATGATATCCAATCCCCCTGCCCGCTCCTGAATGTACTGGAAGAGCCGCAGAACATCGTCGTCATTGGTCAAGTCTGTTGGTTGGGACATTGCATTGCCACCGGATGAGCGAATGGCATCTTCGACGCTTTTTAGTCCTCCGGCATCACGGGCAGCAAGCACGACTGTAGCTCCCTCTGCTGCCAAAGCTCGTGCTGTAGCTGCACCTATCCCTTTGCTCGCCCCTGTTACAAGCGCGACGTGTCCCTTCAATCTGTTCATAGGTACTTCGATCCCGTTAATGAGAGGAATTCCTGACGGGTCTTCACATCATCGCGGAAAACACCCAGCATCGCGCTGGTTGTGGCAACGGAATTCTGCTTTTCCACACCGCGCATCATCATGCACATATGTCGCGCTTCTATCACGACTGCCACCCCTTCGGGGTTCAGATATTCGTAGAGAGTCTCGGCAATCTGTTGTGTGAGGCGCTCCTGCACTTGCAGTCGTCTTGCAAAAACATCCACGATGCGGGGTATCTTGCTCAGTCCCACAATTTTCCCATGTGGGATGTATGCAACGTGTGCCTTGCCATAAAACGGCAGCATATGATGCTCGCACATGCTGAAGAAATCGATGTCCTTCACAATCACCATCTCGCTGTATTTTTCGTTGAAGATGGCGCCGTTCAACACTTGGGCTATATCCTTGCGGTAGCCTTCCGTCAGGAACTCGTACGCTTTGGCGACACGATGCGGTGTTTTCAGCAATCCCTCACGGGATACATCCTCACCGATTTCGGTCAGTATGCCTTTAACGTGTTCTTCGATGTTCGATTTGTTCATAGTGACCCGGCCTACTCTCCCCGATATTCGACTAAGTTGTTGTCGGACTCGTAGAGCTTAATCGAGTACAGTTTGCCCCCCGGAATGTTCTTGTCAAGAATCTTCCAAAACGCTATTGCGATATTCTCGGCCGTGGGAATCACTCCCTTCATAAAATCAACGTCATGATTGAAGTGCTTGTGATCCACCCTGTCAATGATCAACTCGTTCACAATATCCGAGAGCTTCTTTAAATCGATGACCATTCCGGACTCTTCCGGCGGAACACCTGCAACAGTCACCTCGACCTCATAGTTGTGACCATGCCCGTTAGCATTGTTGCACTTTCCGTACACTTCACGATTCTTCTCATCGCTCCATGTAGGGTTATGAAGTCTGTGCGATGCACAGAAATGTTCCTTGCGTGTAAGATACACCATGTTATTTCTCCTTTTCAGAAAGGGCTGCCAGAACTTCTTCCGTATGCCCGTTGACTTTGACCTTCGGGAAGATATGTGATATAAAGCCCTTCTCATTGATAATGAATGTTGTCCGTTCGATCCCCATGTACTTCTTGCCGTACATACTCTTCTCCTTCCACACCCCGTATTTCTTTACGAGTTCCTTCGACTCATCACTTATGAGCGGAAACGAGAGTTCATACTTCGTTGCAAATTTCTGGTGCGAGGCCTGACTGTCAGCGCTGGCGCCCAAGAGAACGGCACCTTTCTTCTTGATTGCTCCAAGATTCTCCTGAAATGAGCATGCCTCCGCTGTGCATCCGCTTGTATTGTCCTTGGGATAGAAGTACAACACAACCTTCTTCCCTTTGAAATTGGAAAGGGAAACGGACTTACCGCTTCCGTCCGGCAGATTGAAGTCGGGCGCTTTGTCTCCAACTTTCAGTGCGGCCATACAATCTCCTTTCTTCTAAAACGATGAGAGGGCGGCTTTTACTTCATTGTAGTCCGGCTCTGCGCCGGGATTCTCGGAGATCCAGGCATAGCGAACCACGCCTTGTCCGTCCAGCACAAACGCCGAGCGCTTTGCTGCAGTATATCCGGGAATCCCTCCAAGACCCACATAGAGTCCTGCGTACAACGCACTCACGTGCCTCGTGAAATCGCTCAACAACGGAAACGCAATGTTGTTCTTTGCGGCGAAAGCTTTGAGTGAGTCCACGGGATCAACGCTGATGCCCACAACTTGCACACTGAGATCGCCCAATGCAGCAATCGAGTCCCGGATGTTGCAGACCTGCTTCGTGCACACGCTGGTGAAGGCTGCAGGATAAAACGTTATCAAAGTTTTGTTGCCGAGGAATTCTTTCAGCGAACGGAGCTCTTTTTCAGTATCTGCGAGCAAGAAGTCGGGCGCTTTGTCCCCCACCTTCAGGGCCATAAAATACTCCGGAGATGATGGTAGATGGTTTATAGTTCCGCGCGCAGGCGAATTCCGCCGGTGGAATTCTTTGTCGTTGTCCCATCCGCAACATGCTGGATAGATTCAGAATGAAACCACCCCTCCAGCCACATCTGATTAATAAACTCGTAGGTGACGTAGAATTCAACAGTGCGGGACTTGACAAGATTGCCGTCCAAAAATACAGCATCCAGCGGATCGACGGCCCGGTGTCCCTGGAACACATCGCCCCCTACATTCTTGACAAGGCGTCCCTGGGCATCATAGACGTTTTCACCTTTGCGCGTCAGTAGAACACGAAGTGACAGTGTCAAGTTCCGAAGCGGGAAATAGTCCCCCCGGATAAACCACGACTCCGCGTTCGGCCCGATACGAGGACCGAGCAGAGAATCGAGGCTCGTATACGTGTTTTCTCTCGACCTGTCATGAGCGTAGACGAATGGCTTCACCCGTGTGTACTCCACCATGAGCGTCATGTCAGGGATAAAGAGCGGATCCGTCAGCATCACTCCCGCCTGATAGGCGTATCGGTTGTACCATCGAGGCTCGAAAAATTCGGAAAAATGCAGATCATCGAAGACGATTGTCCCATGAAGCTCCAATCCCCTCATGAAATGTGTTTGAATGTCGAATGCCCAGAACACGTTGTCACGTTCCTCGCGGGACCGCTGTGTGGATTCGAAAACGTGGAACGGGTTCAGGTAAGCCAGATCGATAGACCTGTTACTGTAGATTGCCATTTCCTGAAAGCCTATATCAAAAACGCCTGGAAATGAGAACTCAATCCTATGAGACACAAAGAACTTATCCGCTGCAACAGGCTCGACATACGTCGTCGAGGTGTCACCGGGAACCTGAAATGTAAGAGCACGTTTCCTGCCGAGCAAATTACCGTGCAGGAATGTGTACTTTACCGCCTTGTACTGAAAGTCGGCACGCAGAAAATCGAATGTCCGGACATTTTCCGACGCAACCATCTTCTGGTCATACCCCGCTCCCCACAGCACCCGTTCACGTCCAAGTTGTGCCGAGATAATCCCCCCATCGTACCGGATGTATCCTTCGCTGAAGTCAAAATTCTGCGCATCGGTGACGCCGAGTGTGTATGCCTGACGAATGACTGGATCACGATACAGAAGGTCCCTGCTGCCCCAAAACTGTGCGTTGGTTCCCTGAAGAAAGTATCCAACCTTGTTAAACACCGTGCCCCTGATTCTTCCTCCAAATTGAACAAACTCCGTATGAGCAGATCCTAGAGCATCGCCCGAAATTCGCCGGGCATCGATTGTCACGAGTCCGTTAACAAACATTGTCACCGCAGAGTCATTCAGCGCATACAAGAATTTCTCGCGGTTACTCAACTGCTCTCCCAATGCTTTGCCGAACGATTCCTCATCTCCGTCAACTACCGAAAGAAAGCCGTCAATCGAGCCGGTGATATCAAACTGAAACTCGGACAGGTAATCACGAAGAATATCCCGTTCTGTGGTCGTGAGGCGATCTTCCGTCTCCCGTATTTTCATCAGCATTGATGCGATGTCTTTTCTTCCCAAGGGAATTACCGCATCGAAATAGCGGGTCAGCACGCCACGCACTTCCATTCGCTTGAGAAAAGTGTAGACAGGGTGAGTTGCATGAACGGTTTCCGCCTGAGGGAATACAACACCGAAGCAACACAGAATCACAAACAGGGACAGGACATATCTTGAATAGAACATTCTCACGTGGGGTCTGAAGTATTTTTGTTTAGAAGTACAGTCCGTACCAGATAGCATGCGGACTTATTTGGACTGCCGGAGCCGGGAACTTAATGAAATTAAGCGCCTCTCCAAGTAGCTTCAGGAATGGCGTAGTCTGCGGAATGACTTTTGTCATATCGATGTCGAGCGCGAGCAACACAACGCTGTACGGATCCGGCTTTGCGACGTTGCGCACCCCGTATCCGACAGAGAGTTGCAAAAACTCCGGCCAAAACGGTCGTGCTGCTTGTGGCAACAGGTTGTGCATTTTGAGGCTTAGCCAAAGCGTTTGCCCCTCATAGTCATCAAAGATGATATGTTGCTGCCCGACAAATCCGACACCCGAAGCACTTCCTAGATTGGGTGATGGATGGTAACTGAACTTGAAATCGAAGTTTCGAAGAAACGATGAGTGATGCTGCGCCACCGGCCATGCGGCCCCCGCAACATCGGCGGCAAAATCCACGCGGTCGAATCCCCACTTCGAAAAACCGTCTTGAACCTCGACATACGTTTGGAAGAGAAGCGAGCCTGCAGAGCCCCACCAGAGCGATGCCGTCTCAGAAAGCCCCGCCCACCGGAATGAGTTCCGGAGAATGAATGCCGCAGCTATCCCGGCATAGAAATGCCCCAGCTTGTCGACGCTGAGACCGTACTTCAGATCTTCTTGAAAGTGAAATGAACTCCGATTGTCCTTCCACCATCCTTTTGATTGATAGAAGTGAATGACAGCGAACGTCCCAGCAACTGTGCCGGTGACAATTGCAAACCTGACCGGCCGGATTTGTGTCGAATCGGATCTGCTCTCGATTAGCGTTGCAGAATCTTCAGCATCTCTCAATACCACGCTTCGGGCAGACGAATCGGGTGGAACACCTGCCGTGCTTTGGGTGATCGTACCTAGAATAAGCAGCCAGATACAAATTCCTGTCTGCACGCCCTTGCGCATCACTGCATCCGTGACCGGAAATATTCAATGGTCTTCTGCAACCCTTCACGACGGTTCACTTTTGCTTGCCAATTAAGGATGGAACGCGCACGGGTTGTGTCAGGTTGCCGGATCTTCGGGTCATCTGCCGGAAGATCCTTGAACACGATCCTGCTTTTGCTGCCAGTCAACTCAATCACTTCCTTTGCCAGGTCAAGCATTGTGATCTCATCCTGGTTTCCGATGTTCACTGGCATTTGCTCGTTCGACATCAGCAAACGGAAAATTCCATCAATGAGGTCATCGACGTAACAGACGCTTCTCGTTTGATTGCCGCTGCCGAACACTGTCACATCCTCTCCCCTCAGCGCCTGCGAGACGAATGCAGGTATTGCCCGTCCGTCCTCTATACGCATACGAGGGCCATAGGTGTTGAAGATGCGCACGATCCGCGTATCAACGCCGTGGTACCGGTTGTATGCCATCGTCATCGCTTCAGCGAACCTCTTTGCTTCATCGTACACGCCGCGAAGCCCAACGGGATTTACATTCCCCCAATAACTCTCAGGCTGTGGATGAACCAGGGGGTCACCATAGACTTCCGACGTGGAGGCAAGAAGAAACCGTGCATTCTTTGCCTTTGCCAGTCCGAGCGCTTTGTGGGTTCCCAGCGATCCGACTTTCAATGTCTGAATCGGAAGCTTCAGATAATCAATCGGGCTGGCGGGCGAGGCAAAATGAAGGATAACATGGACATCCCCTTCGATGTAGATGTATTCCGTAACATCGTGTTTCACAAACCGGAAATCACTATTGCCAGACAGATGCGAGATGTTCCTTGTATCCCCTGTTACCAGATTATCAATTGCCGTAACGCGGAACCCCTCTCCGAGGAGACGGTCGCAGAGATGAGAGCCCAGAAACCCCGCTCCCCCCGTAACCACAGCATGCTTCTTTGTTGTCGTGCTCACAAGTGTTGTTGTGTAGATGAATCGATTGATGAAATGATACCGCGGGTATCGGCCTATCTTCCGATACCGTAATACACGAAGCCGCGCTCCCTGATCCGGGCAGGCTCGTAGATGTTTCTGCCGTCAAAGATCACCGGAGACTTCATAAGGGATTTCATCCGTTCGAAATCGGGGCGGCGGAATTCGTTCCACTCTGTCACTATCACCAACGCGTCAGCACCCTGCAGAGCGTCATAGTTGTTCTCGAAGTACTCTGCAACATTGCCGAGAAGCTTCCTTGTTTCCTCAAGGGCTACAGGGTCATGCAACTGCAACTGTACCCCTTCTGAGAGAAGAGCGTCGATGATCTTTAAAGCCGGCGCCTCGCGTATGTCATCCGTGTTCGGTTTGAAGGCAAGTCCCCATAGTGCCACACGCAATCCCTTTAAGCCCGCGGTGAAGTGTTTCTTCATCTTCTTCACGATAACAAGCTTCTGTGACCGGTTGACATCCTCCACCGACCGAAGGATCTGGAAATCATAGTTATGCTCTGAAGACGTTTTCATCAGGGCTGCGACATCCTTGGGAAAACAGGAACCGCCATATCCCACTCCAGCAAAGAGGAATTGTGTCCCCACCCGGGGATCGGTCCCCATTCCCTTGCGGACAAGATCGATATCCGCCCCGACAAGTTCACACAGGTTCGCCACCTCATTCATGAACGACACTTTTGTAGCGAGGAACGAATTTGCAGCATACTTCGTCAATTCCGAGCTTCGTTCGTCCATGACGATCAGAGGATTACCCGTTCTGATAAAAGGAGCGTACAGGTCTTGCATAACCATCAAAGCCTTCGGGCTCTTCGATCCGACTACAATTCTGTCGGGCTTCATGAAGTCATTGATTGCTGCACCTTCCTTAAGGAACTCCGGATTTGAAACGACATCAAACTCAAGCTTCGTTTCCTTCGATATGATCTCACGAACACGATCTGCCGTGCCCACCGGGACTGTGCTCTTATTCACCACGATTTTATAGCCATTCATGAAGGTTCCAATCTGCTGCGACACCTTTAGGACGTGCTGCAGATCTGCAGACCCATCTTCCGATTGCGGGGTCGGGAGTGCAAGAAAAATAATATCGGAGTTCTCGACCGCGTGCTTCAGGTCGTTTGTAAACGTAAGGCGCCGCTCATGGATATTCTTTTTCAGAAGATCAGACAAGCCCGGCTCATAAATGGGACTTTCGCCTGCATTGAGCATCCGTAACTTATTCTCATCAATATCAACACAGATAACATCATTACCACTTTCGGCAAAGCACGTGCCGACAACGAGACCGACATAGCCGGTACCAATGACACTGAGTTTCAAGGGATTCTCCTGGATTTCAAATCGATTGGGAACAGATCGGCATTATTATACAGAAAAAGGTTCTAAAATGCCTTGTTGGAGGGTGCTGGGGAACGCAAGCGGTGGCTAGTACGCCCCTTTGCCGAAGACGACGACAGGGATTGTTTGAGCGAGGATCTCAACATCAAACAGCAACGACTGATTTTCAATGTAGTATAAGTCAAGCATGACCATTTCTTTGAACCCGAGATGGCTACGGCCCGAGACCTGCCATAAACCTGTCATGCCGGGCTTTGCCTTTGCCCTGCCTCGGAAGTAACCCCCAATGTCATCCCGCTCTTGCAGACGCCTGAAGTCACTGATGGGAAGAGGGCGGGGTCCAACGAGGCTCATCTCCCCTTTTAACACGTTGAAGAGCTGTGGCAATTCGTCGATGCTGTAGCGGCGGATGAATTTCCCGACACGTGTGAGCCGGGGATCATCTTTCATTTTGAACAACGCCCCGTTCGACTCGTTGCGAGAAAGCAACGATTCCTTTTTCTCGTCCGCCTCGTGGTGCATGCTGCGGAACTTGTAGAACATGAACGGCTCATCTCGATCACTCAGGGACCGTTTCTGTCTGAAGAACACGGGCCCGTGAGATTCGAGCTTTGTAGCGATGGCAACAAACAGGAAAAGTGGTGACAGGATGATCAGCAGTACGCCCGCACCCACGATATCGAACAGACGTTTTGAAAGCTCTTTCGACTTGTCAATCCGTTTGCGGATCGGCGAAAACAGCGGCAGTCCGGCGATATCATGAATACGGATTTGGTTGAATAACGAATCCGTCTCCGGCGAAACGACCCGCATACGCACATAGTGCTTGCGACACAAACGCTCGAGATCGTCATACGATCCGTTAAGCTCCGGCGAAGACAGAACCATGAAGTCAACTTCCTTGTCAACAATCGCCTTTTCGATTTCATCGCTGTTGACGTGGAGTTTCATGTCAGTGGGACTATGAACCGGAGTCTTCATGATCTTCACCGGCTGGTATCCAAGATCCGGATATGCCTTGAACCTGAGCAGGAGGTTGTCCAGGTTGCGTGACGGACCGATCACCAACGTGTTCCACCGTCCATATCCTGCCTTCTGAAGAAGCCTGAACCCCATCCGGACGAGGACCCAGGCGACACCATATATAATCGGCAGTAACAAGAATAGAACTACCAGGAACTTGCGCGGGTAAAACAGATTGCCGGAGAGAAAAAGAGTCGAAAGGATGATCGCAACACTGTAGATGTACGCTTTACTTGCGGAAAGAAAATGGTACATCAGCGGGGAATATGAAACCGTCCGGTATATGCCGAGCGCAGTAAAGGAAAGCAGAAAAATTGCGGTGGCGAATACCAACAAATTGATGTGCGTCGCCAGAATTCCCGCAGCGTTGAAGTCAACGTGCAGAATCCAGGCAGCGAGGAAGAATGTGAAGACGAGAATGGTAGCATCGACAACCATCGCCATAGCGGCGGCCGCAGTGCGCCAATTCCTCCTTAAAACGGCAATCAATAAGTATCCCCTACCGTGAATGGAAACTGATTAGGGCCTCCGTCTCTATCCCCCACAAGAAGGCGTCACAAAGTAGATAAACTGTCTGAGAGATACAAATTAACCCACTCCGGGCGTGATGGGTGTCACCTATCTGGTTACCGAAGGGATGCGCATATAATTCAGCGATTCCGATGACTTTAAAACCTAGACACGATTATGTCCGTTATTCGCTCAGCAGCCATTCCATCCCAATACTTCGGTACTGTTGGCACCTTGGTAGACCCACGACTTATCAAGCCTAAAGCCCTATCTAGAATTACTTTCGGGTCGCTTCCTACAAGTTGATTGGAACCCTCTGTAACAGTAACAGGACGTTCTGTATTGTTGCGAAGCGTGAGACACGGAACTCTCAATACCGTTGATTCCTCTTGAACACCGCCCGAATCGGTGAGAACAAATTTCGCACCTGAAAGCAATGAAATTGACTCAAGATAGCCCAGAGGTTCTGCAAGTGTAATGTTCCGTGCATCCCGGAGCATGTCGTACAACCCAAACTGCCGGAGCATTTTACTCGTCCGTGGGTGGACGGGCCAAATAAGACGAATGCGTGTCTGAAGCTCAATAAACGTCTCGCATATCCCTGCAAGCGTGGCCTTATCGTCCACATTTGAGGGACGGTGCAACGTTACATAGGCGTATGCGTCGCCGTCCAATTGCAGTTGGTGTAGCACCTTTGCTGTATCCAGTCGCTCCTTCAAGGAAAGCAGGGTATCAATCATCGTGTTCCCGACAAAGAACACCTTGTCGTCTGGTATCCCCTCGCGACGCAGGTTTTCGTTGGCGTCAGTGCTCGTTGTAAAAAGGAGATCTGCCAATGCATCTGTTACCAGACGATTGATTTCTTCCGGCATTGTCCGGTCGAAACTGCGGAGCCCTGCCTCAACGTGCGCGACACGCACACCTAATTTTGATGCCACCAACGTGCACGCCATTGTTGAATTTACATCCCCTACAACGATTACGAGATCGGGCTTCCGCTCCACAAGTACCGGTTCGAACGCGAGCATGACCTTTGCTGTTTGCGCGGCATGAGAGCCCGACCCGACACCAAGAAATACATCCGGAGCAGCCAACCCCAACTGGTCAAAGAACACGCTCGACATTGCATCATCGTAATGTTGGCCCGTATGGAGCAATATGGGAACAATGCGGGAGGGATGTTTCTTGAATTCACGCATCAAGGGAGCAACCTTCATGAAATTCGGTCGCGCCCCTACTACTGTAAGTATTGTCGCTGCTTTCGTACTTATTGCTGTCGCCTCTCGTGCTATGCCGTTGCTTTTGAAAACCGTTCCCTGAACCAGTACCGTATCACCAGAAGAACGAAGCTGGTATTCGATCGAAGATAGCGGATGAACATCCTTCGAGGTTCTTTGATGACGCGGTCAAGCCATTCCAATCCCCAGCGTTGCATCCACAGCGGTGCCCGCGGAATGATCCCCGCAACAACATCAAAGCTCCCCCCCACACCCTGAATGATGGGAACCTGGATCCTGCCTTTGTTCGTATATGCCCACAATTCCTTTTTAGGTGAACTGAAACCGAGAAACAGGATATCTGCATTTGAACGGTTGATGAGTTCGATTACTTCATCGTCCTGATCTTCGGAAAAGTAGCCATGCCGTGACCCCGCAATCCTCAAATCTGGGAACCTCTCCCTTAGCGCAACGACGAGAGCGTCAAGGTTCTCCTGTCGGGCTCCAAGAAGAAACACTGATCTTCCTTCTTCTGCTGCACGCGCAAGTAAACGCTCAAAAAGATCCGTCCCGTTAACTCTGCCCGGAAGCGGTCGCCCGAGCAACCGGGAGGCCCATAAGACGGGAACACCATCTGCGAGTATATAATCCGCTCCCGCAAGTGCTTCAGCCATACGAGGATCACGCTCGATCTCAAAAGTCTTCAACGCATTGATAAACACCAAATGTTTCTTTTCGCGCCGGTCAATGGCCGCGAGAACCTCAGCTTCCACCCCATCCAGTGAAATCGCGTCAACGTAAGTGTTTAAGAATCTGTATCGCATACTCAGCTTACTTTCTTGACGAGCGCTGCCAGTGCAGCATACATCCATCCGTTGGACCAGCGCATGTACGGTGTTTTGTGCGTAAACCATACGTGGCGCTGGTAGTATGAAAACCCTCGAGGATCCATCATGTTCTTTATGCCCCACAAAGCAACATCCAACGCCTTCTCGACCTTCTCAAAGCGGACGAGTGTGAGTATTGACTGGGCGAGTGCGGTGCTGTCAATCGGGTACTTCTGGCCATCATAGTATTTTGGAACAGGCCCGTCAAAGAACTTCTCGATATAATAATCAAGCCCCCGTCTCAGCCGGGCCTCGTGTCGCATATCCCCGGTCAGGGTCATGTACTCGTGAAGAGCATCAAGCACATACGCCGTATGATGATTGTCTGCCCAGGTCCGGGCATCCCCTGCTGCATATCCCCATGACCCGTCGGAGCGTTGGTGATTGACCACAAAATCCACGGCACTTCTTGCGGCTGATTCAAGGTTTGAATCCGCTTGCACAGAATTCACTTGTGCAAGAAGACGTGCCCCCTTCATAGAAGCATTGAAGACCTTCTGTCTATCAACCGGCGAATAAGAAAAACAAAAAGTGTGACCTTCACAAGTGCGGTTCAGATCACGCAGTACGAAGTCCGATGCGCTAATGCAAAGAGCCAGCGCGGGTTCATTGCCGGTCGAACGATAATATTCAAAAAGCCCGTTCGTAATAAAGCCTGTAGCTACGACAGTGGGAGTCCTTGCAGGAATATTGGCGTAACGACCTTGCCAATCAAACTCATATCCCCAACAGGCCCCCGAATACCCTTTGGAACGCATCAACTCAACCTGGGAGATGAGCTTTTCAGTCTTTTCAGCATAAATGCGCTTGTTATCACTGGCGGTTTGAATCCGGTACGCATATGCCTGAATGCAGCAACCGAGGGTAACAGGACTCAGCCCTTTCTCAATTCCAAGAACAGGACGCATATTGAACGGAATTCGTCTGAATACCTGCTGTGACCCGAAGCGAACAAGCTTGGATGAACGGAAGAATGGTAGCCGGAAGATCGGAGATTTCAACACATCATAAGGATCATATCCCCGGTATTGCTCATTCTCAATGTACTTCTCCAGACGTTCCAAAGCATCAGAGATCGTCTTGACGACAACATGGCTAGACATCCAGCATTGCCCGCTTGTTCAATGATTCAACCGCTCGCAACGTCGTCCTCGTCACGTCTATTTGCGATTGTACAGACATTGCCGGCTCACATTCACCTCTCAGAACAGAGAGGAAATGTGCTATCTCCTCTTTATGGCCCTTGGTGCCGTTGTATCTGCGCGTACTCTTTTTACGATTGTGATAGAAAGTCACCTGCGTAAAATTGCTCATGATCGCTGTTCGTCCACCCGAGTGAATCTCGCAGAATTCCTTCGGGAGCGAACTATCGCTATTTGATAGATACGTAACTGTACCGACTGAACCATCCGAGAAACTGATCGTTGTTACGGAATTATCCCCGTGCAGCCAATCGCCTTTGTGATTCGCCAGAGCTTCGCAGAAGACACGCACCGGCCTGGCTCCTGTCAGAAACACCATGCAGTCTAAAAAGTGACATACCTCGCCTACGATTCTCCCTCCTTGTGACCCTGAGTGGAGCCAGTGATTCTTAGGGAGATTCCCGGCATTCACACGATATGAGATTGCGAAGGGCTCGACGGTAGATGAAAACCATTTCTTGAGATCCATCCACGGACTCGAAAACCGGCGGTTGAAGCCAGTCATAAGAACTCGGGAACTCGATTGTTGCCATGCTTCTGCTATTGCATCGAGTTCCTCTTCTGTAACCGCAAGCGGCTTCTCGACAAACACACTTCTTCCACGCTCCAATGCCTCTTTGACGAGCCTGCCGTGCGAGTCATGTCTTGTGGCAATGAAAATCGTGCCCGTATCCGCATGATCAAACAGGCGATTCTTGTCCGTGTCACAAAACCCGAAACCGAACTTCTTCATTGCCGCATGAGCCTGAACCGGTGTATTTGTGATGACACCGGTCAACGGAACTGTCGCCTTGATTATGTGAGGAAGAAGATATGATTGCGCAAAATTGCCTGCCCCAATGAACCCAATACCGGGCGCTGCAAACCGTTCACCGAATCCGGTCTGCCGCTCATGTACCTCACTTCGTGGGAGCGGTTGCGCCGCATCAGGATACTGGATGATAATGGCAAGATGTTTCTCCTCAGTCTTACCTGTTACTATGTCGTATGCCCTCAGCGCGTCTTGAATCGCAAACCTGTGAGAGATCATTCGATCGAAATATAATTTTCCCTGTGCCATCATCGCGAGAGCGGCTTCCATGTTGCGATTCTCCGTCCACCGGACAAACCCGTAGGGATAGTCTTGCCCTTCTTGCTCGTAAACATGATCATACCTGCCGGGTCCGTACGAGCAGGAAATCCGGAAGTCGATTTCCTTTTCATAGAATGGGGATCGCGGAATCTCCATCCCGACAGCGCCAACAACGACCACCTTGCCTCTCTTCCGTGCCACCTGCATCGCAAGATCAACAGGGTCGCTTGATTTTGTGCTTGCCGTAATGACGACGGCGTCAGCTCCGTGCCCTTTGGTGACTTCTTCGATGTTGCGGAGGGCATCCTCGTTCGAGCGGAAAAGCAGATCGCACCCAAGGTCCTTTGCCAGCGCAAAATTTACCTCGGAAACATCTATACCAACCACCCGGCACCCGGCAGCCTTGAGAAATTGAATCGAGATAAGACCCAGCAAGCCGGTTCCTATCACGCACACTGTTTCGCCAAGTTGTACTTCTGCCTGCCGGACTCCCTGGAGTGCAATTGCCGATACTGTTGTGAATGCTGCCGACTCAAAAGAGACCCCGTCGGGGATCTTTGCTGCCAGATTCTTGGGAACAAAAATCTGCTCTGCGTGATATGCCACTCCCGCACAAGCCACTTTATCCCCCGCTCGAAACTCGGCGACCGAAGATTCTACAACAATTCCTGCCGTGCTGTATCCGAGTTCCTTATAGTTGTCAAGCCGATTCTGGACTTTTTCGTATGTTGCGAGGAGACCTTCACGTTTCACGTTGTCAACCACCTGCCGGACCAGATCAGGCCGTGACCGTGCTTTCCCAACCATAGACGCCTGGGCAGTTTGTACGGACGATCGCTCGGTGCCTGAACTGATGACCGAAGCAACATTTTTCACAAGAATCCCCCCCGGCCGCAGTTGCGGCGGAGGAAGATCTTCGACAGAGAGCTTGCCGGTCTTTTGATATTGGATGATTTGAAGCATAAGAGACTCTTGCTACCCTAGAACGTCCTTTAGTACTTTGTTTTGATCGAGTGAAGAAATTATGAACTGGAGTTTTCCGTTTCTTCCTCTCGGAAGCGAGTCCACGTAGTCCACTACAATTCTTATCGCATTCCCGAGACGGACGCGGGCTTCGTCGAGCATTATTCTTTCATCAGCAATCGAATACTGCGCCGCCTTTTTGATACGGATCGTGATCTCGTCTACATTGTCTTGCAATATCTGTGCTTCTACAACATTCTGCATGCCCTTGAAAATGTGGTCAAGTCTTCCTACGATGCGACCATCCGGTGTCACAATATACGCCTCTTGTCGGCCAATAACCTCCGCAACGAGGGTCCCTCCCCTTCCGCAGCGGGAGTGCGTCTCGGAAGAGAGTCGGATCGAATCACCAATATCATAACGAACAAGCGGAAACGCCCTGTTGCCAAATCCCGTGCAGATCAATCTACCTTCCTCCCCCAGATTGCATGGCTCGTCTGAGTTGTTGAGTACCTCCACGAAGCTGTGTTCGAGCTTAAGGTGCATTTCACCATACTCGCACTCGACAATATTCGCGCACATTTCAGAATTCCCGTACCAATTGAATACCTTGGAGCTGAAGGCTCTTTCAATTCGCTCTCGCTGGTACGCATAAAGGGTTTCTGAACCCGTAAAGACTGAGCGAAGATTCAGAGGGACTGTGCCGTGGCGTTCATACGCTGCAGCCAACAGGAAAACTGATGATGGGTATCCTCCCAATAGAACCGGCTGAAATTGCTCAAGCTTCTCGATGTAGGAGCGGATGTTCCGAGGTGTGAGGTGATACGATGACATGAGCAACCAATTGTTTGCATGATCATGCACCCAGAACGGTGGAGATTGTCGCTCGGGGTGAGCCACCGGATGCCCTGCACAAATCGCAATCGGCTGTCGCGCATCGAGACTCACGCCGCCCCACTCGTAATGCAAGGCTCGAAATGCATACTCCCGTTGAAAACAATACTGTGTCAGCGGAAAACTGAGCGGGGTGCCTGTCGTTCCACTCGTCTGGGCAAAGCGGACCTTCTCTGTCGATGGCAATTTGGCTACGAGCGCGGAGAGATTCTCCCTAACGCTTTGCTTCTTCAGAATTGGAAGTTCCCCGATATCAAATGACCGGTACTCAGGGTTTCCGCAGTAGTACGGGGTTTCAACGAATGCACGAGCCAAAAACACCTTGTTCGCTTCCATTGCGTGCGCATGCAGTTGGTCATTGCTCCAGTACTGGGAGTCCCGCAGGAATGAAAGGGCATTGGCGTAGTCCTTGCCGTAACGCTCTCTGCGTTGTTGGGCCCCGTAGAGTGTGGCAAGCGCATTCTTTCCAGACAACGGTAATCTGTCGTAAAGACGTTTTAGGGCTGTTGAACCGTAGGCCAATTCATCTCCAGTTCTATGTGCCCCTTCCAGGCAAAATGGGGGGTGAAGGGTATAAGTTGATCATACTCTATTCTTGAGAGGGGGAGATCCCAAGCGGGATCGTTACTTTTACAGACAATCTGATTGAACGTAACTTCTGTAAGCGGGTACTTGTTGTTGTCCAATGCACGGTAAAGAATCGGCAATTTCGTATGATCCAGACACATCAAACGTGCACATGCCATGTCAACAGCAACCGGATCCGTTCCCACGACAACAACCCCCGACTCTTTTGGCCTTCCCGCCACAGGACCATCACCATCCATTCCAACAACGCCATCGACAACCGATAAGAAACGTTTCCGTCTATTTCCCATCACCCCGTCGGCACTGCAATACATCAGGATTCTATTAAGATCCAGTGACATTCTCCACACAGTATCGTTCCCGTGCCAGTTCCCCGACCGGACAACCGAGTCAGTGGTTCCAAAAATCTTGTATGCTGCTTTCTTCCCGCGGCGTGCAACAGCCTGCGCCAATGGATTCTTCGTCATAAGCACACGCTTGGCGAATGTCACCAGTCTGTTTTCCAGTCTGGACTTTGAAGATGCGTGTGGGAATTGATCACCCCCGCTTTCCGGAGATCCGAACGCATAGTGAGGGAGCCAGTTTTTATTGGCATTGAGACCGACAAGACTCTTAAGATTGACCGTCAAGCCACACTTCTTGTGAGTCTTTAGTTTGGGAAGATTTATGAAGACATCGGCCGCAAGGGGTGAGCGTGAAAAAGCGTACTCATGCCTGCCATTCGTATGATGGACATTAGTCTCATCCACATCATATGTCGCGCCATAATACTTCCTTCCATGTCCGTCTAATTCACAAAATGTTGACGCACTCCCGAGGTTCACGGCCACACGGCCCTGCGGATCACCCGACAATTCCCTCTTTTCAATGAACACTCCATCTTCCTCGACCCACTGAAAATCCCTCAGATCAACTATCTCAAGATCAAACCCCATCTGTGAACTATAGTACATTTGCAGTTGGGGAAGGCCCATTCGATCAATGATTTTCTCGAAGAAGGAGTTGCTCTGGCAACCGTCACCGACAATTATCCTCCCTCTCCCTTTAAGCGCGAGGTAGACGTAATCCACAACAGCACGAATTACAGAGCCGTGCGTGATAACATGTTCCCATTCATCTGTATGTTCATGCTTATGGGCAATCATGTTGGGTTTGAGGAACACAGTCTCACCCGGATTGATCAGCCATGATAGAGGATTCCACTCCGGTGTGCTGGCTCTTTCCTTGTCGTATCCGAGTTGCAAAAAAGAGTTACGTACCGCGGCATATACCCCGTTCGCCGGATCGGCCGGGATGTTCCGGGGAAATTCAGGATAGTATTCAGCGGGGTGATATGGTGGCGTGACGGAATAGTTCGGGTGATTAAGCCTATGCATGCTGACGATGGAGCTTTTCACCATCCCCTCACGGCTGCTGCACTAGTGGCATTCGGACCATCCGTCGACAAAGCCTTAATCATCAATTCTGCGCATTTTTCAAAAGTATACAGGGTCTGATACCTTTCTTTCCCTGATTGTCCCATTCTCCGTATTACATCTGCGTCTTGGGCAATCTTGCATATGGTAGATGCCAATACACTTGGTTCGTTACAGTTGACGAGCGAGCCTGACACACCATCAAGAATCACGTCTTCAATTGCCCCGATACCGCGGCTCGATACAACTGCACAACCTGCAGCCATTGCCTCGAGTATCACGAGGGGAAAACCATCGTTTTTCGTTGGCAAGACCAGTATATCTGTAGTTCGCAGGAACTCTTTCTTCTCTGCTCCGCCAACGCGACCCACGAAACGAACAATCTCCGTCAGGTCATGTTCCTGAATCATCCTCATGGCCGTTATTTTGGTTGCTGGTTCTTGCGTCCACCAGTCTCCTGCCAGACGGAGTTCAAACAGGAGATTGGTCTCGTGACGTAGGATTACTGCTGCCTTGAGCAGGTCTAACACTCCTTTGCTTTCGATCATAGCACCAAGAAAGGACAGTCGAACGCCGGCTTTCCCGTCACGATACTCCCGTTGTCCGTACTCTGTTACCTCAATGCCATTGGGGACGACCTGAATATCAGAGATATCATTAGCAAATAGGTAACGTAATCTCTGCCCTAGTACAATTGCCCGATCCACACGCTTCAACACGAGCCTGATGAACCATCGCATCAGAGGCGAGCTTTTTGTCCTAAATTGCTGGAAAGCGTCTCCACCGTGAAAGTGCATTATGATACGCGCGTTACTCGTAATAGCTGCAATCAGAATGAAAAGACCATCCCGCAGGAAGCCCAGTGTATTTTGTGCGTTCGGAACGTAAACGATCTCCGGTCTATATCTAAAACACGCATACGCAAGTTCTGCCAGGTTTTTGAAACCGAGAACTACGTTACGAATATCTAGTGCCCCCACATTGTCAAGGTTCCGTTTGTCAGATGTATCTATGTGATGAATGTTGAAAGCATCAACAAACGATGAGCGTAACAATGCCTCATAGAACACCGTCATCCCGTGGTGCGGGGGGGGAAGCGCACTGACTAGAACAACAACAGATTTTTCCTTTCCTTGCCGAATCATCGTAACAAGTCCACGATCAAAACAAAGCACTGAATCAGATACATTGATTCTCTACAGAATATCGTTTAGCCAGGCGAGAGATTTTTGTTCTTCCTTGCGATTATCGTGTTCGACGTCGCCATGGATGGAAACATTGTGTTGAATACTTTTGCAAGAATAGAATCCCCTTGCACACGGTTGTATACGATCAATTGATAGTTTCTCATCTTAAAGAACTTCTTAAATGAGACGGGTTGACAGAGGTGAACTACATCATCATCCCCTCTTTCAAAATCGATTTCTGTACCTCGCATGCGAGGAAACACCATGAGGAACTCAGGCTTTCGGCGCAGAACTGCCATTAAATACCATGTAAAGCTCCGAAAGATACCGACTAGGCAATCAAAGATTGTCTCGTATTGCCAGTATCGATCTCCGTGAGAACAAAGAGACTGTATCCCTCGGATTGGATTGTTCACACCACTCCAATTCGGGCAAAGGATAATAGCGGTACCACCAGGTTCTAAAATCCGATCAATTTCTTCTAGTGTTTCTTGTACTCTGACAACATGTTCAAACACGCACAGCGATGCTACTGTAGATACGCTCCCAGTCTCAAACGGGAGAGTTTTGCCATCATACCGCCTTAGGTGTACGCCCTTTAAGTGAGCCTTTTGCATCGCCTCCGCAAACTGTGTGTCCTCAAAATAGTCTACACCGAATACTTGTTTCAGGCCGCGCTGCTTCATCGTGTGAGGACCTCGCCATGTACCGCACCCGAAATCCACAATGATCCCGTCGACGTTAGAACTGTACTTAACAACTATATCTGCATACGCTTCAAAAGCTGACTGTTGCTGATCATCACGAACATATGCAATTGGCTTCGCACAATAGAATCGTTGTAGGCTCTGACCAACTGACTCGAGGTCAGCCTTATTTTTCATTAACTTGGGTTTCATGCGGCACCTTCTAGCTATAAACAGCATGCGGAACTTTGATGGGACTCAGCTAGAACATCCAAAACTAATTGCTGAGTATTAAAAGCCTCTCCTATAGGCTCTAGTCATGTATTGTGCTCCGTGCAAGTAACATTGTCCGGGCATTTTATGTTAGCCAAATAAGAGATTTGATACAAATCAGGGACGATTATGAGGCTTTACACCCTGTCAGTTCCTCTTTGGTTTAGTTGAGGAAGTTGTCCTAGCACGAGATCTTTAACAATTGAAATACCCTTCTTGATCGGCCACTGCTCAGCAGTAGTCCGGGCTCGCCGCCCCATTTCTTCCGCTTCCTTAGGGTGCTCGACACAGAAGAGCATACGCTGAACCAGCGTATCTAGATCACCACTTGGTATCACGAATCCATTTGAACCATCATGAACGCGATCTAACACAGACCCCGCTCCCTCGAACCCTATTACAGGTTTGCCGTGAACCATAGCTTGCAGGACAACGTTGGGGAAAGGATCAAATTGAGCTGTATGAACGAAAACATGACCAATCTGATACAAATACTGTAGCTTGTAGCCATCGACCCATCCCAGGAGATGGAAATTGTCCTCCAACTTGTGCGCGCTGATACGCTCCACCAGCGATCTATATTCCGGCCCATCACCTGCTACCAACCATTTTATTTGTTTCGTTCTAGCTCTTTCAAGAACTGTTCTCGCGCAATCAATCGCGAGATCAAACCTCTTGTTATCTACCAGCTTAGCAGATAGAATGAATATGAAATCACTAGGGGTAATTATGTCCTCTAACCACCGGTGACACTCAACTTGCTGCGCAACGCTAAGTTCGGGCAAGTCCAGATTCCAAAAGAATGGGAGGTCAACAATTTTATTATTTGGAACCCCCTGCGCCAAAAAAAACGCTCTACCAGCTGTGCCGGTAGTGCAGATTGCTCTAGCGCGCTTAAATATGAGAACGAACAAGCTTAATCTGACTTTGCCCTTAACGGAGGAAAGATAGTTGTGTGGAGGTGTATCTGTCCAGAATGCATACTTTCGTCTTAGAAGACTCAAAATCAGAATCAATAGACTCTTCGTTATACCTTTTATTCCCGTAACGAAGTAAAAAGCATCAGCGTCGAAAAATGGGAGCAATGTTGCTCTGATGTTCGCAAAGACTCTACCCCTTAGAACGCTCCATGAATACGTCTTGTCCTTCCCCATTCTCCAATAGTAAAGGTCAGGAATACCAATTCTGTAATGCACCCGCAGATTGATGTCAGAATCATTTGACAGAGCAGTGAAAAAAAAGTCATGATATGGTGAGAGACCCTCCGCAAACCAGTGAATTCGAAAGCCTTTTGATTGAGTAGCCATTGTACTTCTCGATGGTTTTTCATTATTCTGAACATTTTTTATAGTACCTCTCGAGACCAGAATCTGCAAATTTTTCAAAAACCCAGTTTCGGTCTGAAAGAGTCTTCCTAACGCCTAAAAGGTACCCACGATATAGGACTGAAATTGGGAAAACCAATAGATGCATAAGAATAAACCGAACCTCAAAAAGCACTCGCCAAAGAGAGAGGTGTTTACGAAGATAGACCATCCGGCCTGCGAGGTAGAAAAGGGTCTTATTTGCACTATCTTTAACTGCTCGATCGTGTGTATGTAGAACTTCGACAATGGGATAATTGGTAAGGGATGCCCCCTCGGCGGATGCTCGCATACCCCATTCATAGTCTTCAATGCTCACTGGAGTAAAGTCGTTGTCGTAGAGCCCAAACTTCTTGAATGACCTAATGCTAATGAATTGAGCACACCCTGGTAGAGCGTCGATCCTCTGGATTCCATTTGGTTGTGTTACGTTACGTGTGAAAGCGCCAAATACTCTTTTCGTGCCAAGAGTCTGGATCTTTCGATCGTCGAACCAGCGTACAATCGGACAAGATCCGTCGATCTCAGGATGTGATTCGTGAAAAATCAACAACTTCCGAAAGAACTCTGGGTCCTCAATGATGATATCATTGTCTGAGATATAGACATATTTACATCCGAGCTTCTCGAGTTCTACGATCCCAACATTTCTTCCAGTAACACAGCCATAATTATCGTTCAGTGGTCTAATGTCAACAGTCGGAAAATCGCTACACAAGCGACGGTAACTTTGGTCATGTGAGTCGTTGTCCAAAACAAGGAGATGAATGGACCGATCGTTCCCAAAGGTCTCAATAAATCGTCTGACGAACGCTGCTGTCTGCTCATATTGATTATACGTTACAACCAATACCCCTATTTTTGCTGGGTGGGCATTGTTACACATCACTGTTAGCATCCTCCGATGTCTCCGAGTTTCTCATTCCCTTTTCTGTTAGATACTCCTCAATATGAATTGCGTTTGCAATCGCAAAAAGATATAGTGCATGGTAGGTGTAATATCCGTTTGTCATTGACAGAATGGCGACTACTAGCGTTATTATGAATACCTTCGAACGTAAAGAGAATCTCGTAACAATTAACGGCATGCCGTGCATGATGTACAGATACATTGCCAAACCAAGTATGCCATAGATATAGACGACCGTTACGTAATCGTTATGAGGCCAGTATATCATTCCAATCGCTTCCTCAAAAGCCGAATACAGCGAAGTTGCTGACCTACCAAACCACAGCTCTGCCGTGCTGAACGTTCTCATGTCGTTCAGGGCGATGAAGTTGTAAATAAATCTTCCTTTCCCATAATGAGGATCCGAAATATCTTCTTCAATTAGCGGAACAATATGGAACTCGTACTGTTCCTCAAGAAAACCGCCCAAACCGGTCAAGGTTAGCGCAAACAAACCTGCCACACCTATCACGGCAATCCGTTTAAACAATTGGCGAGGATTAGGTACGCGCAGAAGGAGAATGTGTGCCAGATAAACTAAAGTCGCAATCATGGCACTCCGGACACCCGTAGCAAAGACATTCATTGCTAAAAAGAATGTGAGAGGTAGGTTTTCCTTTCGTTGTAATGCCATCAACGCGAGTACAAAATACGCGTACGAGTGCGGCAAATCCCATAACCCGCTCAATCGGCGAATATCCTCGAACGAAGAGGCCTCCACCTCTGCAAAATGTCTGTTGTAGAACGGCGCAAACACTAGGAAAGATACAACCAGTAACACTATCAATTTCACGTAATGATTACCAATCTGTTCGGCACAATACCGCCTGAATTCCTGATTCCTGAATGTATATACCATCAAGGCAAAGAGGATCAAAATGTTCTTCTGAAAGCTAAAATCGTTCAGTACTGCAGCAACAATAATGATCTTTGCCGCAAAGAGTATTATTAACAACCGGGGCAGTAACCTTCCATGTCGAAGCATGAAATAATGCACCAATACGAGGAGAATGCACCATTCTGCGATGATAATGGGAATAGAGAGGACATCCGACTTAAAAAACGGATAAAGGTATTTGTCGACAATGATAGCATACGAGATTGCAAGTGCTAACCAGAAGACTCTCTTGTATGAAGTGTCCTCAATGATAGCTTGCTTTCCCTCCAATGTTCCGCCGACATGACTCACTGTACTGTTCCTAGTTCAAGCTTCACCCATACCCGCCTTAGCATTGGTAGAAGTCCTCCAATCAGCGTTGCCAGTACCATAGCAATTCCTACGCCGGTGAGGCCAAACGATTTCAAAAAGAAGATTGTGAGAGGAACCAGCAAAACTGCAATAGCCCAAAATGAGAACAATTCAAAGAAGAAATCACTTACGCTGTGAAGAAACGTGCTCAACCACTGCAGGCCTCCTTGGACGATGACCCACGCGGAGAGAGCAAACAATAATGAGCGCGACGCTTCAATCTTCTCATCGGTCCATATTAGTATCAGGTCCCCGCCCCAGAGGACAAGAATTATTGAAAACGGAACTAGTAACCCGACAGTACCTACCAGACCGAATCGTAAACGGCTTCTCAACCAAACTAATTCTCTATTTGTCCAAGCAACTGTGAATACAGGCCAGAAGACCTTCAATATTTCTGCAAGGGTGAATAATGGTACGCTGGCAAGTTTATAAGCAATACTGAAAATGGCAACATCGGACAGGGTAGAAAAGCGCGCAATCAGAAACGCCGGAGTCGCCACGGAAAGTGCAACAGACACCTGGATGCCAATGAACGAAAGTGACGATGGCATAAGATCTCGGAACGTAGAGCCCACGTCTATTGGACGAAGCACATTTGCAACTAATCCACGTCGTACTAAACTAACAAGCAAAACAACTTGCCCGACTGCTCCTGTGAAGGGCATGACGATTGCAACAACCGCAAGCGGACTGTTGATCGATATCAGCAACCAAAACAGTGTAAATCCTATTATTAGGGTGATAAGTTGGGTAATCCGGATCGAGTTGATTTCCATACGCGCCGCATAGATGGCCTCAATTGTATAAAGCCCTAACGTCATCATAAGCACGAGAACCATACCGACAACGAGCCACGTTACTTCTGAGTACGGAATTTCGGTACCAATGTTAAATACTGAATGCCAATTGACAAAGCCTGAGATTGCTGCCAAGACTAAACCAAGCAAACAAATACAGATACTTAGAAAGATTGAACAGGAAGCATAGTACTTGAAGGCTTCATTGTTTTTCTGTGCGTAGGACTCGGCCATCTTGTTCTTCAGGGCTGGCGTGATTCCGAGATCGAGAAAACTGGTGAGTGAAAAAGTTGAGAGGGCCAACATCCACAACCCGTATCGTTCACTGCCTAGATACTTCAACGCTATTGGAATGGTGAGAAGGCTCAGGACAAGATTCACGCCCCTGAGAATCAAGGTCAGAAGCACGCCATTCTTCAATACGGAGGCTCTATTATCGTTCCCTGCCACGAGAATGGCACGCCACCTCTGAAGAAGCTCCGTAGCAACCGTACGGGAATGCTTAATCAACTGCTGCACAAATGCCCCATCCCGGTCTTATCGGACTCCTTTTTCCGCAGGCAAACGCGTGACGGAGACACAATTATATGTGACCGCTCATTGAAATCTGATATTCGACCCAATGTCCTATCTAAGCCGAAATCGATGAATCCAGACGTTGTGCCCCTCATAGTGCTACAACGGCTAACTGGTTACTGATTTTTGAATGGTAGTCCGCAGTGGATCAATGTACGCTACTATTACTTGGTCGAGATATTTCTGAGAGCCATAGAATGCGGAAAGCACAACGAAACTCAATACGAAGGCCATAACTGCGTTAGTTGCCCTTTTCGGCCGTTCCTTTTTCACGGGAACACGGCCTGGATCTAGCACGTTGACGATCGTAATGTTCTTTATCTCTTCGAGCTTTGCAAGTTCATGCTGTTTCTTCAATTCCACAAACACCGTTGACTTTACCTGCACGTCTCGCAGAAACCGTTCTTGCTTCAGTAGCAACTCCGGAGAATCAAAGACCCTCCTGTTGCGTTCCCTGAAGCTCTTCAGGTTCTCTTCCGCATCATGTAATTCATGCGACACCTCACTGAGACGAAGATCAAGCCACTTGACTTGCTCAGAAGCATTTGTCACTCGCTTGTTTCGCATGAACTGGTCGAGTTCGCCTATGATAGCATTCAGCACAGTCGCAGCGAAGCGGGGCTCTGGCATTTCAAGGGAGAGAAGAACTACACTTGTTTTGGTTTCGTGCGTGACCGTCAAAAGTTCTTGAACTTTGCCGAGTGTCTTCACCATTCCAGCTTCAGGTGGAAGATCGGCATAATCAAAGTACTCGATGAGGTTTACCGAATCAGCATACTCATCCGTTTTGTATTTCTTTAGGATTATACTCCGAAGAATTGTCTCACTGGTAATGATCGTAGGGTAAAGCCTCGCAATTTCACTCCCGGGTACGCTCACGCCTGCGAGGCTCGCGATGTCCGCAAACTGCCCGAGGGCCGACAGCTTATCCTTTTGCGTTTCGGGAAGCAATGTTGCTGTTGATTTGTAGTATACGGGGAGGAGAAAGTTTATCCCAAGAGTGAAAAGCCCAGCGAACAGTGAAATAGCAAGAATGCGCTTCCGTTGTATCCAGACACGTAGCAGGATCTCCTGCGGTGTAGGCGAAGTGATCGTTTTGTGATCCGAGGGTTTTGTCCCTTCCATCTCACTCATCTCGAAATCTGTACGACTGCAACTGTAATTGCCGCCAAACTCGCAATGATTGTCGCAAGGTCTCTCACCAGCGGCAGGGTCTTGTCTTCTTTCTCCACTTTCTTCGGGATGATTACTCGGCTTCCCGGGGGCAGTTCCGGGTCGCTAAAGAAGAACCAGCCCGGCTCCCATTTTTTTCCGCTCGGCAGGAATGCCACAATCCGATCTTCATCGGCTTCTTGCTTCAAGCCGCCTGCTTGCCGGATGTAATAATCAAGCCCCTCCCCCTTTTTGTACAGAATTGCCGAGGGGACGAAGACTTCGCCGCTCACGTACACCACGTCGTCATGATAGGCAACATGAATCGAATCTCCCTCTTTCAAAACAATGTTGTCACGCGACAGGGAGTCACTCAGGGCGACTTTGAAATCAATAGGAATAACACCGACCTGGTTCTGGCGTCGGACAATCCGTGAGCCTTCCAGATAGGCCCCGGGCCGAAGCCCACCTGCCCGACGAACGACCTGCGACAATCGCTCTCCTTCGTTGCGGATTGCAAAAACTCCGGGATTCATCACATAGCCGGTTATCTGAAGCAGCTTATTCTGAGTGAAGCGTGGATCGAATGGAACGCTCACAAAGTCAAAATCCTGCAGAAGGAATTTCTGACCGTTGTCTGCATGCCAGTAGTCCGACGATACATCGACCTTATGTACCTTGCTGTAGACGCCGAGTTTTGTCGTGTCTATGCGGGAGATTTCCCATCCGTTGAACGATGCACCCTCCCGTAACCCGCCGGCCAGAACGATCAGATCAGCCAGAGACATATTCTCTGCCCGCATGAATGTGCCCGGATTTCTTACCGCCCCGCTTACGGTCACCGTATGCTGGGGAAAGAACTGACTTTCGCTATAGACAACCAGACTATCCTCGTTCATCAGCGCAAGATTGTGCCTGTCGTCCCCCTCGATTGCAAGGCGAGGATTGAAGGACCGGAGTTCCTTGCGAAAATTGGGAAGGGTCCTGAACAGAGTGCCGCGCTCGGCGAATGTGTTTCGCTGAAGGCTGTCTGCTTCAAAGATCAGGTCCCGGATGGTCATGCCCGGCCTTAGCTCAAAGTTGCCGGGCTTATTGACGTTCCCTGTAATGCTGACTCTGTTCTGCGGGAACATGCCAATCTTGTATACACTCACCACGTCGCCGTCGGCGAGAGAATACTTGCTGTTGTGCAACTCCTGAATGCTTGTAAACCGGACATCTATTTCAAGAAGGTCCTTGTCATGCTTTGCACGATCCTCGAATGGAATAATTCTCTGAATGTGCACACGATTGAAATACGCATCGAAGCGGAGCCCGCCGCACAATGAGATTAGATCGCCAAGCGTTTCTTTGGTACGCACTTCGTAGATGGCGGGACGGAGAATCGCCCCGGTGATGGCAACACGCTTCCCGGCAGGCGGGACGAAAACAATGTCACCATCTTGAAGGCGGTGATCGCGGGAATTATCCCCGCGCAGCACATAGTCATAGATGTCAAGCGTCACCAGTTTCTCACCCTTGCGCATCACCTGGACTTCTCGCATAGTTCCGTTGACAGTCGGTCCGCCGGCCAGATACAGTGCATTGAACGCAGTGCCGAATGATGAGATTGCAAAACCGCCCGGATTCTCGACCTCCCCCAGCACAAAGACTTGTATCGTCCTCAGTTTGCCGAGTGATACATCGAGGAACGTATTGGAAGCGCCGTAGCGGCTGTCGAGCCCGGAATAGATGGATGACATCCGGCGAAGGAGCCGTTGTTTGAGTTCAGCCAGTGTCACGCCGCTTGCGCTTACGGGTCCGACATCAGGAACAATGATATTTCCTTCCCGATTGATGGAAAGTTGATGATTGAGTTTCGTCTCACCCCACACAGTGATGATGATCTCATCTCCGGGCCCCAGGAGATATGACGGCGGGGAAGCAATGTTCAATACTGCTTCAAATGCGGAAGCAGGGTATCCAAAAACATCCATCCCGAATGGCTGCAGTGTATCAACACCTCTGCCCTCCGAGATTCCCGGAATCTTGTACAAGCGTCTTTGCCGGACTGTGTCGCGTGAACTTTCCTGCACCTTGTTCGCAGGCGCAATGGTTGGTTGCCCCTGGGGAAGCGTCACAGAGTGGTCGGCGGAGGAGCCCGACGCCGGTCTGCTGAGAAAATCCTCCAAACTGATGTTCATCTCCCGTGCACGTCGTACCGCCTCTTCACGTGACATTCCGTACTCCCTGAGCTTGCGATCAATTTCTTCGGGGCTCATTTCCCTCAAGCGTGACTCAGCTTCACGCTTGATTTGAGCGGAACTCTGGCTCGCAGCTTTGAACGGAATGAAAAGGTTAGAGAGAATGATGAACGATAGGACAAACCGTACAGGCAGGTATGTAGGGACTCTCAAAAGCAATCTGGTGGTGATGTTATTGTGTCATATACGTACGATGTCGCATCATAATGCGAAAAAAACGCTTGAAACACAAAGCCCCGACACACTCATGTCGGGGTTTATCCGGCAGCACTTGCTGTGCATCACGCATAGCGTCGCTGATTCTCTCATCAGCCGGTATTCCCCTCTATTTCACACCGACCCGGCCCAAAAACAAGCCGCCCCACAGGATACGCCTGTGGGGCGTTAATCTAGCGGAGAGGGAGAGACCGACTACGCCTGAGAGGCGGCTTCGTCGGTCAAGATTCGTTTCTTCAGAATTGCCTTTCCAGACCCGGTCTTGAAATACTGCTCCAACTCCCGGGCCTTCCGCTCCGACCTAACGGCAATATATGAATCAAGGACAACAGGTCTGTAAGGCTTCGTTGAACGGACATTCCCTTCTGCGTGTTCGCGCATTCGACGCTCCAAATCATTCGTCGATCCAACATAGACAAAGCCGTCAGCACCCCTCAAGAAATACACGTAGAAGAAGACCGAACGCATACCTTGTCCTTCCGGCAAACCGGTCTCCCACACAAACGAAGTCTATTCTGACTCTTTCGTGCAGCGTAGTCTGGCACGCCAGACGAAGCCCATCATGCCGCTTCGTGTGGCGTAGTCTGGCGGAGAGGGAGAGA
>CAZBWR010000033.1:0-10257 GCA_964495695.1 uncultured Chitinophagales bacterium | reverse complement strand
CAGACGAAGCCCATCATGCCGCTTCGTGTGGCGTAGTCTGGCGGAGAGGGAGAGATTCGAACTCTCGGTACGGCTTTACACCGTACGGCGGTTTAGCAAACCGCTGGTTTCAGCCACTCACCCACCTCTCCGAAATTCACATCACGTCCTTTGTATCATTTCCGGAGGGCGGTTTACAAATCCCGACTCTGTCAGGATTCGGCCCCTTCACCTCCTCTTCATCCAAAGGCGCATTAATGTAGGAAAAACAGCAAAGTGATGCAAGACGATTATCGCTGTATATCAGTCGTGAGCCTGAATCTCAGGATTTGATTCCTCGTGCTATCGCTATCCATGACATACAGCATCCGTTCGAAATATGCCAGTCCAGTGGGCTTCTTCATTAAACCGTCCGTCTTGATTTTGCCGAACGATTCCGTGCGGAATGCCCCCCGATTGTTGAACTTGAAGACGCTATCCAACGCCGCATCCGCAATGAAGATGTCGCGCCGTACCGGATCAATAACAACAGCTTCCGGCTGAACAAAACGATTCGGTCTGATGAAGTCTCTCCCGCGGTCGTCCACATTTGCAGGATCGTAACGCGGAAGCCAGCCCTCGAATTCCGGACTGCTCTCGTACCGAAGCCAGATGGCACCGTAGGCGACCTGCTCTCCAACCTGCGTGATAACAAAGTCCTTGACGCTCGGAAATGCAGCGATGGCAGTCGGCCGGAAGATATCCGTTATGCCACTTCCAGCCCTCGTTGTCAATCCCGCGACAGGAGAAATGAACACGTCATTCTTGGTGAAGTTCAGGACACGGGCATCCGGATCAACAAAGCTTGCGTTATCGGGGCCGCTCCGGACAACGAGGTAGGAATTATCACCGAACACAGTAATCCCGGGAAATCTCCTCGCAGGCTTCGCCAGCTCGCGCCACAACGTGTCAATGCGTGCATTTTCCAGACGATGGGCGGCATCCACCAGATGTATGCGGAAGACCGCACCAACCCGCAAACCGCCGGGCGTTTCAATGAGACCGCCAACGAGAAGATCGAGCCTGCTGTCCTGCGCTATGGAAAGCGGCTCGAGTATGGCTCTTTGGCTCATCACCTGCCCCGCGCGATTCATCATGATGATGCGGTTGTTCCTGGTATCCGCTACATACAAAAGCTGGTCGTTCCCTATCGTAATGTCCTCCGCTCCGTTGAAACCGCCGAATGAAGGTGTGATAAGAACGTACGCTGTATCAATCCCTGTCAATGGCAGCGCCTCAAGAAGCGGGGGCTTCTCCTGGCATCCAAGAGCAAAGAGAACGATAAGAGGAAGGATATGTTTGCCGGAAAATGTCATACGCTAATAGGTAAACGCTAACGAGAAGCGGTGCACGGATCCAAGCTCACTGAACCGGGCGAAAGCATAGTCTGCGTTAACCCGACTGATACCCTCAAGTGAAACTGCGAACCCGGCGCCGAGAGTGAAATCCTCGGAAGAGGTTTCGTCCGCACCAAAAAGTTTCTGTCCGATAGTCCGTTTCACGCCGCCCCGCAGGTACAGCGTGCTTTTGTAGGCGAACTCAACCCCCAGCCGGACGTGCTCCGAATTGTCGTTCGGGTGATTCAGTTGGAAGGACGTTGTGAGTCTGCTTTCCTCGGTTTCCCACGGTTCAAAAGCGATACCGAGCTTGAATACAGTCGGAAGAGAGAATGATTGAAATGATGATGTCGTCGTCCCGTCGAACTGCGTTACAGACCCTTTGGGGGCGACATCCGCTCCAAAGTTAGAGATGGTGACAGCAAAACGTGTTGAGCCGAGTCCGGTCCAATAAAATGTTCCGAGATCCACCATCACCGAGCGCATTTTTAGTACGTCAAGAGTTTCCTCAGCGTATCTGACCGTGGCGCCGAAACTGAATTGCTCGGTCATACGCTTTGAATATGTGAGTCCGACGGCGATATCACCGAACGAGAAATACCTCCCTGTCCCGAACGGTTGCGTCTCGGTTGTGACCGGCATATCATCCATATGCAGTGATGTGAACGACGCCCCGATCGCATCTCCTTCCGCAAGCCGATAGACGACACCGAGAAAATCATGCTTGATATCAACAACATAATTTGTCCGCGAAGCGATAACCTGGTTTCCCTCAAACTGCACAAGCCCTGCAGGATTCCAGAAGAGCGCAGAAGCATCATTCGCAACAGCCACGAACGACTCCCCCATTGCAACGCCGCGCGCACCCACACCGATCTTCAAAGACTGGAATGCAGATATTCCCGCACGCTGGCCGCCGAGATTCGGAACGAGTTGGGCCGATGCGGTACATGCAAAGAGAAGAAGAGCTGATGATATGTAACGAAGTATTCTCATTTAGAACCTGAATGCAAGGCTGACCCGGACCGTTCTCGGTTCCTTGTACCGGGCGGGATCGTACGGATAGGGCGAGATGCTTCCCGTCAATTGCGGATAAAGCGGGTCATTGTAACTCGAAGGCGTCGCGTCACCATACTCATACGCCCTGCCCGTCACGGGATTGACAATCTGGGTGTTCTTTCTGTTGAGTAGATTCTGGACCTCAATTGCCGCTATCAGTTTTCCGAACCCAAGGTCAAAGTACTTTTCAAAATTCAAGTCGACGATCAGCCAGTTCTCTGCAATCCCTTCGTTTATCTTGTCCAGATCCGCCAGATATTCGGGCCGCCCGGTGGTGGCATTGTACCCGAGAAATCGTTGCGGAGTGTAACGTTTGCCTGATTGGAAGAATATCCGAACAAATAAATTGTAGTCGTCAAGAATGCCTTCCCCCAGGCCGAACAACGGCTCTCCCTTCGGGACGTTGAAATTCAGGTTGGCGGAAAGCTGGATCGGCCGGTCCCAAATCAGGAAGCGCTCTTTAATGTTCTCCGGCTCGCCTTGCTGAAGTCGCACAGATCCCTCGCTTGACGACGAGCTCTTGCCGGTGGCAATAGAATACGCGCCGGATACGGAACCGCGGAACCACCTGCCAATTCGCTTCTTGTATTCCACCTCTATGCCCCGTGTGCGGGCATAATCCAGATTCAGGTTTGTCGAATAGAACTGCGAACCGCCGAGTCCCGTCGTTCGCCGGACGGTCTTCTCTGTAATGTAGTCAAAGATATCCTTGTAGTACGCCGTCACCGTAAGAACGTCGTTTCCCGAAAGCTGGTTGCGAATCCCAAGCTCATACGAAACAGTTGTTTCGGGATTGAGATCAGGATTGCCGACAGCTGCAGTATTCGCCCTGACGCTGGTTCTTCGAAGCTTCGAATACACATACTGTGGACGCGGGAACTTGGAGAAATGTCCGTACGAGAAGAATAACGTCTGGTTGTCCGAGATCGGATGGGAAATTCCCAGCCTCGGGCTGATGCGTGCTTTCATCCTCCGGCCGAAGAATGAGAAGGTGTTGTCGAGGTATTGTTTCCGGAGACCGGGCGAAACAATGAACGCGGATGATGTGTCCTGAGCCAGGTCATCAACATACTTGCCCGGAAGCCAGTAGTCGACCCGGAGACCGAAATTCAGGATCATTCCTTTCAGTGTAATATTATCCTGAAGGTAGAGTGCGCCAAGAGCAGGATGTACGTTGTAGATGTCGTTGTCGAACCCTTGAGGCCTGATCCACGGTCGGAAGATATCGACCATTTGGAGTTCCTGGAAGCGCATCTCCACGCCCGCCTTGAACTTGTTCCGCTCGCTGAAGTAGTTCGTGAAATCGAACTTTGCGGTGTATTCGATGGCGAACTGGTCGCGATACGAACTTGGCGCGCCGATGTCATAGAATCCGTCTCCTGCAATTACCCCCACGGTATCCGTATTCTGGTTGAAATAACGGATCGGATAATTGACGATATCCTGGGGTTCTATGTACTGGCTAAAATTCTTGCCGTTTGCATCGCCCCGGATCTGGGCAGTGTATTTGCTCAACCGGACTTCATAGAAGGCTTCTTTGCTTAACGTGTGCGTCCAACTGAACGCATGCTGCATGTTGCGCTGGGTAAATGTGTTGGCGCTGTCCGGGATGTACTGGAACAGAAACTGGTAGCCCGGATTCGGTTCCACACGGTCAAGAGTTGCCTGGATCGTCTGCGTGTTCTGGTTGATGACAACGGACTGGTTGAATGTGTACGACAGCTTTGCTGTTCCGGACGGCTTATACGTGAACTTCAACAATGAAGAGTAGTCGTTATTGCGCCGGGGTGAAAAATCTGATCCTCCTCCTGACGGAAAGATCGATGAATACAAGCCGTTCGGCGCCTGCACTTCGTACCGTAGCGGGCGGCCGTCAGTCCCGGCAACCTCCACCCAGCGGGTGTAGTCGTCCGTGTTTCTTCCAAAGAGAGTCCCGAAGAAACTCATACTACCCGGAATTTGAACGCCAAGCGCAGGAAGCAGCAGTGAGGTAATCGGCTCCGGTCCGCTGAGACTAACATCAAAGAGGCGTGTGTTCCAGTTCGAGCGGCTATCTTTGTTCAATCCGTAGTTGTCGGTTTTGTAGGAGATTGATCCGCTGTACCGCTCTGACCCCTCACGCGTGGTGATGTTGATAATGCCGGATGTCGCCTGCCCGAACTCGGCATTGTACCCGCCGGTGATAACCTCCACATCCTGGATAGAGCCCGGACTCACTTGCAGGCCGAATCCCGTTCCGGCGAGCGGATCCTGAATGGAAACCCCGTCAAGCAGCAGTGCCGCCTCGTGTGTGCGCCCACCCCGGATGTGAATCTCGTTGTCGGAGAACACGACGCCGGGCTGTAGCGCAACAATGTTCTCAACCTTCGTCAAGGCTGCCGCCTGAATATCCTCCTGCCCCACCGTACGACGGCTGGCAGTTTCTTCGATGTCAAACAGCGGCTTCTCTCCCACCACTACTACTTCCTTGTCGAAAGCAAGCACCGTTTCCTCGAGCCGCGCAGTGAAACGGAGTGTCTGTCCAGCGTTCACCTTCATATTCGTGAACTGCATGACCTTGTACCCGAGAAGCGTCACTTCGATGTTGTAGCTGCCGGGGTTCACATTCTCGATCTTTACAACACCGTTTATATCCGACGAGCCGCCGTAGTATGTACCTTTCAGAATCACATTTGCGCCCGGAAGACCGTCGCCGCCACGCGCATCGATAATTTTTCCTTCAATCCTTCCCTTGTCCGACTGCCCGAAAACGCAGGTAGTGAGAAGCAATGCCGCTACGATATATGAGAGGAAGTATTTCATCTAGAATCTTCTTCTGTTCACACGATGAACAGGATTGAATTCCTGCGTGAATATCTTTGTGAAGAATGCAGTGAGCCCCTGCGGATTTCCCTCCACTGTATTGTTCAAGAGATGCAATGGCAATCCGAAGAAAATAATCGTCCCCTGACCATCAACAACGGCGATCTTTGGACGCAATGTATCTCTCGCAGCAGTCCGGTCGATTGCCTTGTAACGATTTCTCGTATCAGGCTGCAAACGATAGAGAATACGTGCATCAGCACGTTTATACACATCGCGCATGAAAATTACATGCGTCGACGGGGCTGCGTTGAATGCAAGTCGCGGATAAATATTGGCCGGAACGCTGCTGTCCGGTTGCACTACGAAATTTGCCGGAATGCGAGTATCTCCCGGAACGGGTGGAGGAACCGGTGGCCGAGAAGGTCCGAGATCAATCGTGCTGATACTGTCAATCGGTGCAAAGTCCC
The DNA here is from genome assembly GCA_964495695.1 of uncultured Chitinophagales bacterium. Taxonomy (GTDB): domain Bacteria; phylum Bacteroidota; class Ignavibacteria; order UBA10030; family UBA6906; genus CAADGV01. Next base: position 4,571 of record CAZBWR010000033.1, on the reverse strand, counting down.
TCAAAGCTCCTCGAGGATCGGCTGCATTTGAAAACGTCGTTGAGAAAAGAACTTTTCCCCCATTCTGCAGATATGTAAAGAGCGAGAGTTGAGCAACCCCAAGACTCGGGAATTGATCGGTGTACCAGCAGACATAATCATATAACAGGAAGGTGTTGACGAGAGCCGGATCAATGTAAGGAGGAACGGCTGTGCTGAGTTTTCCGACATTCTTGTCAACTGCCGTCAGTCCCAAAGCGATATTTAATCCGTCAACAGAGTCGAACAATCCACCGGGAATGCCCGCAAGGGAAGTCAGATATGTTGAGAGAGCGGTAGAGGCATCACTTGCCGTATAATCACTCACCAACAACAAGCGCCCCCTCGGACGTTTTACAAACCATTGCTGCGTGCCCGAAGGCATGCGGATGACCGGACTGAATTCACCGGCCACGTCTTTCACGCGTACATAGAAAACATTCGTGGCGTCAAGCCGCAGACCTGCAAGCTGGCCTATCAAACGTCTGCCGAGAAATTTGCCGCCATACACATCAGCAGTCACTCTTACACCGGCTCCCGCTGGCGCAGCGTCGCTGCGCTGACGAGGGACCAGAAGAGTCACGATAGTATCCCGCAGCGGGATTGTGAGCCAGCTTGAGGGACCCGATGTATCATTTAAGGCAATTTGATAGTTGGCGAGCGTATTGTCGCCGTCAAAGTCGAAACCCTTGAATCCGAAGGTCGCCACGGTATACGTAACGTCCGGCTGGCGCAAGGCAAGCGTCTGGTCATTCGGGTTTGGCAGAAACGCTATCGTCGGGGGAGTGTTCTTGATCGGGAAATTCAGGAAGGCACCGCGCTGATCCATCGCACCCCGCAGTCCCGGTAGCGCGACGTCGCCAGCATCAAATTGCCCGTTATTGTTTTTGTCGTGATATGGGGACGGATGCAGTCGCACGTTGCTCTGCTCCGGAAGTCCGTCAAACGTATTGTCGACAGCACGGACGAACACGGTGAAATACCGGAAGAGCGTATCCAACGGGAACTGCACAATCGAATCATTTTTCGTAACCCACGTGTAACGTAACGTATCAGGGTTTGGGAATCCACTTGCCTTGAATGCTACAAACGCGTACAGGTATCCCCGCACAAGACCATCCGGGTCTTCTCCCCACCAACGCAGGTGTTGACGACTGATTCCTACGCCAACCGCAGAGTCGGGATACAGCCATAACTGCGTTGACGGTTGACGGTTGGTGGCTGGACTATCCGCTATTTTTTCGCTGCAACTCAACGAGAGAAGCACGAGCGGAAGGCCAATTATGTAGCAGAGAGATTTCATTCAGAGAATTTGGGGTGAATACACCCGGGGCGGTTGCACGCCCCGGTTTCCGGACAACGCCAAACTTACTTCACAAGCATCATCTTCTTGACGGATGCAAATGAGCCTGTCTGCAAACGATAGAAATAGACTCCCGTTGTCAACCTGGATGCATCGAACTGCACTCTGTATGTGCCGGCATTCTGTGACTGATTAACCAGCGTTTCCACCTCCTGCCCGAGAAGGTTATACACTTTCAACGACACAAATTCCCCTTTCGGCAGACTGTACTCGATTACGGTTGACGGATTGAATGGATTGGGGTAGTTCTGCGCGAGCGCATATGTTTCTGCGATCTGCTCCGTTCTATCGATTCTCACACTCGTGATCGTACCGAAGTCTGCGTCACGCCGCGGGACAATCTTGTATCTGTTGAAACTGTAGTAAATGACCCCGGTAAGGCTCGAGATGCGATCACCAAGCTTGATGATTGTCTTTCCGTTGATTGTGTCACCGGGAACATTGGAGTAGCGGTTGATTCCATCGCGCCGGACAACAATCGCGCCTGATCCATCCGTCACTTCAAATTCGGTCGGATCGGCAAACACGGGATAGATATCTGAGACTACCAGATTGTTGAAGCGTACCAGCATCCCTTCATACTGTTCCGCGGAAGGAGTACCGTTGCCCACGGTCGGGCCGAATGTACCGGTTGACAGAACCACCGGTTGCGGCTGGGGGTTGCCTGTCGAGCGGATTACGGGACGTGTGTCGACATTCTGAATGCGAGTCACATCAAAATTCTCCGCGACGGAGCCTGAGATGGTTATGCTGTCACCATTGCGAATGTGGCCAAGGCTGTCAAGCGTTCCTACAAACCAGATACCGCCCCATGGGCTGTTCCCCGATTGCATGTAGAAAGCTCCAGTTCCCCCCGTTGTCAACGATGAAACGCCGATGTGCGCACTGTCTGCTGTCACCACACCGGATACTGTGACCTGAGCGCCAAGGTATGCCGAGCGTCCATTCACAAACGGGGTCTGTTGGATATCCCGTATCGTCACGGGACGGTTAAGAACTGTATAGAAGAACATTCCTTTTGAAGTGTCGGACGATGCGCCTCCGAGAGCTGAGCTTGCAAGAATGGCAGCATTGCCCTGGTTATCCGTCGCCTTAACAAAGTACTTGACGAACGAATTCGCCGCCTGTTGGGGAATTGAGGCAAGATAGGTCGTATCCGAAGCCTGGTAGGTCATTGCCAACGGCGTGAACGATCCATTATTCACGCTGTAGAAGAGTTGCACCTGGCTAATGGGGTTTCCGCCGGTTTGTTGAGTCGCGCGGACCGATACCCGTGCGGCGCTATCCGGAGCGACAATAATCGGGTTTCGGCGGTGTGTCGTAACACTCGGGAGGACAACGCCGAACACGATGTCGCTCCTGTAAATGGGAGAAATACGATAGCCGCGTGGATTTTCGCTTCCACTGACAGTGGTAATATACCCCCGGATGGTGTCAATCCGTGCGCCGACAGGAGGATACAGACGCACCCATGTTGTGTCACCCGGCTGGAAAATTGTCCCGCCGTGTCCGAGCGTGAAGAACTTTGAAGCGTCATACATGCTGATCTGGTTTCCGTTTGCATCAACGACACTGAATGTTCCCCGGCCGGTATTCACACGGGAATCAACCGTAAGGTCTGTCAGTTCTACTATCAACGATTCAAACGGCTCGCCTGTGCTGTAACGAACCGGACGGCCGGACGCAGGGAATATGCCTCGATAGAAATCCCCGACCGTTTTTCGTATTGGAGACGGAATTTGTCCTGTTCCCACAATACTGATGGCGATGCCTGGAATCGGTTGAAATTGCGTCACGCTGTTCAGCCCGCTGGGAAACTCTGAGATTCGTCCTGTAATTCTGATGATATCACCGCGTTCAACATTAAGGAAACCGTCCTGCAGAGCGAGAAGAGTGTCTGCCGGAGCGTTCACACGCACAAACATCGCTCCCCAACTGTTGACACTCGAAGTGTCGTACAAGAGCATCGTCCAACCGCCGGCCGTGAACGTCAGCACTTTTGCCGGAACAACGCACAAAGCCGTCACAGTAATCGTGTCCCCCTCGAATGCAGACGCCTGCAGAGTCGTTCGGGCAAGCGACGTGCCCTGGACGCTGTCGGCGACGATCAGTGAATCAAGTGGCAGGAATTGCGCCTGCCGGAGTGTCCTTTGTGGATATTGTGCAGTAGCATCGGTGAGCCCGATTGCCACCATGATGAGAATTGAAATCCAGTACCTCATAAGCGTTCCTCCCGCTGAATAATTAATCTAGATTATTTCACAACCAAGAACTTCCCGGTCTTAACCTCGCCGGTATCACTATCTTTCACGGTGAACAAATACAATCCTGAAGCGATCGCCTGATCAAACTTCGTGATCAGATCCCAGGCATGCTCTCCGCCGGAAAACTGCGGCTTGCCACCGATGTTGCCGTATCGACGGAACCATTCCGTGTTGGATCCGTCATACGTAGCGCCATCGTGCTGCATGCTTGCAACCACGTCTCCAGCCAGCGTGTAGACTTTTATCTCGCATCGGGCCGGCAGGTTATAGAAGTAGATCTTTCTCGTCCGTTCCGTTCCTCCATCCCATCCTGCACGTACGTAGTATGGATTTGGATATACCCCTACATCCTTCCCCTTTGCAGAGAGGGTATCGCTGCCGGGGATGACACGAACTATCTCGACTTTGCTCTGCAGCGGCGTTATGCCGTTGGCCGAATCCCCTCTGTCAAACGCGGCCACGCCGTAGAGATATTGCCAACCGTTCAAATGTGTGATGTTGGCATCGTCCGGGGGAAACTTGTACCAGTAATCAACGGTATCATTCTGGAACCGCTTAGGCTCGCGCAAGGCGATACGGCTGAATCCCGTATTGTACCCCTGAGAATTGATGACATCGAATTCACCAACCAGCGAAAGGGTTAGCAGCAACTCTTGAGGGTTTGTGATGTCAGAGCCCGCATTCGAACGGAAGATTCTGTATCCCTCAAAGTCCCTCTCGCGTGTGATCGGGTCGATGGAATTTTCGGCCGAGGCCTTGTCCCAATAGATCGATACTTTCTGATTCTCAACCGCTGCTCTTACTTTCGGTGGACGCGGTGGCTGGGGCAATTGGAAGTGGTCAAGTCGGCCGTTGCCGTTCAGATCTTCTCCCGGGTCAAGAATGTTGTTTCCGTTGACATCTTCACCATCGTACGCTTGTTGCGA
>CAZBWR010000032.1:0-42901 GCA_964495695.1 uncultured Chitinophagales bacterium | reverse complement strand
AAAAAACCCTTGTTCTTCTTTCCCGTATGGTTACATTTTATTATGAGGCAACGGGGTAGTGGTTCAGACCTTTCCATAATCACTTCCATACATGTCAGAGAGGAAAATATAGATGATGCGGAAATTCACGCTGGTTCTTTGCATAGCATCGACCGTATTCATAGGGGGATGCTCGTCGAGCCGACAACAACGTGCCGAGAGAGAGAAGACACCTCCGCCGCCGGTAACGACATTACCTGCCGAAATCGATGTCGAGCCACTCTTCTCGACACCGAGTCCGCTCACGGCAATAAGTTCCTCTCCATATATCAACATCAAAGCGAAGATCGACTCGCTGATCCCGGACTCCCTCTTCCCTCCTGCTCACATCGGGATCAAAATCAAGTCGCTGCGAACCAGGGAGACGCTTTATGAAATCAACGCGAGGTCCCTGTTTAACCCGGCCTCTAATCAGAAGATCTACACCGCTGCAACAGCGCTGTCGATGCTCGGCGAGAAATTCCCCGTAAAAACTGTAGCGAGCATTGACACTGCGACCAATACAATTTTCTTGAAGGGACACGGAGATGGCGTGTTCTCGACGGAGAGTCTCGACTCTCTGGCCTCGCTGGTTCACAGGGCGATACCGCCCGCACGGACGTGGCGAGTCGCTGGTGATGTCTCGTACTTCGATTCAGAGTACTGGGGCTATGGTTGGAACTGGGATGATGAACCCGAAGCCTATCAGATGTTTCTGACACCGCTTGTGCTGAACGGCAACACGATCCGGTTACGGGCGAAGCCCGGAAGACGGCCGGGAGATTCGCTCATAGTTTGGACTGAGCCCGCCACGGAATTTATCACAATCGAGAACAATGGCCTCACTGTAAAAGACGAGGTTTCGAAGCCGCTCAAACTTTCCCGCAAATGGCGCGAGCGCCTGAATGTGCTGACAGTTGAAGGCGAGATGAGAATGAGCGATTCGGGGGCAAGCGCTGATTTGAGCGTATGGCAGCCCGAACGATACACCGTCCAAGTATTCAGCGAACTTCTGCGGAAGCGGGGCGTGATAGTCGCTGCAACGACAATCGACACACTTTCTCCGCAAGCGTTTGAAATTGCCCGGTTCGAACATCCACTCGATTCTATTGTCACGTACCTCAACAAGGTGAGCGATAATCTTTCGGCGGAAACCGTCCTCAAAATTCTTGCTTCAGAACTAAAAGGAAATCCCGGCTCTGCTGAAACGGGTGCTTATATCGTCAAAGAGTTTCTTGCGGAGAAAGGGCTCGACACTCTGCAACTTCGCGTTGTTGACGGCTCCGGCCTGTCCCGGATGAATCTGGTTTCGCCTGAAGCCACGGTGCAATTATTGGAGGAGATGTACAACTCACGCTACTTCGATGCGTTTTACAAGTCATTACCAATCGCCGGTATCGACGGAACTATTCGTGGCCGTATGCGGAGGTCTGCAGCCCAGGGAAACCTCCGGGCTAAAACAGGAACACTCAGCGCGGTCACCGCCCTGTCCGGATATGTGCAGATGGCGGATGGCGAGTGGCTCGCGTTTTCGATCAAGATGATGAACTACGTTAAACCTGCAAGAGTCTACAGGCAGGTACAGGACAGGATAGGAATCTATCTCAGCAAATTAAGGCGAAGTTCGTTTTAGAAAAAGCAAAGCCCGGCCATCCCACCGATGCCGGGCTTTGTTGTTTTGCATAGCAACCATTTACTCCGTACTGCGAATCCTGATGTTGCCACCGGACGTGTGCGCGTAGATCTTGTTGCCCCCGCCGTTAATCGTCCCCCGCAATTCGCTGCCGTCGAACTTCCCTGACATGGTTATGGGATAATCGCAGCTAATATCCCCGCCGCTCGTTGAGGCATCAACAGTTGCCGAGATATTCTTTGGCAACTTGATGTCGATGTTACCACCAGATGTTTCAGCATAGACCCCGTTATAGGACTCTCTTACGGTCATGGTGATGTTGCCGCCGGAGGTTTCAGCCCTCACCTTCCCCTCGACCGAGTTGATTGCAATGTTCCCGCCGGAAGTTCCAACATCCACATCACCCTTCACCTCGGCAATGCGGATATTTCCTCCGGATGTTTCCATCTTCAGCAGGCCGCGTATTTTCTCCGCCCGAATATCGCCGCCGGACGTTTCAAGGTTGACATCACCACTGATATCCGTAATAGTGATGTTCCCGCCTGAAGTCCCTCCTGTTAGTTTCCCGTTCACACTCGCAATGGTAACATCCCCGCCAGCGGTATTGACATCAACGCTGTAGTCACGCGGTACTTTGATCGTGTAGGTAACCTCCAGGCCGCTACCCCAGTTCCACCAACGGCTGCCGCGGGAGCTTTTGCCTGTCACCAAGACTCCAGTTGAATTCTCATTGGCGTTGATCACGAATTCATCGATATCACGCTGCTTACCATTCATTTGCGCCTGGACGATAACTTGATTTCCGCCCGTTCCCTCAACTCGTACCGTACCCACATCGGTTTTGAGTATTAACTTGCCGCCAGACCTTACATCGAAAGTAGCATCGAACTTCTTTTCTGCGCTGATGCCAGCTGCAAAACTCAACAGAAACATCACAACAAAAAGAGTAATGTTTCGGGCAATTCCGTTCATAAATCCCTCACGATTGATTGTTCTTGTAAGACCAACGAAATGGCTGAATCTCTGCTGGTTAGACGTCACCAACGCGGTGATTGTTGCACTCAATTTGCTTAAGACGTTTAGTTCTTTGCATTTGCAGCGCCTTTTGGGTACTTTTTTGCTGATTTAGTGCTGTTCCATTTCAGGAAACCCCTAACACTTCATGTACCGTCCTTTTTTTCTTATTCTTGCCCTGTCGATCGCAGCGTGCACAGGCGAGTCGCCCAAGCCTCGAGAACCTGAACCTCAACCGCAATCTGAAAAGAGTATGACCTCCGTCCCCACATTCAGCGGCCAACGGGCATTCGAGTATTTACTGAAACAAGTGTCCTTCGGGCCGCGCAATCCGAATTCAGTCGGACATCGGCAGTGCCTCGATTATCTTGCCAGCACATTGCGGCAGTTTGCGGACGAGGTTCAGTTGCAGCCGTTTCAAGCTCAAGGGTACAACGAGGTCCTTGCTCTGACAAACGTCATTGCGAGATTCAACCCTGAGGCAAAGAAGCGGATCCTGCTCTGTGCGCACTGGGACACACGCCCCCGTGCTGAACAGGACACCAACAAGGCCCGCCGGAACGAACCCATACTCGGAGCGAATGACGGCGCAAGCGGTGTTGCCGTGCTGCTCGAAATTGCGTCACTCCTCAAACAAAACCCTCCCGCCATAGGGATCGATATTGTGTTGTTCGATGGCGAAGATTACGGCAGAGAGGGAGACCTGCAAAAGTACTTTCTCGGTTCACGGTATTTCGTCAAGAACAAACCGCCGGATTATTTGCCTGTGTTCGGTATTTTGTTGGATATGGTGGGCGATAAATTCCTCGACCTCCCCAAGGAACAACATTCAATGCGGTTTGCGCCCGACATTGTGGATATGGTGTGGAGGAAGGCGTGGGAACTTGGATACACGCAGTTCCTCGACGAGATCCGACACGAGGTCAATGACGATCACCTGATTCTGAACCAGGGGGGAATCAAGACAATCAACATCATCGACTTTGATTACCCCGATCCGACGCACCGTTACTGGCACTCGCACGAAGACACTCCGGACAAATGCAGCCCCGAGAGCCTTGAAGCTGTAGGAACAGTCGTGACGCATATCGTGTACACCCGCAAACCCTAAAATGTCCAAAGCGTACACGCAACTTGAGATTTCGGGAGATGAGGCGCTCAACGAACAACTGATCGGGGTTCTTTCGCAGCTTGGATTCGAGGGATTCTGGGAAGAGGGAACTCTTCTTCGTTGTTATATTAGCAGAGATCGGTGGAGTCAGAGTATGCTCGAAGAGGTCGGACGCGTGACGGATATCCTCCTTCGATCGAGCAGCTCACGCAAACCCTCCATCACGGTTTCAGAGTTGGAAGAAAAGAACTGGAATGAGGAATGGGAAAAAACCATACGCCCCATTCACGTGACAGACCGGATCGTCATAACCCCGACATGGCACTCGTATGAGCCGGCGCAGGATGAGCTTGTTCTGACAATTGACCCGAAAATGTCTTTCGGGACTGGCTATCACGAAACAACTCGTCTCGTTCTCAAGTTAATGGAGCAAACTGTCCGACCGGGCATGAGAATCCTCGACGTAGGCACTGGGACAGGAATCCTCGCAATCGCCGGCGTGAGACTTGGCGCCGATTCGGCAATCGGTGTGGACAATGACGATTGGTCGTACGACAATGCGTTGGAGAACGTCAAACTCAATGGAGTTGAAGATCGCGTCGACGTACTCCTCGGGGAATTGGACGTTGTACCTATCCGGAAGTTTGATATGATAGTTGCAAACATCCAGCGCAACGTGCTTGAACCGATTCTGCCGGGACTGAAAACACGACTGGCATCCAGCGGCGTACTGGTTCTCTCCGGGCTGTTGCGCATTGACGAAACTCCGATGCGCGCGTCATTGCTTGACAACGGGTACGCCGTTCGCTCGTTGATCTCTGAAAATGAGTGGATCGCAATCGAGGCAACAATCGCATAACATTCCCATCCCCGACTCGCATGAAGATTGCAAGCATAGACATCGGGACCAACACGGTTCTCCTGCTCATCGCTCGAGCAAATCCTGACGGGACTCTCAGTACATTAGTCTACGAGCAGCGCATCCCCCGTCTCGGCAGAGGAGTTGATGAATCCCGGATGCTGCAACCCGATGCAATGCAACGGGTTATAGGCGTCCTCCTGGAATACAAACAAATTATCGACCGGCACAACGTTGATGCAGTTGTCATGTGCGGCACAAGCGCCGTCCGTGATGCAAACAACAGGGAAGAATTCGCAAAACTGATACACTCTACCGTCGGATTTACGCTCGAAATTTTACGTGGTGACGAGGAAGCGCTTTGGACCTACCGCGGGGCAATCAGTGGAATCCCGCAAATCGACAAGGCTGTGGTAGTGGATATCGGCGGCGGAAGCACAGAGATAACGATCGGCGACCGAAAGAGCATCCTCCACTCCATCAGCTTGGATGTCGGATCGGTCCGGCTCACCGAACGGTTCTTGAGACATGATCCGCCGACACACCCTGAGCTTGAAGCAGCAATAACGCTGGTCGAAGACGAAATTGCGAAGGCTGCTCACTTTGATTTCAAAGACGCAACACTCGTCGGTGTTGCGGGGACAGCCACATCTATGGCAGTGCTTGCACAGGGACTGAAGGATTTTTTCATTGACGCCGTCATCAACTACAAGCTGGATATTGATACGGTGTATCTCCTCTTCAGAACACTGAGGGGAATGCATTCGAGCGAGATCCACAAACTCTCAACAGTGATGGAAGGAAGAAGCGACGTCATCATCGCCGGTGCCTTAATACTGCGAGAGATTATGGCACACTTCAAGTTCAAGGAGATGATTGTCAGCGAGCGAGGCGTCCGCTACGGGCTTGCTCTGCGTGAATGGGAACGGACAACAGCATGAACATCAATTCGGATCAACAGTCATAAGTATCGGAAGAGAAATGAAATCATTTCGTGAACGGGTAGGTAAAGAAGTCATTGTATTCGACGGCGGTGTCGGCACGTATCTCTACGAAAAAGGAATTTTCATCAACACCTGCTTTGACGAGTTGAACATCATCAATCCCGACCTCGTCGGCGAGGTGCACAGGGATTATGTAACTGCGGGAGCCGACGTCATCGAAACAAACACGTATGGCGCCAACCGCTTCAAACTCGCGCCGCATGGACTCGAATCCAAGGTGCACGAAGTGAACTTCAAGGGGGCCCAAATTGCAAAGAAGGTCGCAAGTGATTCGACACTTGTAGCGGGATCCGTCGGCCCCCTCGGTGTGCAAATCGAGCCGCTCGGCAAGCTTTCGTTCGACGAGGCGAAAGATGCTTTCAAAGAACAAATCAAGGGATTGATGGATGGGGGGGTCGATCTCATCATTCTCGAAACCTTCTCACTCCTCCCCGAACTCAAGCAGGCGTTGCGGGCGATCAAAGAGCTGAACCCGGATTTCCCGATTGTTGCTCAGGTAACGGTGGGTGATGACGGCAAGCTGTTAAGCGGAGCGACATTGGAGAACTTTCTTGCAGAGATTGCAGACACAAAAGTTGACGCAATTGGCATGAACTGCTCCGTCGGACCGAAATCCATGCTCGATGCGCTCGAGCGACTGAAGCCGATGACAAACATCCCTATCTCGGTCCAGCCCAACGCCGGCCTCCCGCTGAACATCGGCGGCCGTAACATCTACATGACATCACCGGAGTACATTGCGGAGTACGCGAAGCGTTTCATCCAGACGGGAGCCGCTATTGTTGGCGGATGCTGCGGCACGAACCCGGAACACATTCGTGCTATCAGGCGGGGGGTAAAGGCTCTACAGCCGGCGAAGCGCATCGATGTTACCATCTCCAATCTTCAGGTCACCGCGCCCGAAGTCGTGAAAGTGTATCCGCTCGAGGAGAAGTCCCGCCTCGCCAACAAACTGCACCGGGGACAATTCGCCGTACTGGTCGAGCTGGTTTCACCAAAAGGCGTTTCACCGGTCAGAGAAGTCACCAAAGCCCGCAAACTCTTCCATTTCGGCATTGATGCAATCAATATACCGGACGGGCCGAGGGCATCGGCACGCATGTCTGCGATGGCGCTTGCCGTCACGATTCAGCGCGAGATCGGCATCGAGCCTGTACTTCACTTTGCGTGCCGTGACCGGAATGTTATTGGCATGCAATCTGATCTGCTCGGTGCATGGGCGCTCGGCATTCGCAATCTCATCGCCATTACGGGCGATCCGCCGAAGCTGGGAAATTATCCCGACGCAACAGCCGTGTTTGATGTCGACGCCATCGGCCTCACGAATCTCATCAAGCGGCTCAACCATGGACTTGACCTCGCAGGCAACCCGATTGGCGACCCAACCGGATTCTGCATCGGGGTCGGCTTCAATCCCGGCGCCATCAATCTTGACGAGGAGTTAAAAAGATTGGATTGGAAGATCGAAGCCGGTGCCGAGTACATCGTCACCCAGCCGGTCTTTGATATCAAGATCCTCGAAAAAGCTATGAAGCGGATTGAGCATATCAAATTGCCGTTGCTATGCGGCATCTGGCCCCTTATATCGTACAGAAACGCCGAGTTCATGAACAATGAAGTCCCGGGCGCCAGCGTCCCGCCTGAAATCATGGAACGCATGCGAAAGACTACGACAAAGGAAGAGGGCTTTGAGGAAGGCGTGAAGATTGCAAAAGAGACATATGAGCACGTCAAGAGCTTCGTGGCAGGGGTGCAGCTCTCCGCGCCAATGGGACGCATCGAAGGCATCATGAAGATTCTTGGCGAGTGATGATTCACCTTAGAACTCTTCCTCTTCTGCTTGTGCTCTTTTCTGCCGCAGCAGCGGAAACGCAAACCGCCGACACTATCCGCTCAGACTGGAAAAAGTTCTTTGACAGCGAGGGAGTGAAGGGAACAATGATAATTGCTGACGAACGGACTGGCATTACTTCGGTGTACGATCCGGAACGTGCCCGGCAGAGATTCCTTCCCGCGTCGACATTCAAGATTCCCCATGCCCTCTTCGCCCTTGATGCAGGAATCGTGCGGGATGAGTTTCAGATCTTTAAATGGGATGGAACGAAGCGGGATATACAATCATGGAACAGCGATCAAACACTTCGTTCCTCAATGCGAAACTCGACCGTCTGGGTGTACCAGATGTTCGCAAACAAGCTTGGCGAAGATCGTGAGCGTGAATACCTGAAGAGAATAGAATACGGCAACGGTGATATTTCAGGCGGACTCGATCGCTTCTGGCTGGATGGCGGCCTGCGTATCTCGGCCGAAGAGCAAATCGCCTTTCTGCAAAAACTCTACCGCAACAAACTTACCTTCAAAACTGAGCACCAGATGCTCGTGAAGGACATCATGATCGTGGAGGCGGGACGCAACTGGATTCTGCGGGCGAAGACCGGTTGGACGGGCAGGCAAGCAACGCAGATAGGCTGGTGGGTCGGGTGGGTGGAATGGCACGAAGGCGCAGTGTTTTTTGCTCTGAACATCGATATGCCGGGTGGAAGCAAAGATGCCCCGAAGCGTGAACGTATCGCACGGAACATTCTTCGCTCGATGAACGCTCTGCCTTCCCTCTGATCAACCTGTTTTCGTCATACGCGACACCACCCGCTGCAGACTCGCAAGCACCTCATGGACATCACCTTCCCGGTTCTGCTTCCCGAACGCAAATCGTAGTGCAGCTTTTGCCGTCTTGGGGTCATGCCCCATCGCCAGCAACACATGCGATGGCTGCATGCTTCCGGATGTGCATGCTGAGCCACTGGTGACGGCTATTCCCTCGAGATCCATATTCATCAGCAACATCTCGCCTTCAAGCCTGATCTTGCGGCTATCGAAGCAGACATTGAGAATGTGAGGCAACCTTTCGACAGGATGTCCGTTGACGATCGCAAAAGGGAACTCCTTTCGAATCCCTTCCTCAAGAGAGTCCCGCAGAGACTTCAGCCGCTTCATCTCCTCAGACAATTCCATCACGGCAAGCTCGACGGCTTTCGCAAAGCCTATGGCGAGCGGAACATTCTCGGTTCCGGGACGTTTTCCCCGCTCCTGACCCCCGCCGTGCAACTGCGGCTCGATATCTGTTCCCTTCCGGATGTAGAGTGCGCCGATTCCCTTCGGACCGTACAACTTGTGAGCCGAGAGGGTCATCAAATCAATACCTAACGCTTTTACATCAAGAGAGAGCTTTCCGAGAGTTTGTACGGCATCAGTGTGAAACAGAACACCCCGGCTGCGAACCGCAGCAGCAATTTCTGCTACAGAAGAGATCGTCCCCACCTCATTGTTGGCGTGCATGATGGAAACAAGGCACGTCCTGTTCGTCAAGGCGCTCGTGACCTGTTCAACCGTGACTCGTCCGTATTGATCGACGGGAAGTACCGTTATTTCGAACCCTTCCTCGTGTAATACCTCACACGGCTCGAGTACAGCGTGATGCTCGGCAGCTGATGTAATGATGTGGTTCTTCCCGGATTTGCGAGCCGCAAATGCTACGCCACGTATTGCAAGATTGTTCGATTCGGTTCCGCCGCTTGTGAAGAAAACCTCGCCCGCATCCGCACCGATTGCCCTGATAATCGCCTCCCGTGCCTTTTCCAGCGCCATCTTCGCCTCGCGTCCGAATACATGTACCGACGAAGCGTTCCCGAACGTGCCGCTAAAGTACGGACGCATCGCCTCAAACACTCGCTCGTCGAGCGGAGTCGTTGCTGTATGATCGAGGTAAATTCGGGGCATAATAGTCTTTATGTTCTTTTTGCAAGCGAGCGGACTTCAGCTCTTTGCTGACTCCTTCAACTCCTTATCGAAGGGAGTCCGTAATTTCACGGGTTTTTGTGATTTCGAGCGCATCTTCAGATTCAGCATTTCAACAAACACCGAGAACGCCATTGCGAAGTAGATATACCCTTTTGAGATATGCTGGTCAAGACCCTCGACTATCAACGTAACGCCGATCAGCAACAGGAAGCTCAGCGCAAGCATCTTGACGGTCGGATGTTTGTCGACGAAGTCACTGATGCTTCTGGCCGCAAGAACCATCACGGCAACAGCGATAAGAACGGCTGCGATCATGATCTCGACGCGGTTCGCCATTCCCACAGCTGTGATGACAGAGTCAAGAGAGAACACTACATCCAGCACGAGAATTTGAAATATGATGGAGGTAAACTTCGCCTTTACCGCGACCGACCGGCCGTCACCGCCTCCTTCGAGCTTTTCGTGAATCTCATGGGTACTCTTGGCAATCAGGAACAATCCTCCGAGAATTAGAATCAAATCCCGTCCCGATATTTCGTTGCCGAAGACCTCAAACAGTGGCGCCGTCAGACGCATAACCCAGGTGATGGAAAGGAGGAGAAGAACACGCGTGATGGCCGCAAGAGAGAGCCCGATTGTACGGGCCTTTTGCTGTTGCTCCGCGGGGAGCTTTCCGGACAGGATGGAAATAAAAATCACATTGTCGATCCCCAGCACAATCTCCAGCACAGTCAATGTTACCAGCGCGATCAATGACTCGGGGGTGAACAACCATTCCATAGATTCGTCCTGATTTGTGAAAGATCAACAATTTACCGTGATAATATAAGCTTTCTTGATTGAGATACAGAACCGGCTTGAAGCCTGTACACATACACGCCGCTGGCCAGTCCGGTCCCATCGAAGGACACTTCGTGGTAGCCTGCGCCACGAATGCCATCAACAAGAGTTGCTACTTCCTCGCCGAGCAGATCAAAGACTTTGAGGCTCGTGTGCTGTGATGCCGGGAGCTCAAAGCGAATAGTTGTCGCCGGATTGAACGGGTTCGGGTAGTTCTGCGCCAGGGTTACCGTCGCCGGCAAATTTGTGTTTGTCTCACTGACCGAAACAAGTTGGGAGACGGGGCGCCGCCAAACACCGGCGAATGTCCCTGCATAAACAAACGGTGGCGCGACCAGCAGAGAGAGAATCGACAGGCTGCCTAGTCCGTCATTGATGGGGCGCCATGTAACCCCGCTGTTTTCGCTAAGGAATATTCCTCCGCCATTCGTGCCCGCAAGAATACTGGTAAACGCGATGTTCCCGTAAAGAGCAACTACCCGTACGTTTGTGTTTGCCAGACCGTTGTTTCGCTGATCCCATGTCTGGCCGCCAAAAGAAATGAAGATGCCGGTTCCGTTGCATCCCGCGATGAACATGTTGCCGGTCGTTGCCAGGGACCTCACTGCGCTGACAGTGGCACCACTCGTCAGGCTCCACGATGCTCCGTTGTTGGTGGAGATATCAATTCCACCTTCGGAGATACTGTTGCCCGTGCCTGCAAAGAGATTGCCACTGTTGACCGTCATGGCGTGAACAAATCTGTTACCCAATCCGGTATTCACAGAATCCCACGTGGCGCCATCGTTTGTTGTCCTGAACACCCCGCGGCCGTTCGTCCCGGCAAATACGGCATTCCCCGACGAAACTATGACATGCACACCGGTACCTGCCGGCGGAAGCCCTGCGCTGATATTCTGCCAATTCAATCCGCCGTTCATTGATACGGAAACACCACCACGATTTGACCCTGAATAGAGTCTTGTACCGACAGGCACGAGAGTCTTCACAAATGTGTCATGTAACCCTGCATTGGACTGCACCCATGTGACTCCCCCGTTGGTTGATCTGTATACCCCGTTGTTGTCACTTCCCGCAAACAGCCCTGAAGAGGTTTCAGCAAGTGAGAAGATCCGGACGGTGTCAAGTCCGAGGGATTGCCATTGGGCAGAAGCAGAAAAGGAAATCAAGAAGGCGGCAACAACAACGAGGTAAATGCGGTAATGCATGGTAACCTCCATGGAAAAAGGCGTTATGGTTGAGTGGAATACTACTCAACTAAACCGTCAAGTCTCCTCAGAAATTGCATGAGAGCAGTATGGAAAGTTTCGGGATCGGTGGCAAGTGCAGTGTTGTGCCCGCCCCTTGTCTCAAGAAATGACTTGGGACCGGGAGAGGCTTCAAAAAGCTGCCTGCCGAACCTGATCGGAACAACTTCGTCGTCCGTAGCATGAATGAACAGCTTCGGCTCGGTCACGAGATCGACTTTGGAGATGGAGTCGAACCGGTTCTTCATCATCAGATGTGTCGGCAAAAAAGGATAGAAGTGCCGGCCGAGATCGGGAGCCGACGTAAACGCACCCTCCAACACAACTCCGCCTGCTTCAATTACACTCGCCACGTGCACGGAGACGGCAGAGCCCAAGGAGTATCCGTACAGGACAATGTTCCGTGGGGCCACATCCTCGGACTCCGTCAAATATCGGAATGATGCCAGCCCGTCAAGATACAACCCTTGCTCGGAAGGTTCCCCTTCGCTCTCCCCGTAGCCGCGGTAATCCACAGCCAGCACATTCACGCCAATAGATCTGAACATCTCATAGTGTCTGATCGAGCCACGTGACGAGATGTTGCCGCCATTTCCGTGAAGGTAAAGAATCCACTTTCGTGCATCCGGCTGTTTCATCTTCCACGCCACCAGTCTCACGCCGTCGTCTGTGGTCAGCGTAGTCCGTTCAATGCTCATCGCTCCCAGATCCGGCGCTTCCCGCAAACCCTTTCTTGGAAAATAGACGAAAGAGTCTTCCCGCAGACTGAAGTACCCGAGGAGCAAAATATACACCAGACCGAGGGCGAGCGGAATGCTCCATAACAACCGGTATCGTCGTGCTAAAGACATGGTGGTGAGGGACTAATTTGTGGCGAGGGCGGAAAGAAGTGACCTAATCTTTACGAGCCGGGGGCGGTCAATTGCCACGCGGACGGGCAGGAGTTCGGCAGCACGCAATGCGCTGCGGGCATCCTCTTTCCTACCCCAATCCAGGTACAGCACAGCGAGTTCATAGTGATGCCTCATGACATCGGGTGCCAGCGCGATCGCTTTCTTGAGAGCCTTCTCCCCTTCTTCAAACCCTCCGTGGGGGAGTTCGCCAAAGAGAACAGCGGCAAGCTGCCGTTGCACCCAGCTTACATTACCCAAAGCGCGATAGAATGATCCGAGGATGGAATACGCAGCATCATTATTCGGATCAAGGGCGATTGCCTGCTGGATCTCCTCATACAGTCTATTCGAGAGCGTGACTTGCTCCTTCATACCTGCGTGCAACGCAAGATAGCCGAGCGTCGCTGCCATCCATGTGCGTCCCTGTGGATGCGAGGAATTGACGGCAAGGCATCGCTTCGCATACTCTTCCGCCTTGCGGAAGTGTGACAGTTCCTCGCCGTTCTCCAACACTTCCCCGCTGCAAACGTAGGCGCGGCTGAGACGCCACAGAAGCTCCGGATCCTCCGGCGAAGCTTTCAACTCCGATTCGTACGCTGCAATCGCAGCGGGATAGTCAATCCGGTAGAATGCCTCGTCGCCGGTTGTAGTGTTTGACGGCGTTGAGATGAAAATCAATACGGCAATGAGCGAGTTCATTATCCTGATCGGGCCCCTTTCTTACGTTCCGTCGGGCGTCCCTCAATAACAATCACGAACTCGCCTTTTATTTCTTTGGATGAGAAGCGTTTGTAAAGCTCGACGGCGTTGCCGTAGAACATCTGTTCGTCTGGAAGAGTAAGATTGAACGCGATACAAATACGTCTCGTATTTGCAAACGTGTCGGCCAAATCCCGCAACAAAGGAACGAGGCGATAGGGTGTGTCCATCAGGACGATTGTGCGGCGCTCCGCCATCAGTTGCTTCAATTCGGCGCGGCGCCGCTCTTTCTTCGGTGAAAGCCAGCCATAAAAGAGGAACTGGTCAATTGAAAAGCCCGAAACGGTGAGCGCAGGCATAAGCGACGAAGCCCCCGGTATGGGGACAATCTTAATGCTTCGGTCAATTGCTTTGCGGACCAGGATTTGGCCCGGGTCGGAGAAGACAGGAGTACCACAGTCGGAAACGAGGGCGACTGATTTCCCCGCATCGAGGTGGATAAGAATGTTGTGTGATGCCGCCACCTCGTTGTGTTCGTTTAATGATTCCACCGGTTTCTGAATACCGAAGTGCCGCAACAATCTTTCTCCTTCGCGTCGCTCCTCGTATACCACAAGGTCAACTTTTCGAAGAACTTCGAGTGCCCTGTAGGTAATGTCATCCGGATTACCGATTGGCGTCGCCACCAGATACAACACTCCCGACACTAGGCACCCTCCGCATTGACAATCACCTGCTTTCGTCGACTCATCCATTCATTCACCCCGGCAACGAGCAACGCCGTGGCTGGGACTGCTATCAGCAATCCAACAAACCCGAGAAAATAGCCGAACACAAGCAGACACAATATCAGCAATACCGGATGAAGCCCCACTTCTGTACCGATAATTTTCGGAGCCAAGACAGTTGCTTCAAGAAGTTTCTGGGAAAGATACAAGATAATAACCCCGATAACTTTGGCGAACACTGCATCCCCGCTCAGTGTTGCGACAATGATGGAAACGAGGAGGCTTGTAATGAGGCCAATGTACGGGATGAAGTTCAACACCGCAGTCATGATCCCGAGAATCAGGGCATAATTAACCCCGATCAGCCACAAGACTGTACCGGAGATAACTCCTTGAATAATGGCCACAACAATCGCCCCGCGCAAGTACTTCCCGATCAGTGTGTTGATTCGTGCCCCGATGTAACGGTTCCGCCCAATGATCTCGTCAGAGAAATAGGAGGAAAAATGGTGCTTGATGACGGGAAAGTCCTTCAGTATGTAGAAGATAATGAACGGAATTATCACCGCGTTCAATACATGCATCACCAGGGAAGAAATACTGCTGACGAATCCAAACACTCCTTGAAAGATCGTCTTCAGGATAACCTCGATGCGCGGCGAAAGCTCGGTACTGATGAGATTACGGGCCTCGTCCACGGGGATGCCGAAGCGTCCAAGGATGTTGAACATCTCCCCCGACTTTATGAAATCAGAAACCGACTGACCTATCATGGCGAGCCGGCCAAGGATCTGGTCGAACTGTCGGAATGCAACCGGCACAATGAACAACACCACCCCGACGGCAACGCCGACAAGCGCCAACACAGCAAGCAGCGATGAGAGCCAACGTGGCATTTTGGGCTCCAACTTCGTGACAAGCGGGTTCAGGATGTATGCAGCGAGCAACGCGATCGCAAACGGAAACAGTACACCGCGCAACGAATACAGGAACCAGACCGTGAACAGCGCCACGGTAAGCCACATAAGCCGTGAAGCAAGCGTATTCTGGCGGAACGGGTACAACACAAATAGCAAAGCGCCCGCAATCACAAAGGGAGAGACGATCTCCCAAACGGAGAAAAACAATGCGGCGAGAAGCAGCAACGCCGCGGCCAGAGCCGCAATCTCTTTCGTATGTCCGGAATCGTCGACGTTCATGGATGTCTAAATCATCTGCCGGTGTGTCCGAAACCACCCGCGCCGCGGGAAGTCTCGGTGAGCGAATCCTGCTCATCCCACCGGATTCGGGTATAGGCGGCGATAACCATCTGCGCGATGCGTTCTCCCCGCCGAATTATGAAATCCGATCTGCCAAAATTCTTCAGGATGACTTTTACTTCACCCCGGTAGTCTGCATCAATGGTGCCCGGAGCGTTCAGGACGGTGACTTGATGTTTGAGCGCCAACCCGCTGCGGGGTCTGATCTGAGCCTCATATCCCTCAGGAAGCGCGATGGCAAAGCCGCTGGGAATCAACGCAGTCTCGCCTGCTTTCAACACCGTATCCGCCTCAACGGCAGCGCAAATATCCATGCCGGCCGAATGTTCAGTTGCATATGCCGGCAAAGGGATGTCGTGAGCGGAGCCATCTACGCGGGTGATTGCGACATGAAGTTCCGGGCCCAAGCTGACTCCTTCTAACTGATTGAAAAGAAACAACTAACGTACACCTGCAATATATCCGAACCTCGAGTGAGATGCAATTAAACAGAGAGGTGACTAACGGGGGTTGCGTAGGGCTACTTGCGGTCGATGAGTTGTTGAAAGAACGAGGTTTCTTCCACCCACATGTCACGGTCTATGAGGGCGCGCTTGATGGATGGTATGCCCACCCGCAGGCGATCACGGAAGTATTTGAACTGGCCCCGAAGCCGCTTTGCCGGTCCGGTCATGCCGGGATACATCATGTCTACCTGCTGGCCGGGTAGGAGAAGATGCGAGGCAACGATCTTCACCTTGTTAAACATTTCCATCGGGCCCAAAAGCTGTGCAAGGGTGGGAGATGGAGAATCGTATTGTGGTTCGATAATCGTGGCGTGCTTCATCGCCCAGGAGATCATGTCAGTACGCAATCCCTCCGGCGCAATCCCTTGTATCACTCCAGCTTTAATCGGGGCTGCGACGATCTCCCGCGAAAGATGAAGCATAAGAGCAACCGTTGTGGATGCACGCCACTGACGCGCAATGCGGCCAACGAGATCCCAGTCCATTCCATCGCCGGCACGACGTGCAATTTCCCCGACATCCACAAGCGGCCGCAGGCCAGAGCGCATTTTATGGTGGTAGATGGTGTGAATGCTCAGCATGCAGATGGTATCCTCCAACGAGGGGATAAGCAACCGGCCTTCCCCTATCTTTTGCTCGCGGCTACGTTCCCATATCGCGTCCACGTCGATTGCGAATGCGTGAGTCGGGGGAATTGTCCAATGGACTTCCACAGTTGCGGCCCCGTCCTTGACGAATGCAGGAAGGTGATGGTGGGTCCAGGGCTCAGCCTCTGCGGACGCCGAGTATCCGAGACCACGAAGACACTCACTTGCCCGTTCCAGATCCTCCTTCCTGACAAGGAGATCGATATCTGCCATGGTTCGCAGGGAAACGTCGCCGTAAACAAATCCGGCGAGGTGAATTCCCTTCAGCCCCATGACACGGACGGACATACTGTTGAATACTGAGAGAATCCGGGAAGTTTCTGCAAAAATGCGCAGGTTCCTCAGAGCGTTGCGTGTATGATGGGCCTGGAAGGCGTCTTTGACGCGGGGCGGGACATTGCTCTCTTTCAAACAGTCAAACATGAACGGAGCTATCCTATGCGTTACTACAAACTGGAGGAAGTCGCTCCACTCATCATCATTCAGGCCGAATGGAAAGTCAGTTTCGCCCGTCCCTTCGTATCGGTGCCGGATGCAATCTTCAACAGCTTGTAAACGTCTCTTTGAGTCCATCCCCGAATTACATGTAGTTTTGAGCCTGCAGCGTAAACAGTCTGGCATACAACCCGTTGCGATGCATCAGATCATCGTGTGTTCCCGATTCGGCAATAGAGCCGCTCTCCATGACATAGATACGCGCAGCCCGGCGAACCGTCGAAAGACGGTGGCTGATAAACAAAGCCATCTTTTCCCGTGCGAGCTCCCTGAATCGTTCAAATACCTCGGCCTCGGCAACCGGATCGAGCGCGCTGGTGGGTTCATCCATTACTATCATTTCAGATGTCCGGATAAATGCACGCGCCAAGGCAACCTTTTGCCATTCACCGATGCTTAATTCTTCTCCCTGTTCAAACATCTTCCCCAACACCGTGTCGTAGCCGTCCGGAAGTTTCCGGATGACAGCATCCGCTCCGGATGCGCGAGCCGCATCTAGCACACGAGGATCACCCGGAGAAAGTGCAACGTTTCCGAATCTGATATTGTCCGCCGCACTGAGGTGATAGCGCACGTAATCCTGAAACACTACACTGACACACGAACGCAAAGACTCGAGACTGATCTCTTTGATGTTCACGCCGTCAACAAGTATTCGTCCTCCATCCGGATCATACAACCTGCAGAGCAGTTTGACGAGCGTTGTTTTCCCTGCGCCGTTCTGCCCGACCAGCGCGATGTGTTCGCCCGGAGCAATCGAGATGGAAACGTTCTTCAATGCGTGCCGGCCTGAATCGGGATATGAAAAGCTCACATCTTCAAAGACTACCCCCTTTGTCACAGGCACAGGAAAGACAACCGAACCGGGACCGTCAACAACACGGGGTTCAACGCCGAGAAACTCATGGAGAGTGGAAAGAAACAGGTTATCCTCGTACAGGCCGGCAACGCTTGCCAGCATTTCATTCATGTGCGTTTGCGCCCGCTGAAACGCCTGAACGTACATCACCAGATCCCCGACCGTAATTGTCCCCCGCACGGCGTTGAACGCAAGAAACATATAGGTGCCGTAGATGGCTGCAATGACGGCAATTTGTGATATAGCCTCGAGCACAGCGCGGCGGCGCGCAATAGTCATGCGTTCGGTCCTGAGTTGCTTGCGCAGTTCATTGAAGCGTCCGACGAACTCTCCGGCAAGCCCGAACAACCGTATCTCCTTGGCAAAGTCGACCGAGGTCATCAGCCAGTGGAAGTAGCCGGCACGACGCTCCGTCTGTGTCCTGCGTCGTCGCCAGCGATAGAGGGTGTCGGAGTTCTTCAGCCTGACAACCGCGCCGGGCACGGCTGCACCGAATATCACCAGTGCAATGCTCCAATGCAGCCCGACAATGAGGCTGCCGATTGCGATGAGAGAAATGCCGCTTTGAGCAAACTGGACAATCCCGTTCACAATACGTGTAGGCCGGTACGGAGCTTCCTGCTGTGCGCGGTGCAGTTTGTCGTAGTAGCGGGAGTTTTCGTAGTATTCCAGGTCGATTGAGACAGACTTTGCATGAAGGACCCCCTGAACATGATCAGTCACGGCCTGCGACTGCGCTTCGTTGACATACGCCGACAGCGACCTGCAGCCCGCCTGCAGTAATGCCGCCGCGCCCATAAGGGCCACATAAATCAATACAGAGGTGGTGGTTGTGTCTCCGCCGGATGTGATGGCATCGATAACAAGTTTGGTGAGATAGAGAATTGCGAGAGGAAGAAGGCCCTGCACGACCACAAGAAATGCATTAAGGAAGGTCCAGTATCGCCCCGATTCCCACACCAAACGGAGTGCATAACCTAGTCTGATTGGAACGTTCAGCATGCCGTTTTTGAACAGAACCTGATTCAATCAACTCCGACCGTACGGAGGATCAGTTGCACCGTCTGATTCATCAGTGAGAAGTCCTTCGGCCTTTCAAGAAGGCTGACAGGCACGTTTGCAACCAAAGTTGCGCATCGGGAAAAGTGTGCGGTGTCCGGCTCGTGATTCGGGAGCCAGCGTGCGGCGAAAGTGTGTCGCACGATTTCAGTGAATGCGGCCTGAGGAGTCAGTGAGTGGAGAATCGGGCCTGACCCAAATCGCAGCGCGAAGATGTGAGTGACAGGAACCGATCCCGATGCAATGCGAACGCCCAAGGTCCGCCCCACTTTTTTCCCTTCCCCCCCAAGTGCAAAACGGCCGGCTCCGGTCACATTCAAGGCGCTTAGCGCTTCGGGATCGACTTTCGTCAGCGGAACGCTGGACCGGATATCAATCTCATCCCCGACATCGAGAGCGGCCACGTCATCCGTTACAAACTCGCATCCGTGCTCGTGCAACGCTGTGGTCAGTGTGGATTTCCCTCGACCTTTTTCTCCGACAAAAAGAACTGCCATTCCATTGATAGCAACGGCACTGGCATGAAGAACAAGAGATCCTTGTTGATGCAAGAGCATTGCCATCGCAGGACCCAGGAGGAACATCCTTAGGAACCTCTGGTCAACAGAAGAGGCCGGCAAGAAGGCGATTCTTCCGCCGGCCTCGACTTCTACAGATCCGATAGCTGGATGTGCAAGGTATGCTACGTCTCCATCGAGGACAAAGCCTCGAACGTTCCTCGGAGTGTGTTCTCTCTGTTCAGAGATCTCACAGACTTCCACATCTTCAGGACCTTCGCACTCCAACAACTCCGGAAAGACCACGGTTGATCCGAGCGTCAACCCAAAGGCCCGATAGTACCTCATTCGGGAGGTCTACAATGAAATAGAGAACTCATCCGGAAGGTTTGATCCGATCTCCCCCTTCGTAATATCGACGACAGAGCCATGAACGATGAGCCGGGGAGATGCCCACTGCTTTTTATCGGAGCCTGTCGAGCCCACCCCATTGGTCCTTACAGTTGTTTTCATGCAAGCCTCCTAGAGATTTGGAAATGAACGGATGCGTGACCCTGACTACGTCACGGGACAACACTTTT
Source organism: uncultured Chitinophagales bacterium (assembly GCA_964495695.1). Classification (GTDB taxonomy): domain Bacteria; phylum Bacteroidota; class Ignavibacteria; order UBA10030; family UBA6906; genus CAADGV01. The sequence continues at coordinate 23,154 of CAZBWR010000032.1, read as the reverse complement.
TAATTTTACAGAAAGATTGAGAAAAGCAATAGGGGAACCACGTATTTCACAACTTGTCACCTATCATTGCCAATACTTCCCCAGCCATCGCGCAATCAACGCCACCCGCCACAGGCAAAACCCATCGTTGTTTGCGCGGAATTTACGATATCTTTGATAAACCGATTCGAGCGCCGTCACATCGACATAGTCGTTAATGTGACCCAAGTTACGATACAGAACCGCATCAATGAGATCCGTATCACCGTGCAGCAATGCGTGGTGAAATCCATGACTCAAATCCCCCTTGTTGTTCCTCCAACAAAGTTCGGGCGGTGCAATCCCTTCCATCGCCTTTCGCGCATAGTATCGGGTCCAACCACCATTGAGCTTCAGGTGTGGCGGGATTGAAATGCAGAGTTCAACCACACGCTTGTCAAAATACGGGTGCCTGGATTCGATATTGTGCATCGCTGCAACACGATCCATGCACTCGAGTGCAGCGACATAGCTGTGGGATTGCAACTGCAAATAGTGTGCATGATTCGGATCTCGCGCCTTTACAGTCTTGTGCCGCTCGAGCTGCTTGATTCGCTCCTTCAAACCAATTTCAACTACGTAATCCTTTTGAAGGGGCACACCTCCCCACGCAGCCTCCCGGCCACCCCGCAGATGATATACCATCTTCACGAATGACGGGGGAAGGAGCGGCCTCACACCGTACCGCCATAAGAGGTGAGGTGTAGATCGTCCGTGCCTGCGTGCGACTTGCCCCCCTTCACGAAATGCGTTCAACAACCGTCCGCGCCGGATCAGATGCGGCAACAAAACCAAGCCGTTTGACACAACACCATCTCCCCCGAATCCATCCAACATGACTCGTACTCCACGATGCTGTGCTTGCGGAAAGAGCGACCACCGAATTGACATTTGAGGATTCCAGAGCAGCTCGTCTTCGAAACGCTCCCCCGCTTCCCAATGCGTTAAAGGACTCAGCGTGTCCGGATGGCCGAAGACAGGCGTGACGTTTCCGTGGGCTGCAAGAATCCCCGCATAGTGTTTTTCATTCGATGCAACGGCATTCTCATAAATCCCGGAGTACAAATCCGGCGACATCCCGGACACCGACTTTGCCGTACAATACACAGAAGAGGAATCAAGTCCGCCACTTGCCAGGACCCCGACATGAGACATCGATCGGAGGCGGCATCTCACAGACTCATTGAACGCCGTCCGATACTCTTCAATCCAATCCTCATCTGATTTTCCGGCAGATTCGTGAGGTAACGGCAGTTCCCAGTATCGCTGCATCCGGAACACTCCGCCTTTAAGTTTCAGACTGTGTGCCGGTGAAAGCCGGAAAATTCCATCATATAAAGTTGATGATGTATCTTCAAACATCGTTATGAGGTAATCGGCGATGCGGGTTCGGTTGAGTTTGCGGGGGATCTCTCCCGACCTGAGGAGTGCTTTGATTTCAGATGCAAAGAAGAATGCGTGCGGTGTGCGGCAGTAGACGAACGGCTTTGTCCCGAAGTGATCTCGTGCGGCAAAAAGAGTCTCTCTTCCTTCATCCCAGACCACGAAACTGAAGTCGCCCTCAAGGTGTGCCGGACACTTTTCCCCCCATCGCAGGTACGATCGGAGAATGAGCTCGAGATCCGACACGGCTTGTTGATCACCCAAAGGTACACCGAACTCGGAAAGCAACTCAGTCCGATTGTCGATCCGGGCATCCGCAACGATGGTATGGCCCGTCGATGGGAGTGTGAAAGGAAGCGACACCGGAAGAGGCTCGGGTGTGACTTGGAGTATCCCCTGCGAAGCCCCAAAGATACCGCTGCAGCGGATTCCTATTCCATCTGCCCCCCTGTTTCCGAACGTCTCACTCATCCGCTCAAGCGCGGAGCGCTGGACAGGCGCACCGTCGAGACGAAGTATACCTGCGAAGGCGCTCATGTTACTGTGACGAGTTTGAGAGTGGTAGAAACTCAGCGGAACTGCGGTCGGTGTCAAAAACCACCTCACCGTCGCACTCCACCCATGCGTGAGCGTGCAACGATCCATTCTCGTCCTTTGCGACACCAAGCTTCAGTTCAGCCGGATAGCCTGCACGCAGAAGCAGGTGTTGAGCTACAAGCGAACGCTCCAAACACCTTGCCCCGGGCACGCGCCGCCCAGCAGCCTGTACAGCATGCCCGATTGAGGTCAAGGAAAATGTGCTGCGCTCAAGTCGTGGTTTTGTCGACGCTATCAACCGGCGGAGTCGGTCAAACGGGAATACAACAAGCCAGATCCTCACCAATACGGTCAGGAGAAATCCGCGCAGCAACAATCGCCGCTCTCCTGCGGGATAGCGGGAGAGCTTACGGAGCAGTCCCATCGGGCCGGATCTGAACAAGATTGTGTGATTTCATTTCGCCAATCAAGGTCACAACATCACGTAAACATTGGCTCTCTTCTACGCCGTACTCATCCAGAAGGGCAGCCACAATCGATTCAACAGTAACCGGCTTCTGAATCATCTGCCAGATGCGTGTTCCGATCGGATCAAGGCCGTAGTACTTCCCGGTCGCCAATTCCAAAATGACCTTCTCGTCCTTGATGTCCGCAGCAACAAAATTGCCCGACGCTACAACAACTGATTGTTGATTAATAGTAGATTGCACGACTGTACCCCCTTGAGACAGTATTTAACGCAACAACAGCATTTTACGTGAGGCCGAAAAAGCCCCGGACTCCACCCGGTAAACATACATGCCGGAAGCGAGCCGTGACGCATCCAAGACGATTGAATAATATCCAGCCGGTTGCATTTCGTTCACCAGCATGCCGACTTCCCTTCCGAGCATGTCAAACACTTTGAGTGTAACCATCCCGCCTTCGGGCAAATCATACCTGATCGTCGTCGTCGGGTTGAATGGATTCGGATAGTTCTGATGCAACGCAAACCGTTCGGGCCGGCCCGAACTTCTTCCATCAACACTCGTCACTAAAGAGTCCGTCCGCATGGCAATCGACAGAAGGTTTGCGACACCGGTGGAGCCAATCACCACCCCCGATCCGTTCGTTGTATCGATACTGATAAGCGAGTTCGTCTGAGTCGCCGTTCCCTTCAATCCATACAAGACTCCGGCAGCATTAAACGCAATCGATGGTGTCACAGCATTATCACCCGTTGCGCCAACGAAGGTAGGCAATCCATTGCTTGCGTTTATCTTGTAGATATGGTCTCTGTTTGCGATCACCGGTTTGACACTTGCCCAAAGCTCCGAAGTAACCGGGTTTTGAGCAAGCCCGGCATAGGCAAGTCCACCCGAGCCGATGCGTGCAGTGTCTCCCGTAGAAAGCGTAACGCGATAGAGATCGCCGCTTGAGGTTGTCGCGAATGCCGACCCGTCCAATTGGAAGGCGATACCCCTGATGTTTCCGAGGTTGATACGTCCAGCCGGCAATGCATCGCCGAACTGGCCGCTTACTCGGTAAAGGTCAGTGGCTGCACCTCCTGCACTGATGCCATACAATTCCCGTGTCATAGGATTGACATATAGGGCATCCAGGGGCAGAACACCGTGGCTTCCGATCAGTGTTGCAGCTCCGGTTGAAGTATTGATGGAGTAGAGATTACCATTACCCGTCGCATACAAGACACCTGCGCGGGCAGCAGTAATCTGTACCCCCGTACCCCTAAGGAGAACATACTGTGTTCCGAAAGAGGGGTCGTTCGATACAATTCTTAGTGAGTCTGTTACAGGCCCGTGAACGCTCGGCCGGAAGACTATTCTGATTTGCAGCGAGCTGTTGGCGGCAATATTCGCCGGAAGGGATGGAACATTCAGAAGCGTAAACGAAGGAGAGTTCTTGGTGATGGAGGAGATTTGGAGATTCTGCGTCCCGACATTCTGTATGACAGCCGTAACTGTGTCTCCCGTTGTATTTACTTCCAGCCTTTTGAAGGAAGCTTCAACAGGAGCCACAAACATAGAGGCCGTCGTCTCCAACGAAAGCTCCGCCTCATACGCAGAGCGGCCATGAGTCCCGAGCCTGAGCAAACGGGTTCCACTGTTGGAAAAGTAGTCGAAGTCCAGCCCCGGCGTTATCGGGATTCCGGTCCCCTGTCGCGTCCAGTTCACGCCGCCATTGGTCGACAGATACACGCCGAAATCGTTCGCTACATACCAATGCCGGGGCCTGCGCGGATCGACAAAGAAATCTGTCGCTGGAATGTCCGGGAGATTGCCCGACACGTTCCGCCAATCGCCACCGAAGTTGTGGGATACATACACCTTGCCTGATCCGAAGCCGGAGCGGACAACAAATAGTGTCATTTGATCGAGGGGATGGAATACAACGCGCGAGATATACCGGGCAACTCCACCAATCCTGCTTGTCACCTCGGTCCAATTGAACCCGCCGTCTGATGACACCATGACTTGCGGATTGGAATTCGAATAGCCGCTCGCGGAGAGAGCCATGTACTCAGGACGAACGGGGCTGATTGCAAGACAGTTTATGACATCAGCGGTGGCAATTGCCCCCGTAATCTGCGCCCAACTTGATCCACGGTTGGTGGAACGCCACACACGCCTTGAGGCCGTGTAGAGAACAGAATTGTTTGCCGGATGCATGATGTAAGGAGTCGTCCAGTTCGGCGTCACGTCCCATGAGGGGGAAATAGATCCGAACGACCCGTAGGCGCCTCCGGTTGTGCTCCGGTAGAGCGCACCGTTCTGTGTCGAAGCAAACACATAGTTCGGGTCAGTATGGTCAAAGACACATTCCATCCCGTCGCCGGTAGTTGTGACGTGCCACGGAGTTGTCCCTCCGTTCGTTGTCCGGAAGTTTCCATTGTCCTGTGCACCTCCGATGATGATGTTCCGGTTGGTTGGATGCGAGGCGATTCTATAGAACTGAATTGTTGAGATGTTCCGATTCACTGAATTCCAACTGCCTCCCCCGTCGGTGGACTTGTAGATACCGCCGTCGCAAGCAAGATATGCGATCTCGGGATTGGATGGTGAGTACACAATGCGGTGAATGTCAGTATGCGTGGGACAATCCCAAGCCCGCGTTCCTCCGTAAGGGCCTCCCGTCAGCCGCACCGGAGAGAATGCCGAACCGTTCACGGTCCTGTGAATCTCGACATTTCCCAACAGAACAACATTCGGGTTGTCGGGTTTCACGGCGATGGTTGCGTCATACCAGGCTTGGTCTACCCACGTAGAGCCATTGTACGTCCCTCCAAGCTGCACCCCCGCCGAGATCTGCGACCACGAACTCCCGTCATTGGTCGTTTTGTACACCCGGGTAGTACCCGAGCCGTACACCATTGCATACAGTATCGAAGGTGATGATAGAGAGATGGCAATCTGGATTCTTGTGATTGCCGAGGGAAGACCCGAGTTTACTTGAGTCCAGCTTTGACCGTGATTGGTGGATCGGTACACACCGCCGTTGTTTCCCGCTGCGGCGTAAACGACTCCGCTGGATGCGGGGTGAAACACCACATCAAACGCGTTGTCGATATTCACGACCTTCGTCCAATTCACTCCCCCGTTAGAGCTGCGCCATACGCCCTCATTGGAGAGGTTTCCAACAAATGAATACCCGCTTGCGAGGCAGGCAATGACGACGTTCGGGGTAAACGGGTCGACGGCAATCATACTGAAGTGTGTTCTCGCCCCGAAGCCGTCGGTGATCTGCGTCCATGATGCGCCGGCGTCAGTCGACTTGAACAATCCTTGTCCGTCGAGGTTCTGCACATTGAAGCTTGACATCGCCTCGCCGGTCCCGGCATAGACAACATTCGGATTGACAGGATCGATGGCAATTGCCCCGAAAGTGTTCACGGCAAAATCTTCGCTGAGGAACGTCCATGATGTGCCCCCGTTCGTGGTCTTCCAGAGGCCTCCGGCGGCGGCACCAATGTATACCACGTTAGGATCGGTGGGATGAACCGCAAGCCCTCTCACGCGTCCGCTCATTTCGCCCCATGCGGGAGGCCATGTGGAACTCAATCCGACAGGGCCGATAGGATTCCACGTAACCTGCTGCATAGAGGGATTTAGCTGGCGCGCAAGTTCTTTTGCGCGCTCTGCGTGAAAATACGTTACCGGTATAGTGTCAAACGGAAATGCCCGTTGCCGGTAAAACCATTCAAACCGCTTGAACGCGTTTCGTTCACGTATCTCCTGGGGAACTTGATCCCAGACAGAAGACTGGCCGAAAGTTGCCACCGGAATCAACACAAACAAAGCAAACAGAATTCGGCTGATACGCATAATCACCTCCAGGAATGAATTGTACTACCAACTCTCCCCATTACTAGTCCCCCGGTGTTATCGCAAATACAAATTCGCCCCCGGCCCCACCGGAATATCCAGCAACATCCATCCGATAAGAAACAAGGCCCATGCAATCAAGAAGACGACCGTATAGGGAAGCATCATCGCAATGATCGTCCCGATGCCGGCATCCTTCTTGTATTTTTGGACGAACGCGACAATAAGAGCAAAATAGGACATCATCGGTGTGATGATGTTTGAAACGGAATCGCCGATGCGGTATGCCGCCTGCGTTAGCTCGGGCGTGTACCCGAGAAGCATGAACATCGGGACAAAAATCGGGGCCATGACAGCCCACTTGGCCGAAGCGCTCCCCATGAAGAGATTCATGAACGCCGCAACCAGAATAAAACACAGAATTAATGGGATTCCCGTTAACCCGATACTCTTGAGAAACTCAGCTCCTTTGATGGCTGAAATCAGGCCGAGGTTCGTCCAGCTGAAGTACGCAACGAACTGGGCAGCAAAAAACACGAGCACAATGTAACTCCCGAGTCCGCTCATGGCTTTCGCCATAGCATTCACTGCATCGGTGTCATTCTTAATGGAGCGCGTTGCAAAGCCGAATGCGAGTCCGGGGATGAGGAAGAACAAAAAAATCAGCGTGACGATCCCTGAAAGAAAAGGTGAGTGCAAAATATCGCCGGTTTTCGGATCACGAAGCACGGCACCCTCAGGCACAACGGCGAGAACCATAATGGTCGCAAAAACGAGCATGGCGACTCCCGCCACTGCCAATCCCCTCTTCTCCTCCCGTTTCAGAGGATCCATCCCGCCTTCGAGCGGGCCGCCGGAGTATGCACCCAGGCGGGGCTCCACAATTCTTTCCGTAACGAACGTGCCCAAGATAGTCAGCAGAAAGGTCGAGGCCGACATAAAGTAGTAGTTTGCAGCGGGGTTCACAGTGTATTGCGGGTCGATGATTTTCGCCATCTCCTCCGTGATGCCCGAAAGAAGCGGGTCAACGGTGCCGAGCACCAGATTTGCGCTGTAACCGCCCGAGACACCTGCAAACGCCGCTGCCATTCCCGCCAGAGGATGTCTACCGAAGGCATGAAAGATAACGCCGGCGAGAGGAATCAGAATCACGTAGCCTGCCTCTGACGCTGCATTCGACATGACACCGGAAAACACCACAACCATGGTAATGATCTTTCGCGGCGCGGAGAGCACAAGGGCACGCAATGCAGTCGCGAGAAGGCCTGAACCTTCTGCAACACCAACTCCGAGAAGCGCCACCAGTACCGTCCCAAGCGGAACGAAGCCCGTGAAGTTTGTCACCATCGATGTGACAATCCGCCGAAGGCCATCCCCCGAAAGAAGGTTGACCGCCCGTATCTCCTTGCCGGTGCTCGGATGCAGCGCAACGTAATCAAGGGAAGCGAATATAGCTGACGCAACGACAATCAATACCGCAAATAAAGCAAACAACGTTGCGGGGTGTGGGAGCTTGTTCCCTCCCCATTCTACAACGTCGAGAAAGCGGTTAAGGAGGGACTTCGGAGATTTTGGGCGCATAGAGAGAGGCAACCTCGCACGTTGTGATTGAATCTATTTGAGAAAGAGCGAAACGATAGCTGACGACATTACGGAGTCAGGTACAGCCCTGCTCCGGGACCGACCGGAATACCAAGTTCCATCCAGATGATCAGGAAAATAGACCATGCAATCAGGAACACAATCGTGTAAGGCAGCATAATGGCAATGATCGTCCCGATGCCGGCGTCTTTCTTGTATTTCTGTACGAACGCGACAATAAGAGCGAAGTACGACATCATGGGCGTGATGATGTTTGATACCGAATCGCCGACACGATACGCAGCCTGGGTGAGTTCAGGACTATAGCCAAGAAGCATGAACATCGGGACGAAAATGGGTGCCATTACCGCCCACTTTGCGGAGGCACTCCCCATAAAGAGATTCATGAATGCGGCTACGATCACAAAACTGAGGATGAGCGGGATCCCGGTCAATCCGATCGCTTGCAAGAACTCAGCTCCCTTGATTGCAGAGATCAGGCCGAGATTCGTCCACCCAAAATACGCCACGAACTGGGCGGCGAAGAACACAAGTACGATGTAACCGCCGAGTCCGCTCATTGCCTTTGCCATTGCGTTGACAGCATCGGCGTCATTTTTGATTGAACGAGTCGCCAAACCAAATGCAATTCCGGGGACGAGGAAGAAAAGAAAGATCAGAGTAACGATTCCAGAGAGGAAAGGAGAATTCAGAATCCCCCCTGATTTCGGGTCACGAAGAACCGCCCCCTCGGGCACAACGGCGATGATGAGCAAGACCGCGAATGTCAGCGTTGCGAGTCCGGCGAACTTGAGGCCCCGTTTTTCTTCGGGCTTCAGTGGTTGCATGGATGATTCGTCTGCTTCGCCTTCATACGCGCCCAGTCGTGGCTCGACAATCTTCTCCGTTACCAGTGTGCCAAGTGCGGTCAAGAGAAACGTCGAGGCAATCATGAAATAATAGTTCGCCGCAGGATTTACGGTATAGTTGGGATCGATAATTTTCGCCATCTCTTCGGTGATCCCCGAGAGCAAAGGATCGACGGTGCCGAGTACAAGATTTGCGCTGTACCCTCCGGAGACACCGGCAAATGCCGCTGCCATGCCTGCCAACGGGTTCCGGCCAAATGCATGAAAGATAACACCCGCAAGGGGAATCAGAATGACGTAGCCAGCCTCCGACGCGGCATTGGACATGATGCCGCTGAAAACAACCACCATGGTGATGATGCGGCGAGGCGCGGAAAGCACAAGCGCCCGAAGGGCTGTTGCGAGAAGTCCGCTCCCTTCCGCAACTCCTACGCCCAGAAGCGCGACAAGAACGGTACCGAGGGGCACGAAGCCGGTGAAGTTTGTGACCATCGATGTTACGATCCGGCGGATACCATCGCCCGACAATAGGTTGACCGGGCGAATCTCATTGCCCGTGCTGGGATGAAGAGCAACGTAGTCAAACGCCGAGAAGACAGCAGAAGCGACAATAACGGAAACTGCGAAAATGGCAAAGAGCGTTGCCGGGTGGGGTAACTTGTTGCCTCCCCACTCTACGATGTCAAGAAATCTGTTGAGGAATGTTTTCTTTTTTGCCATAGTCGTCTACAGTCTTTATGGAATTACTGAATGTGCGTGACAGTTGAAGAAAGTTGAGTCCGATACAAGGGGGTTGGTGATGGACTGAAGTTGTACAAGCCGGAGGGGAAAGACCGCTCCCGAAACTTAAAGTCCTTCGACAATATATCTCCCCTTTCAGTGAGATGCAAACGGAGGAAGGAACATGCAACGCCCCACCCGGGGGGTGGGGCGTTGCACACAAATCGTTGAAGGTGAGTGATTATCGCAAGAGAACAAGTCTTTTCGTTTCAGAATGCCCCCCGGCTTCGAGACGATACAGATAGACACCGGAAGAGAAATTATTCGCATCGAATTGTACGCTGTGTTGGCCTGCCGGGCGCATCTCATCAACAATGGTTGACACCTCGCGTCCGAGCAGGTCAAGCACTCTCAGTATCACCCGACCGCCCGTCGGTGTGTCGAACTTAATGGTCGTAAGGGGATTGAACGGGTTGGGGTAGTTTTGATGCAATGCAAATGAGGCGGGGAGACCGTTTTCGGGCACGCTCGTGAGCAACACCTCCACCCTCACACCATCGTGATATGCGATGGTACCATCCAGGTCGATCTGCTTCAGCCGGTAGTACCACACACCCGGACCTACACGCATTTCATCGAACGCGTACGACTGAGGTTCGGTGGTCGTGCCGCGACCCGGGATGAAACTGTTGGGCACGGGCTGGTACGCATTTGGCGCGGCATGGGACTTTTCAAGTTCAAACCCGTAGTTATTCACTTCCGAAATTGTCCGCCAGCGCAACTGAACAGTGCTTCCCAAGGCAGAGCCTGTGAAGGATGCGAGCTGAACCGGCAGAGGCAACGTCGGGGTCACTTTCGCCCACCACGTTCCCCAGCGCCCGGATCCGTCGCCGCTTCCGACGCGTGTCTTGGCATACTCCTGAATTGTCCAGAAGACATAATCATCAGACGGATCTACTTGCGTCTGACTGAAGTCACCCCATCGATTCCTTCCTGATCCGAATGTCTTGTGGTAATAATCCTCGCCATGTTTGTACATGTGCGGATCGCGCATGGTCCCTGCTGCATCATCGCGCGACTTGAATGTATAACCGGCGCCTGCGTAGTAGGCACTCCCGAAGCGTGAGAACCCCAGAAGAATATCACCAGGTGCATTTACCTCAATGCTCGAATACGCGTACCACACCACGCCCGTAGGATCATCAACTCGTCCCCCTTCAAGCCATGTACCATCCGTTGCCACCTTCGCCCATTGAATTGCCGTCCTGGTATATGACCCTCCCGCCGGAAGTCCGATGGTCTGACTGTAATAGATATTGCCGTTTCGATACAACGCCCTCGACCGGATAAATGCGTCGCCCACATTGATCTTGGCAGTCCCGGTACCCGGTGCCGGTTCCGGCGCCTGTGGAAGCACCTCACCTCCAGGAGCGGACCATCCGCCGAGACTGTTGGTTTTTGTGGCACCGATCGTCAATGTCGGCGATGCGACAGGTCCGGCGAGCGTCGAGATTTTGTACGTCGCTGAACCGCTGCCAATGTGGCTGGCAAGAAACAGTGTATCTTGAGTTGAGGAATATGTGACAACAGGATGGATGCAGAACCCGCCACTGGCCGATGTAATGCCCGTAAAAGATGTTGCGGTGAAGGTACCGGTGCGTGCCGTCGCATAGTCGTACGTTACAACAGTCCCCGAGGAAAATGTCCCTCCCGATATCGTGAACAAATTGACCGAGACAGCAATCCAGTTCTTGTTGAAGCCAATGCACGGAAAATCAGCCCAGACCGTGGCCGTGCCCAGAATGATTCTTGAAAGATACCATGAGCCGCTCGGATCACCCGTAGCAGACACCGCCAGCAACAACGAGGAACTTGAAGTGGCAGCGTCCGACATTGCAGTAAAAATCCATCGGTCGTTGTACTGATCGTAGACAATTTTCGGGTCAAACACTCCGGTAGCGCCGGTTGAAGCCCAGAATGAATTGAGCGATACAGTACTGACAGGAGCGCCGGTTGCTTTCGTGATGATGCGAATGTTATTGTTGAGCGTGACCATGATCTTTGTCAGCCCGACAGCGCCATGTGTATCAGGGGGAATGTACGACGTGCCAGTGCCGACAGCCACACTATCACCGAGCCCCTCGAAGGTTGTCGTAGGGGCGGGTGACGGAATCATCGTGCGAAAGTGTTGCCCGTTAACGCCTGGCGCCAGAGCATCACCCGTGGCGACATCGGGTTTCGGAGGCCTCGGACCCGGCTCCTCATGGAAGAACTTGTTGGGAATATCGACAAAAAGCTCGTTGGTACGGGTGGGCGGGACATTGGTAGCAAGCTCGTGCATATTCACGACCGAAGTTGTCGCAGGAGCAATCGGCTGCGGTAAAAACCGCTCTGCCACAACTTGAGAGAGGGCCGATCCTGCAAACAGACACGCCCCAAGGAAACACATCATGATTCGCAACATAACTCCTCCCGATTATAATAAAAATGAAAGAACAGACAGAACCTGATTCTTCAAACCGTAGCGAAGTGATTCCTTGGGGAGAAAGCGTGCAAGGGGACGTTTGCTATTCGATTATCGCGAAAAGCAATCACGAAGACAAGAGTAAAGAAGGAAAAATGCTGCCCGGGCAGGTCGCCCTGCCAAAGCGTGTTTGTGAATCTGCGAAACAGGTTAGGCTCGTGGCATCAAGTTTGTAAGTGCCCCCAAGTGGCGGATAAAACGTGCAAACCGGTGAACCGGGTGGCAGACGCTATTTCTTTACGATCTCGACCCGACGGTTCTTCGCGCGCCCTTCTTCAGTCTTGTTGTCGGCGATCGGCTTTTCCTGGCCCCAACCCTTCGTCGAAAGACGAGATTTGTTGATACCCCGGGCAACGAGAGCATTCATGACGGACTTCGCACGATTCTCGGACAATGTCTTATTGGATGCGGCATTTCCGGTATTGTCCGTGTGCCCTTCAATGCTGATGTTCAACGATTCATTTTCTGACAAGAGATTGACCACTTGATCGATTATCTCCTGGGACTCCGGCCGTATGTCGGCCTTTCCGGTTTCAAAGTTGATGTGGAGTGTGACGAAGCCTTTCGATTCCATTTCGTCCATCATGGTCTCCGATGAACTGCAAGCGGCGAGGAGCAACGCCGACACACCAAGCAACAACGAAGCGATGAATATATTCAGACGTGAAGAGTTCATGACAGGGCCTCCTTCTGAGTTGAATGGGAAAAGAGTGGATCGGGCACGACAAATAGAATTGACGTGCCTCAGGGGAGCGGACAAACAGGTGTTATCTCAGCGCATGAACAACATCAGGCGCTTTCTTCTGTCGGGGAGAGGTGTTGGACTTCGCAACACGCTGCTCGAACTCGTCACGGAAGCGCTTGATCATGCTTTGCACGGGCCATGCCGCAGCGTCACCGAGCGCACAGATTGTGTTCCCCTCAATGTTGTTGGCAACATCCAGCAACAGATCAATATCCTCCCGGGTCGCCTCGTAGTTCTCGAAGCGCTTCAGGATCTTGAACATCCAGCCGGTTCCTTCCCGGCACGGCGTGCACTGCCCGCAAGACTCGTGGTAATAGAACTTTGTGATACGTGAGATCACCCGGATAAGATCGGTATCTTCATCCATGACGATGAGTCCCGCTGTCCCGACCGATGATCCACCGGCTTTCAATCCCTCGGCATCCATTGTCACGCCTTCCAACGCTTCGCCGCGCATGATCATTGTGGACGACCCGCCGGGAATGATCGCTTTGACCTTCTTGCCGCCCGGAACTCCTCCTGCATACTTCTCAATGAGCTCGGTAATGAGCACACCGGTCGGCACTTCGTAAACACCCGGCTTGTTCACATGGCCGCTAATCCCAACAAGGATCGGTCCCGGATGTTTCGGATGTCCGATTTTCGAGTATGCTTCCCAACCCATTTTCAGAATAAGTGGGACATTGGCAAGGGTCTCGACATTGTTGATTGTCGTCGGGCACCCCCACAAACCGAATTGCGCAGGAAATGGCGGCTTCACGCGGGGGTAGCCGCGCTCGCCCTCGAGAGAGTTCATTAGTGCGGACTCTTCACCACAGATGTATGCACCTGCACCGCGGTGGACGTAGAAATCAAGAGTGAATCCCGACCCGAGTATGTTCTGACCGATATACCCTTTTGCATAAGCGTCATCAACCGCTTTCTGCACCATCTTGATCCATTTGTTGTATTCGCCGCGGACGTAGAGGTAGATCGTCTTGATGCCCATGGCATACGCTGCGATCAATCCACCTTCAATCATCAAATGAGGATTGTCCTCGAAGATCTGCCGGTCTTTGAATGTGCCCGGCTCGCTTTCATCGCCGTTGATGCAGATATACTTGGGCTTGTCCGTCTGCTTCGGCATGAAGGTCCACTTCAAGCCGGTCGGGAAGCATGCACCACCGCGGCCGCGGAGGTTGCTTTTCTTGACCTCTTCGGTGACTTCTTCAGGTTTCATGCCAAGCGCTTTGCGCAGCATGGCATAGCCGCCGTTCGCCTCGTAGACGTCGATCTTGTGCAGGTCTTTGATGTCGGGAAGAATCAGTTTTTCCATGGTCACTTCAATTCGTCGAGAATCTTGTCCAGCTTGGCCTCATCCAGATTTTCATAGAACTCGTCGCCGCATTGCAGCATAGGTGCGTATCCGCATGCTCCAAGGCACTCGGCTTCAACAAGCGTAAAACGCTTGTCGGAGGTTGTTTCACCGACGTTCACGGCAAGCTTGTTCTTGAGGTGGTCGAGGATCTTGTCGGAGCCGCGCAGCATGCAGGACACATTCGTGCACACTTCCAGCTTGTGCCGGCCGACCGGCTCCTTGTTGTACATTGTGTAGAAGGTAACGACGCCGTACACGTGGTGGGAAGGAATATCGAGGAGTTTCGCCACATACTCCATTCCCTCCTTCGAAACCCAGCCGTGTTCGTCCTGCCACATCCACAGGGCCTCCAGCACCACGGATTGCGGATGCTGGTACCGTTTCTTCAGTTCTTCTATGCGTTGAAGGTTTTGTTCTGATAACATGCGTGTGAAGCTTTCGGGAACATGAATAATGTGTAAGGGGCGGGACGGTTACTTGTCCGCCTCGCCCATCACCGGATCAATACTGCCAATAATCGCTACCACATCGGAGATCATGGCTCCCTTGCACATGGTAGAAAGGGAACCAAGGTTTACCATCGAAGGGCTGCGGATCTTGAGGCGCCAAGGTTCGCCGGTGCCGTCGCTGACAAGGTAGAATCCAAGTTCTCCTTTCGAGCTTTCGATGCCTTGGTAGACCTCGCCGACGGGCGGGTCGATGCCCATATTAATGAGCATAAAGTCGTGTATCAGTTCCTCCATCTTCGTGTAGATCCGGTTTTTCTCAGCCAGAACTCTCTTCGGGTTCTGTTGATCAATGGGACCCTGTGGCATTTTCTCGAGGCACTGACGGAGAATTTTTGCGCTCTCCTGTGCTTCCGAAAACCTGACGTAGAAGCGGGCGAGGGCGTCACTTTCTTTTGCAATGATGACGTCAAAATCAAGCTCATCGTATACAAGGTAGGGATTGTCGCGACGAAGGTCTCGCGGAATGCCCGACCCGCGCAGAATCGGTCCGGTCATGCCGAGCGCAATACATTGTTCCTGCGATATATACCCGACATTCTCGCACCGGTCGATGAATATCCTGTTGGTAAACAGCAACCCGTTGACTTCCTTCAGCGATCCGTTGAACTCATCGAGAAACTTGGTGAGCATGGCTGTGCAGGTGTCGGTCCAATCCTGCTGCAATCCGCCGATGCGGGTATAGCTGGTGGTAAACCGGGCGCCGCAGAGAACATCATAAATATCCATCAGTTTCTCGCGCTCGCGGAACGTCCAGAGCAGAATCGTCAGCGCTCCAACATCCATCGCCATGCTGCCGATTGCGACCAAATGTGAGGCGATGCGCGCCATTTCGCAACACATAACCCGGATGTACTCCGCACGCTTTGGTACTTCCAGGCCCAGCAACTTCTCGACTGCAAGAACATAACCGACATTGTTCGAGAGTGGCGAGAGATAATCGAGCCGGTCCGTGTGCGGAATATACTCGTGATAGGTTGAATTCTCTGCGATCTTTTCGTATCCCCGGTGAAGGTAGCCCAGCTCGGGAACGCTGCTCACGACTGTTTCACCATCAAGCTTCACCAGAACACGCAATACGCCATGGGTCGCAGGGTGCTGCGGCCCCATGTTCAGAATCATGGTGTTTTCAAGAGGATCGTCGATGGTAACGGTGGTGTCGGCATCTTCCAACGCCTGGAGGATTTTCGACTTGGGATGATCAGCTACTAACATGGTCATTGAAGAATTTCGGAATTACTTTCTCGGAAGAGGTATTGCGTCGGGAACTCCCATGAGAGGGAAATCCTTGCGCAGGGGATGGTACTCATACTCCTCGGGCATATACATGCGCCGCAAGTCCGGGTGGCCGCTGAATTTGACGCCGAACATGTCGTACGTCTCGCGCTCGTGCCAATTGGCGCCCGACCACACACCCGTGACTGTGGGAACAACACAATCGGACTCCTCGACCAGCACCTTCAGCCGGAGATACTTCCTGTTCTTGATGGAGTAGATCACATACACAACTTCGAACCGTCCCTCGGGCCGGTACATATCCACACCAAGCAGATCAATAATGAGATCGAATGACAACTCCGTATCATTCTTGATGAACTCGGCAACCCGGACGATGTCATTTTTTCTCACTTGAACCGTGAAGTCGCCCCGGAATTCGTGTGTTGCTTCTATGCTTTCCGGAAACTGTTCTTTCAGTTTCCGGACTATCATTTCATTCATGGTGGTACAGAATCTTCGTGAATCGGTAATTGTTACGCAGCTACGGTTGCCTGCTCGACCTGTCCCTTTTCGTCGATGCGTATCGGACCTTTGACGAGCTGGCCGAGCGTGCGATCTCCCTCAACCTTTTTCTGCAGCGCAATCAAAGCGTGCAAAAGGTTCTCGGGACGCGGCGGGCATCCTGCCACGAACACATCAACCGGCATGAACTGGTCTATCCCCTGCACGACCGAGTACGACCGGAACATTCCCCCCGATGACGCGCAAGCGCCCATCGAAATGACCCACTTCGGATCGGGCATCTGATCATAGATCTTGCGGACAACCTTCGCCATCTTGTATGTCACAGTACCGGCGACTATCATCACGTCGCACTGGCGTGGGGTGAAGCGCATAACTTCGGAGCCGAAGCGCGATATGTCGAAACGGGGCGAGGCCGTCGCCATCATCTCGATAGCGCAGCAGGAAATTCCCATCGGCATCGGCCAGAGCGAGTTCTTGCGCGCCCAGTTGATTACCGAATCAAGTTTCGTGATGAGGAAGCCATCCTGTTCAATCTTCTCTAATCCCATTTCAAAGCTCCTTTCCTCCAAATGTACAGAAACCCGACGAGCAATATGCCGATGAACACAAGCATCTCGACAAACCCGAAGAGGCCGAGTTCCTTAAACTTCACCGCCCACGGATACATGAAGACGATTTCGATGTCGAACACAATAAACAGCATCGCGACGAGATAAAACTTGACGGAGAAACGTTCCCGCGCCGACTTGACAGGCTCCATGCCGCTTTCATACGTGGAGAGTTTCTCGTCGTTGGGACGCTTCGGGCCGATCCACTTATTGATGTTGGCAAGAACGATTCCGAAGGTTATCGCCAACACCATCATGATTCCTATAGGAGCATACTGCTCAATCATTTACAATCCCTAACAAGGTGCTATGGGGAAAAGTTCTGGAGAAGATTACGAACAAAAGGTAGCCAAAAGCGGGACGAAAGGCAAGAAATGCGCCGAAACGGGCCTTACACGGCGGCCCGTTTCGGGCTTGAGTCGGCGTCAGTTTACTCCCCGATACATCGTGTCAATGAGGGCAGCGTATTTTTCTTCCACGACTTTCCGGCGAACCTTCTGTGTCGGGGTGAGTTCGCCGTTTTCGATGGTGAACGGTTTCTCCAGCAGGACAAATTTCCGGACGCGCTCGTAGTTGGCGAGGTCCTTCTGTATCTGCTCGATGTGCTTCTCCAGCTCGCTGTTAATCAAAGGATGCCGGACAAGCTCCTCCTCATTCGAAAATGTGATCTCGTGCTGTTCCGCAAGATGTTTCAGAGCTTCAAAGTCAGGAACTACCAGCGCGGTGCAGAACATCCTGCGGTCACCGATCAATACAAACTGTTCGATGAACTTGCTCGAAAGGAACAAGTTCTCGATCGGCTGGGGGGCGATATTCTTCCCGCCCGAACTGACGAACAGGTGTTTCTTCCTGTCGGTGATCCTGATAAATCCCTCTTCATCGATCTCACCGATATCCCCGGTGTGGAACCATCCGTCCTTGTCGATCACCTCTGCCGTCATGTCGGGAAGATTCCAATACCCTTGCATGATGTTCGGGCCGCGGGCAAGGATCTCGCCATCGCCGGCAATCTTCACCTCAACATTCGGTATGGGCAGGCCGACAGTACCGAATTTGTAATTATCGATCCTGTTCGCAGAGATCACAGGTGACGTTTCCGTCAAGCCGTATCCCTCGATAATCGTTATGCCGATTGCCTCGAAAAATTCCCCGAATACCTTCGGCAGGGCGGCTCCCCCCGAGACCATGAATTTGATTCTGCCCCCGGTCTTCTCACGGACCTTGGAAAGAACAAGTCTGTCGGCAAGGGCATGCCGGGCCTTGAGCACCGGCCCGATTTTACCCTCACGCCGGGCAGCGGCAAAGCGCTTCCCCGTTTCGATTGCCCAGAAGAAGATCTTCCGGCGGTGCGCAGGGGCCGAGTCAAGCTGCTTCATTATCCGGCCATGAATGCGCTCGAACAAACGGGGCACAGTCGTGACGATTGTCGGGCGAACCTCGAGCATGTTGGTCGCAACAGTCTCGATGCTTTCGGCATAAGCGATTGTTCCGCCGCTTGCTACCGCCGTGTAGTTCCCGGCCATCCTCTCAAACGAATGGCTCAGGGGAAGAAATGAAAGAAGCACGTCATCTTCGTCTATGTTGATGCAGGTCGATGCATCAATGATATTGCTGCAGAGATTATTGTGGGTCAGCATTACCCCTTTGGGATTTCCGGTCGTTCCCGAGGTATAGATGAGGGTGAGCAGATCTTCAGGGCGGACTGTTGAACGTGTTTTGTCCAGAAATCCGGGCTCCCGGCGCTCGAACTCCTCCCCCAGCTTCTGCAAGTAGCTCATCGTTATAATGTTTGCGGCAACAGCCGCCACACCCTCGTTCATCACAATTACGTGCTTCAGGCTCGGCGTGTTGTTCAGAACCGTCAGAACCTTGTTGAGCTGGAACTGGTTGGAGACGATAACCGCCTTGACCGTCGCATCGTTGAAGATATACTCGTTCTGTTTTGCAGTCATTGTAGGATAAATCGGGACGCTGATCGCCCCCAGCGCGGCAATCGCCTGGTCAGAGTAGAGCCACTCGGGCCTGTTTTCCGCAATGATGCTCACCCGATCCCCTCGCTGGATACCGAGGGCCGCCAAGCCGCATGCCGTGTGATTGACGGTTTTGCGGACTTCGCTGTATGTTAACGGACGGTACGCGCCATCCCTCTTCACCATTAACATCGGGCGTGTATCGTTCGCATACTTGTCGGTGATGTTCTTGAACATCTCCGGTATGGTCGAAAACTGGACTTTCGCAGACATGTGGTTCCTGTAAAGTGGTGCTTATGAGTTTGAGGCCGGGGTGGTGATGATGGTGTGCTGCATTAAGGGTCGCATCAAATATATCTCCCCGAGCACCAAAAAACAAGCTTTCTTTGTTCGCCGACTGGCAATTCAGCTCCGTCTTTACCCGATGCAGAAAAAGTGGTGGGGAATATTGATCACCCATCTCTTATCGCAGTTTTTTTTGTTTCTGCTAAGTCATTGATATCATTGAGCGAAAAATATTGTTTGAAATTTTAACTTGACTTCACTTTGAGACCGTATTATATTTTCACCCACTAAATTTTAGATGGCTCTGTATGCATCACAGATGTATCCTGCAACTTGTTCTGTGATAAGCATTAACGGTACTGATGAAGGATTAGAAGTGTTGAAAAGGGTACCTAATTCATCAGTTTACGCTTTGAAATTTCCTCGAAAGCCCGCTTACGCAGCAGTTAGAGTAGGGCTTTCTTCTTTCTTATAGAACCACTTTCCGATACATCAATTCAAGAAGGGACAGGCTATGGCTCAGAAGAATTCCCCCACTACCGAGGCAGTATCCAGGAAGAACCCGGTAGCCGCTCCAAGCTCTACAATTGACCCCGCCATTATGGACCTCGCACTGAATGCTCGTGACTATTACGCCGACAACGATCTTGCTGCCGATGTGCTGCGTTCAAAGTACCTTGCACCGAGCGAGCAAGGCCCGATGCACATGTGGAGCCGCATTGCCAAAGCCCTCGCATCCACAGAGAAAACTGAAGCCGACCGCGAGTATTGGTACCACCAATTTCTGAGCCTGTTGTTCGATTTCAAGTTCGTTCCCGGCGGCCGCGTTATGCACGGAGCGGGACGTGATGAGGCGCGCCGCAAGCCTACCCTTTCCAATTGCTACGTCATTCCGATTGAAGAGGATAGCCTTGAAGGCATCTACCGCTGCATCACCGAGTCTGCAATGGTGTACCGCACGGGGGGCGGAGTCGGAACCGACCTCTCGAAGCTGCGCCCCGAAGGAGCCGCCGTCAACGCGACAATCGACCACTCACCCGGCGCCACAGCGTTCATGAATCTTTTCAGCGAAAGCACCAACACTGTTTCACAGGCCGGACGGCGCGGCGCGCTGATGCTCACCATCCGTGTCGATCATCCGGATGTCGAGAGGTTCATCACCATCAAGAACGATCCCCGCCGCATCAAGGTGCAGCATGCAAACATCAGCGTGCTGCTGACGCACGAGTTCATGAAGGCGGTCATAGATGACACGGACTTCGACCTCCGGTGGGGCGGCAAGGTGTACCGCACCGTCAAGGCAAAAGAACTCTGGTTCAAGGTTATCAAGAATGCCCACGCATCGGCAGAGCCCGGCATTATCTTCTGGGACACGATGAAGGACTATCACAACGTCGAGTACGCAAACCCTCTCACCAGCACGAATCCTTGCGGCGAGCAACCACTTGCGTCGTACACAGCATGCAACCTCGGCAACATCAACCTCAGCAAATTCGTGAATGAAGAGGGAAATTTCGACTACGACGAGCTTGCCGAAGTGACACGCATTGCCACGCGGTTCATGGATAACGTGATTGACTATAATATGGACAATCACGCACTCGACAAGATCAAAAAGGCTGTCGCCTCCGACCGTCGTATCGGGCTGGGAATTACCGGCCTCGCCGATGCCCTTGTGAAGATGAAGATCCAATATGATTCGCAGGAAGCGCTCGATGCAACCGAAAGCATGATGCGGGTCATCCGTGATGAGTCATACAAGACCTCAATCGAGCTGGCAAAAGAACGCGGAGCCTTCCCCCTCTTCAAGTGGGACGGCTACTCGAAGAGCAAGTTTGTGCAGAGCCTGCCGAAGGATATCCAGGAATCCATCAAAAAGCATGGTATCCGGAATAGCACAGTCATTACGGTTCCTCCTGTCGGGACGGGTTCCATCGTTGCGCAGACCAGCTCAGGCATCGAGCCGATTTTCTGCACCAGCTACCGCCGCAAGGTGAAGAACCACGACGGCGACACGTACACCGAATACAAAGTCTACCATCCTCTGATTAAGCAATTGTTCGGGGATGACGTTGACCTGCCGGACCATGTTGTGACGGCACATGACATCGACCCCTACTTCCGCGTGAAGATGCAGGGAGTGATCCAGAAGTATGTTGACAGCTCAATTTCCTCGACAGTAAACCTGGCGGAGGATGTCAGCGTCGAAACTGTCGCCGACATTTACATGACGGCATACAAGGCTGGACTGAAGGGAATCACCGTTTATCGCGAAGGGAGCCGTGACGGTATCCTGCAGACGGAAGAGTTTGCGAAGAAAAAGGAAAAAGGAAGCCAACCCGAGCAGCCGGCCGCGAAGCAACGTGCACCCCGTGAGCGTCCCATCCGTACGTTTGGCGTTACCGAGCGCGTGAAGACTGGCGAAGGGAATCTCTATGTAACGATCAACGAAGACGAGAGCGGCATTTGCGAAGTCTTCTCGACTATCGGCAAGGCGGGCGGAAACGCCGCTGCGCAGTCGGAAGCAATCAGCCGGTTGATTTCACTGGCGTTGCGTTCCGGCATCGAGCCCCGAGAGGTGGTAAAGCAGCTCAAAGGCATTTCCGGTCCGATGGCAGTATGGGATGGACAGGGAAGCCAGATCTTCTCAACTCCTGACGCCATCGGCAAGGTGTTGGAGCGATACATCGAGCAGCGAGAGCAACTCAGACACTACCGTGAGGTCGAGCCGCCGGCACCAAAGGTGATGAAGGGTGTGCCGTCTAAGAAAACTCAAACATACGACGGCCCCAAGTCGAGCATTGCGTGCCCCGAGTGCGGAACAAATGTCGAACACGTCGGAGGATGCGTATTGTGCCAAAACTGCGGCTGGAGTAAGTGCTGAGGTAAGCTGAAGAAGGACTGAGGACGGGGAGATAAAAACAACAGAACAGGAAGAATACCCGCTCTACCAAGACTGATTGGGGGGCGAAGAACAGCGGGTGAAGTGCAAAAACAACTTAGATTCTTTCGAGAAATTAGCGGTTCGAAATAAGTAGTTACAGCAACTAAGAGAAAGCCCATTCACCCGCGGCACGGTGGATGGGCTTTTTTGCTTTACAACTTGCTAGGAGTTTTTATGAAGCTAATTTTCCTTGACGAGACATCAGACTCTCAGAACACCAATTACTTGGGTGTTTGCGGTGCGATGATTGACGCCACAAGATATAACAGCATCAAACGAGAATTTTTAGACCAAGTAAACGAGTTTGGCTGGAGCGTTAACAAAGAGTTCAAGGGAAGTTCCATTTTTTCAATTTCGCAGGGCTGTCCTGACGTTTCTGTAGAAACGAGAATTGCCTTGGCCGAAACTGTTCTGAGGAATTGCAGCACAGATTCTATCTCTCGAATCAAGTTCACATACGCCTCAACCACGGCAGGCTCAGATTACCTTGCCTACCTCAAGCTCGTTGAGGCCGTCATTAATAGTCTTTTGAAAGGAAGACTTGAAAAGAAGCTTGGCAAGGATTTGGTGTCGATTATTTGCGATGAGCGAACTGACGTCAGTCAACGACAACTGTCTGAGCGACTGACGCCCATCATTGAAAAAAAGGGTTGTCTCCTGTTAGAGGATATCATGCAGATCAAATCAAGTATTGCTACGGTTGGAATTTGCTATGCGGATATAGTCGGGTACTTGATGTCCCGTAAGGATAATCTATCCGAAAACATCCCCTTCTTCGAAGGTCTTTCGGAAGAGCAGTCAAAAACAAATGGCCAATATCGCAAATTCAAAACATCTTGCAAGTTGTTGGAAAATGTAAGAAGTATCAGCATCATTCCTAGAATTTCAGAAATCACATATGATGGTGATCAACAAGCCGAGCGATCAAGCCTCGCTCGTATAGCATGAAAAAGCAGCTACAGCCGTATCCTGTTTAGCATAATACAGTTTGCTTTTCCCCCGAACCTTCCCTAATCTATACCAGTTCTACCCTCCCACCCCC
>CAZBWR010000031.1:9810-42964 GCA_964495695.1 uncultured Chitinophagales bacterium | reverse complement strand
ATATTACCGTCATACTCCTTCGAGAGAGTTTCGAGACCCGGAGCGACAGCTTTGCAGGGGCTCCACGAGTCTGCGTAGAAGTCGATGATAGCCGGAAGCTCCCCCTCGTACTTCCATTCCTTATTGTTCTCGTAATTAAAAACCTTCTGCAAGAAGGTATCTTTCGTCAGTTTTTCCATCTTGGCCGGATTTCCTTTCATATGAAATGTGTGTAATAGATAACCCTGTTTGTTGCTTTTGATGCTCAGGGATGGAAAAAGGGTCATCATCGACGTCATAATATAGGGAATCCGGGAAAAGGAAAGAGGCGCAAATCCGGCCGGAAATGCGCCTCTTGAGGGATTAGTTCGCAGCAGCAGCTTCCGAGGCCTCGTCAATTGCCTTACGGAGTTGGTCGATCGAGTCACCGAACACGCGGATGGTGCTGCGCTTGCGCTCCTCACCGTCCAGCTTTGTCTCGGAAATCGAGAGATACTTGCTGCCGTTCTTCGCTTCCTTGACATCGACAAAGTAGGTCGTCTTGCCGGAGCGGACGATCGTCGAGAACAGAGCTGCATTTGTGGTTGTCATGGTACCCTCCTCACAGAGATGTTTGTGGATGAATAAGAACCCCCTCTACAGTATAGAACGAAATCAGGTAACACCTCTTTTTCTGCTGGAAAAACGCAATTTGCGGATCATCGCCTCCTCGCTTACATCAAAAAGGCGCGCAAGGATTGCCGGCGACTGCGTGCGGAGCAACAACTCGTCAAGAAAGAACTCAGGAATAAGCAACTCCGAAGCAAAAATATCCGCCTCCCGGTTACATTCGATCACTTGCAGGCTTGAGCAGGCGCTTTCCGGTGGATGCTCGAGTACGATGTGCCCCAATTCATGAGCAAGAGTGAACCGCTGTCGGTGTCTGTGATGATTGCCGTTCACTCCAATAAGGCGGTGCTTTGGACTTACTATCCCCGAAAACTCATCAGCCACGGAGAAGAGCCGAACCACCTGAAAACCGAGCCCTGTAGCGAGTTCATCAACATTCACTGGAAGCCGCCGCTTATCGCCAGCATGGGCATGCAATAAAGCGTGGGCAGCCTCTTTGCACCGGTCTTCAAAAATTAGTAGCGCCGGGTTCATTTTGGATTTCTTAGATTTTCAATTAATAGGCTCAGTTTCTTTTCGTCTTCTTCCGGCATTGTTAAGTTGGCTTTGGCGTAGAGTTCGGAATAGGCCTGTTCAAGAGTGGCTTTCTTCATACCCTTCTTTTTTCTGGAGTCGTATCGTGCGAGCACTCCGCGGAACGAGGCACGGTACACCAAGAGCTGATGCGTTCTCCGGATCATTCCCGCGAGTTCGTCCACCGGCAGGCCAAGCACTTGAAGCATTTTCCGCCAGACTTCAACAGGGAGTTTCAGAGGAGAAATCGCGTCGCGCTCCACAAGACGGTAGATGTTCTGCGTTAGTCCAAGACGGGAAAACAACACCTGCGCCCGCAGCTTGTGTTCGGAACGGACCGAGCGGAGCATTTGTCCGACAGTTAATGACTGCTCTGAGCGGTTTTCGTCAAGGGCATGGTTCAGCTTCGCGATAAGAGCGCCATTATCCACAAGCATGTGAACCGGTTCTGTCTTAAGAACAGACTTCTCGTAGGCGCCACGTGTATTAATCCATCCCTCAAGCCAGGCGAGTTGCAGAAGCTTGTCAATATTGTCTTTGTTCATTGTGCAAGAATGTCTGGGTGATGCTCAAGCATCATTTTCATGAATTTCTTTTTGACTCGGGCATGGTACACCTTTAGGTAATGGACAGGCTTACCAGTGTACCGGGCGATATCCTCATATGGAACATCCAACGCCCGACAGCGGAGAAGTACCCGCTCCCAGCTCTCGAGCTTTTCAAGAACATCAGCTACAGCTATTAAGGAAGAGGCATATTCCGGCGGATCGTCAGACATTTCATTTTGATATGCCCTTACAATCCCTGCAATGACCTCTCTTTCGGCCGCAGATACATAATCATGCTCATCTCCGAAGCACTCATTAAACGTTTCAAACAACACATGCTGCGAAGCTTGCTTGCGCGCAATGTCCCTCACACGGTTCCTGAACAACGTCACCACCCAAACGTGAAAGTCCGTCTCCCCTTTCCTGAAATCGAATGAGTGAATATTCTGGACAACAGCGAGCAACACGTCGCCCACAAGTTCCTCGGCTTCTTGCCTCCCAAGGCCGAAAACTTTCACGGCCTGAGCAAGCAAGGGCTTCTGATACTTGTTGACGAGTTCCGCACAGCCCCGGCGGTCGCCGGACTTTAGGAGCTTAACAATTGTTGTATTGAGAACGCCGGACAAATACCCCTCTACAGTATAGAACGAAATGAGGTAACACCCCGGACTTTGCCAGATGAATTGAATCGTGAAAAACTCGAAAATGATTTGATTTCGGTAATCTTTGCGGAAGAGGTAAGAAACCCAAGGATCAGGCAGCCCGTTTTGCCGTCTTTACTCCTTTTTTCCCTCCCCCCCATGCCAGTCGATCATCGTGATGTTCTGAGCATAAGGGACAGATACAACACTCTCTATCGATTGAGCTTTTCGGACGAGAGACTCGATGCGGGTTAGCTGCTTGCCGAGCAGCTCGAGGTCCTCTTTGAGATTCGGAACATCCTGCACACCTGGCGAGCGGGAGAGACGTTGGTGCAGAAGCATTGCTGTCGCCAGAGGATTGGCGATCTCGTGAGCGACAGAAACCGCCATTTCGACAACGGTCTTTTGCCGCGCTTGGTCTGCGACCTGCTGCTGAAGCCTCATTGTGCGCAGCCCGACATTCAGGCGGGCAATCAGTTCTTTTCTGTCGAACGGTTTGGTGAGATAGTCATCGGCGCCTGCCTCCATTCCCTCAATGCGGTACTCCACTTCACGCCGCGCTGTGACCATAATGACGTACGGGGGCAGGCCATCTTTGATTTCTTCTTTAATGAGTTTGATGAGATTGATTCCGCTGACCTCGGGCAGGTTCCAGTCGAGCAGCACAAGCTCTGGTTTTTCCTTTTGCAGCGTTTCCCATCCGGCACGCCCGTCGGTTGCAGATAGCACCCGATGACCTTCGAGCTTCAACATCATTGTTGTCAGCTCGAGGTATGCTAGATCATCATCTATGAGTAAGATCGTTGAGGACATATGTCATTGTCATTAAAAAGTTGTCAGCCCCGGTAAAGGGTTTTCGTGTTCACATCAACACCCAGAATCTTGAGTGTCAGGTGCAGTTCCATCAGGTGATGGATATGATGTTCGATCACGAAGGCTGCGTAACGCCAATATAGTACCCGCCCTAGCTGGGGTGTATCCAGTTCTCCAGTTAGGAAGTCATGGTCACCCAAATCGCCAACGGCCGATTTGTACGCAATGGTTGAGTCCTGAAGATGAATCACCGCTTCGTCAACATTCATAGAAGGATGCCGTCGGTTCGCAACGAGAATCTCCTTGAGCGATTTGAAGGGGAGCTCGTTGTCCCTGCGTACGACTTTTGCATGAAATCCTAGAGAGCCTGATATGTGCGCAAGAAGTTGCCCCAAAGAGAAGGACGAGTCGGTAAGCCTGAAATCAATCTTGTCTGGCGGGACGCGCCGGAAAGCCGGTTCGGTGGGCATCACAACTTGATCGAACCATGAGAGATACTCGCTTTTCGTCATTGGGGATTATGACTATTTCGTGAAGAACACGAAGATTACGTTGCTTGGGCTAAAGAGTAAGAAACAGAACCATGAAAAGCAACGTCTTCCACGTTCATTCGCATAAAAAAAGGGGGCGGCATAAGCTGCCGCCCCGCGATATCACTCAAGGCACCCGCCTTACAACTTCATCGAAATGCCTACATTGAGAATCCCAAAGCCATATCCGAGTTCGGCAAACGCGGCGAAGGTTTTAGCGAAATAATACCTTCCTCCAAGATGAACGCCCCAGAAAACATAGCTGCCGGAAGCTGAAGCAACGAAGTTACGGGTGGTTGCGTCTCCCTCGTATTTCGATGAAACGATATTGTACCCCAGGTCGATGCCGCCGTAGAGGTCGACGTTTTCGTTGTCGATAGGATAATGGTACGAGCCCCGACCCGCTATAGTAATGTAGGTGTACTTCCAACGGTAGTTCCGATTAGTGCCTTGGACAAAAAACGGGGACTCAAACGTCGATGACGTATACCCTACCCTGCCGCCCACGGAGATGTTCTTCTCTATTCCGAAATCAAGACCGAGTGACAGGACAGGAAGATTCGACGAACCGTAGAATCCGCCGAGTCCGCCAACGCCGATACCGAGTTGGCCTACAGTCTGGCCTTTGGCATAGGGAGTTTTTGACGCAAACGCATTGCCGGCCAAAACGACTAGCGAAAGGCAAAGAACGAGTGTTTTCATGAGGGGTCTCCTTTGGTTAGTGAAAGCAAATAGGATTATTTTTGTAGAATAAGTTTTCTCGTTTGCGTGAAGCCCCCCGCTTCAAGGCGGTAGAAATAAACGCCGCTAGCCAACAGTGTCGCATCGAGGGAGTACTCGTACACACCTGCCTCCATCTGTTGATCAAGGAGAGTTGCTGTCAGCCGGCCAGTCACGTCAAACAACTGCAGCATACATCGGCCTGTACCGCCGGCAATTGCAAAGCGAATTGTGGTTGATGGATTAAAAGGATTTGGAAAGTTTTGTTCAAGTCTGACGGCGTTCGGCACCTCAGCCGCAGCCAAACGGACGCTGCTGATTTGCGAAGCCGGTCTACGCCATACTCCCAGCTGGAATGTTCCGCCAAAAATCGTCATGACACCGCCGACCGGCACGGGATTTAATGTTTGAACTGTCGGGTATATCACACCAAAGCTACTCGGGAATCCTGTATTAACTGCAGTCCAGTTGCCTCCGCTGTTTGACGAGACATAGACGCCGAATCCGCTTGCCGCCATTAAGTTCGACCCAAACGACGCGACAGCATTCACATTCGTTGTCGTTAGACCAGTATTGATTGCACTCCACGAGCCGCCGTTGTTGGTCGAGCGGAACATTCCATTCTGCGTTCCAACAATTACATCTGTTCCAAGAAAAGCAATCGCTTTGATGTTCGTACTTGTAATTCCCGCACCAATCGAAGTCCATGAAACCCCTTCATTAGTGGAGAGAAACAATCCGTTTCCCCCCGCGTACAGACTGGATCCAGAATTTGCAACGACATTAATGCCTGTACCCGTAATCCCCGTATTTCGCAGTGTCCATGTTGTGCCGCCCGCCGGCATCATGTAAACGCCCGAAGTGGTGCCTGCAAATACATTGGAACCCAGAACTGTGTACGACCGGACTGTTACAGTTGCCGGGAGACCTGCACTGACCTGCGTCCAGCTGCTGCCGTTGTTGCTGGAGACGTGCGCCCCAAGAAATCCCCCGGCATAGAGCAGATTCCCCGCATACGTCAGAGCGTCAACAGCAGCGTTATTAAGACCGGTATTGACGGAAACCCAGTTGGCACCGTTATCCGTTGAGCGATAAATGCCGTTTTCATTCGTTCCGGCAAACAACGTGTACGCGTTGCTGCCAGCCGGGACAGCCATGAATGAACGCACGTTAGTGGAGGTGAGACCGAGGTTTTGGGCGGTCCAAGAACTTCCTCCGTTCGTCGACACATACACTCCTGCGAAATATGAAGTGCCCCCGACAATCAGCGTCGAGCCGTTTGCAGCCATCGACAGAAATACTGAACTTTCCAGCCCTGTGTTTATTGAGGTCCAGTTCGTTCCATTGTTCGTTGATACGAACGCTCCCGATCCGGCTCCGTAAATGTTTCCCCCGCTGACAACGAGGGTGTTTGTGATGTTTGCGCTAACACTTGACCAGCCAGCCCCGTTGTTTGTCGAACGGAAAATTCCATTCAGCGTCCCGGCAAAAAGCGTGGAGCCATTCACCGCCAAAGCCCTCACGGCCAAGGTTGTCAAACCCGCATTGGACGAAGTCCAGCTTGCCCCACTGTTGGTTGAGATAAACACCCCGCCATCTGTGCCCGCAAACAACATAGCACCGCTTGCAACAAGGGCGTTTACGCGTGTGTTGGTGAGGCCCGAGCTAATTGCAGTCCATGATGACCCGTCGTTGGTAGAGCGAAATGCACCATTCAGCGTTCCCGTGAAAACTTCGTTTGCCACAACCAATATCGAGATCACGCCGGTGCTGGTAAGTCCGTTGTTCATCATGACCCAGGAGCTTCCGTTGTTGGTTGTAAGAAAAACACCCGCACTTGTGCCACAGAAGGTATTTGTTCCCTTCGCGGCGAAACACGTCCCGCCGAAAAATGTCCCTCCAAAACTCAAGCCGGAGTTCACCTCGTTCCAGCTCGCTCCGTTGTTCGTGGATCGGAAGTTTCCGCCGCCGAGGGTACCAGCAAATATCGTAGGTCCGCCGGGGGTTGAGGCATTTACTCCGACAGCGCCTATGAACCCGCCGTGGGGGCCGTTGGCAGGGAGCCATTGACCGTAGACTGATGGAGAAAGCAGGCAATAAGCCCCAACTAAAACCCAACAAACAGTCCGCTGGAAATAGGGGTAAACCATTTTTTCCCTCATTAGAATGTAAATGAACTGGCTTGCAGCCTAATTTTGGCTTGCGGATTTAAGTTGTTTTGTATTGATTGCAACAGCCACAAGAGCTCTGGCCTGCTCTGCCGCAAAACGCGATGCGACGATGATCAAGAACCCGACAATCGGCATAATGACGAGCGAGGTGAACCCACCCGTTGCCAAAAACGAGAATGGCAGGATCGAGCCAAACCCTCCATCGCGTAGAAAGATGCCCGTGACAAGTCCTGTTCCGGCGCCAACAATTGCAATCCAACTTCCGCACCACTCACCCATAGTTTGAATGAAATGTGCAAACACCGGTGTTGCAACAAAATCAGCGTCCTGGTCGGACAACGACATGACGACCCTCCGCCGATTCCACCAAATCTGACAGCCCAGCCAGCTGGCGGTTGCCACTGCAAGCCACAAAATGAGAAATGCAAAAAAGAATGATCCCCCGGCACTGAATAAGTGACTGTCAGTCGCAACATACAACACAATCAAAGGCAGCATGAGATTGAAGCCGGCAAGTAATGCATACAACCACGAAAAAGGGGTGGTAAACAAGCGCCCAAGGTCAATGTAGTCAAGGAATGGCTTGTAGAACTCTAAGTATCTGCTGTTCATAGCAGGCTCCATGGAATGAGGATTGGAGTGTTGGGCACGTGAAAGTATACCACTCCAGAATCCTCACTTCCACCGGCATTTATTATCTGCCGACCTTTGGTGAGCAGATGTTGAGTCTTGTCTCTTAGATGCAAAGAAGTCAGTCGGGGGTAAGATATGTTTGAGGGAGGGTTACATTATGATTCGTTTCATGATATTGCAGGTTTCGGCAGCAATCGTATTGCACGCTGCCCAACCGGAAGCAGATTCGCTGCAAAAGGTGCTCGATAACCATCCCTTACCTGACTCAACAAGACTTAACCTTCTAAACGAACTCGCCTACAGGCACTACCCCTATTCTGATCCACAGCGGGGAGTAGCATTGGCCGACGAAGCAATCAGCCTCGCTACGAATTTGGCTCATGCTTCCAAACTCGGCTACGCCTATAGAGCCAAGGGGATCAACTTCTGGGCACAAGGGAAATATCCTGACGCCTTGGAGATGTACGGCAACGCAATCAAGCACTATGACGAGGCAGAAGATGAAGAAGGAAAGGCGGACGCCTTCAACAACATAGGCGTTGTCTATCTCTCGCTGGCAAATTATCCCCGCTCACTGGAGCATTATCTTCGTGCACAGCCGATTTATGAACGGATCAAGAGCAAGAAACTGGCAAACATCCTCACGAACATCGGCCTGATTCATAAGAATATGGCCGAGCCCCGGAAAGCTCTTGAGTTTTTTCAGCGTGGGGTCATCTTGTACGAAGAGTCGCAAAACCTGCGAGGCTTGGCCCAATCATACGCTAACATCGGCAACGTGTACGATGATTTAGATAGTATGGCTCAAGCTGTCTTTTATCATCATAAGGCCCTTGCATTAAACGATTCGCTCCAAATAAAAAAAGGTTCGGCTAATTCACTCAACAGCCTTGGAATCATTTACAACAAAGCGGGAAATCACGAGCTGGCCTTGCGCTATCTTGAGCGCTCCCTCCGATTGTATGAAGAGATGTCTGACAAAAATGCCTTGATTGTCGCACTCGTTGAGCTTGGCAAGGTCTACCGCTCCGCACCAACAAGCCTTCTTACAGAATGGGGGATCCCTTTATCCCGCCGGAATGAAAGGGCTCTCGTATATCAACGTCGCGCCCTTGGCCTTGCACATGAGATCGGTTCTCCGAGCAGACAGGCATTCGCGCTAGAGGAATTGAGCAGAACGTTCGAGAACGCCGGAAACTATGAAAAAGCCCTTGATGCCTTCAAACAATCTGTTGTTCTCCGTGACAGTGTCGACAACGACAGAAACCGCAGAACAATCGCCACAAAAACCATGGAATATGAGTTCGAAAAGCGTGAAGCGTTGCTTAACGCAGAGCACGAAGCTCGTGAGGCCATTGCCGCAGAGAGATTGCGTCAGAAACAGGTCGAACAGAATTCTGTCATGGGAGGAGCCACACTCCTCCTTCTCGGCGCCGTTACGAGTTTTCTGTTCTACAAAAAGAGAACAGATGCCGACAAACACAGGCAGGAGGCTGAGTTCCGGACTCAGGTTGCAGAAACAGAAATGAAGGCCTTGCGCCTGCAGATTAATCCCCACTTCATCTTCAACTGCCTGAACTCGATTAGCAACTACATCGCCACACACGACACAGGGAATGCGGATTATTACTTGACAAAGTTCGCAAAACTCATGAGGATGATTCTAGAGCATTCCGAGCAAAAGGAAGTCGCCCTTGCTGACGACCTTCAAGCACTGGAGCTCTATATGCAGCTCGAACGGATGAGACTCAACAACATGTTTACCTATGAGATTCATGTCGATCAGAAAATCGATCCCGGGACAACATTGGTGCCTCCAATGCTGCTGCAACCTTTTGTTGAAAACAGCATATGGCACGGCATCGCACCAAAACAGTCAGAAGGAATGATCAACATCCGGATTTCGGAGCATGAGGGGATGATACGCTGCACTGTCGAGGATAACGGAATCGGAAGGAAGACATCCCCGGCCGCTACATCTGCGCGCAGACAATCATTTGGATTCAAGATTACCAAAGCGAGAATTGAAATTCTTAACCGTACGAAGCAAGTGAAAGCGAACGTCGAACTCTCCGACCTTGAGGTAGGAACGCGTGTCGATGTGACGTTGCCGTTTGCCCGAAACTGAAGAGATCATGATCAAAGCAGCAATCGTTGACGACGAACAATCTTGTATCGATCGCTTGACAAGACTTTTGGGAGAGTATCCGGATGACATCGGCATTCTTGTCACTGCCCGAAGTGCCCCCGAAGCAGTAAGCGCCATAAAACAACACCAACCCGACCTGCTTCTCCTCGATGTTCAACTGGGAAATGCCACGGGATTTGATGTTCTGGAAGGAATACGCGATGTTGAGTGTGAAGTCATCTTCACAACCGCCTTTGAGCAATACGCTGTCCAGGCATTCAGGTTCAGCGCCATTGACTATCTGCTCAAACCCGTGGACCCTGATGATTTGGCGGTTGCGCTTGCCAGAGTGAAAGAGAAGCTCTCGAAGAGCGAAATGTCCAAGAAGCTCGATGTTCTCTTTCACAACCTCAAAACCCTCGAGGGGACGTCGAAGAAAATCACAGTGCCGACAATGGCCGGTTTTGAAGTCCTGCAGGTCAGCGACATCATCCGGTGTGAATCGGAGGTAAACTATACGCACATCTTTGTCAAGGGCCACAAGAAAATCACCGTCGCCCGAACACTCAAGGATTTCGAAGAGATGCTCACCGAGTTTAACTTCTGCCGAGTGCATAATTCACATCTCATAAATCTCGCACACATCCTTAAGTACAACAAGGGAACAGGTGGGTACGTGACAATGTCTGATGATTCGGAGGTCGAGGTATCGCAGCGAAAAAAGGATGAATTTCTGAAACGGATGGCAACCATATGACGCAAAAAGCAAAGCCCCGGCGAACCGGGGCTTGCTGTTTCAAACTATGTTCCAGAATCTCAGAATCCGCTCACATTGAGGCGTCCGCCCGTAACGCAGCGCCCCGATAGCGATGATGTGGGGACTGCAGATGAGAGAATTGCATTCTTAATCTGGCTCGCAGTCGCTCCGGGATTAGACGCAGCATACAATGCTGCGCCGCCGGTGACGTGTGGTGTTGCCATGGATGTTCCGCTGTACGAGCCATACTTGTTGCCTGCTGAACTCGGAAGCGTTGAGTTAATGCCCGATCCCGGCGCTCCGATATCGACAGATGTGGCGCCGTAATTCGAGAAGCTGGACCTCGCGCCAGAGCTTGTGATCGAGGCAACTGCTATGATATTAGTGTTCGTGTAGCTCGAAGGATAATGCGGCGTATTGTCGTTATTGTCACCTACGCCATCGCTGCCGCCATTCCCCGCTGCCGCGATGAAAAGAATGTTTGCATTCTTTGCCCGTTCAATGGCATCGAACAATCCCTGCGAGTAGCCGCCGCCACCCCATGAATTATTCGTCGCAACGATGTTGAGTCCATGCCTTGTTTTCAAGTCCGTGACATAGTCCACTGACTTGATTGCATTGGCAGTTGTTCCCCCGCGCCGTCCAAGGAATTTGACGGTGATGATCTTGACATTCCAACTCACACCAGCAACGCCTTTGCCGTTCCCTCCTACTGCACCGATGGTCCCGGCAACGTGGGTTCCATGGTCATCCTGCGTGCCGTCGTACGTGGAGTTGTTATTTCCGTCGAAATCCCAGCCGCGTGTATCGTCCTTGTAACCATTACCGTCGTTGTCAATGCCATCTACGGGATCAAAAGGATTGACCCACATGTTCGCTGCGAGATCTTCGTGCGACCACTGAATACCCTCGTCGATGACGGCGACAATCACGTTGCTTGAGCCGGTATGATTTACAGCCCATGCTTCACCCGCCTGGCTTCCATATTGGTTTGCCGGCGAAGTAGCATCGCCGTACATTCCCCAGAGAGAGCCGTTGGTATAGTATGGATCGTTGGATGTCGCTGTATGTTTGTAGATGTAGTTCGGTTCGGCATACTCAACGTTCGGGTCGGTCTGCAACAGCGCCACCGCTGCGGGCACAGCCATCGGAGTCCTTAGCACGTGTATCCCCTCGGCATCGCCTTCGGTTCGCATTGCACGCGTCAGAATTTTCTCCTCAACTGAAGCGCCAACCTTTTCCAACGCGACCTTTCGATCCTCTTCTTTCACTCCATTGACAAACTTGACAATGACCTCTCCCGGAACAAAGGTCGGGACATTAGAGCCGGCAGCACTCGCCTTCTCGAGCGGGTTTTCCTGGCCTGCGGCCTCGGACGACGGAGCGGAAGGATCGTTGGCGGCACAGCCGGCCAACAGTACGGCGACGACAGCAGCCGTTGAAACAACGGACGACCAGTTTCTACTCATACAATCTCTCCAGAGATTATGGTAAGAACAGTTGCGGGTGAGTGAATATAGCGCGCGGCAAGAGAGGAAGCAATCACCGGAAGTAATATTTTTTCTTTTGACTAAGGGTGTTTTTTTTCTCTACATTGGTAGCCTTAGAAGAACTCACCCTTGCCTTGCGGTCTTTTCATTCTTATCATGGATCATCCTAATCATACATATTTCAAGGTGTTACAGTGATGTACCGCGCCGTTTTTCCCCTAATCACATTCCTGGTTCTCGCCCCCGTTTCTTTCGGTCAAAGTTCCGCCGACACAACACAGTCCATAGAGAAGAAAAAAGACGAAAAGTGGGATGTTGCCACCCAGCGCGGACCATCTACCTCAATTGATTTTGAAACCGACGAGGGAACATGGATTGACCTCGACGTAAGCCCCGACGGCAAGCTGATCGTGTTATCCCTGTTGGGAGACATCTTTATCATGCCATCCTCAGGTGGCGACGCGACATTGCTAAGCGGCGGCATACCGTACGAGGTGCAGCCAAGATTCTCTCCGGACGGAAAGCGCATCTCGTTCACAAGCGACCGTGAGGGGTGTGACAACATTTGGGTAATGAACGTCGACGGCTCCAACAGACGCCCCGTCACAAAGGAAAAAGACCGGCAAACGAACAACGCCGTATGGACTCCTGACGGACAATATCTCATTGCGAGAAAACATTATCGTAACACACGATCACTGGGAGCCGGCGAAATGTGGATGTACCACATCAGCGGCGGCGACGGCGTACAGCTCACGAAGCGCCGCAACTGGCAGCAGAATGCAGCCGATCCCGCCATCTCTCCCGATGGACGCTACGTGTATTATGACGAAGATGTTAGCCCGGGCAACGCCTTCGACTATAACCGTGACCCGTACGGTGTCATCTATGTCATCAACCGTCTCGACCGTGAAACGGGAAAGACAAAGCGTTTCATTTCAGGAAACGGCGGCTCTGTCCGCCCTACCCCTTCGCGCAACGGAAAATACCTGGCGTTCGTAAGACGTGTGAGACTTAATTCAGTGCTGTATCTACGCAATTTAGAAACAGGCGAAGAGTGGCCGATCTGGGACAAGCTGAGCCGGGACCAACAAGAAGCGTGGGCAATCTTCGGCCTCTACCCTAACTTCGCATGGACACCTGACGACAAACACATCGTGATCCCGGCACACGGAAAAATCTGGAAAGTGGATGTCGCTACCCGCAGTGCCGTTCAGATTCCATTCAAGGCAAGAATCAACCAGACAATCACTGACGCCCTTCGGTACCCTCAGCAAGTCGCCCCCGATAAGTTTGATGTGAAGATGTTGCGATGGGCACAAACATCTCCCGACGGTAAGCAGGTCGTGTATCAAGCCCTTGGCCATCTCTACATCAAACAACTTCCGAACGGCGAACCGAAGCGTCTGACAACTGACAAGCACTTTGAATTCTATCCTTCATGGTCCCCCGACGGAAAGTGGATTGTGTACACAACATGGCTCGACGGCGAGAAAGGAGCGGTCTATAAAGTCCGTTCGACCGGTGGTCCGGGTACAAGGCTTACAACTGCAAGAGGAACATACACTGAGCCCGTCTTTTCAAGAGACGGCAAGAGGATTGCTTTCATGAAGCGTGGAGGCGATTGGCTGCGAGGTCAAACCTATGGGACTGATCCGGGCGTGTACATGATGTCAGCCGACGGCGGACCCGCGACATTGGTGACAGACGAAGGATCGGCTCCGACGTTCAATAGAAAAGGAGACCGACTATTCCTTGCCTCCCGTGAGGGCGAGAAGGTTGCTTTGATCAGCGTCAATTTAACGGGTGGGGACCGCCGTGTGCATCTCACCTCCGACAATGCGCAGGAGATCGTCCCCTCACCTGATGAGCAATGGGTTGCCTTCACCGAGCGGTACAATTCGTATGTTGCCACACTGCCGCTAACCGGACAAGCGGTGCACATCGGTCCGAGCACAAGTGACTTCCCGGTCAAGAGGGTAACACGCGATGCGGGCACATATCTGCATTGGTCTCCGGACAGCCGTAACGTCTATTGGTCGTTAGGGCCTGAGCTCTACTCCCGCACACTCGCCAACACATTCAAGTTTGTTGAAGGCGCCCCTGACTCGGTGCAGGAAAAGCCCGACACCGTTGGAACGTATATCGGGTTCAAGGCGCAATTCGACAAGCCCGCCGGGTCGCTTGCGCTGACCGGTGCCACAATCATCACGATGAAAGGTGATGAAGTGTTGCGCAACGCCACCATCCTTATTGAACAAAACCGGATCAAGGCAATCGGTACAACAGTTGCCATTCCCGCCGGAACACGCACCGTCGACGTATCCGGCAAATTCATCATGCCGGGTATAATCGATGTACATGCCCACGGCCCCGCAGGGAGTATCGGTATAACGCCTCAACAGAACTGGTCGTTTTACGCGAATGTTGCCTACGGTGTCACAACAGCACATGACCCTTCAAACGACACGGAGGAAGTGTTTGCCAGCTCCGAAATGATAAAAGCGGGACACATCGTCGGGCCTCGTTTGTATTCCACCGGCACAATTCTGTACGGCGGAGAAGGCAGTTTCAAGGCGGTCGTCAACAATCTTGAGGACGCAAAGTCGCATCTCCGAAGACTTAAAGCTGTGGGCGCATTCACCGTAAAGAGCTACAATCAGCCCCGCCGGGACCAGCGGCAACAGGTTATTCAAGCGGGACGTGAATTGGAGATGATGGTTGTGCCCGAGGGTGGTTCGACGTTCTTCTGGAATATGACACAGATTATCGATGGACATACGGGGATTGAACATTCCCTTCCGCTTTCTCCTCTTTACAAAGATGTCAAGACACTCTTCTCGAAGAGCAGAACCTATTACACTCCCACCCTGATTGTCACCTATGGCGGACTGATGGGAGAGAATTACTGGTATGCCAATACGAAAGTGTGGGAAAACGAGAGACTTCTCACATACGTCCCCCGCTCACTTATCGACGCACGGTCAAGACGTCGCATGAAAGTTGAGGAGGATGATTGGGGACATATAGACAACGCCAAAGCTGCCAAAGCGCTGCTCGATGCCGGTACAAAGGTCTGCCTCGGAGCGCACGGCCAGTTGCAGGGTCTCGGGCCGCACTGGGAACTCTGGATGTTTGTACAGGGAGGCATGACCCCGATGGAGGCTATCAGGTGCGCTACGTTGTTCGGAGCGGAATACCTTGGTCTGGACAAAGACATCGGTTCACTTGAAGCAGGCAAGCTGGCCGACTTCATCGTGATGAACGAAAACCCGCTGGAGAACATCCGCAACAGCGAAAGCATCTCACATGTCATGCTTAACGGACGATTATACGATGCTGCCACGATGAACGAACTTGGCGGCAAGCAACGCAAACGGGAGAGTTTTTATTGGGAGGGAGGAAAAGACCCTGGCGCAACAACGTACGATTATCATGCTGACTAATCATTGACGGAGCACAGAATGAAATATCTGCTGGCAGTGTTTCTTGTTTTCGTCGCGGGATGTTCACGTAACGATGTGAGAGTCGAGACCGGAAACAACCAACTTCGCATTACGAATACATCTTCCGAAACGCTGTACTATGTTGCATATCCAGCCGGATTGATGAACGCGATTACTGTGAACGCTTTGTGCAACGAAGAAACGATGCTACGGGCGGGCGAATCGAAGGTCATCCCATACGAAACACTGCTGCAAACGGGTCCCGACGAGAAGGCCGTTGTCTACTGGTGGAGATGTGAGGAGGGAAAGGATAGAACAACGGTCGCTAAAGCACATTTGATACGAGTCGAATTGTAACGAGGCAGAGGCCGGAACCAAGGATCCGGCCTGCATTTATTTTCCGCCGCTTACACTCTTTTTCTGCAGTCTCCGACCGATGGCATTCAATTCCTGCAGGGCGGCCGATCCGTACCACGGATGCAGTTCCATAATCAACCGCCCTGCCTGCACGGCAGGATCGGTTTCAGTCAAAACTCTTGCCTCTTCCACCGACTCAACATTGAAAACGTAAATCCCCCTTACTTCGCTGTTGTCCAAGAACGGTCCTGCCAATACAAGCACTCCTTCCTCCGCCATGCGTTCAATGTTCTTCAGATGGGCACTTTGGATCTGAGCCGCCGTGATCGAGTCCTGTGAGCGATTGGGTCCCCGTTTCAAGAATGCCATGACATATTTCTTCATGCCGTAGTCATCCGCCTTCAGTTTACGGGCGAGAGTAGAGTCATATTGAACCGTTTCGCTTGTCTGGCCCATACCGGCATGCGCAAACAAACAGAAACCGGAAAGGAGCACCAAAACGTTGAATCTTCTCATGTCGTTCCTTGCATTAGTTTAACTGCCTTCGGACAAAGTTGGATTAGAGGATTAAAGTCCTTCTTCAGAAATCAGATAAGCAAGCATCGCAGCAACAATGGTTCCGAGTTCCAGTTCCCGTGGATGCACCTTGTCAATCGTATCGTTATCAGAATGGTGATAATCGAAATAACGATGATTCTCGGGTACAAGTCCGAATCCTGGAACGCCCGTTGCGACAAGGGGATCGATGTCCACACCCGCATAGCCGATATTGATCTTTCCCGCATCGAACATTTCGAAGATAGGTTTCCATTGCAATACTCTTTCGAGGACCGCTGAATCAGCTTTGACGTTGAAACCGCGTGGAGCGTGCCCTCCTGCATCCGACTCAAATGCCGCAATATGCTTCTCACCTTTGCGCTCGGGGGCAACAGGATAGGCGCGTCCACCCCGGACGCCGTTCTCTTCGTTCATGAACATCACAGCACGAATGGTCCTCTTGGGCTTGACGCCGAGTTTCTTCAACAAGTTGACCGCCGCAATCGCCTGTACACAACCTGCACCATCGTCATGCGCGCCGTGCCCTTTGTCCCATGCATCCAGATGTCCACCCAGAACAATGATCTCATCCGGTTTCTCCGTCCCCGTAATCTGCCCGACGACGTTTGCCGACTCTGCGTCGGGGAGGGTCTGGCAGGTCAATCGTAAACGAACTCTGACGGTATGCCCCTGGGCCAGCAATTCACTCAGACGATTCGCCCCGACAATGCTTACGGCAGCAGCAGGGACTTTTCTCACGGTATCGACGTAGTTCATGGCGCCAGTGTGCGGGACATCGTCATTCCTTAGGGTCATCGAGCGGACCAACGCAGCAACGCCGCCGGCCTTAGCTGCTTCAACAGCACCGCGACTCCGCTGATCAACGGCTCCACCATATGCCTGGAACGTGTTGAGAAGGGATGGATCCATTGGACGATTGAAGAAGATGATCTTCCCTTTTGCCTTCTCTCCTATCGATCGAAGCTCATCGAAGCTCTTCACTTCAACAACGTCGGCTTCAATGCCCTCGGGCGGCGTGGCGATGCTTCCGCCGAGCGCGCAGACACTAAGCTTCTCCACCCTCATCATCCGGTCGAGCTTGCCAGCCCCCGACCCGACGATGAAACATTCCTCCTCGCCCCGTACCCAGTGAGGCACCATCACTTTTTCAAGATGGACATTCTGAAATCCCCTCTTTTCCATCATACTTCTCGTCAGAGCAACAGCTTTTGCCGCGCCGTCCGATCCGCTCAGCCGATGCGGTGCTTCGGAAGTCAGCTGCTTCAGCAACTCGTACGACTCCAAATCACTGAGACCGGCAGCCAGGAGCTTACCGGCAAACTCGGAGTACCTGGCGGTTGCATCCGTTTGCGCCGAATGTGGAACTTGAGCACAGGTCGATGCAGAGAACAACACCGCAGCAAGAAGCAAAAAAGTGCTTTGATGCATGGAACCTCACAAAGATATTGGTGGAACAGAAAGGTCCGGCGGATTACGTGTAACGCTTCCGGATGCCGGGAATCAGATATTCATTGAATGCCTTGGCTTCGTCATACGCCGGTTTCCAGCCCCAATCCACACGCGCTGCCGAGTCATCAACGTCTTCCGGCCATGAGTCGACAATCGCCTGACGCTTGTCGTCAGGTGAGAACCGGATCTCGGCGGAAGGAAATTCCTTCTTCACAATCTCAAAAATTTGTCCAGCCGAGGGGCTGAAGCTCCCGATATTGTAAACGTTCGTGGTCAATTTGCTTTGCGGGGCATCGTGGAGTCTCTGCAGAGCAGTGATTGCATCGGGCATCGCCATGAAGGGAATTCGAACATCTTCACGCACAAAACAAGAATAGGGCTTCCCTTGCGCTGCCGCATGAAGCATTTCCGGTGCATAGTCGCTGGTTCCTCCGCTCGGCACAGTTACGGCGCTGATGAGGCCGGGAAATCTGATGGAACGGAAATCCACGCCCCCGCGTAACGATGTATCAGATGCAAGTTGGCGATAATGTTTCGAATAATATCGTCCGAGATGCTCGCAGTAGAGTTTGTTGACGCCGTACATCGTTGTAGGATAGTTCCAGTCCGCTTCCTTAACCCGCCCTGCTTGTTTCTTGGTATCCCGATCCGGTAAGCCGTAGACGGCAATCGAACTTGGAAACATAAATTTCACGGACTCACCGTGCCATCGCGACTGTTCAATGGCCAGTTTCAGAAGGTTCAATGTCCCCTCCACATTTACCCTGTGTGCTGCTTCAGGCGTGAACTCCGCACGCGTCGAAAGCAGCGCTGCGAGGTGGTAGATGGTATGCACTTCATACTCGCTTTGCATCCGCTCCAGCAATCTCGTTTCGAGGATATCACCGACAATCACATCGCTACACAGCGAACGAAGGCTGTCGTCAATAGGGCGGACGTCGAGAGCAATGATGCTGAATGTCCCCGACTGTGCCAACGACTCAATGAGGCCATGCCCCATCTCACCATTGGCGCCGGTGACAAGTACTGCGGGCTTGCGAATTGTTTCACTCATGGGATAATGTCAAGATTGATGATCTGATGATTACAACAAGGTGAGAGAGAAGAACGGACAAGACCCACGCGCCTGCCAACCGCGTGAGACCGGCAGGCACGGGTGGAGATTAGCTGTAGGCTGCGGAGCTGCCGGGTCGGGAAGCGCCGCGTTCGGATTCGGGTGTTGTGAGATACTTGATCCATTGCTTCATTTCTTCGGGTGGACGACCCTTGCGGAGGAAACCGTCCACTTTTGGGTCCCGCATCGAACTCAGTGTGTACTCATCCGAGTATCCGGAAACGAAGAGAAACGGCAACGTTCGATAGCGCGGGATGCCGCGCACAGAGCGGTGCAGCCGCACTCCATCCATCACCGGCATGTACACATCGGAGATTATGATGTCAGGATGGACAACAGAGAGTTTGCGAAGCGCTTCCTCCCCGTTTTCGGCCGTCAACACGTCGAACC
Source organism: uncultured Chitinophagales bacterium (assembly GCA_964495695.1). GTDB lineage: Bacteria > Bacteroidota > Ignavibacteria > UBA10030 > UBA6906 > CAADGV01. The sequence continues at coordinate 24,058 of CAZBWR010000031.1, read as the reverse complement.
CGTCCGCCATTAAGATCTCGCGCACAAGAAGGCGGAACGAAGGCTCGTCATCCACTACAAGTACAGTCATACAGTGCCTCCCCCCAAGGCAGTTCACAGATCAAAACAGAGCGCAGGCGGGGCGGTGCAGCTCCGCTTCCCCGTCTGCGCATAGCTCTTGCTTACTTCGGCTGCTTGTCCTTTGATGCAGATCCGGTCTTCGCAGCATCCTTCTTGTCGGATTTCATCCCCGCTTTTGTATCCTTCGGATCGCAATCCTTCATTTCCATATCGGAACAGTCCTTCGTGGACTTCATCGATGCGCAGCAGGAAGCCGAAGTCTTCTTTGCATCACTGTTTTTCTTGGACTTCTCGCCCTTGTCATTCGCGATAGCAAGGGACATGGCAACTGCAAAAATGATGGCAAACGCCGCAATAATCCGTGATTTCATGATATCCTCTTTCTCTGGAACAGATGTTCTGTGTAATAACGTACAAATATAATGCTTTTTTCTGAAGATGCTGAACTATTCTTCTCTTCCACTCGTGCGTGTATTCTCTGTCACACACACGACCGGAAATCATTGACAGCACTTGTCCAATGTTTGATACGCTGCATCATCCCGCTTTGTATCATTTGCATCGTACCCGGCTGCGGCAATGGCTCCTTCGATGGCAGAAAGATCTACCTTTGTCTGGACATACTTTACCGTAGCTGTTTTTGCCTTGAAATCAACGTCACACTCCTGCACACCATCGACGGCCATAACCGCGCCGTTGATGTTCGTGACGCACATCTTGCATTTGATGGTGTTGACCGAGATGGTTGCTGTTGCAAGGTCAGAGACAGCCTCTTTTTTTTGTTCGGGCTGTTGCTGGCATCCGAGAACGAATACAGCAATCATGAAGGGAATGAGTTTGAACATGACGGTTCCTCCTTTGTTGTTATGTGAGAATTGACTGATGATTATCATTTTTACTTCATCCAGGTTGCCATCTTCGAGACTTGGAGCGTTCCCTTTCGCAGCGCCCTCTCTTTCATGAGGCTGAAGAGGATCGGGGTCACCACAAGAACATGGATTGTCGACGTGATTAGTCCGCCGATCATAGGCGCCACAAGCGGCTTCATGACATCGGCTCCGACTCCGGCGCTCCACATGATTGGAATGAGAGCAATGAGGCTTGTTCCCACCGTCATGATTTTCGGCCGAAGGCGGAGCACTGACCCTTCGATTGTCGCCTCTCTGATATCCCGCAGCGTCAACTCCCCGCGCTCGCCTCGGTGATGTGCATACAAGCGTTTATCAAGCGCTTCGTGCAAATACACAACCATCACCACGCCGGTTTCAACGGCGAGGCCGTACAATGCGATAAAGCCGACCCATACAGCGACAGAGAAATTGTATCCAAGAAAGTAAATCAAATACACTCCCCCGATAAGGGCAAACGGGACCGAGAGCATGACCACGAAAGCTTCGGTGAACTCCTTTGTCACGAAATAAAGCATGACGAAAATGATGAAGAAGACCACCGGCATGAGAATCGTGAGCCGCTCTTTTGCACGAATCTGATTCTCCCACTGACCGCTCCACTCCACAGTGTACCCTTGCGGCAGAACAAGTTCTTGTTCAAGAACTCCCTTCGCCTCGTTCACAAATCCCCCCATATCCCTCCCTCTCACATTCAAAAAGACGATTGAGCGTAATTGGGCATTCTCGCTCGAGATCATAGGCGGCCCCGGAACGATCTCGATTTGCGCAAGCTGACCGAGCGGGATGTAGGCCCCGCTGGAAACTTCGTCGAGCATGAGGCGTTCTTCGATGGTCGTGACCAGCTTGAGGGTTGGACGCGAAACGCGCATGGTGGAGCTCCCCGCCGACATCTCGCTGCTCGTCTCACCCATCCCGCCAGTTTCCGCCATCGGTGCGGACGGGACCGCCGCAGCCATGCCGCTTCTGCGGACAGGAACAAGCAGCGAATGCAACGCTTCGACATTATCTCGCAACTCACGTGCGTAACGGACACGGATCGGGAATCGTTGCCGCCCCTCGATCACTGTCCCCAGGTTTTCTCCGCCGATTGCACTCTCGACCACGTCCTGGATGTCGCCAACATTTACACCATGCCGGGCAGCCCTCTCCCTATCGATCTTAATGTCAAGGAACAAGCCGCCTTGCGTGCGCTCCGCATAGAGATCGGCAGCTCCCGGGACTTTCCGCAAAATGCCTTCGGCCTGAATCGCAAGCATCTCGAGCGTATCGAGGTTTGTGCCGAATATCTTTACACCGAGATCGGTCCGGACGCCCGTGGAGAGCATGTTGATCCTGTTGATGATAGGCTGCGTCCATCCATTTCGCACACCGGGAATCTGAAGCTTCGCATCAAGCTCTGCGATGATATCGTCCTTCGTCAAGCCGGGCCGCCACTCTGATTTCGGTTTCAGCAGGATAATACTCTCGATCATGCTGACGGGTGCGGGATCGGTCGACGTCTCGGCCTTACCGGCTTTCCCGAGAACGAGATCCACTTCGGGCACCGACTTGATGATTGCATCCTGCACCTGCATGATACGGTTCACTTCGGTAATGGACGCAGACGGCAGTGTGACCGGCATGAACAGCAGACTCTGTTCATCGAGAGGAGGCATAAACTCGGAGCCCATATTCAGCATCATCGGAACTGTAACCAGCAACGCAACGATATTGAGCGCGATTGTCAGCTTCCTGTGCTTCAGGACCCATTCAATGATTGGATGGTAGAGCTTGTTGAGAACACGGGTGATCGGGTTTTGATTCTCACTTCTGAACCTGCCGCGTGTCAACATCGTCATCAGCATCGGGACCAACGTGATGGCGATAAATGCAGAGCCCAACAAGACAAATGTCTTGGTGAATGCGAGCGGCCGGAACAGCTTCCCCTCCTGCCCTTCAAGCATGAAGACCGGAAGGAATGACACAACCATGATCATGACTGAGAAGAAGATTGCCGGTCCGACCTGCTTCGCCGATAAAATTGAAATCTCGATGAAATCTTTGGTGTCGAGTTCCCCTTTTTCCTCTTGAGCCTTTGCGACATTCCTGTAGGCATTCTCTACAAGAACTATTGATGCGTCAACAATAACACCGATGGCAAGTGCAATTCCTCCCAGTGACATGATGTTGGAAGTGATGCCGAACAGCTTCATGCAAACAAAGGCGAACAGTACAGCGATTGGGATCTCGATGATCACGCGCAACACGCTCCGCACATGCAACAAAAAGAGCAGAACCATCAAACTCACCACAATCGCCTCTTCGATAAGGGCGGTTTTGAGCGTACCGACTGAAGCATCAATCAACTCGCTCCGGTCATAGGCCATCTTGATCTCGACACCCGGAGGAAGACCGGGGGTGATTTCGGCAATCTTCTTCTTCACTCGGTCAATCACGTCGCTGGCATTCTCGCCGTATCGCATCACGACGATCCCCCCTACCACTTGCCCTTTCCCGTCTTTTTCGAGTGAGCCCCGACGAATGTCACCGCCTAGCTGGACGGTCCCGACATTCTTCACAAACACCGGGGTTCCCGCCGAGCCGCCTCCGACAATGATGTTCTCGACATCTTGAGTGGACTGAATGTAGCCTTGTCCCCTGACAAAATACTCTGCATCGGAGACTTCGAGAATTTTCCCCCCGACATCATTATTCGAACGCATCACCGCATTACGGATGTCGTTGAGCGTGACACCGTACGCCTTCATCTTTGCCGGATCGATATCCACCTGGTACTGCTTCACGTATCCGCCGATTGAAGCAACTTCGGCGACGCCTGTAACGCCTTGCAAATTCAGCTTGACGTACCAATCCTGAATAGCGCGGAGGGTGCCGAGGTCGTATTTGCCTTCGACAGTATACCAATACACATGCCCCACGCCCGTTCCGTCCGGCCCGAGCTGCACGTTCGCGCCTTTCGGGAGGGATGCCTGAACCGTTGCAAGTTTTTCAAGCACACGACTGCGTGCCCAATACAAATCAGTCGACTCATTGAAGATGATATATATGAACGACATGCCGAACATGGACTGCGCACGTATGGCATGGACCTCCGGTACGCCTTGCAATGCCGTTACCAACGGAAACGTCACCTGGTCCTCGACAAGCTGGGGCGAGCGTCCCATCCACTCCGTAAACACTATCACCTGGTTCTCGGAGAGATCGGGAATCGCATCGAGAGGTGTGTTGTACACCGCCCAGATTCCCGCACCGATCACCAGCAGATACGCTATGGTGATGATGAACCGGTTTCTGGCGGAAAAGTCAATGATTCTCTCGATCATGGCTTACCTCGGCTCCACAATGAGTTTTCCGTGCAACATCTCCATGCCGCACGTGAACACAACCTCGCCAGATTCCTTCGGCGTGAGCTCAACCGTAGTGATTTGATACGCGGGGAGCTTCTTCTTGATGCCGAACTTGTTGATCATGATCTCATCGCTGCACATCGATGTTTCATCACGATAAAACTCAAGTTTGACCTTCTTCCCTGCCTTTACCCGAATCTCGGACGGGTGGTAGCCGTCCTTCACGTGAATTCTGATTGCATCGCTTGCCGGAGGCGGCACTTCCCCGGGACCTTTCGTTGTGCCGTGGCCCTCATGAAGTGCTGACGCGGCAGGCTGCAACAGGGCGCTTTCGGAGTCTATCAAATAGCCCCCTGTAACCACGACGTTCTCCCCTTCGCGTAGTCCGTCCAGGATCTGCGTCAGTCCGTCATTCACTGCTCCGGTCACGACTTCACGGGGCTCGAACGCATTCTCATGTACCTCAATCCAGACAACGCTCCGCTTCCCTGTTGAGATTACAGCCGTTGAAGGAACGACGAGTGCATCAGCTTTCGGTATGATGATTTTCGCAGTGGCATACATATTCGGCTTCAACCTCAGGTTGGGATTGGCAAACTCTGTACGCACCCGGATCGTTCGTGTCTCGGGATTCAACACCGGATCTACAAACAAGACTTTCCCCTTGAACACTTCACCCGGGTAGGCCTCTGTAGTGATTTCCACCGGAAGACCCCTGCTAATAAAGCGGATATCTCTCTCGTACACGTCAAGGTAGATCCAGACGACCGAGAGATCTGCAACGTCAAACATATCCTCGCCTGTTGATGCGTAGTGCTGCGGGTCCACGCTTTTCTTGACGACAATTCCGCTGATAGGCGAATAAATCGTTACAACGTAATTCAGCTTGCGCGTATCACGCAAGCGACTTAACTGGTTCTTTGTGAATCCCCACTGGCGGAGTTTCTCCTCTGCCTGCTCCAACAACTGTTCCGCATACGAGGTGAACGATTGCCCTCCCTTGCTTGCCTGCTCATAGGAATCGAGAGCGAGGAGATATTCCTGCTGAGCCGAGATTGCCTCCGGACTGTAGACCTCGGCCACAGGGTCGCCTTTACGGACAGATTGACCCGTGTATGAGATGTACAGTTTTTCGAGCCGCCCGGGGAATCGGGCGCTGATGTGCTTATAGTTCGGTTCTGCGTAGCTGATAAGTCCGACAGCCTGAATATCCCGACGCATCGCTCTACGAGCAGCGGGGATAGTTGTGACATTCGCCATCACCCGCTGGGTCGGAGATAAACTCACGGCCAGAAGCGAAGCACGGTCCTCGGTGCTCAGGTCTTTCTGCGCTGTTTTCTTGACCAAGGCCATGTTGCACACCGGACACGCACCGGGACGGTCCGACCGGACCGATGGATGCATCGGGCATGTATAGTACTCCTCAGCTTGCGCAGATGCGCCGGCGTGATGATCATGCGACTCATCATTCGAGGGGGTATTTGTGCATCCGCCAAAAGCGAACGTTATTAGTATCAGAGTGAATGCAATTGTTTTCATTGTTACTTCCTTTCCTGGACAAGATCAAAGATCCGTGAATATCCCACCTCTCGCTTCATATGTGCAACAGTTTGTTCGAACTGCATGCGAAGCATCAATTTCTCCATGGAGAGCTCGACGAGCATACGGTATGAATCTATCAGCATCAGGAAGTCCGTCCTCCCGGTCTGATATGCTGTCATGCTGGCCCTGAGCGCCTGTTCCGTTTGAGGAACAATCACCGTCGAATAATTCGTCAGTTGTTGCTGCAGGGACTGCGCTTTGTAGTACAGGTCTGTGATGTTTGCACGGATCATGTTGCGCGTATTGTTCAATTTTTCCTTTGCCATCTCCACGCCGATACTCGCCTCTTCCACTTTGGCACCTGTCCGACTCAGACTCCATGGAAGAACGGGAAGCGTAATCCCCGCCGAAACAGACCAGGCAGAAAATTTATTGTGGTTAAACACCCTGAGATACGCCACGCCAAATTTGAAGTCCGGAAGGTATTCATTCCGTGCCAGGTCCTTCATCATTCCGGCCTCCGCAACCGAGAGCGAGTCATGCAGCAGCATCCCGCGGAACTTGTTTGCCAGATAATTCAGTGTGTCGAGTGCCGGTAATTCGGGGGCAAATTCATCCACTGCAGCAATACCGAGAGAGTCCGACGGTTGGCGGTTGAGCAGCGACATGAGCATCGCCTTTGCGCTCATCTCCTGTTGCCGGAGTGTGATAAGTTGATTGTCGAGTCTGGCTATTTCAACATACGCTTTCAATACATCCTGCTGCGGTGTAGCACCGACGCCATAGCGTGTTTGCGCAACTGCGGTGAACTGATGCAGAAGGGACGCGTTCTTCCTGTTCAACGCAATAGCTTGCTGGACAAACCAGAGTTCAAAATACATCGAGCGGAGACTTGCCAGCACCTCATTGGCCTTCTCCATATGCTCATGATGGGCATGCTCCGCCTGGATGTTGGCAATCGCAGATTCCTTCCCGAGCTTTCCGGGGAATGGAATCATCTGCATGAGTTCGAGCTTTTGCATCGCTGCATCGCGCCAGCGGAATCCCGGCATCTCCTCGCGCATGAATGTAAGTTCGGCATCCGGTATTACTCCTATCGACCCGACACGGGCATCTTTCATATCCCTGTTCAGCTCGAATGCCTTTAACTCCGGATTATTCATCAGGGCTTCGCGGACGAGTGCGTTCAAATTCAGTGTATCGGGCACGGATTGCGTCATGGCGACGCCCGCCGGCAATAAGGCAAGAATGAGGACAACGGTTTTCATGGATCTTCCTTTTGACAAATTCGGTTGTGGTGAATCGCTTACATCCGGATGGAGTAAGCCATCAAGTCCCGCATGCGGGACTACACCGTAACGCCGGAAGAGTCTAAATCAGAAGAGAGGAGAGGAGAATAGGAAGATCTTGAGTGAAAGGTGGAGAGGTATCTGTTACGTGCACAAAGGGGACGTGTGCTTCATGTACGCCTAGATCCAACTTAACTACAGGTATTACAAAAACTCCCCTGGCGATTTCCGAAGAGTGATGAGCCTGCAGAAATTCTGTAGTATTCCTGTCAGCTGCATAGCGCGTTATGCAGCAAGAGCGGTCAATGCTGTTCGTAAACTTCGCTGACCCTGTTGTGCCGCCGTCATCGCACATGAAGCACTGCGCATATCCCTCGAGTTTTGGCATCGGACAGGATGCAACCACGATAGGCAAGCCGACGCTGAACACTCCGAAGACGAGCGCCAGAAGATATGCTGCAATCCGATATGTAAGGGGTAGCATCATGTGTTACTTCTTAACGGTTTAGATTCCCAGGGTGTTCCTGCGAATTTCGTGCCAGCTCAAAATCTCTAAAAAATGAGTGATTTTCAATCCCTTTTTCCGACAATTGGGAAACGCGTCCAATAGAAGGGAACGATGTCAATTTACAAACGATCAGGTGCCTGACCGTTACAGAATTCTGGGAGATATTTGCACCTTGCGGCTCCCGGTGTTCCGGGTTCAGCTCTCGTGTATCCGTTTTACCCTGGGACTGACTGCGCAGGTGACCTCGTACGGAATCGTACCAATTTTCTTCCCTATATCCCAAGCCGAGATAAGTTCGGTGCCCGATTGGCCGATCAGTACAACATCATCTCCCGCCTCAACGAGCGGTTCTCCCCCAACATCAACCATGATATGATCCATGCAGACGGTCCCAACAACCGGATATCGATGCCCTCTGATAATTACCTCGCCCTTGTTTGTCAATCCCCTATTGAATCCGTCTGCATAACCGATGGGAATGGTGGCGATGCAGGTTTCTTTCAAGGCAGTAAACCTTCGATTGTACGAAATGCTGGTACCTGCCTCCACTCGCTTCAACTGCGACACGCGTGAATACAGCGACATGACAGGCTTTAGGGGCGGCGTTGTACCGGCTTCAGCACGTGGATGATAGCCGTAGAGCATGATACCCGGACGAACCATATTGAAATGAGACTCAGGCATTGAAATGATCGCGCCGCTGTTCGCCATATGCACGAGGGGAATCTCAACACCTTCACTCCGCAAGAAGTCAATAACGCTCCTAAACCGCCTAAGCTGCGTCTGTGCATACGAAGTATCAAGTTCATCAGATGTTGCGAAGTGACTATACACCCCCGCAAGTTTCAGATGTGGGCTTTCATAGATCCTTCCGATCTCATCAGCGGCGTGTTCATAGGCAAACCCGAGCCGCCCCATGCCTGTATCCACCTTGCAATGTACGTCAACTCTCCGTTGCATGCGTGCCGCAAGGGACTCTATTGCGGCGGCAGACGAAGCATCTGTCACCGTAAGTTGAAGTCCGTTTTCGATAGCAGTGGGAAGTTGTCCCGGTGTCGGGGCTTCGAAAACCAAAATCTGTTGACGAACTCCCGCCCGGCGGAGTTCGAGCCCTTCATCAATTCGTGCGACTGCAAATTGCGATACCCCCCATGCAATTGCTTCACCGACAATCGGAATTACGCCATGTCCGTACGCATTGGCTTTCACGACTGCCATGATGCTCACATCAGGCCCGACATATGATCGGACAACCTCAAGATTGTTGCGAAACGCCGGGAGGCTTATCCGCGCATGTGTAGGGTGAAGCAGTAATTCCGTTTCGTGCATTTCCAAAAAAGTCGGTAGTTGGAAATTCAATATCAGGACATACTGCCCGAATTTCAAGCAGGATCGCTTCCGTTTAGTCCTATTTGGACAAGAAATCCCCCACTTGCAGATAGTGCTTTATTTCCCCAAATTGTCGTGGTAAAATATCGAATCTCCCACAACCGAAAGCACTGAATGAGTTTTCCGAGCCCGTTTTTCCGATGGCGGCCTCATCCCTGGCATGGACTCGAGATCGGCCCCGACGCACCCGCAATCGTCCATGCGTTTATCGAGATTACTCCTTTCGATTTGATCAAATACGAGGTTGACAAAGTAACGGGATATTTGCGTGTTGACAGACCGCAGCGCACATCATCCCTCCCGCCATCTCTTTACGGGTTCATTCCGAGAACCTACTGTGCGGGACGAGTGCGCGCCTTGTCAAAGATTGCAGAACGGGGTGACGGTGATCCGCTGGACATTTGTGTTTTGAGTGAGCGCCCCATCAACCGCTCCGAGGTCATACTCAATGCCCGCGTCATCGGAGGGATTCACATGATTGACCATGGCGAGGCTGACGACAAAATTGTTGCTGTACTTGAAAATGACACGGTATGGACTAACGTCCAGGATATCTCCGATGTCCCGGGAGTGCTGGTGCAACGGTTACGACATTACTTCGCAACATACAAGACGATGCCGGGCGAGCCCGCCCAGGTCTCGATTGAGGGAGTCTATGATTGCGCCCACGCGTTGAAGGTTGTTCAGGCCGCTATTGATGATTACGACGAGGTGTTCGGTACGTGAGCATGATGGACGGATTCAGGAGATTCAATCCCGCCGTTCCAAAACGCTGGCTTTTTCTCCTCGCGGGATTTGTATGGACGGCAGTGGGGACATTTCTTTGTTACAGAGCCGCAGGGTGGCTCGCTACGACTGCCGCGACCGAAACGGCTCTGCTGGCCTTCTTGGGCCTCTTATTGGCGCTGGCATCCAGCAGGTTTATGCTCTCGAAGGCAGCCAGCCGTAACGTCAAGCGCATCAAGTCTTTGCCTGATCGTTCATGTGTATTTGCTTTCTCGGCATGGCGGGGCTACGGACTGATCGCCGTGATGGTTCTTCTCGGCATGTTGCTACGGCAATCGGCTTTGCCCAAGCCGTATCTGGCTGTGTTGTATGTGGCAATGGGGGGATCACTCGTTCTTTCGAGTATGCTTTTCTACAGGAGTTTCCGGCAGTTGTCATGATAATCCATTTACTATTTTGGAGAACGTCATGTCAGAATCCCCTGATCCCCGTGCTGTGCTTTTGGAGAGAATCCGGGCCGGCATGCGTAAAGCCGACTCGCAATCAACAACATTGCGAAAAAAGAACTCCCGCTACATCAGCGTCGGAGTAGTAACCGGAGCCCTCGCCACTGTCGTCGCCGGAACCGCTGCAGCGCTCGGTCCGGTGATCGGGCAAGGTCCGCCCGCATGGAAGCTGACCTGCGGTGCCGTTGCACTGTTGACCGGCGTGGCGACGGTCTTCAACGGACTGCAAAAGCAACTCTCGATTGCAGAACGACTTGCAAAGGCAAGCGGCTGCCTCGGCAAACTCACATCGTTGGAATTCGCCTTGACGGTGAACAACCGTGAGACCATGGAAGTGGCGAAAGAGTACGAGTCCGCTCTTGCAACCTACTCCGACATAATTCTCTAAAGGATGATTGCACAATCAGGACGCAGACGATGAAACTCGGCGGTTACGCACATATTTCCCTTTCCGTCAACAAGTTGAAGGAGTCGATCGCTTTCTACGAAAAGCTCGGCTTCAAGAGCTTGTGGGGAAACTCACATCCGCACCCATGGCATTTGATGACTGACGGCGGCGTCAACATTCATCTCTACGAGTTCCGGTTCGCGTCACCTGCAATTCATTATTTTTCGATGAACATGGATGCACGGATACGCGATCTTACCCGTAGCGGCGTGAAACTCATCGAAGAAAAAAGCAAAGACGGGAAACGGACACAGCACTCGTTTTTCGACCCCAACGAAATCAACGTCATGCTTATGCATCATGACGACGCGACGATGCCGAAACCGGACGGGGCTATGCTCTCGCGACTTGGCACATTTGGGGAATTCTCCATCAATACGGACAACATCGCAGCATCGCTTTCATTCTGGCAGAACCTCGGCTTCACCGAGCGTCTATCGGGCTCGTCGCCGTATCCCTGGAAGATCATTTCGGATGACGTGATGACAATCGGGCTCCACCAGACAACCACGTTCCACGCGGCAGCGATGACATATTTTTCGCCTTCGATCTCCGACGCAATCGAGCATCTGAAACATCATAACATCCCGTTAACGAAGGAGATGATGGACCAGTACGGGGTCCCCGAAGGGGCAATCCTGAACTCGCCCGACGGCCAGATACTATTTCTGCTCAAAGGAAAATAAAGAAATCACAAACACCCGACCACCCATGACACCCCGACTCGACAAACTCTTTTCCGAAGAAGATCTCAAACGTATCGAAGAGACAGTTCGAAACGCCGAGCAACATACTTCCGGCGAGATTGTCCCCTATGCCGTGCAGTCGAGTGATGACTACGAGGAAGCCCTCTGGCGCTCCGGCATGCTCTTCTCCATGCTCACACTCTTCGGGTTCGCGCTTGCGCATAACTACGCCGAATCATGGCAGCCATTCGAAATGGTTGAGACAGCTCTTGCAACTATCGGCGCCGCTCTTGCGGGGGTTCTACTGGCACACTACGTCGGGGTGGTAAAGCGTATCTTCGCCGGCGACACGCTCATGACGCGTCGCATCACCCAACGTGCAGAGGAGGCTTTTCTTGCTGAAGAGGTATTCAATACCAAGGACAGGACGGGCATTCTCCTCTTCATCAGTTTGCTGGAACATAAGGTGGTGGTGCTGGGAGATGCCGGAATAAACGCAAAGGTCCGGCCGGAGGAGTGGGACGCCGTAGTAAAGGTTCTAGTCGATGGAATGAAGAATGGAAAACCGGCGGACGGTCTCATCGAGGCCATTATTCTATGCGGTGACCTGCTGAAGCGTGAAGGCGTCGCACGCCGCCACGATGACGATGATGAGCTCAGCAACAAGATGCGTATCAGCAAAAGGTAAACCGACAGATGTTACCAGTCTTTGGCATTCCTCTTCACAAGCCGGTACGCAGCGTATGCCACGAAAGGAGCCACGACCACATCAATCGTGTAGTGAACATGCTGCCATAATACCGCCATTCCCACGATGGCAGTAAACGAATAATACAGCCTCCGCCACTTCTTGTCATCCATGACCAGCGCAAGCAGAAACAGAGTTGACGTGTGGCCCGAGAAAAAAAGATCCCGAGTCGGCGCGCTGCCGCCGGCTGCCATCTGCACGAGGGGGTCCTGCAGTACGATCAGGGTGGCGGGAGGATCGAGAGGCACAAGATACATCATCACCGTCCTCATCCACACCATGAGTGTGTACGATTGAAGAGCGATAAGCATACGGCGTGGGTCTTGCAGCAAGTGCCCGAGCGCCGCAATTATGCCGATATAAATCACCCCGAATGTCAGCCATGTAAGGTCTCCCGGGTCAAAAAGCCCCAGCAACGGATCATCCAGCACAACCCCCTGCCTTCCCTCCACCCACTCCAGAAAGCGGGCAAAGAAAACGAGGGTTAACACCAAAATCACACTTGTGAGAATCGCCTGCCGCCTGAATGACGGCCTGTGGAGTTCACTTTTCCAGAGCGAGAAGAGATGCGTCATGATATAGAACCCGTGTGATGGAAAGAATGTCCGGAGGTAAGATACAAAAAAAAAGCCCTCCCTGTTCGGGGAGGGCTGTAATGACAACCTTAAACCTGGAGGTTACTTCTTCTTTGCCACCACTTTACTCATCATGTTTGAAAAAACATTGTTGTAATTATCCAATGCAGTTGAGGCAGCCGACATTGCTCCCTGCACCTCGGTCTTCGCTTCCGAGAGATCGTCCTTCGATTTCTTGAGATCTGCAATCACGTTGTCAAACTTGAGGTTTGCGAGATCCGGAGCCTTATACGAATCGATCCACGCCTTCACATTGTCCTTCACGGTCATCACACGATTCTTTGCAGTCGTGAGTTGGGTAAGGGCGGCATTGATCGCCGTCGAATCCTTGGGGAACTTTTGCTTCAATGAATCGCCGCTGGAAAGTGCGGACGTGAGTTGCGATCCGAGCCCGTCGAGTTCTCCGAGGGAGGACTTGGTATCGTTGATCATTGTCGTGACTTCTGAAGTCAAATCGCTGAGCATTTTCTTCTGCTCGGCGGAGGGACCGCAGCCAATGACGGCAAATGCGAGCACAGCAACGAGGATTGAGAGGGCTGTTTTCATCTCTGGATCTCCTGAATGAGTGAATGATGAATTACAAAACCGCATAAATATAGCCCATTCACCCGAGAACAGAATTAATAGAGACTTAATTCTTGTTAATGCACATCACCTTCGCAGCCGCAATACCGCTCCGATGCTGCCTTCTCGAAACATTCCTTCCCTTCCCGTGCGGAAAAAAATACGAGTCCGAACGTTGCAAGCGTGTCAATATGCGGCAGCCTGAACCACTCGTACAGTCCGCTCGACACAAGCAAAATCACCGACATGTAGATGCAGACTTTTGTGCAATTTGCGTCGGCAAGAATCGGTTCCGAATCGAGTGCCCGCCCGACTTTCTGTTTTCCGTAGATCAGCCCCAGCATGATAATGATCGAGATCAGAGAAATCACCACACCCCAGAACGTCGTTACCGGCCTGTGATCCGTAATGAGGTTGATGATGCCTGATACGAATAATCCCGCCGCAAGCAGATAAAAGGCCCACCCCGTTATCTTTAGCGCAAGACGCTCGAAGTCATCCCTTATGACATTGTTGTTCTGTCTGATGCGGATGATCATGTGCGCGATGCCGACACCGGACATCGATTCGATGAAGCTGTCCATCCCGAACCCGAACAGCGCCAGCGTTTCATCCTGATATCCAAAGTATGTGGCGATGATGCCTTCTGCAACATTATAGAGGATCGTGAAGATGCTCAGACCATACGCAATAGAATACAGTCGCTGATGTTCATTTGCAGTATCCGGGCCCTGAAGGATGCTTGTCGAGGAACTCATGTACGTCCGGTGATTGATCGATAGGATACGGGGTCTGTAACCCCTTCGGTCGAGAAAAGAAGTATACGGCTCTCCGGCCCTATGTCCAGCGTTCCCCGTTCCTCTGAGGCGTCTTTGGACAACAATTCGAG
>CAZBWR010000031.1:0-9710 GCA_964495695.1 uncultured Chitinophagales bacterium | reverse complement strand
ACGGACAAGCAGCCGCATTGCTTCCCGGGACAGGTCATCACGGATTGCGATGAACGCTTTGATGGCGCTCTGCATTACGGGAAATGAAACAAGCGAGGGCGAGTCGCAGTTCATTCCCGCCATGATTGACTTGTGCGGCCCCGGAAGCGAAACCACTTTACCTGCCTTTACTGATTCGAGCGCACACGCTGTCGAGAGGGGTTCGACGCCGAGTATCACGGGACGAGAAGTAGATTTGCCGTAGTGCCGGATGACTGCTTCTGCGAATGACCCCACTCCGATCTGAACGATGACATGAGTCGGCGGATCGAGCCCCGCCTCGGCAAGAGCATCATCTATTTCCCACAACATCGTGGAATACCCCTCGATGATCCTGCGGGGAATATCAGTATATCCTTCCCAGCCGTTGTCTTGAATCAGTATCCCGCCATCTTTGTTAGCATCGGCCTCGGCCCGATCGACGGTGTCGTCGTAAGTTCCGTCAACGATGGTCACCGTTGCCCCTTCTTTTTCGATGGCGGCTATGCGGGCAGGAACTGTGCCGAGAGGAACATAGATGCGGGCACCGAGCCCCAGCAACTTCGCTACACGCGCCACGGCCCTGCCGTGATTCCCGTCGGTCGCCGAGTAGAATTTAAGGGAGATATCCTTCAAAGCTGCCGCCGCCGACAGCAGGGTATCCTCCTTGTTTACCCGGTCGGGATAGCGTTCACGAAGCACGCAGTGTGTTGCCCATGATGCGCCAAGAATCTTGAACGCAGGCAATCCGAGCCGGCCTGACTCATCCTTCAAATAAATCTTTCCGACTCCCAGCTCCTTAGCCAATGCATCAAGGTCATGCAGCGGGGTCGGAGCGTACTCGTCAAACCGCTTGTGAAACTCCATCGGCTCCCGTGTCGGGGTCTCAGAAGAGTAGGTTGGCCTATGTGACGAATTTATATAGATCATGCTATCGCATTAATACCATCTTTCCGGATTTTACAAATCCTCCCACCTTCAATGTATACAAAAACACGCCGCTTGCAAGCCGTTGAGGAAGA
Organism: uncultured Chitinophagales bacterium; assembly: GCA_964495695.1. Lineage (GTDB taxonomy): Bacteria > Bacteroidota > Ignavibacteria > UBA10030 > UBA6906 > CAADGV01. The sequence goes on along the minus strand of CAZBWR010000031.1, from coordinate 8,670 downwards.
AATTCCACCGAATGTCTTCCTTCCTCCTGCACAACGTCTACAAGCGTGGCAATCTGCCGTCCCACAAGGTCGTGCACAGTCAGGGAAACATGCGCCGCCTCCGGCAAATCGTACGAAATGATCGTTGAGGGATTGAACGGATTCGGGTAGTTTTGATGAAGTTTAAGAGACGATGGTTTGCTGTAGCGTTCATCCCCCACACTTGTTACAATTCCAAGACGGCCGTCGAAGTGTACATTCTGTCCATACACGCCGTTCGCATCGAGACGCTTGTCCGCCCACACAAGCAGTGAAGTACCGGCAGGAGACATTCCACCAACAAGCCGACCTTTACCGCTTACGACCGAGCTGACATCCTTGATCGTTCCTCCCCACAACAGATTGCCGTTCCGGTCAAGCCGCGCACCGCGGACAAGCGACGTTGTGACGGTTATGCCGTCGAGATAGAACACAACGGCCGAAGAATCCTTTGCGAAAGTCCTCACAAATGAAGGCTGGGCATTCGTCAGTGCGCGAACCGCCTTGCCGGTATCGGACCAGGTACGTGCGCCGGCCGGCGAGAAGCGCTGTCCATATACCCCGTACACATTCTGGAATGCCGCATCGGTTTCGTACCAGAACGTGAACGTCTCGTTCGTTGCCGGAGCGACCGCGGCCCACGCATCATTGTGAAGGCGGGCTGGCAAGGTTGAAACAGCCGAACCGTTGGGAGGAAAGAGCTTTACACCGTTCGAGGTTATCCGCTGAACATGTGTGTACGAACTCCCGGTGTTGTTCCTGTCGTCCTGCCAGACATACACTGCACCGTTTGCAGCATCGGGAATAAGGCGCGGCACGAAAAACCCGGAGACTCTGCCAAGACCGTACACAGTGTCAGGATTCGCACCCCACACCGGGCTTCCCGCGGATGAGTATTTCTGCGTGTAGATTCTGTAGTTGCTTGGTGATATGAAAGAACCAGTATAGCCCGACATACTCAGAATTACACTGCCGTTATCGGACCGGACAATATTCGGGTAGTCGAGCAACTCCGATCCCGTTCCAGAGATAAGGACAGGATCACTCCCCCATTGTTTTGCCCCGGCTGCGTTCAACTTCTGCATGGCAACCCTGCGTGGCGTTGATGAGAAGATCCATGCAAACACGAAATTGCCGTCCGTTGTGGCAACAACTTTTGGATTAGGTTGAAATGTTGAGGAGGACGTCGAAAGCGCAATGCCGTTCGCCCCCCAGACAAAATGTCCTTCCGGACTGATGCGGTAAGCGAAGGGCTCGATCGATCCGCCGTTGCGTATATCGGTGAAGACCAACACTGCATGGTTGCTGTCATCGACAGTCAGATCGTAGTCGACAAGAGAAGAGTTTTGCGGATTGGCACTTATCAGGAGGCCGTTAGCCGGCCACTGCTTTACACCGTTGGGACTGAGCCGCTGCATATAGACTCTGTATCCTCCCCCTCTGTTGTCGAACCACGAGATGTAACATCCCCCATCGGAGGTAACAGCAAGTTTCGGCAACTCCTGACTTCCCGCTGTATCGGCGACTGTGAGATTGACATTCGGGTCAGAGGACCATTGGGCATGAATTGTTCCCGCCACACACACCAACAGCACAAATACCGTTACTATGCCAGAACGCATATAAGTTCTCCGGATTGTTAATGGGAATGATGTGACTGATCAACTCAAGAATTTCAGGACTGCGTCACCAAATTCTTCCGGCTTATCAGCATGAACCCAATGACCCGTCCCCGCAAGAGTGATGATCCGGGAAAGAGGAAAGAGCTTCTTTATCCGGGGCTTGTCATCATTGACGATATAGCGCGACTCGGCACCCTTCACGAAAAGGACCGGTTTTGTGAATTCGCCTGTTGCGGTAATGTCGTCGGCGATTTCGGGATAATGCCGCTTGATGATTGAAAGATTGACCTTCCACTTCAGCTTTCCTTCCTCGGTGCGGGTGAGGTTCTTGAGCAAAAACTGACGGACGGCGTAATTCGTGATGCGTTTACCTATCTCTTCATCCGCTTCCTGTCGTGTCGAAAGCTGACTCAACTTGAGAGCACACATTGCATCAAGGATATCGTCATGAGCGCTCGCATATTTCCTCGGGGCGACATCAACAACGATAAGCTTGTCAACAAGATCCGGAAAGGTGAGCGCGAACTGCATAGCTGTCTTCCCCCCCATCGAATGTCCGAGCACATATGCCGAGGGGATGTTGTTTTGCTTCATGAAATCCCTTACATCCTGTGCCATCACTTCATAATTGAAGGTGTCACTGTGAGGGGACTTGCCGTGATTCCGTTGATCGAGAGCATAGACCCTGAGTCCCGCCCCCGCGTACTTTTTCGACTGAGTTTGCCAGTTGTCCAGCATCCCGAGCAATCCGTGAAGAATAATCAGCGGATGCCCCGAGTGCCCGTATCCTTTGTAATGGAGATGAAGCATCCGGTAGCCTGATCGTTAAGGTGGGGTAAGAATGTGTTCCTTGACGATCGTCTGGTTTCCGATGATCGTCACAAAGTTGAAGCATGGCGGATGGTGCGGATCGAGCTGGGCCTTCGCGTCGTTCGGCCAGGCGTTGAACTGCCCAACCAGGCTGGCTACACTCGAATAGAGAATTCCATCCTTGACAATCTGCATCCCCCGATGTACATGCCCGAAGAACACCCCCCGCACACGCTCACGTAACGGAACGAGTTTCTCGTGCAGCTTCCGGCCATTCTGTATCAGCATCGACTCGTCGAACCACTGCGAATCGACTCGCAGAACCGGAAAATGTACAAACAGAACAAGCGGCATTGAATCCCTCATGATCATCTGATCGAGAAAATCAAATTGTGGCTCGCCGAGCACGCCGGCGGGGTCGATCGAATCAGGCCCGCGGGCGTCAAGGGTAATGCAGCGAATTCCCTTCTTTCCGAACGAGTATGCAAGCAAGTTATCGTCGGCGAAGTAGTCTTCACGCTCCGCTGCCGGAAGAAACTCGTGGATCTTGCGGGAAAGGTCATGATTTCCTGTAACGAAGTAGACGGGAACTGCCAGCTTGCTGAACACGCCCGCAGCAAGCTTGTACGCCTCGTCATTTGGATAGGCCGTGACATCGCCGGTATGAATGACAAAGTCAGGTCTCACCGGAAGAGTGTTGATCACCTGCACGACTCTTAAGGCGTTCTCATAGGCATTCTGTCCGTACAACTCAAACGTCCGGGCAGGCCCGATGTGCGTATCGCTGATGTGGACAAAATACAGAGGCGGACTCGAAACCGATTCAGTTGTCATTGTTGTGGGACCGGCATTCCAAGCTGTTGCATTTCATGATACAAAGTCTCACGCAGCCCCTCTTCCAACGCTCGCGTCGTGAAGCCGAGATCGCGCCGCGCTTTTGCGTCACTTCCGAAGTAGGTGGTTCCCGCGTTGATCCGGAGAGATTCCTCTGAGTACGTTTCGGGAAGATCGATCACTTTTCCCATAATTCCCATGACATTTGCCATCACGTGCATCAGCGCGGGACTGGGATGAATCCGGGGCGCCTTCCGCCCGGTTATTCTTTCGCACAATCGCATTGCATCAATGAAGGTCATCGGCGGTCCACAAATGAAATAGTTCTCGCCGACCTTTCCCCGTTCCATCGCAAGGATGTGGCCGTTCACCACATCGTCCACATGCGCCCAGCAAAACCCCGTATTCTTGGGGGCAATGGGAAGCCGCCCGAGAAGATACTGTTTGAGCGATTGGCTCACCAAACTCGTGTCCCCCGGACCGTACACCAGTCCCGGTTGCACGATCACCAGAGGCAATCCCTCGCGTTGCATCGGCTCTGCCACCTCGTAGTGCGCACGCCACTTGGAAAGATCGTACGCGCTGACATGCGTTCCGCTGTAGCGGTATGCTTCGTCTACAACTTCGCCGTAGGTGTGGGAATTAACGGCAAGTGTGCTGGTATAGACGCCCTTCCTGATGCCAAGTTCTTTCATCACTTCCAGTACATTGCGCGTGCCACCGACGTTTACGGTTTCTGATTCACTCGTGTCTCGTGCTCCGATTTTATACCATCCTGCACAATGAAAAATACCCTCCATGCTCTTCATCGGCTTGCGGAGTGAATCCTTCTCTACAATGTCTCCCTCAACAAGATGGACACCTTGCGCTTCGAGTTCCCTGCCTTTCGCGGGATTCCTGACAAGAGCGTGTACCTCATGCCCCTCGCGAGCAAGCCGCGTTGCAAGCCGCCCTCCGATAAATCCGGTCGCTCCCGTGACAAAGTACTTCATGATTACTCTTTCTTTACACTCGTATGCACCGCGTGGCTGCTTTTCGCAGCCGGTTCATGAGGGCATGTCCGAGGTCGTGTTCATCGAATCCCTGGCAGAGAATTACATCAACGTTTCCGGCGTCGAGCGAGCGGAATCCCTCGAACAGCCTGCGAGCAGCACGCTGGAAATGAACGCCGAGTGCGTGCGTCTTGCAATCCGGGAACCGGCGAACAAAGGCATCTTCCACCATCACTCCAACCTTCATCCCGCGGGAATTGAGCGAGCGAGCCGCGGCTGCCATCGCAGATGCGACATCGGAACGTTTTCCTTCAAACACAATAAGCTCCGCATCGGGGGCGTAGTGCTTATACTTCATGCCGGGGGATGCAGGCTGTTTACGAGTGGGACGTGCAACGCGAATCTTTCTTTTCAGGACCTTCTCAATTTCTTCGCGTGTCACAGCGCCGGGGCGAAGAATAACAGGCACGCGGCGTGTAATATCCAGTACTGTCGATTCAAGTCCCACCCTGCACTTGCCCCCTGCAAGGATGGCATCGATCTTTCCGGAGAGATCTTCAATGACGTGCTCGGGACGGGTCGGGCTCGGTTTTCCCGAGAGATTCGCTGAAGGAGCGACAATCGGGACACCTGCCTCTTCGAGAAGTGCCCGCGCCACAGGATGGTCGGGAAGCCGGATGCCGACGGTTGAAAGACCGGCCGTAACGACATCGGGGACCAGAATTGACCGGCGCAACACTATCGTGAGCGGACCGGGCATGAATGCATCTGCGAGTTTCCAAAACAACTGCGGCACGGAGACGGTGAGGAACGCGACCTGGTTGAGCGAAAAAAGATGCACTATCAGCGGATTATCCGGGGGCCTTCCCTTTGCCTTGAATATCTTTCGCACCGCAACTTTGTCGAGTGCATTTGCCCCGAGACCGTACACGGTTTCCGTGGGGAATGCAACGAGTTTGCCGTCCCGAATGAGGCGTGCAGCGGTCTCGATGCTTTTTTTCTTTCCCGGCGGGATTGTGGGGAGAATTCGCGTTCGCATACCTTCAGGTTTCAGCGGCTTCCTCCGTCATCAATCCTGAATTTCGATGGCATCGTTCGGATGTGCAAATCCCGCTGCGGAAAAGGGATCTCGATATTGTGGAGAAGGAACTTGTCGCTGATGGCAAAGTTCAAATCACTGATGAGCTTCCCCTTGCGTTGAAGCAGTGAAGTCGTCCATGCGCGCAATTCGAAATTCAGGCTGCTGTCGCCGAAATCGGTGAAACGGACTGCCGGGGCGGGGTCGGCAAGAACATCCTTGTTTTCGGCTGCAACTTCGAGCAGGAGTTTTTCAACAAGCCGGGTGTTGCTGCCGTATGCAACGCCGATAGGAATCTTGAAGCGGACTTTCCTGTCCGTGTAACTCCAGTTGATGACGTTCTCGGAAATGAACTTCGAGTTCGGTACAATGATGGCGATATTGTCGTTCGTGATGATTGTGGTGCTGCGGGCACTGATAGTCGCGACATCACCCTCCACATCGCCGACTTCAATCCGGTCGCCAACCTTGATCGGCCGCTCAAAAAGAATGATCACCCCGCTGATAAAGTTGTTCGCCACGTTCTGGAGGCCGAAGCCGACGCCGATGCCGACAGCACCCGCAAGGATGTTCAGCGTCGTGAGGTCAATCCCGGCTGTCTGCAAAATGATCAGCAAACCGACGACAATAACCACGTACCGGACAATTGATCCGATTGCCTGACGGATGCCGAGCTCGAGCTTGCTTCTGCTCAGAATACGGTTTGCCGTCCAATGCCGGAGTTTGCCGGAGATATAGAACAGCGCAAACACCGCGCCGATGATGTAGATGATCATCCAGAAAGAAATGGAGACATTCCCCAGCTTGAAGATCGGAGTATCAAGAATATTCTTGACTACTCCGAGCCACTCAACGATGCTTTCCATACACACCTCTCTTCATCATTTAGAAGTCCCAGAACACAGGAATCAACAATGTGGCAATGATCCAGAAAATTATATTCAGCGGCGTGCCGACACGGAGGAAGTCCGCAAACTTGTATTGCCCCGCGCCATAGATCATGGTATTCGTCTGATAGCCCACGGGGGTCATGAAGCTGGATGACGCCGCAAACGTCACCGCCATAAGCAGGGGACGCGAATCGATGTTCAATGTTTCCGCCGCGGCAATTGCAATCGGGGCGAGCAACGCTGCCGTCGCATTGTTGGACATGGCATTGGTCAGAAGGGTAGTGATGAGGTAGAGTGCCGAAACGACAGCCACCGGCCCCCATGCTCCGACAATCGACACCACGACATCCGATAGCACGAGTGCCGTACCTGTTTTTTCCAATGCTACGCCGAGAGTCAGAACTCCGGCAAGCAGAAAGATCACTTTCCACTCGATGGCATTGTACGCCTCTTCAAGCGTGATGCATCGCGTCAACACCATCAGCAGCGCACCGATGATGGATGTTACGACGATGGAGGCAAGGCCCAGTGCCGCGGCCCCCACAACTCCCGCAACAATCAACATCGCTGCAACCGCTTTCCGCTTGCGGAATTCAGGCACACCAAGCTGTGAGACAATCACAAAGGCATTGCTGCTCTTGAGCCTGTCCAGTTCCCCCTTTGCAACTTCGATCAACAGAGCATCACCGGCGCTGAGACGGGTCGTGCCCAGCTTCTCGTGAATCAGCGTGTCGCGGTGTCTGATGGCGAGCGTAATGGCATTGAACATCGTACGAAACGATATCTCCTTCAACGACTTCCCCGCCAGTATCGAATTCGGCGCGACCACCGCTTCGACCAACATCAGGTTGTCTGCCTGTAAATCCATGTCGCCCATGTTGCGCCGCGATTTCAGTTTTACCCCCACCCGCTCCTGCAGCCTCTTGATTTTCTCGACGTTGCACCTGACACGGAGTTCATCATTTGCTTTCAGCTCGGTCTCCGGACTCGGTGTGCCAATTGAATGGCCATCCCGAATAATGTTGACAATGCCGATGTCAAGATCACGCACCAGGGGCGAATCTTTTAACTTTTTCCCCACGGAGGCTGCTTCGGGAAGCAGGATAATCTCCGTAAGATACTCTTCCATCTCAAATGTCTTTGTCAGTTCATCGCCTCCCCTGCGGTTCGGAATCAATCTTACACCTACAACCATCATGTAGAGAACCCCGACCGCGAAGAAAACAAGTCCGAGCGGCGAGAACTCGAACATGCCAAACGCCGGCTCGCCGTGGCGCTCCGCAATCGAACTGACAAGAATGTTGGTTGATGTGCCGATGAGTGTGCACACGCCTCCGAACATCGAGGCGAACGACAGCGGCATGAGAAGCTTCGACGCGCTGACGCCGCTTTCCTTTGCCATCCCGATGATGATGGGCATGAACACGGCTACGGCAGCAGTATTGTTGATAAACGCTGAAATGCCGCCGATGGCGGCCATGATGACAAACAACCCGATCCAGTAGCTGCGTTTGCCGACGCGGGCAAGCATGACGCCGAGCGAGTTGACGGAGCCCGTGCGATAAAGTCCGATACTGAGCACAAACATTGCAGCCACGGTGACCGTGGCAGCATTGCTGAACCCTGACAATCCCTCTTCGGGTGTGATAATCCCGCTCACCAGTAACACACCCATCACCATAAGGGCGACCATATCAACGGGCAACTTCTCCGTGGCAAACAGCGCCACGGCAATCACCAGCAATGATATGACGAAAATGATCTCAAATGTCATGAGGCACTCCGATGGGGACGGGTAGATTACACACGTTAAATGAGTCTAACGACAGGATACCGCCATTGCGTGAAGCGTCAGGCAGAGAGGAGTAGCGACTTCACGCCGCCTGTCCGGCAAGCTCGTAGGTTTTTATAATGTCGTACAGGGTGTTGCGCTGGGCTGCTGCGAAGCCGGCCCCATGAATCAACTCGATGCACTCTTCTGTATTCGTTTTGTTGACGAAATTCGCCGCCGCGTGCACATTTTCTTCGAGGATCGTGCCGCCGAAATCATCGGCCCCGAAGTGCAAAGCAATTTGCCCCGTCTTCTTCCCCTCAGAGAACCAGGACGCCTGAATGTGATCGAAATTATCAAGATAGATGCGTGAGAAGGCAATAATCTGCAAATACCGTGTCGGTGTCGCATAGTGCGGAATGATCTTTTCGAGAGGTGTGTTCCCCGGCTTGAAGCTCCACGGAATGAACGCCGTGAAGCCGTGATACTCATCCTGCAGCTGCCGGATCACTTCGAGATGTTCGATGATGTCTTCATCCTTTTCGAGATGACCGTACATCATCGTTGCCGTGGTTTTGTACCCGATCTTGTGCGCCTCACGCATCACGTTCAGCCAGTCGGCGCTCGTCCCCTTCTTGCTGCTGATCTTCTTTTT
>CAZBWR010000030.1:0-43315 GCA_964495695.1 uncultured Chitinophagales bacterium | reverse complement strand
TTTTTGACGTTCCATCAACCTGCTTGCATTTCTCAGCACATAACACTACATTTTTTCAGCAATTATCAATCAGGAATTCTTACATGTACTTCACTTACAACTTTTCACAGCGTTTCTTTTTTCACTGGTGGTATTGGGTCTCCTCGTGACCCCGGTGAACTGTGAATGGATGTAAGTGTACCTGAGTTTACTCTACAACCCTTCTGGTTCGCCTGAAGGGTTTTTTCGTTCATGGGAATGATTTCATTTCTTGAATTTCAAAAGAGAGCGGAAGAGTACAACGTCGTGCCCCTCGAGCGTACGTTGTTGGCAGATCTTCTCACTCCCGTTTCAACCTACCTGACAATAAGGAAAGAAGGCGTTCCTTCCTTCCTTTTTGAAAGCGTTGAGCCTGACGAGCGCGTCGGACGATTCTCATTCATCGGGGTTGCGCCGAGTGTATTGGTGAGGGCACGCGGCGGGGAGGTGACGATTCAGGCAGGAAGCGAACAGCACTTGGAGCAAGGGAATCTGTTCGACATACTTCAGCGATTAACCGGGAAGTTCAGACAGGCACCGACACCTGGCAATGTGTTCAGCGGAGGCTTCGTCGGGTACATTGGTTACAATTGTGTCTCGCATATCGAGGATATCAGACTGTCGGAAAGTGATTCGACCGGCGAGGATGATGCGATGCTCGGGCTGTTTGAGGGTGTTATCCGGTTTGATCACCGGAATCAGGTCGTTCAGGTGACCGTCAACGTTATCGTTGACACCTCCCGACCCCTGCAGCAGCAATATGAGTCGGGCAAGCAACGGCTCGATGCGATCGTTCTCCGGCTTAGGAATTCGATTGTTGCATCGAGGTCATTTTCATGCGATGCGTCGGCGGTACGGGAACAACGGGACGAGGCCGCATATTGCGAGTCTGTGCTGCGCGCAAAGCGGCACATTAAGGACGGCGACATTTTTCAAGTCGTTCTCTCCCGGCGTGTTCAATTACCATTTGGCGGAGATCCGTTTCCGATTTACAGGGCAATCAGAATCATCAACCCGTCCCCGTATCTCTTCTTCCTGGATTTTGGCGAAACCCGGCTCATCGGCTCGTCGCCGGAAGTTCTGGTCCGTTCACTTGGCGAAACTGTCGAACTCTTTCCGATCGCCGGCACACGAAGGCGAGGTCGATCCCCGGAAGAAGATGCCGAACTGGAGAACGAGCTGCTGAATGATGAAAAAGAACTTGCCGAGCATCTTATGCTGGTCGATCTCGGGAGGAATGACATAGGGCGGATTGCCGAATACGGGACGGTGGACGTTCCTGTATTCAAGAGGGTCGAGCGGTATTCTCACGTTATGCATCTCGTTTCCGAGGTCCGGGGACAATTGCAGAGGGGGAAAGGGCCGATTGACGTGCTGAGGGCGTGCTTCCCGGCAGGGACTGTTACAGGCGCCCCCAAGATCAGGGCAATGGAGATCATTGATGAGTTAGAGCAGAAACGACGTGGCATGTATGCCGGTGCGGTGGGGTACATTGGGTTCAACGGCTCGCTTGACACCTGCATCGCCATCCGGACAGTGCTGGCGCATGCTGATCTGCTGAGCGTTCAAGCGGGAGCCGGCGTGGTTGCAGACTCGGTTCCTGAGTTGGAGTACAAAGAAACTGTGAACAAGGCGAAAGCACTCATCGAGGCGATTCGTCTGGCAGCCAATGACCTGCAAGTGTAGAGAATATGATTCTTGTAATCGACAACTACGATTCCTTCACATACAATCTCGTCCAATTGATGGGGAGAATTCTGCAGGGAACATCCCGGGATCTTGTCGTCAAGAGAAACGACGAGATAACGCTTGACGAGATTTCAATGAACGAGCCCGAAGCGATCCTCTTATCGCCGGGACCGGGCAGGCCGGAAGATGCGGGAGTTACAGTTGATGTCATCAAGAGATTCGGAGAAAGAATCCCGACGATGGGCGTATGCCTTGGGCATCAGGCTATCGGACTTGCATTCGGAGGGTCGATTGTGCATGCCCCGACTTTGATGCATGGAAGAACATCAGAAATTCATCACAAACAATTGTCGGTATTCGAAGGCGTCAAGAATCCCTTTACCGCGACGCGGTATCACTCGTTAGTCATTTCGCCCGATACGTGTCCGGAAAGCCTGGAGGTGACTGCTACGACTGCTGACGGTGTCATCATGGGCATTCGCCACAAAACATGCCCCATTGTTGGTGTGCAGTTTCATCCGGAGTCGATTCTCACGACGGAAGGGGAACGGATTCTCCGCAACTGGCTTGGAGTGAAATAATTGGAATGAAGCAGTATATTGAAAAATGTCTGGCTGGCGAGCACCTCACTGTGGACGAAGCTTCTGCTGCGGTGGAGCGGATTATGGCGGGCGAAGCGACGGACGCCCAAATAGCCGGGCTGCTTGTCGCACTGCGATGCAAGGGAGAGACCGTTGATGAAATCCTCGGGTTTGCGCGGGTCATGCGGTCAAAGGCCGTTCCGGTCAACCTTGACGATGAGGACGCTATTGACATTGTAGGTACGGGAGGGGATGCGGCGGGTACGTTCAATATCTCCACTGCAGCCGCGTTCGTTGTTGCAGGGGCTGGAGTGACAGTAGCGAAGCACGGCAACAGGGCGGTCTCAAGCAAGAGTGGCAGCGCCGATGTGCTTACAGCGCTTGGTGTAAATATCGAGATTTCCCCGGAGCGTGTCGAAGCGTGCATCAATACTGCTGGCATCGGGTTCATGTTTGCTCCTGTCTTTCATCCTGCAACGAAGGCGGTTTCGAGGCCACGCTTAGAACTTGGAGTTCGGACAATTTTCAATATGCTTGGTCCGCTGACAAATCCCGCTCAAGTCCGCCGCGGTTTAATCGGTGCGTTCTCACATAGTGCGGCCGAACGGATGGCAGGGGTATTCGACAAACTGGCGATGAGGAAAGTCTATGTTGTCCACAGCAAGGACGGGCTCGATGAGATTTCGCCCGACGCGGGAACTTTTGTATTCGTAGTCAAGAGAAATGAATCTGTTATCAAACGTCTTGTCAACCCGGAGGACTTCGGGCTGGGCGTGCACGACAAGGAAACTGTTGCCGGTGGAGATATGCAAACAAATGCACGTATCATGCTTCGGGTTTTGCAGGGAGAGAAAAGTCCATATCGTGATGTTGTTGTTATGAACTCGGCTGCGGCATTGCTTGTTGCAGATAGGGCAGTTGGCTCACAGGAGGCGGTGAAAATTGCTGAAGAGTCCATTGATTCGGGCCGCGCCGCCGCCAAACTAAAGCAACTGGTAGAGTTTACAAATCGCCCATGAGCATTCTCGACGACATACTGGAGCACAAACGGGAAGAGGTGGCCGCCGCCAAGCGATTGACCGGTCTCGAACGATTGCGTGAGAGTCCCGGCTACTCCCGCCCTTGTGCTTCTCTCAGAGCATCCCTGCTATCCACCAAGCCCGCAATCATCGCAGAAGTCAAGAAGGCTTCACCCTCGAAAGGCACTATTCGTCAGAACTTTGATCCGGTCGCAATCGCAAGAGAATACACGAGCAATGGTGCTGCCGGCATCTCCGTCCTCACCGATAGCAAATTCTTTCAAGGCTCGATCTCCCATCTCGAAAACATTCGCAATGTGACGGGCCTGCCGCTTCTTCGCAAGGATTTCCTGATCGATCCGTATCAGATCCATGAAGCGAAGGCGTCAGGGGCGGATGTCGTTCTATTGATTGCAGCAGCTCTTACCCCGACGGAACTGCATGATCTTGCCGGCGAAGCCCGAAGTCTCGGACTGGAAACGCTTGTCGAAGTGCACTCGGTTTCAGAACTGGCAGAGATTGATCTCGGGCGGATTGATCTTCTCGGAATAAACAATCGTGATCTTAAATCGTTTTCAGTAGATCTGAATGTTTCAGTCAATATTCGAAAACACCTTCCGAATGAAGTTATTTGTATAAGTGAAAGCGGCATTCGCACCGCTGATGACATGGTCAGGTTGATGTCTGAAGGAATTGACGCGTTCTTGATAGGCGAGTCGTTTATGCGGAAGGAACATCCTGGCGAAGCGCTGGCAGAAATGCTCGTGAAGGTACGATCAATGCAGGAAGCTTAATCGCAGTGGCGACGAAAGTCAAGATTTGTGGAATTACAAATGAAGAAGATGCCGCTGCAGCGGTGAATTCAGGAGCCGATGCCGTGGGGTTCATTTTCGTGGAGTCGAGTCCTCGATTTATCGCTCCCCTTGAGGCGGCGCGCATTATCAAGTCGCTGCCGCCGTTTGTAACTGCCGTGGGAGTGTTCGTGAACAGCCCTGCGGAGAAGGTAAAGCAGACAGTCAAGGTGACGGGCATCCGGTGCATTCAGTTTCACGGAGATGAGTCTCCGGGTGAGTTAGAAGGCTATGACGTGCCGGTGTATAAGGCTTTTCAAGTGGACGAAGGCTTTGAGACAGCAAAGCTTGCGTCATATTCATGCAGTGCTTTTCTGCTGGATACCTTTGTTAACGGATTACGTGGCGGAACAGGCAAGACCTTCAATTGGGACGTGGCTATTGCGGCAAAACGATACGGTCTGATTGTTCTGAGCGGGGGACTAAACCCCGGGAACATATCGACGGCAATCAGGAAGGTTCGCCCGTATGCTGTAGACGTCAACAGTGGAATCGAATCATATCCCGGAAAGAAAGACAGAGCAAAGCTTATGGCTTTGTTCGAAGCTATTCGTACAACGTAGGAGAATGTATGCTAGTTGTTATGAAGCGCGAGGCAACTCGTGAAGACATCCAGAAGGTGAAGGACAAGATCATCGCATTGGGATACAAGCCGCACGAAATTCCGGGTGCCCAGCGGATCGCCATCGGCATCACGGGGAACAAGGGAAAGATCAACCCTGAACTCTTCTCGATAATGCATGGCGTTGAAGATGCGGTTCCCGTGACCAAACCGTACAAGTTGGTTGGCAGAGATGCAAAACCGGATAATTCCGAGATTTCAGTGGATGGTGAAATCATCGGCGGCAAGGAACTGGCCATCATTGCCGGACCATGTTCCGTCGAGAATTACGATCAGCTCATGGCAACTGCGAATGTGGTGAAAGAATCCGGGGCCAAGTTCCTGCGCGGAGGTGCATTCAAGCCGCGGACTTCGCCGTATGCGTTCCAGGGTATGAAAGAAGAGGGGCTGGTCCTTCTGAAAGAAGCGAAGGAAAGAACCGGTCTTAAAATTGTAACCGAGGCAAAAGATGTGCTGACGCTCTCGGCCGTTGCTGACGTTGCTGACGTCATTCAAATCGGTGCCCGCAACATGCAGAACTTCTCGCTTCTCGAAGCCGTGGGTGACCTGCGTAAACCGGTTATGCTGAAGCGTGGAATCTCTGCAACGATCGAAGAATTGTTGATGTCTGCCGAGTACATTCTCGCCCGTGGCAATCTCAACGTCATCCTGTGCGAGAGGGGGATCAGGACGTTCGAACCGTACACCCGCAACACTCTGGACCTAAATGCCATTCCTGTTCTCAAAAAGCTCTCTCATCTTCCAATTCTTGTTGATCCGAGCCACGGCATCGGTATGTGGGATGGTGTGCCTGCCATGGCGCTGGCAGGTGTTGCCGCCGGTGCTGACGGGCTGATGATCGAAGTACATCCCAATCCCGAGGCTGCCCTCTCTGATGGGGCACAGTCCCTTCGCCCTGACAAGTTCATGGAATTGATGGAGCGTATTCGCCTCGTTGCAGCCGCTGTCGATCGCACATTTGGTGTCGAGGTAAGTGAATGAGCTATGCCTTTCCTGACAGCCGCGGATATTTCGGGAAGTATGGCGGGCGGTTTGTTCCGGAAACATTGATGTCCGGGCTCTTTCAACTCGAGGAGATGTACAAGCAATCACGCCAGGATCCAACGTTCGATGAGGAATTTAAGTCACTTCTGCAGGAATATTGCGGCCGCCCTACTCCTCTCACATTTGCGGACCGGTTGACTGCGCTTTATGGCCGCGGAAAGATTTATCTCAAGCGCGAAGATTTGTGTCACACCGGCGCGCACAAAATCAATAATACAATCGGCCAGATCCTCCTCGCAAAACGCTCCGGTAAAAAACGCATCATAGCAGAAACGGGTGCCGGCCAGCATGGCGTCGCAACTGCTACTGTTGCAGCGAAGATGGGACTTCCTTGTGTAGTGTATATGGGAGAAGAGGATGTCCGCCGCCAGAAGCTCAACGTTCATCGGATGCAGATGCTTGGCACCGAAGTTCGGACAGTCACCTCCGGCAGCAGGACGTTGAAAGACGCCACGAGCGAAGCGATCCGTGATTGGGTGACAAATGTTGACGATACATTCTACATCATTGGCTCTGTCGTCGGCCCTCATCCATACCCGATGATGGTTCGTGATTTCCAGTGCATAATAGGAGACGAAACACGCCGGCAAGTCCTTTCCATCGAGGGGCGCCTGCCACATATCCTACTCGCATGTGTAGGAGGAGGAAGCAATGCAATTGGCTTGTTTTATCCTTTCATCGATAACGATCTAAGAATGATCGGTGTTGAGGCGGCAGGTTTGGGAATTGACACTCCGCAGCACGCAGCGACATTGTCGAAGGGAAAGCCGGGAGTGTTGCACGGTTCATACAGTTATCTTCTCCAGGATGACAACGGGCAGGTCGCTCTCGCTCATTCGATCTCCGCAGGACTCGATTACCCGGGTGTCGGACCGGAACATAGCGCACTCAAAGAGCTCGGCCGGGTTGAGTATGTGGCCGTGACGGATAGGGATGCTCTTGATGCAGCCAGACGGCTAGCCCGTCTCGAAGGCGTCATCCCTGCGCTTGAAACGGCCCACGCAATAGCTTACCTGGAAACCCTCATGCCGCAAACCGGCAGCGATGATATTGTTGTCGTAAACCTATCCGGAAGGGGGGACAAGGATATTGTTACCTACGCGGAGAACGCTTGACACAACCGGTCACAAGAATTGACGGGCAACTGCATGAAGTCAGGGCTAAGGGAAAGAAGGCACTGACGATGTTCATCACTGCAGGTTTTCCGGACAAAGAAGCAACTCCTGAGATTGTTCTGGAACTAGAAAAAGGAGGGGCAGATGTTATCGAGATCGGAATGCCCTTTTCCGACCCGCTTGCAGATGGACTTGTGATCCAACAAAGTTCCGCTTCCGCTCTCCGCAACGGTGTGACGCTCGATTCTATCCTTGAGGACGTAAAAGCCATCAGAAGAAATTCGGGGATTCCAATCGTTCTTATGGGGTATTTGAATCCGATCCTCCGCTACGGTGCAGAACGTTTCTTCCGGTCAGCAAGTGAAGCCGGAGTTGACGGCGTGATTCTTCCGGAAGTGCCCAAAGAGGAATCGGGCGCGTATGCGCATCTGATTCAGGCCAACGGTATGTCGAACATCCTCCTCGTTGCTCCGACAACACCGGACGAGCGTATCGCAGAGATCGATTCGGAGTCAGGCGGCTTTCTGTATTGCGTCTCCACTACCGGCGTAACAGGGCGAAGTACCGCGCACGCCGTAGATGAATATGTCTCCCGGGTGAAATCGATTGCCAGAAAGAACCCGGTCCTTGTGGGATTTGGTATCTCAACACCCCGGGAAGCGGAAGCATACTCACGGTACGCTGATGGTGTTATTGTCGGAAGTGCCCTGATTCAGAGAATCTCCCGTGGTTACCGCAATGGCCGGCTACGTGAATGGGTGGCGGAGTTTAAGAATGCCATCCGCTGAAGTTTCCCTCCCGCAGTAACCCGGCTCCAGGCAAGTCAATCCTGTCATATGATCCCGAAGGACATGGAATCTCTACGCTTTTTTTCCTATTTTTCAACACTTTCGTATCACCGTTTGAACAATCAATAAAGTAATCATTGCCCAGCATTAGAGTTCGTTTCGCCCCAAGTCCTACCGGATACCTTCACGTTGGCGGTCTTCGTACAGCATTGTACAACTACCTGTTTGCCCGCCGTAATGACGGAAAGTTCATCTTGCGAATCGAAGACACAGATCAGGGTCGCTATGTACCCGGGGCTGAAGAAAGCTTGATTGAGGCCCTGCGCTGGGCTGGACTAAAGACTGATGAGGGACCTGATATCGGCGGGGATAAGGGACCTTACCGTCAGTCTGATAGAACTGAGATTTACAAGAAGCATGTTCTTGCTTTGGTGGAGAAAGGGCATGCCTACTATGCTTTCGATACTCCCGAAGAACTTGAAGCGATGCGGAAGCATCAGGAGAACAGCGGATTGCCGACGAGATACGATCGTCGTGCGTTGCAGTTATCTCCCGATGAGATCAAGGCAAAGCTTGATGGCGGAACGCCGCATGTCATCCGGATGAGGGTGCCCGACGCGACAGTTGTGGCCTTTGATGACATTGTACGCGGCCGCGTCGAGTTTGCCAGCGAGCAGATTGATGATCAGATATTGTTGAAATCCGACGGGTTTCCCACTTACCATCTCGCCAATGTTGTGGATGATCACCTTATGGAGATCTCACACGTCATACGGGGAGAGGAATGGCTGTCGAGCACGCCGAAACATGTGCTGCTGTATCAGTTTTTCGGATGGGATTTGCCAAAGTTCGCACACCTTCCACTTCTCCTGAATCCTGACAAATCGAAGCTCAGCAAACGGCAGGGAGATGTTGCGGTTGAAGACTATCGGGCAAAGGGGTATCTGCCCGAGGCGTTGCTCAATTTCGTAGCGTTTCTTGGTTGGAATCCCGGCGACGAGCGTGAGATATTCTCTCTTGAAGAATTGGTGAAAGAATTCTCACTCGAACGCGTCGGCAAATCGGGAGCGGTGTTCAATCTCGAAAAACTCAAGTGGATGAATGGCGTCTATTTGCGCTCGAAAGACGACGCATCACTGGTTGAGATCTTGAAGATAGAGTTGCAGAAATCACCCTACAAGGATCTTTCGCTGGACGATGGTTATCTGGCGGGGATAGTTCAGGCAATGCGAGAGCGGGTCGAGGTTTCGCATGACTTCATAGAAAAATGCCCTTACTTTTACGAGGCGCCATCATCATACGATCCTGATGTGACAAAGAAACGTTGGAAGGCAGCATCTGCTGAGCACCTTACCCGACTTGCCGAAGAGTTCGGCAAGCTGGACCATCCGGCAAAGGATGACTATGAACGGGCACTGCAACAAACTGCGTCAGGCCTCAATGTCGGCAACGGTCAATTGATACATCCGTTGCGCCTGGCAGTTTCGGGCACCGGATCGGGGCCCGGCTTGTATGACATTCTCCATGTACTCGGCAAGGATGAGGTACTGCGTCGCATCCACCGGGCAATTGACACAATTAAAATCTGATGAAGAACGAGAACCCTACAGCAAAAGAACCAACGGCAACGCCGCAAATCCGATCGAACTTCGTTCGAGAGATCATCGACGAGCATAACGAAAACGGCAGGTTCGACGGTAAAGTCCACACGCGTTTCCCTCCTGAACCGAATGGATACCTGCATATCGGACATGCGAAATCCATCTGCCTGAACTTCGGTATAGCCCGGGATTATAAAGGGCTGTGCAATCTCCGCTTCGACGACACGAATCCCACAAAGGAAGAGGTTGAATACGTTGAATCGATTCAGGAGGATGTCCGCTGGCTTGGCTTTGATTGGGAAGACCGGCTCTACTATGCGTCGGATTATTTCGGCCAGTTGTACGATTTCGCTGAACGCCTGATCAGGAAGGGGAAGGCGTACGTTTGCGATCTCACGGCTGAACAGATTCGGGAATACAGGGGAACGCTGACCGAGCCGGGGAAGAACAGTCCGTACCGGGACCGATCCGTCGAAGAAAACCTCGACCTGTTTATGCGTATGCGCAACGGAGAGTTTCCTGACGGCAGCAGGACGCTCCGGGCGAAGATTGACATGGCTTCTCCCAACATCAATCTCCGCGACCCTGTCATGTACCGCATCCTCCATGCGGAGCATCACCGCACGGGCAACGCATGGTGCATTTATCCAACATATGATTGGGCACACGGACAATCCGACTCGATCGAAAGAATTACACACTCGATATGCACGCTTGAGTTTGAGATTCACCGTCCCCTCTATGATTGGTTCTTGAAGGAACTGGAGCTTCATCATCCCCAACAAATCGAGTTTGCCCGCTTGAATCTTACCTACACAGTCATGAGCAAGCGTAAGCTGTTGCAATTGGTGGATGAGGGACTTGTAAGCGGGTGGGATGATCCCCGCATGCCCACAATTTCCGGGTTGCGTCGGAGAGGATTCACGCCGGAATCGATTCGAGCATTTGCGGAGAGGATTGGTGTCTCGAAACGCGAGTATACATCGGATGTGACGATCCTCGAGGATTGCCTCCGTGATGATCTGAACAAACGTGCACCGCGTGTGATGGCAGTTCTGCGGCCGCTGAAAGTCATCATCACGAACTATCCTGACGGTCAAACAGAAGAGCTGGATGCGGTAAACAATCCGGAAGACGAATCAGCGGGAACTCGAAAGATTCCTTTTGGTAAGACCATTTACATCGACCGGGATGATTTCAGGGAGAATCCTCCGAAAAAATACTTCCGGCTGTCGCCCGGAAATGAAGTCCGTCTCCGGTATGCCTATATCATCAAGTGTATCGACGTCGTAAAGAACGAGAAGGATGAAATAGTCGAACTCCACTGCACATACGATCCCGAGACGAAGAGTGGAGGAGCACAAAGCAGTCGCAAAGTGAAGGGAACTATTCATTGGGTCTCTGCGGAACACGCAGTCGACGCGGAGGTCCGGTTGTATGACAGGCTCTTCAACGTTGAGGATCCCGGCGGTGATGATTGGAAAGCACACATAAACCCGAACTCGCTTGAGACTCTCATCGGCTGCAAGGTCGAACCCTTTCTGAAGAACGCCAGGCCACAGGATCGTTTCCAGTTCGAGCGGACGGGATATTTCTGCGCTGACCACGACTGCGTAGACGGAAAGGTGATCTTCAATCGGGCTGTTACTCTGCGTGACACGTGGGCCAAAATCGAGAAGGGCGAGTAAGGACGGACGTACAAGTTTGATTCTCGTACCATCAATCTCTATCTTTCTCAAGGAAATGAGTGGTGAATAATCGTAATGTCATTCGAATGAGAAATGCTGTCTTCTACGCCTATCATGGGGCGTTTGAAGATGAGCAGAATCTTGGAGGGAAGTTCGAGTTTGATGTTGACATGTACTGCGACCTCTCGAAGGCCGCAGAGCATGACTCGCTTGCCGAAACAATTGACTACGAAAAGGCATATGCCTTCATTCATCGTACCGTTATCTCCAAGAAGTATTACCTGCTCGAGGCTCTCGCAAATACCATCGGTAAAGGGTTGCTGAACGAGTTTGGTGTCCTTGAGGAGGTAGTTGTGCGCGTGAGGAAGCCGCATCCTCCAGTCAAGGGTGTAATCGACTACGTTGAGGTTGAGATATCGCAGAAACGGTGAGGATATACAGGGCGTTTCTCGGCTTGGGCTCAAATATCGGTGAGCGCCATGTTCTCTTGAACAGAGCCGCATCGAAACTGAAATCTGTTCCTGATACACGGGTTGTATGGGTTTCGTCTGTTTATGAGACAGACCCGGTTGGCAATACGGGCCAGCCAAAATTTCTCAATGCTGTGGTTGAACTCGAAACGGCATTAAGCCCTGAAGAATTGATTCTGCATACGAAGAAGGTCGAACAGGAGACAGGTCGGACCCCCGGTGAGCGTTGGGGTCCCCGCGAAATTGATGTTGATATCCTTTTATACGATGGCTTGGTGTATGCGGGGGAAGATGTCCGCGTCCCTCATCCGGAATTGGAAAATCGCAGGTTTGTCCTTGTGCCGTTCAGGGAGCTTGCGCCCGACATCGTCCATCCTGTTAGTGGATGCACCATTGAAGAACTTGCGAACAAGGTCCGGGATGGCGGCAAGGTAGTCAAAACCGGTCATCGAATTCTAATCTAACAGCAGCCTTTGCTTTCAGGAGACTCTTTGTCAAAACAGCAGCCAGAATCGCTCGAAGATCTGATCCAACAGTCTGAACTCCGCTACATAGCCATCGAAGGTGTCATTGGGGCGGGGAAAACAACATTGGCCACCATGTTGGGGGAGATGTTGGAGGCGAAGGTCGTCGTTGAACAGTTTGCGGAGAATCCGTTTCTGAAGGATTTTTACAAAGACCCCGAACGGTACGCTTTTCAGACACAGATTTTTTTCCTGCTAACGAGATATAAGCAGCAGCAACAACTTGCCCAGGCGGACTTGTTCCACCGCTTTTTAGTTACGGACTACATTTTCGAGAAGGACAAGATCTTTGCGTACCTGAATCTGCAGGATGAAGAGTTGAAACTCTACGAGACTCTCGTCAGCAGTATCCAGCATAACATCCCGACGCCTGACCTGGTCGTATACTTGCAGTCGAGTGTATCGAGATTGATGACGAATATCCGGTATCGCGGTCGCGATTTCGAGTCGGAGATGCAGGAATCATACATTAAAGATTTGAACGAGGCTTACAATTACTTTTTCTTCCGGTACAAAACAACGCCGTTGTTGATTGTGAATTCGACGGAGATCGACTTCGTTTCCAATAGGGAACATTATGAGGATTTAGTCCGTGCGATATTCCGCCCGAATCACAGCGCTGTTGAATATTACAATCCTTCCGTGAAGAAATGAGGGGGAAGGGAGCAGGAAACATGATCAGATTCATACTTTATCTTGTTATTGGCTACGCAGTATGGCGTGCCGTGATGTTTATCTTTCGAGCCATGACGAAACCTGTAGGGCAGTCTGGTGATGGGCAACGTCAGCGCACCGCCGCAAAGAACAAACAAGAGCAAATGGAATTTAAGGACGTCCGTGACGCGGAGTATGTGGATGTGAGCGAAAAAGAGCCCCATCAGAAATAGTGCGTGACAATTAGTTGTTACGAGAAATAGAACGTTCTTTCAAACGCGTGATAGCCCTCGTCTTGAGGGTTGCGCTTGGGTCCCGGAAAACCGGGCTTCCTCCAAATCCTGCCTTCAGCAGAATTCTCGTCATTAGACAGCATAACCAGCTTGGAGACATGCTCTGTGTAGTCCCCTTGCTGAGAGGGCTGCGCAGGCACTTTGCCGACGCACACATCGCCATTATGGCGAGTCCGGTAAATGCCGACGTAATGTACAATTCGCCATATCTCAACGAGGTAATTCTCTTCGATAAGCGGAACTTCCTGGGAAAGGGTGTGGCAGGGTGGCGCTCTCTCTTTCGGTACGTCAGGGACTTGAGAGCAAAACAGTTTGATCTGGTTCTTGTGCCGTCAACGGTGTCAACGTCCTTCACGAGCGATCTTCTTGCGTACCTTTCGGGAGCACGGTACAGGGTTGGTGCTGAATCCCTTAACGGCCATCAGAACCCGTCAGGAATGTTCTTTAACGTGCCGGTGGCGTTGGACTGGTCGGGTCAGCCTGACAGACATCAGACGTTGAGGAACATGGATATGGCGGCGCCTCTCGGTATTCATGAGGAAGACCTGAAGCTGCAAATAGGCTTCACGGCGAATGAAATGAGCTATGTTAACTTATTAATTGACAACAAGAAACACCTATCCCGATTAGTCATTGTCTATCATCCTGGAGCGGGTAAGGTTCCGAATCGCTGGGAGGCGAGCCGCTTTGGGAGAGTTGCGAACGAGTTACAGGAGAAATTCCGGTGTGCCACAGTTATCACGTGTGGCCCGATGGACGACCGTCCTGTGTACGATATGATTGGATGGCTCAAAGGCTCATACAATTTGATCAAGGGCAAGGGTATCCGAGAGGTTGCATGCGTTCTGGCGTCGGCTGATCTTGTCATTACAAACGATACCGGTGTAATGCATGTTGCAGGTGCAGTCGGGGTGCCGGTCTTGTCGCTGTTCGGGCCGACAGAGCCTTCGCAATGGGCACCACTCGGCGATAAGAATCGTTATCTCAGAGGGCGCAGGAACGACATCAATACGATTAGCGTTGAAGAGGTCGTCAGGGTTGCCTCTGAAATGCTTTCACGGCAGGCGTCTTAGTGGTAATAGTATCAATATGTTAGACTTCTCGATTTCGAAAAAGCATTGGTACGCACTGTGGAGATGAATATGCTTGGTACGGCGACAGACATAGATTATGCTGAAGAAATAAAGAGCCTCAAGAAGGAACTCAATGCTGTCATACTTGCTCACTACTATCAGCAGGGTGAGATTCAGGATGTAGCGGATGTAATTGGAGACAGCCTTGAACTCGCACGCCGGGCTGCAAAGACAGATGCAGATGTCATTGTCTTTGCCGGAGTTCATTTCATGGCCGAGACTGCAAAGATTCTGAATCCTCACAAACAAGTGTTACTTCCCGACCTCAACGCCGGATGCTCCCTGGCAGAGGGATGCCCCGGGCCTGCATTCAAGGCGTTTCGTGCTGCGCATCCGAATCATGTCTCGATCACATACATCAACTGCTCTGCAGAGGTGAAAGCCGCCAGCGACATTATTTGCACGTCAAGCAACGCTGAGAAGATCATCTCACAAATTCCGCAGGACAAACCGATCTTTTTCGCTCCCGACAAGAACCTCGGACGATATCTCATAAAGAAGACCGGAAGAGATATGTTATTATGGGAGGGTTCATGCATTGTGCATGAGGTGTTTAGCCTTAGAAAGATAATGCAGCTTAAGCTCGAACATCCGGACGCCGAGTTGATTGCCCATCCTGAATGTGAAGACCCCGTTCTCGCAAAGGCGGACTTCATCGGGTCTACCAGTATGCTGCTGAAGCGTGTACAGACGAGTCCGAGTCGGAAATTCATCGTAGCAACCGAATCAGGTATTCTCCACCAGATGCAAAAGCTGGCTCCGGATAAGATTCTCATTCCTGCCCCCCCTGATGCCAACTGTGCATGTAATGACTGTCCCCACATGAAACTGAATACAATGGAAAAGCTATATCTCTGCATGAAAAATCGAGAGCCGGAGATAGTAATGGATCCGCTGCTGATGGAGAAAGCCCTGCTGCCAATTCAGCGAATGCTGGCGATGAGTTAGTAAGACGGTCAATCCTTATGAAGGCGGGCACTGTTTCAGCGCCCGCCTTTTTTGTTTGGTGAGAACAGCAGCAGGCATCCGGGAAAATTGAACATCAACAAGTTGTTTCCTATATTCATAGCAGTTTATTCCAAAGTTTGTCGAACATTTGCGCATCGGGAAGATATGGCCACCAAGTTCTACGTTGAAGATTTATCAAAGCATGTCGGTGAAGAGGTAACGTTGCAGGGCTGGTTGTACAACAAGCGGTCCAGCGGCAAAATCAAATTTCCGATACTCAGGGATGGCACCGGAATCGTCCAAGGCGTGGCGGTGAAAGCCAATCTGCCCGAAGAAGTGTTCAACCGGATTGACGAACTGACACAGGAATCTTCATTTGCTATGAAAGGCGTCGTTCGCAAGGAGGACCGGGCGCCGGGCGGCTTTGAGCTGGACATCAGTGACATACAGATTCTCTCAATTGCCAAGGATTATCCGATCACGCCGAAGGAGCATGGCGTTGAGTTTTTGATGGATCGACGCCACTTGTGGCTTCGTTCAAGCCGCCAACATGCAATCCTTCGGGTCAGGCATCAAATCATCAAAGCAATCCGCGAGTTCTTCGATGACAGAGGCTTTACGCTCGTGGATTCTCCGATATTCACTCCCGCCGCATGCGAGGGGACATCAACACTATTTGAGACCGAGTACTTTGATCTCGGCAAGGCGTTCTTGACGCAGTCAGGACAGTTGTATGCGGAAGCTGCGGCGATGGCATTCGGCAAGGTGTACACGTTCGGGCCCACGTTCAGGGCCGAAAAGTCCAAGACCCGCCGTCATCTGACTGAGTTCTGGATGGTTGAACCCGAAGTGGCGTTCAATGATCTGAACGACAACATGGACCTCGCAGAGGAATTTCTGATTCATATTGTCCAATCGGTTTTGAAACATCGTGCGCAGGAGCTTAAAGTTCTCGAACGGAGTACCGCCTTTCTGGAAAAGGTGCAAAAGCCTCTTCCACGCATCACGTACGATGAAGCGGTCAAGATCCTGCATGAAAAGGGAATCAACTTCGAGTACGGCAACGATCTTGGCGGAACGGACGAAACCGTGGTCTCTGAACAATTCGACCGGCCTGTGATGGTGCACCGGTACCCGGCGGAGGTTAAAGCATTTTACATGAAACGTGATCCGCAGAACCCGAAACTTGCCCTTGCCGTGGACGTACTAGCGCCCGAAGGTTACGGAGAGATCATCGGTGGCAGCCAGCGTGAGGATGATTACGATGCGTTGTTGGAGCGCATCAAGGAACACAACCTGCCGCAGGAAGCGTTCGACTGGTACCTGGATTTGAGGCGGTTTGGAAGCGTGCCGCACGCGGGCTTCGGGCTGGGGGTTGAGAGAACAGTTTCATGGATTTGCGGTCTCGATCACGTGCGTGAAACTGTACCATTTGCCAGGATGATTTACCGGCTTACGCCATAACGGTTCAACCACAAGACACGATAAACCTGCTGCACAAATGCTGAGCGTCAGAGACCTGCGGAAAGATTTTTCAATCATTCGGGCTGTTGATGGTGTGTCCTTTGATGTGATGCGCGGGCAGATTTTCGGGTTGCTGGGACGAAACGGGGCGGGGAAGACCACAACAATCCGGATTATTCTCAATATCCTCGAACCGGACAACGGCACAATCACCTATGATGGCCGTCCGTTTTTGCCCGAAACCCGAAATATCATCGGGTACCTCCCGGAGGAGCGGGGCCTCTACCGCAAAAGCAAGATACTTGATACAATTCTCTACTTTGCAGGCTTGCGGGGAATGGAGACCGCAACGGCGCGGAACAAAGCAAAGGAATGGCTCGAACGTTTCGAGCTGACTTCGTACACCTCCCAAAAAGTCGAGGAACTTTCGAAGGGGAACCAGCAGAAAGTTCAGTTCATTTCCGCCATCATTCATGACCCTACCCTTGTCATACTCGACGAGCCATTCTCGGGTCTCGACCCGGTGAATCAGATTCTTTTCAAAGATATATTTCTCGAGCTCAAGCAGAAGAACAAAGCCGTCATCTACTCCACTCACCAGATGGATCAGGCTGAACGGTTGAGCGACGCCATCTGCCTCATCAATCATGGACGGGTTGTCCTCAACGGGACTGTTCGAGATGTGAAGAAAAAATATGGACAGAACTCAGTGCATCTCGAATTTGATGGTGATGGACGTTTTTTGCGGGACCTGCCGTTCGTGCAGGACGCGATTCTTTACGAGCATGCTGCCGAGTTGCGGCTTGCCGACGGAACGGCACCGAGGGATATCCTGTCCGCTGTTGTCGACAAGCTCGATCTCCGAAAGTTCGAACTCGTCGAGCCTTCATTGCAATCAATTTTTATAAGCACCGTTGGTGATAAGGAGACGGTGCAATGAACAAGATGCTGGTTGTTGCAAAGTGGGAGTACATCGAAAAGGTCCGCAGCAAGGCGTTTCTGTTCGGGCTCTTTTTCACGCCGTTGATCATGGTGGCAATGGGGGTGCTACCGGGCCTTCTTGCCGGTAAGGAGGATGATTCTACCAAGGTTCTCGGCGTGATCGATGAATCAGGTGAGATTGCCGGGCCGCTCGTAACAAGACTTGAGCAGGAATCACAGACCGATGGCCGGTCAAAGTACATCGTCAAGGTCATCGGCTCCGGAAAAGATATCAACATCCTTCAACTTACCGCTGTTGCGGACGAGATGATCAAGCAGGATGATATCACGGGCTATGTGATCGTAGGCGAAAACGCCTTGAGGGAATCGAGCATTGAGTACAGATCCAAGGGTGCCGGAGACTTCAAGCTCGTCGGTACACTGCGGCAGACGATACAATCGATCATAGCAGAAAGGCGTTTTGCCGAACACGGGATTGACAAGGAACTGATGAAAGAACTAAACGTTTCATTGGATGTCAAGACGGTGAAGATCAGCGAGCGGGGAGAGGAAGAGACCTCCTTCTTGAAGATCTTCTTATCTGCATATGTCTTTTTGATGGCGCTGTTTTTCCTGGTTCTTACCTCGGGTCAGTTGCTTGTGCGAAGCGTCCTGGAAGAGAAATCAAACAGAATAGTTGAAGTCCTCGTTTCCTCATGTACTCCATCAGAGCTGATGTTCGGCAAGGTGTTCGGGTTGAGCGCCTTGGGCCTGACCCAAATGGCGTTTTGGGGAGTTCTTGCACTTGCGATTGCGGGACAGTTCGGTGCGGCTCAGCTTCCGCCTCTGAATCAAATGCTCCTCATTCTCGTCTATTTTGTGCTCGGGTACCTGTTGTACTCGGCGATCTTTATTGCTTTTGGTTCACCCGTGACGACGGAGCAGGAGGCCCAGCAACTTACAGGCTACCTCGTTATGGTCGTCATTCTTCCCGTTGCTCTAGTCGTGCCCGTCATGCAGCAGCCGAACGCGTTGTGGGTGAAGATCTTGTCCTTCTTTCCTCTGCTTACTCCCAGCTTCATGGTGTTGCGCATTCCGGTTCAGTTTCCGTCGTGGTACGAGATTGCAGCAACGATTCTCCTGCTCATTTTCTCGACGTGGCTAATGATGTTGGTGGCTAGCCGGATTTTTCGGATTGCAATTCTGGCGACCGGAAAGCGTCCCGGCATAAAAGAGTTGGTGAGATGGGTTCGCACCGGGTAGGTGGGAGTTGTTGGAGAAATCAGAAAATTGTGTATACTAATCCAGTCTTTCATAATCATGCACGAGTTGATTCGATGAAGATGCGTCTTGCGGTTTTGATGATGGTGCTGGCAGCGGCTGCTACCATGACAGCGGAAGCACAGGTTGTTGCCCCGTCCTCTTCTCCCACGTCCTTCCGTCAGAATGTATTCGGCCTTGGCTTTTTTGGCGGGGCTTCGGGAGGGCTCGGTCTTAGTTTTCGTCATCATCTTCCATCTCCACTCAGCTATCAGATAACCGGCGGGATATTAAAAGTGGATGGCAAGCTCCGTTCCGATATCGGAGCGGAAGTGCAGTACGACCTGACCCGTGGTGGCGGTACCCGGTTCTACGTTGCGGGAGGTTTTGCATATTTCTATTCGGGCAACGGCAGCAATGAAATGAAGTCCCCGACACGCGGCGGAGTGGGGCTTGGCGGCGAATGGCTTATGCAGGGTGGCCTGCATTTTCTGGCTGAAGGCATGTTTACATTTTTTTCCGACGGGACAATACTTCCGTTGCCGCAACTCGGTGTGTACTACTATTTCAATTAGCAGATTCCCGCGTCAGAACTCCGCTTCATCCGCACGGGCAGAGCTTTTCTTTTGATTCTGTCCCGGATTTATCATACCTTTAACCCGTTCATTCTGATACATTTCCACCACTCTTTGAAACATCCGTGACAGTTGAATCCATTTTGTTCTACCTCTTTGGGGCAGTTGCGGTCGGCTCCGCGCTCGGAATGATCATGCAGCGCAACGCCGTCCTCAGCGCATTGCTTCTTGTTGCCAATTTCTTCTGTATTGCCGGATTGTACCTGTTGCTTCAACAGCAGTTCCTCGCCGTCATCCAAATTGTTGTGTACACAGGCGCCATTATGGTGCTTGTGCTTTTTGTGATCATGCTTCTGAACTTGAAAGACGAAGAACGCCTTATCGAACGTCTGAACCTTTGGCAGTCTGTCGGGATCGCACTCGTCGTTGGGCTACTGGGACAGATCGTGTATATCGTGATGTTCAAGACGGGGGCCGGACGGTACGTACAATTGCACAGTGACGCGGCCAATATCGGTACTGTGGAAGCTATTGGCGACGCAATGTTCTCGACATTTCTTCTCCCGTTTGAAGTCACTTCGATACTGTTGCTCGTTGCAATCGTAGGCGCGGTGATTCTAGCGAAGAGACGTGTACAATAAATATTCCTGAACCTGTATGTTAGTTGATCTGAACAGTTATCTCGGTCTCAGCGCAATGCTGTTTACCATCGGGGTTGCCGGTGTGCTCATCCGACGCAACGTGATCGTCGTGTTCATGTGTATCGAGCTGATGCTGAACTCCGTGAACTTGACCCTCGCGGCATACGGCGCGTTTCTCGGGGACAGAACGGGGGCTATTCTTGTGTTCTTCGTTATGGCCGTTGCGGCAGCAGAAGCGGCTGTGGGGCTCGCAATCGTCATATCGCTCTTCCGCAACAAACAAACCGTCAACATCGACGAGATTAACATTCTGAAATGGTGACGGCTGTGTAAAGCCGTTGCCTTATTGATTTTTTGACTCTTGGGATTAGCATAGATGCCTTACTCTCTTATTACTCTCGCAGTCGGGCTACCGCTGCTCGGGTTCGTCATCAACGGGCTTCTCGGCAGGAAGATAAAGTCTGAAGGCCTCATCGGTGCCATAGGAGCCGGCACCGTCGGGATCAGTTTTGCCATCGCCTGCATGATGTTCTTTGACATGCTGGGAAGTCCGACAAGCGCCCGCTCGCACACTGTTGAGGTGTTCAAGTGGATTGCTGCTGGCAGCCTCAACGTAAGTGTCGCCTACCAGATAGACCAACTTTCGATCCTGATGATGTTGATCGTGACGGGAGTCGGGTTCCTCATCCACATTTACTCGATCGGGTACATGCACGGGGACCCGGGGTTCTGGCGGTTCTTTGCCTACCTGAATCTCTTCATTTTTGCCATGCTCAATTTGATCATGGCTGATAACTTTCTGCTCCTCTTTCTTGGATGGGAGGGAGTGGGCCTTTGCTCGTACCTGCTGATCGGATTCTGGTACGACAGAAAGTTTGACAAGGGAACCACCGGCGACGCCGCAAAGAAAGCATTCATCGTCAACCGTATCGGCGATTTCGGTTTTCTCATCGGGATGTTCATGATCTTCCAGATGTTCGGGACCCTGACATTCAATGATGTATTCAGTCAGGCATCTACAATGGCCGTCGGAGGAACTGCCATCACATGGATGACTTTGGCGTTGTTTCTTGGAGCAACCGGCAAATCTGCGCAGATCCCACTCTTTGTTTGGCTTCCTGATGCAATGGCGGGCCCGACACCCGTTTCAGCTTTGATTCACGCTGCGACAATGGTGACTGCAGGGATCTACATGGTTGCCCGCTGCTCGGTATTATTTGCTCTTGCCCCAACCACGTTGATGGTTGTTGCTGTCGTGGGGGCGTTGACTGCTCTGTTTGCTGCGACCATCGGCCTTGTTCAAAACGACATTAAGAAGGTTCTTGCGTATTCAACGGTGAGTCAGCTTGGCTATATGTTCCTTGCGCTTGGCGTCGGGGCGTTCGCGGCCGGACTATTTCACGTGATGACACACGCGTTCTTCAAGGCACTTCTCTTCCTTGGCTCGGGTTCTGTAATTCACGCAATGCATGAAGAGCAGGATATCCAGAAAATGGGAGGGCTGAAGAAGTATATGCCCGTTACCTATTGGACGTTCTTCATCGCGATGCTGGCAATTGCCGGTATCTTCCCGCTCTCAGGTTTCTTCAGCAAAGATGAGATTTTGTGGAAGGCGTTTGACAGCGGCAATTGGGTATTGTGGCTGATGGGATTTCTCGGTGCCGGCTTGACGGCATTCTACATGTCACGCCTGACTACCTTGACCTTCGAAGGGAAGGAGCGCTTCGACCATCATCATGTCCATCCGCACGAATCCCCGAAGCTGATGACGGTTCCGCTCATTATTCTCTGCATACTCTCGGTCATCGGTGGATTCATCGGTGTTCCGCACAGCCTGGGAGGCAGCAACCATATTGAACACTGGCTTGCCCCGATTTTCGAGGTTGCAAACCGCAAACTTGCTCTCGCACCGCACGAAGTACATCCGATTGAATATGTCCTGATGGCTTTGTCAGTCGGGCTTGCTCTCGGAGGAATTTTCCTCGCGAGGATGTGGTATCTGAAGAAACAGGAAGTTCCAGAGAAGCTCGCCCGCAAGTATTCGGGTGTGTATGGACTTCTTTACAACAAATACAAAGTAGATGAACTCTATGACGCAACTGTGGTGAATCCGCTTCATAAGACGTCCGAGACATTTCTCTGGAAGATTTTTGATGTGAGAATCGTTGACGGCGCGGTCAACGGACTGGCAAAGGTCGCCGGTATGCTCAGTAATGCCACCCGGAAGATGCAGACGGGCATTGCGCAAAGTTATGTGTTCGTGTTTGTTCTCGGCGTTGTCGTTATCCTCGGCTACTTGATTACGAAGTAAACTATGAACGAAACTATTCTTCTTTCAACTATTCTTTTTATCCCCCTGGCGGGTGCCCTTGCTGTGGCGTTCATGAACAGCAACTCAAAGGGACTCATAAAGGCGACGGGCATAGGTGTTTCGTTGCTGGCATTTGCCGTGTCTGTTTACCTCTTCCTGGTGTTTGATGCTGCAAACCCGGACATGCAGTTCGTCGAGAAGGTTGATTGGATACCATCCCTCAACATCTCTTACCACCTCGGGATTGACGGAATGTCCCTGTTACTGGTTGTTCTTACCACGTTTCTGACACCGATTGCGCTTCTGGCCTCGTGGGAATCCATAGAACACAAATTGAAGGGGTATGTCTCCTTGATGTTGTTACTCGAGGTCGGCACGCTCGGCGTCTTCATGGCTCTGGATTTGTTCCTGTTCTATGTTTTCTGGGAAGCGATGCTCATTCCAATGTATTTCATCATTGGCATTTGGGGAGGCAAGGAACGGATCTATGCAGCAGTGAAGTTCTTCCTGTACACAATGTTCGGCAGCCTGTTGATGCTTGTTGCAATTCTGTGGCTTGGGTATCATGCCTCGACGCTACCGGGCGGCGCTTTCACAACCAACTTAATTGACCTGTATGCCGTTGCTCCATCCATCCCGATGAATATTCAAGGTTGGATGTTTCTGGCGTTTACGTTGAGCTTCTGCATCAAGGTGCCCCTGTTTCCTCTCCACACATGGCTTCCGGATGCGCACGTACAAGCGCCGACTGCCGGTTCCGTAATTCTTGCCGGGGTCCTTCTGAAGATGGGAACGTACGGCTTGGTGCGATTCTGTCTTCCGTTGTTCCCCCAGGCAACATTCGAGTACATGCCGTACCTGGCAGGACTCGGGGTAGTCGGGATTATTTACGGGGCGTTGGTCTCGATTGTTCAACCTGATATGAAGAAACTTGTCGCGTATTCTTCTGTATCCCACCTGGGATTTGTAGTCCTTGGTATCTTTGCGCTGAACACCGAAGGATTGCAGGGATCCATCATACAGATGATCAATCACGGGCTCTCGACCGGAGCGTTGTTCTTGCTGGTCGGCATGATCTACGACCGGCGACACACGAGAATGATCAGAGATTTCGGAGGATTGGCCAAACGGATGCCTGTGTATGCAGCGTTCTTCATGATCGTGATGCTGTCCTCTGTAGGGTTGCCGGGCCTCAATGGATTCGTCGGCGAATTCCTCATTTTGCTGGGTGCATTCAACTCACAGATGTTGAACAGTCCGTGGTACGCAATCATCGCCGCGACGGGGGTGATTCTCGCCGCTGTCTACCTGCTTTGGAGCTACCAGCGGGTATTCTTTGGCAAATTGGATAATCCTGAAAATGAAAAATTGAAAGATCTTGATCGGCGGGAATGGTTTGTGCTTGTGCCGGTGGTCGTGTTTATTGTTTGGATAGGTGTATACCCGTCGACCTTCCTCGAAAAGTCTGAAGCCTCGACCCGGAAGTTAGTCCAGCAGATTCAGGATGCCCGTCGGGGTACGCAAATAAAGACTGCTGAAGCTCCTACTCTTCCGCACACCGCAGCACAGACCAGCGACTGAGGGCTGATTGAGACACATACCCGCTCTGGCGGCACTCGTCTTTTTGCACCTGATGCCTGCGCATGCGGGAGAATTCACACCGCACGCAGAGATTAACCCGCTGATGATGCTGCCGTTCGGTGTCTTGTTGCTCGCTATTGCTGTTATGCCTTTCATCAACCGGCATTGGTGGGAGCATAATTATCCGTACGTTGCGATTGTACTGGCCCTTGTAACAATCACGTACTACGTGTTTTGGATCGGGAACACTTCACGGTTGCTGCACACGGGGTTCGAGTACTTCAGCTTTATTGCTCTCATCGGTTCACTGTTCGTGGTTGCCGGGGGCATACATATCCGGATCAAAGGGCGGTCGAAACCTCTCTCGAACGTCTTTCTCCTGACGATCGGAGCGGTTCTGGCGAATGTTGTAGGAACTACGGGTGCATCCATGATTCTCATCCGCCCGTTCATCCGCGTGAACAAATACCGGATCAAGCCATACCACATTGTATTTTTTATCTTTATCGTCAGCAACATGGGGGGGGCGCTTACGCCGATTGGTGACCCGCCCCTGTTTCTTGGTTATCTCAAGGGCATTCCGTTCTTTTGGATAGCGGAGACTATCTGGTACAAATGGGCGCTGGCGATGGTGGTGATACTCCTGGTCTTCTATGTGGTGGATTACTACTACTACCACAGAATGCCCGAAGAATTCCGCCACAGTCTCGAAGGCGAGCATGAAGAGGGGGAGGTGAGTGGTGCACAGAATGTTTTCTTCCTCGCAATCATTCTGATTTCGGTGTTCATTACAAATCCGCCATTTCTTCGCGAAGGATTGATGATACTGGCGGCTGCCGGGTCGTACTTGACGACGAAACACGAAATACACAAGAAGAATGATTTCAACTTCCTGCCAATCAAGGAGGTTGCCGTGCTTTTCTTCGGCATTTTTGCGACCATGATTCCGGCGTTGGATTGGCTCGCCGCGAACGCTTCCGCGTTGAACATCAGGACAGCGGGGGAATTTTATTGGATTACAGGACTTCTCTCGTCATTCCTCGATAATGCGCCGACATATCTGAATTTCCTGAGCGCCGCTGTAGGCCTCTACGTGCCGGCTGAGGATGTTCGCCAGCTGTTGTTGCTGGTGAAGAATCACGGAGCGGATCTTGGAAGGGTGGCGGGGATGAATGCCGAGCAGGTGAAAGCGGCGTACGCAGTGCTGGTGAAGTATCATTTTGATTT
Organism: uncultured Chitinophagales bacterium; assembly: GCA_964495695.1. Classification (GTDB taxonomy): domain Bacteria; phylum Bacteroidota; class Ignavibacteria; order UBA10030; family UBA6906; genus CAADGV01. The sequence goes on along the minus strand of CAZBWR010000030.1, from coordinate 18,297 downwards.
CGTACAGGCAGGTGTCATCCCGTCAGATTTTGCGGCAACAGCCTACCTGCTTGGCAATTTTAGTAAACATGTTCAGGCAATTTCGTTGGGAGCGGTGTTCTTCGGTGCGGTGACCTATATCGGCAACGGGCCGAACTTTATGGTCAAGTCCATTGCCGAACAATCTGGTGTCAGTTGTCCCACGTTTTTCGGCTACGTGTTCAAGTACTCACTTCCCATTCTTCTGCCTGTGTTCCTCGGTGTGTGGCTTCTGTTCTTCTTGGACTGAAGCCGCCGCCACAGTAGTTTCACGCTAGTACGGGGTAGAAATGTCAACCACGCATCATGGCTCATCGAGAAGATTCGGCAAACGTGCACATCCGTGGCGCGGTGTCGCTATGCAGTCATTTACATTGATGGCGCTCTGGCTGGTGTTGAGCGGATATTTCGACGCGTTTCATATTACTGCGGGCGTGTTATCGGTGATCGCTGTGCAACTGATGAATCTGAGATTCTCTTCGCTGCAGTTTTTTCCCGACGATTCATTTGAGTGGGAACACCTTCAGTTTGATTATCTGCTCCGGTTCATTCCCTGGCTGGCGTGGGAGATCGTTGACGGGAGCCTGCAGGTGGCGATGGCCGTATTGAACCCGAAGAAACCTATCGAGCCGGCACTTGTCCGGTTCCGTGTCAACCTGCCACTTCTTGGAGCGAAGGTAATTCTCGGGAATGTCATAACCTTGACACCCGGAACGGTGACCCTTTCCATCACAGATGATGAGTTTCTGATTCATTCGTTGCGCCGCAGTTCGGCCGCAAGTATCATTGAAGGTACATTGCCGAAATGGATTGCCCAGCTTTTCCATCTTGAGGACGAGAAGCTCATCACGGACGTCCGGGTGTACGAAACGAACAGGGATCTGTAGTGGAGGAAATGCTCATCTACATAGCGAACCTTGTGGCCGTCATCATCATCATCCCGTTTTACCGGGTGTTGAAGGGTCCCACCGTGTTCGACCGTCTGCTTGGTGTCGGGGCGATAGGAACAAAGACTCTGGTCCTGATATGTCTTGTCGGGTTTATTTACGGAAGGTTGGAAATGTTCGTTGACATCGCCCTTGCATACGCTGTTTTGAACTTTATCAGCGTGCTTGCGATTGCAAAGTACTTCAAGAGCCACAGCACAGGTGCATGATGGGACTGTGGGATGTTGTTGCGCTCGTAATGATTCTCGGAGGAGCTTTCTTTCTCCTTGTTGCCAGTATCGGCATTGTCCGATTTCCTGATTTTTACGCACGCATCCATGCAATGGGAAAGGGTGATACCCTCGGCATTATCCTTATTCTGATGGGACTATGCATTTACGAAGGGCTTACTTTGAATAGCGCGAAGCTGTTGATTGCACTGGTATTTGTCGCGCTGACGAATCCCGTGGCCACACATGCCCTTGCAAGAGCGGCACTCCGTTACGGACTCAAACCCGTTTTACGGATGGATATGAAGAAAAAGAGCCAATCGCAAACAACATCGGATTCTGATGCACTGGAAACTTGAACTCATAGTCCTGGTAATGCTTCTTGCGACAGCTATTATCTCGCTGAAGGTAAGAGACCTGATGGCAGCCGTTGTGACATTAGGGGTCTACAGCTTCTTGACGGCTATGCTGTTCGTGCTCATGGGAGCAGTGGATGTCGGATTTACGGAGGCGGTTGTGGGGGCCGGAGTCACCACGGTGCTGTTCATTGTGGCATTGTATCATACAACCCGGGAGAGCGCAGATTGAAGACTCTGTCTACAATGATACTTGTGTTGTTCGGCTTGCTGATGGTCTATGCAAGCACAGCTTTGCCGAAGCGTGGCGATCTCAATGCGCCGGTGCATGTCGAGACTTCGCCCTCCGGGTCCCCGGTGGCGTCAACGTACTACATCGGCAATGCAATGCGAGATGCCAAGACTCCGAACATCGTCACGGCCGTACTCGGTGATTATCGCAGCTTCGATACCCTTGGGGAAGTGATTGTAGTTCTGACCGCCGGACTTTGCTGCACGCTCATCTTGAGGAAGCAGAAGTCATGACACATTTCTCGGAAAGTCCCATCACTGTTGTCGTCGGGCGTCTGGTTGCCCCATTCATCCATCTCTTCGGATTCTATGTTATCTTTCACGGCCATTACGGGCCGGGTGGAGGATTCCAGGGCGGAGCTATGATTGCCGCAAGCTACATTCTCATCCGCTTGTGCGTGGGGGAGCGGGCATCGCAACTGCACTTCCGCCGGTCGTTGGGGACGCCTGTTGGCATAGCGGGAGCCGGAGTGTTCGTGCTGACAGGGCTTGTAGCACTCGCAGCTGGCGGCGCATTCCTCGAGTACAGTTTTTTGCCGCTTGACATGTCCGACGCCGGGTTGAGATACATGGGTATCCTCTTCGTTGAAATCGGCATTGGTATTGCCGTTGCCGCGACGTTAGTAGCCATCTTTGACAATCTGATAATGCCGGCGGACGATGTCTGAGTACTTCCTATCATATTATGCCTATTGGTTCATTATCGCTTTGTCCATCATCGGGCTGTATGGCATTCTTGTAAAAAGAAACCTGGTCAAAAAAGTGATTGGCCTGACCATTTTCCAGACATCGGTGATCATGTTTTTTGTGGCTTCCGCGAGCAAGGTAGACGCGACTATTCCGGTCATCGACAAGAAGCTCGGCACCATAGATCCTGCCCATTATATCAACCCGCTTCCGCACACGCTGATGCTCACTGCCATTGTTGTGGGTGTGGCGACACTCGGTCTTGCGTTTGCATTGCTCATCACGATCTACAGCCGCTACAAAACACTTGACGAAGACCAGCTTCTTGAGCGGATGCGATGATTGAAGCAAATCTCCCCGTTCTCATTCCCCTTTCTCTTCTCGTGGGCGCCCTGACAACTGCCCTTGCCGGTACATGGCGGCCTGCGTGGGCGTATCTCCTTGCAGTCTCATTCACCATTGTGTCGATGCTTCTCGCTATTACAGGACTACGAGCTGTCCTCACCAGCGGGACAATCCGATACGCACTGGCGGGTTGGCTGCCACCCATCGGCATCGAGTACGTCCTTGATCCGCTCGCCGCTTTCATGGTCGCCGTAGTTCTTGTCGTTGCGGTTCTGGTTATCATTCACTCCAAGCAGAATGTCGAAGCGGAGCTTCCGGCACGAACAGTTGCGTATTACGCTGTCACCCTTATGCTGCTGGCAGGATTCAGCGGCATCATTCTTACCGGCGATCTGTTTAATTTGTATGTGTTTCTAGAGATCAGTTCCCTGGCCGGCTATGCGATGATTGCGGTGGGGGAAAAGGGATCTCCAGTGGCTGCATTCCGGTATTTGCTGATCGGAACAGTCGGGGCTTCTTTCTTTTTGTTGGGGCTGGGGTTTATCTATATCATGACTGGATCCCTCAATATCAATGATCTTGCGGGCATCCTTCCTGTAATCGACGCAAACCCTGCCATCATTGTTGGCTTGGCGCTGATGACCGTCGGGATGTTGATCAAGATGGCCATGTTTCCTTTGCACGGATGGCAGCCTGATGCTTACACGTTTGCTCCGACAACTACAACTGCATTACTCGCTCCTGTTGCAACAAAAGTAGCTGCGTATGTAGTGATTCGCATTCTGTTCTTCGTCTTTGAGCCGTCGGTGACGAGAGAGGGTCTGCCCATCACGCTCGTGTTGACGTGGTTATCTCTGGCGGCAATCGTCTTCGGGTCTATTATGGCGATCGCTCAAAAAGAACTGAAACGCATGCTTGCCTACAGCAGCCTGGCACAGATCGGATATATAGGGTTGGGAATCGGATTGGCCAATCCGCTGGCTTTCGCCGGTGCTGTTTTACATATCTTGAATCACGCGTTTATGAAAGGTGGACTTTTTCTTGTGGTCGGTAACATTCGTTTGGAGGCCGGCCACTCCTTTATTCCACGATTCAACAACTCCCTGCAGAAGTCGATGCCCTGGACAATGGCGGCGTTCAGCATCTTTTCGCTCTCTATGGTCGGAACTCCGCCGCTAGCGGGGTTCTTCAGCAAATGGTATCTCGTTCTCGGAGGACTTGAAAATGGTAATTGGATTGCCGTTGCAGTCATTCTTATGAGCAGTTTACTCAATGCTGTCTATTTTTTCCGCGTGCTTGAGAACATGTACCTGCGAACAAAACCGGATGACGCAGAGACGAATGAAGAAGAACCGGAGGTCCATGAGGCCGGAAGCCGGATGCTTGTTCCCACAATGGTCATGGCTGTCAGCTTGTTCATCCTCGGTTTTATCAACGTTGTGATTGTAAGCGAAGTGATATCCCGAATGCTGCCGCCGGGACTGTAAGAGGAGAGGAATGATCGAAAGCTACGTTTCTTATATCCCGCTTTACGCAGTGCTTGTGTCGCTGGCGGCTGTCCCGTTCATTCTGATCAGCTCACGCGTTCCGAACGTTCGCGAAGCGTTCACGGTTGTAGCTTCGTTGGTTAAGTTTGGACTCGTTCTGTCGCTGCTGCCAGACGCGTTGGCAAACAAGGCTGCCGAGATTCATCTTTTGGAGTTGTCGCCAGGCATAGATCTGGCGTTGAAGGCCGATCCGCTGGGTGTATATTTCGCCATAATTGCATCAGGGTTATGGATATTTACCTCGTTCTATTCGATAGGTTACATGCGTGGAGCGGGGGAAGTCAAGCAGACCCGCTACTTTGCGAGTTTTGCAGTTTGTCTTTCCGCTACAATTGGCGTAGCGTTCTCGGCAAATCTCATTACGTTTCTCCTTTTCTATGAAGTCCTGACAGTCTCAACGTACCCCTTAGTTATTCACAAGGAGACCCCGGTCGCAATTAGTGCGGGACGGAAGTACCTTGTCTACACACTCACCGCAGGGGTTGTTTTGATTGCTGCGATTGCATGGACATACCAGCTGGTCGGGAGTCTCGACTTTATTCCAGGGGGATTGCTTGATGGCGTGCCTCTTTCTGAGGGGACTGTGTTTCCGCTCTTTATTCTGTTCATTATCGGCGTAGGGGTAAAGGCAGGCATCATGCCGCTTCACAGTTGGCTACCCGCGGCAATGGCAGCCCCTACACCGGTCAGCGCATTGCTGCACGCGGTTGCTGTTGTGAAGTCGGGAGTCTTTGGAGTAATGCGCGTTGTCGGGTTTGTGTTCGGTCCGGGTGTGTTGCTTTCATTTAGTCTTGACCAATTGTTGATGTTCTTTGCCGGTGCAACAATTCTTATTGCTTCGTTTCTTGCCTTGCGGGAAGATAATCTGAAACGGCGGCTCGCCTATTCAACTGTCGGACATCTTTCGTACATCGTTTTAGGGGCAGCTCTGCTTTCACCGGGAAGCATGACGGGCGGCTTGTTGCACATCGCTTCTCATGCGACGATGAAAATTACCCTCTTTTTCTGCGCAGGGGCGATCTACGTAAATGTGCATAAAGAGAATATCAGCGAGCTCGACGGGGTTGGACGGGCGATGCCTTGGACGATGGCGGCTTTTGCCATCGGATCTATAGGGCTTGCGGGAATCCCGCCGGTGAACGGCTTTGTGAGCAAATGGCTCCTCGGAGCAGGGGCATTGGAAACAGGTGATACGCTCGCCCTCGGTCTCCTTCTGGTAAGTGGCCTCCTAAACGCTGGCTATTTCTTCCCAATTGTACATAGAGCGTTCTTCGGGCAATCGGAGCAGTTTGCGCGATATGGAGAGGCATCCCCATTTATGGTCGTGCCGCTGGTGATTACAGCCTTGCTCTCGGTTCTCTTCGGAATATGGCCGAACCTGTTTTTCGGGCTCTACGACATTTCCGCAAGTATTGCAGAAAGCGTTTTTATCGGGATATTACAATGAAACTCAGACACTGGATAATTCTTGGATTACTCTCGGCGGCTTCGCTCATTCTTGAACCGAAGTCATCGGTGTATGTGGTTCTGGGATTTGCCGGCTGCACTGTCATTATTCTCTTTGCAAAGACACTCGGGAAGCTCTTTCTGCTGAAAGACGAGGAGTACTACGATGTTCGGTGAGTTGATCATACCGCCGGGAGTCTTGATGATTGTTGGAGCGTTGTCGCTTCCGCTGATGCCGCGGAATTTTCGTTCCGGTGGATTTCTGGTAATCAGTGTGGCGACGCTATGGACTGTCTGGTCCATTCCCGTTGGAACAGAAATGACTGTGCCTTTCATGCAGTATAACCTGGTTCTTCTCCAGGTGGACCAGCTGAGCCGGATTTTTGGCATCATCTTTTCCTTAATTGCTGCAATCGGTGGTGTGTACGCTTACCATATGAAAGATCCCGGCCAGCAGGTGGCAGCATTGATGTATGCCGGGGGAGCGCTGGGTGTGACGTTCGCCGGAGACTTCCTCTCGCTCATTATGTTCTGGGAATTGATGGCAGTTGCATCGACGTATCTCGTGTGGGCCAGACGCACAAAGGCCGCCGAGCGTGCGGGGATGCGCTACTTGCTTGTCCATCTCACGGGCGGGAGTTTGCTGCTCGGCGGAATTCTCCTCCACTTTTCGCATACAGGCTCGCTTGCCATCGTTCAACTCAGCGGCTCCATGACATATGCCTCGTGGATGATTCTGGCTGGTGTTGCTCTGAACGCAGCCGTGCCTCCCATTCATGCGTGGTTGCCGGATGCATATCCGCGTGCAACAATTACGGGAGCGGTATTCCTCAGCGCCTTCACGACAAAGTCAGCAGTGTATGTTCTTGCAAGGGTCTTCCCGGGGACTGAACTTCTATTGGTGCTGGGTGTGATCATGACATTATACGGCGTCATCTATGCAGTACTTGCGAATGATATCCGGGAAATTCTTGCATATCACATTATCAGTCAGGTCGGGTACATGGTTGCAGGTGTTGGTTTGGGGACAGAGATGGCCCTGAACGGGACAGTGGCGCATGCGTACAGTCACATTCTCTACAAAGCGTTGCTCTTTATGGGAGCCGGTGTGGTGCTGCAAACCACAGGGAGATCAAAGCTGACAGAGCTTGGGGGACTGGGAAAGTCGCAACGCACAACGCTCTTGTTGTTCATGGTGGGCGCATTCTCGATTTCGGGCTTCCCGCTGTTCAATGGATTCATCAGCAAGTCTATGGTCGTCGCGGGAGCGGCAGAGGCGCAACAGATTGCTGCAATGTATCTACTGTTGCTTGCCTCGGTCGGAACGTTTCTCAGTATCGGGTTAAAGATTCCCTACTTCACATGGTTTGGAGAGGAAAAAGGTATCGAAACTGAAAAGCCCCCGGTGAACATGCACATCGGGATGGGCATTGCGGCATTCTTCTGTCTTCTTTACGGCGTGATGCCGTCGCTTCTGTATAGCGAACTTCCTTACCCGACTTCTTACGAACCTTTTTCTGCTTATCATCTAACGGAAACGGTTCAGATCCTTATCTTCACATTTGCTGCGTTCTGGCTATTCAGGGGGAAGCTTACCGGAGCGCCTACCATCTCTCTGGACACTGATTGGTTCTACCGCAGGCCGGCACGTCTGTTGAGACTGCTGATTGTGGAGAGTACCGGGAGGTTTTTTGATATTGCCGAGTCGGCAATGCAAAAGATGGCGGCCAGCATCTCCCGCGGCGCAAGAAACCCGGCAATTCTTTTCGGCTGGACACCAACGGGCACGAACAAGATGGATATGTCGGACTTCAATCCTGATTTGTACCGCTATGGGGTCGGCTTCATCATCATTTTCATCTTGCTGAGCGTGATTGTCTTGGCGTGGCTCAGCATCACATCTTTGGGGTAATTCATTATGTCTCCGGGTGACTTTCCGCTTTGCGGGAGAGTATGTCCCTCACGGTCGGCAAGTCGGAGAGTTTGGTGAGCACCAGCAACGTGTCACCTTCTGCGAGCACCGTGCTTCCGCTCGGAACAAGGAACTTCTCGTCCCGTCCTATCAGCACGATCAACGATTCCCTCGGCAAGTCAAGTTCGATGATTGTCTTTCCCGCCACTCCTGACCCGTGTGGAACATTGAGGTCGACAAGCTCCGTATCGGAACCTTCAACAGGGGCGGTCTCTATAGGATAAGCCACCTTCCGCTCGGCCGGCGCGTCAACGCCGAGAAGCTTCGCCGCCTTGGCAATTGACCATCCTTGTAGAAGCGCTGATGTAAGAACGATGAAGAACACCGTGCTGAAAATCACTTCAGCAAGAGGAATGCCTGCGAGCAACGGAAACGTTGCAAGAATGATAGGGGCCGCCCCTCGCAATCCCACCCAAGAGATGAATGTCTTTTCCCGCCACTTGTAGTCCGTCAAGGCCAACGAAATGAATACACTCAAGGGCCTCGCAACTATGACGAGGAATGTTGACACAATGAGTCCCGGCACCGCAATTTCCAGAAGATTAGATGGAATGACATGAAGGCCCAAAGCAAGAAACATCCCAATCTGACTAAGCCATGCAAGGCCGTCAAAGAAGCGGAGAAGGCTCTTCTTCTGCACGAAGCTGCTGTTACCGAGTATAATACCCGCAATGTAGACTGCGAGAAATCCGCTTCCGTAGAGAAGCGCAGTTATGCTGTAGACAAACGATGCTGATGCAAGGGCGAGTACAGGGTAAATCCCCTCGTACGGAAACTTCAATTTGTTGATAAGCCATACGAGAAGATTGCCAAACACGATGCCCGAAAGGCTCCCTATCGTCATCTGCAGTATGAAGTACAGAACAAGGTTTCCGACACCGGAGATTGTTCCGATAATCAGCTGAATCAGACTAATAGTGAGGAACACAGCCATGGGATCGTTGCTGCCCGATTCCAATTCCAATAGTGGCTTGAGCGGACTTCGGAGATGGACGTTACGGGAGCGGAGAACGGCAAAAACTGCAGCAGCGTCGGTCGAGGAAATGACTGCACCCAGTAACAATCCCTCAAGCAGCGAGAATTCGAACCCGGGTAGAAACGTTACAAACAGACCTACACTTGTCGCTGTAATGAACACGCCGACCGTTGCAAGACTGCCGGCCTGATACGCCAACGGACGGGCTTCACTCCACTTGGTGTCCAAGCCTCCCGAAAAGAGGATGATCATCAGCGCGAAAGCGCCAATTGCCTGGGCAAGCGCAGTATCGGTGAACTCAATGCCCCCCGGCCCTTCGATGCCGGCCAACATCCCGACGCCGAGAAAGAGAATAAGGGTTGGCACGCCCAAATTGTGTGTTGCCCGCGCAATAGCGATACTAAGCAGAATGAGAAGCGATATACCAAGGAGTATGTACTCTATTCCTACCATAGCTGGTTGTCACTTCAGAAACGAACGTTGTAATGGGTGCTCCCGCATAGGGGAGGTGGAAGGGGCCTACCCCTCTTTTTTCAACTTCACCTCGTAGAGGTCGGTGCGACGGTCATTCCAATTCAGCACACTTCCAGTCTGACGGTGTCGCTTCAACAGTTCAAGATCGACGTCATCGATGATGACGGTCTCGATGTTGGGCGTACACTCTGCGGCTATCGCGTCGCGTGTGAAGGGGATATCCGACGGCGTAAATATGCCTGACTGTGCGTACTGAATATCCATATTATCGACGAAGGGAAGGTTGCCGACTGTGCCGGCAATGGCCGTGTAGACATGGTTTTCTACGCAGCGGGCTTGTGCGCAGTACCTGACGCGCAAGTACGCGTAGCGCTCATCAGTGCTGAAGGGAACGAAGATGATCTGAGCGCCTTTCATTGCGGCGACACGTGAGATCTCCGGAAACTCCACATCGTAACAGACTTGTATGTTGATCATTCCTTTGTCTGTTTCGAACACCTCGATCTTGTCCCCGGGTTCCAGTCCCCACCATCGCTTCTCATTGGGAGTGATGTGCAGTTTGTACTGCTTTCCGATACCGCCGTTACGAAGGAAGAGGTGTGAAACATTGAAAAGCCGTTCCTGCTCCATAATGAAATGCGTCCCGCCAATGATGTTCATGTCATATTTGATGGCGAGTTGTGAGAAGAGTTCGAGGTACTGCGGGGTAAATTCAGCCAACTTTCGGGCGGCGATTCCGGGGCGCTCCGGTTTCATGAACGAGAGTAACTGTGTGGTGATAAGCTCCGGAAACAGAATAAAGTCCGTTTTGTAGTCCGCCGCAACATCTACGAAGTACTCGCATTGATGGGCGAAGTCATCGAAGTTCTTGATCTCACGCATTTGGTACTGCACGGCGCATACACGGACGGACTTGTAGGGGATAAATTTCTTGCTCGTGTCAGGTTGGTAATCAAGGTTTGTCCATTCCAACAGTGTCGCGTATCCGTCAGATTCCTTGTCCGATGTCATATAGGAACGGATGAGGCGCTTCAGGACAAAGCCGTTGGAAAGCTGCGTCGTCAAGACCGGGTCGATGAGGGACTTATTAATCACACGTTCCACATATTCACGGGCTGTCATTTCGCCACGGTACTTGCCATAGCCGGGAATGCGGCCGCCGAGCACAATGCGCATGAGATTCATTTCCTGCGCGAGACGTTTTCGTGCTTCATAAAGCCGGCGGGCAAGACGCATTCCCCGGAACTCCGGATCGACCATAATCTCGATGCCGTAGAGAGTATTTCCCTCCGGGTTGTGGTTACGGATGAATCCGTTGTCCGATATGGTTCGCCAATCATGGACTTCCCCGTACAAGGCAAAGTCGAGAATGAGACTGCTTGATGATGCGACGATCTTCCCCTCGTACTCAATGCAGATTTGCCCCCGTGGGAATACACCGAGCTGGCTTTGAATCTGTTCCATCGACCAAGGCTTCATGCCGGGGAAGCACTTTAATTGCAGTTCCACCAATTGGTCATAATCGTCCATACGGATATTTCGGACGACAATCCGCTGGTTGAGGGCGTTAGGATCGATGTTGCTCATGGTTTCTCCTGTAACTAGAGTAGTGCCGGAAGCGCTGTGCGGGCCCTACGGTCGTTCACATTGTGTGCTTCAGATATGGACTCGTGCCACCTTGGCCCGTCGAGTCAGGTTGCCGCTTGCAACATGGCGATTGCACCATCACGCTCCAAAGTGTTACATAGCGGATACAATACATCAGGAAAGGGGAGCTGTCCGTGGTTGGAGGGCATACACGTCCCCGGATCCATGGACGGGCGTTGCGTCTCGGATTGTGTCGGACTTCTATTTACTTGCCCCGACTACTTTTAGGTAGGGAATTGAATGAAAAGATGCAACTATATGATGCATACTGTGACTGTAAGGGACTTTGTTTCTTTTGAGAAGATTTCATACCTTTGTTTCATCTTTCATCGAAAATACGTTCTACAGCGTTGCACACCCCATTCATCATGAAATAACTGTTCACATGGACTTATCAATTCTCTGGCAAGATACTCTTGCAATCGGCCCCATTTCATTTCTTACTCTCGTAGGGTTGGTTGTTTTGGTCATTGATGCGCTCAGCTCGAAATCCGAAGCCGTTACATGTTGGACGACAATCCTCGGCTTCGCATCTGCGTTGGTGATTTCGCTCGCAAGTATCGGCCCTGCGCAGACTGCATTTTCCGGTATGGTTACTACATGCGGTTCCGCGGCTTTTTTTGCGGCCGTCTTCTCGCTTGCAGGACTTCTTACTACAATGCTCTCGAAGAGTTATATCAAGAGAGAGGGAATGGAACATGGTGAATACTATGCAATCATCATTTTCGCCGTTGTAGGGATGATGTTAATGGCCGCAGCAGCAGATCTCGTGATTCTCTTTCTGGGGCTCGAGATTATGTCCGTTGCCTTCTACGTTCTTGCCGGCTTTGCCCGGAAACGCGCAACAAGCAACGAGGCTGCATTGAAGTACTTCCTGCTCGGGGCGTTTGCGACCGGTTTTCTTCTCTACGGCATAGCGCTGCTCTACGGATCCACGATGACGACAAATATTGGTGTAATAGTGGGTAAGGCGCCGGGCCTTGCTACGGATACGATCTTTCTGCTTGGATGTGCATTATTGCTTGTCGGGTTCGTGTTCAAGGTGGCTGCCGTTCCATTCCATATGTGGGTACCCGATGTGTATGAAGGCTCGCCAACCACCGTGAGCGGATTCATGTCCACCGGCGGCAAGGCTGCCGCGTTTGCGGGTGTATTGCTTGTCTTTGCACCGGCTCTTGTTACAGTTGTCGGGCCCCTTAGGGAAGTGATGGCAGTTATCGCTGCCTTGTCAATGATTGTCGGGAACATTGTTGCCATCTCTCAAACAAACATCAAGAGAATGTTGGCGTACTCGAGCATCGCTCATGCGGGATATATCCTTGTAGGTGTAATTGCGGCGAACTCGTTCGGATGGCAGGGGGTGCTGTTCTATCTGGTTGCGTACACGGTCATGAACGTCGGAGCCTTCGGTGTTCTCTCATATTATGAATCGGAAAATGGCGGAAATGTCTCGTACGATGATTACTCGGGACTCTCTGCCCGGCAGCCGGTGGTGGCCTTGTTGATGTCCATCTTTATGTTCTCACTCTCCGGCATTCCGCCGTTTGCCGGTTTCTTCGGAAAGTACTATGTGTTTGCCGGCGCTGTTCAGGCGGGATACACATGGCTTGCGATTATCGGTGTGTTGATGAGTGTCGTCTCTGCATATTACTATCTCCGCCTTGTAGTGTTGATGTACTTCCGTGAGGAGGGATCAAGCGAGCTTCGTCCGGCGGAATCCGGATTGAGTGTTGCAGCGTTGGTTATATCAGCTGCGGCGCTTGTAGGGCTCGGGGTGTATCCCTCAGCAATTCTTGATTTGCTGGCGCGTTTCTTCTAGGGCCCGCGATGCAACTTCTTGCGACGGCCGTGCAGATGCAGCAGTTTGATCGCTCGGCCATCAAACAGTATTCCATCGATGGTTTGCTATTGATGGAGAATGCCGGCCGTAAGTTTGCCGATCTTCTCGAATCCCACCTTCATACTCTCTCGGGCAAGACTATTGCCATCCTCTGTGGAAAAGGTAATAACGGCGGGGACGGTTTTGTGATTGCACGGCATGCCGCAAACGCGGGAGCACATGTTACGGTGTGTCTCTGTTGCCGAGCGAGAGATGTATCCGGGGATGCTTTGAAGAACCTTGCAATACTAAGGAAACTGAGCAAGAAAAAGAAATCTTCAATTATCCTCAGAGAGACACTCTTACCCAAGTCATTCCCGAAAGCGCCGGACATTATCGTAGACGCCTTGTTCGGGACGGGCTTCAGAGGTGAAGTGAAGGGGATATACAAGGCGGCATTAGAATGGGCAAATAGCAGCAATGCAATGCGTGTTGCCGTTGACATAGCCTCGGGAGTGAACGGGACTACCGGTTCAGTTGTGAATCTCGCCTTTAAAGCGGACATGACAATCACGATGGGGCTTGCCAAGGTCGGGCATTACATGGGAGAGGGACCTGAATGTTCGGGGAAGATCGAAATTGCCGACATCGGGATACCGAAGTTTTTGTTCAACCCCTCCAAAGATCAGGTTTATCGAGTTACCCAGCAAGATGTAAGCAAGGCACTGCCACGAAGACCGAGAGCAGCCCACAAGAATTCTGTGGGTAGAGTGTTTATCCTTGCAGGATCACGAGCTTTCAGCGGCGCGCCTGTGATGTCGGCTCTTGCTGCAATGAAGTGTGGTGCAGGAGCAGTAGTCCTGGGCGTTCCGGAATCTGTTTACCCTGTTGCTGCAAAGAAAATGACGGAAGTGATGGTTACCCCTCTCGAGGAGACAACCGAGGGTTCCATTTCGCTTCGTGCGTTGCCACAAATTGAAGAAAGCCTTGAATGGGCTGACGTCATTGCAATAGGGCCCGGACTCTCGCAGCATAACGAAACGAAAGAACTGCTTCACTCGATGTTGCCGGCCATAAAGAAGCCCATCGTTCTTGATGCAGACGGAATAAACGTGTTTGCTGGAGCGACGCAGTTGATTGCCCGCCGGAAGGCTCCGACAATCCTGACGCCGCATATCGGTGAACTACGGAGACTCTTTCCAAACCTCCCCGAAGATGTTGAGAGTGAAAGGATTGAGATTACACGTCAGGCAGCAAAGTCGCTAAAGTCGGTTCTGTGCCTCAAAGGCGCGCCGACCACAATTGGCATACCCGGCGGTGCCGTGTACGTCAACTCGACCGGCAATCCGGGTATGGCGACCGCCGGTTCTGGCGATGTACTGACCGGAATGATCGTTGCGTTCTTAGGTCAGGGATTGTCACCCTTGGAGGCGGCATACGCTGGCGTGTTTCTTCACGGATTAGCGGGGGACATCGTGGCGGGGCGGGTTGGTGTCATGAGTTTAATGGCGCTCGACATTCTTGAGGGCATTCCCGATGCCGTACAGAGGGTGAGTATATCGTGATCGAAAAGTTGAAGGCCCATCCTTTTCTCTGGTATCAGGGGCCAGTTATCCTTTGGGCTCTTGCGTTGTTTCTTCAATCGTCCATTCCCGGCGATGACATTCCTGAGTTAGGATTACTTAAGCATGACAAGATTATTCATTTCTTGATCTATGTCATCTTTGCATTTGTCGTGCACCGGGCTGTGCGAAACCAGTCGCTCTTTCCGTTCCTTGCGCGGCATCATTATGTCGCAACACTACTTATTGTGTCACTATATGGTGCGGGCGATGAGTGGCATCAGGCGTTTGTTCCAGGACGGGATGCGAGTGTCTTCGACTGGCTGGCGGACACCGGGGGAGGGATGGTGTACCTCGCAGGTTATTGGTTAAGGGGGAAAATTTCCCGTCTGAAGCGGTAATCTGTGTTTCATTGCATTTGCAGGCATGTTTAACTAATTTATGCGCACGATTGAGATTTGAACTGCAGCATACTGACGGGAAGGCACGAGTAGGGCTTATAAGCACGGAAAGGGGTGATATTCCAACCCCTATCTTCATGCCGGTTGGGACCCAGGGAACCGTAAAGGCTGTTGAGCAACGTGAGTTGGATGAATTAGGCGCCCGCATAATTCTCGGAAATACGTACCATCTGTATCTTCGTCCAGGTGTGGATCTGATACAGAAAGCAGGGGGATTGCATAAGTTCATCAATTGGCACAAGCCCATTCTGACCGACAGCGGGGGCTATCAGGTCTTTAGTCTTTCGGACCTGCGTGGATTGGACGAGGAAGGAGTCGTATTCAAATCGCATCATGACGGCTCAATGCACACCTTCACTCCCGAAGGTGTTGTTGATATCGAGAGGGCACTCGGATCAGATTTCATGATGGTGTTGGATGAGTGTACGCCCTATCCTTGCGATGAAGAGTATGCCCGGAAATCCAACGAATTAACCGTCCGGTGGGCCGAGCGATGCCGCAACCGATTCGAGCAAACAGGTCCACTCTACGGTCATGAGCAGACGCTTCTAGCCATCGTGCAGGGAAGTACGTATCCGGCAATTCGTGAAAAATCGGCGAAGGCACTTGTCTCGATGGATTTCGATGCATATGCTATCGGCGGCCTCTCGGTGGGCGAACCTGCGGAGGACATGTACAGCATCACCGCACTTTGCACAGATATCCTGCCTCAGGACAAACCCCGTTACCTGATGGGTGTTGGGACGCCGGAGAACATTCTGGAGAGCATCGATCGGGGAATTGACATGTTCGATTGTGTAATGCCAACACGAAACGGACGCAACGGCTTGTTCTTCACGAGCAGAGGCAGGCTGAATATCAAGAATGCAGCGTACGCTTCAGACTTCAAGCCGGTTGATGAAGAATGCAGTTGCTATGGATGCAGGAGTTTTACAAGAGCATACATCAGACATCTTGTGAAGTCCGATGAAATACTGGCGTTGCAACTTGCTTCTATTCATAACTTGACATTCTATTTGCGGTTAGTGGCGGGGGCAAGAGAAGCAATTCTTGAGAGAAGATTTGCTGCATGGAAAAATGAACAGTTACACAAGCTTGCGGGAACGGTACCGCAACGCTGATTTGATATAACCGTTATATATTCAGGAGGACGAGTTGAATCTTATTGCATTATTTTTCATGGCGCCCCCCCCGGGAGATTCCAATGCCGGCGGCGGTTTGATGAGTACGGTCATCATGTTTGGTGCGATCTTCGCCATCTTCTATTTCATGATCCTGCGGCCACAGCAGAAGAAGCAAAAGCAGCACCAGCAGATGATTGAATCCCTGAAGAAGGGCGACAAGGTTGTGATGAGCGGTGGTCTGCACGGCAGCGTATCGGGGATCGATGACAAGACCCTGCTTGTTCAGGTGGCTGACAACGTCAAGATGAAGTTCGAGCGCAGTGCAGTCGTTTCGGTGTTGCGTGAGGGCGAACCCGATAAAAAGTAGAATAACGAGACAGTCATGGCAACGGGCAAGGTGAAGAGGAATTCATTCGATAAAATTGAGGATGCGATTCATGACATCCGCAAAGGACGGATCATTATCGTGGTGGATGATGATGACCGGGAAAACGAAGGTGATTTCATCTGTGCAGCGGAGTTTGCCGACCCGGCAGTGATCAACTTTATGGCTACACACGGGCGGGGAATCATCTGCACGCCTCTCCTGCCTGACCGCGCCCGTGAACTCGGACTTGACTTGATGGTGGAAACCAACACTTCGCTGCACGAGACCTCGTTCACTGTTTCCATTGACTATATACATGGTACCACGACGGGCGTCTCTGCCCCTGACAGATCGGCGACAGTAAAAGCCTTGATCAACCCGACGTCAAAGCCGTCAGATTTTGCCCGTCCGGGACACATCTTTCCCCTCCGAAGCATGGAAGGGGGTGTCCTACGCCGGGCGGGGCATACGGAAGCTGCTGTCGATCTTTGCAAGATGGCGGGACTCTATCCTGCCGGTGTATTGTGTGAGATCTTGAAAGAGGACGGCACAATGGCCCGTGTGCCGGAGTTGATGAAAATGGCCGAAGAATTCAATCTCCGGATCATCACGGTCCGTGATTTGATTGAATACAGGATGACGAAGGAGAAGCTTGTACAGAAGATTGTCGGCACGCATCTCCCTACCAAGTTTGGTGAGTTCGAGATTCATCTCTACCGCAGCGAAACAGACAGCAAAGAGCATGTTGCCCTTACAAAAGGAACGATTACGCCGGATGTTCCGGTGCTTGTGAGGGTTCATTCCGAGTGCCTAACGGGAGATATCTTTGGGTCACTTCGCTGCGACTGCAACGAACAACTTGTTGCTGCTCTGCAAATGGTTGACAAAGCAGGGTCGGGTGTCGTGGTGTATATGCGACAGGAGGGGCGTGGTATCGGACTCTTGAACAAGTTAAAGGCCTACAAACTGCAAGACGAAGGTCTTGATACGGTTGAAGCAAATGAGAAACTTGGGTTCAGGGCTGATCTTCGGGACTATGGCATCGGTGCGCAAATCCTTCGCGACCTCGGAGTGGCCAAAATCCGTCTGATGACGAACAACCCCAAGAAAATTGTCGGGTTACACGGTTATGGCCTAGAGATCGTCGAACGCGTTCCGCTGGAAATGGATGCAAACCTGATTAATGAGAAGTATCTGAAAACTAAGCGGGACAAGCTGGGTCATCTTATTCTCGTCGATCCGAACGCAGGCCGTTGACAAGTTTTCCCTTGCTTTTGAGAGCAGTATTCCGTAATTAATTACAGCCAAACGGCACTAGCCACCATCCTGCACAAGCGGGATGATGGCTATTTATTTTGTCCAAAACCAATGTAGCGGAGAGGTGCATGTCTGACACAGTTTATTTAACTCGTGAACGGCTTGTTGAGCTTGAACACGAACTGCACGACTTGAGGACGAATGGGAGAAAACATATCGCACAGGTGATTGCCGAAGCCCGCGGACATGGAGACCTTTCCGAAAATGCCGAGTACGATGCCGCAAAAGAGGAGCAGCAACACCTTGAATTGCGCATTCAGAAGCTCGAAATGACCCTCGCAAAGGCAAAGTTGATTGAGGCGAAGGATCTTCCGAATGACAAAGTCTACATTCTCACAAAAGTGAAAGTGAAGGATATGAAGACGAGCGATCAATACGAGTATCTGCTCGTTTCTCCGGAAGAGGCGGACTTCGAAGCGAACAAAATATCAGTGACATCGCCAATCGGCAAAGCCCTTCTGGGCAAGAAAAAAGGGGAAGTTGTGGATATCAAGGTCCCTGCGGGCTTCCTCAAATATCAGATTTTGGATCTAAACAGGTAAAGCCGAGTCTTAGAGCGGAATGCTCGACTTGACTTTTGTTTGGTGTGAATGTATATTTTTTGCGAATCGCATTGGCACTCGCTTAGAAGATTCCAGTTGCGCAACAAGAAGCAGATTGTTATATTGGATGCGCCAATGCGGGAATAGCTCAGTTGGTAGAGCGCAACCTTGCCAAGGTTGATGTCGCGGG
>CAZBWR010000029.1:42875-43322 GCA_964495695.1 uncultured Chitinophagales bacterium | reverse complement strand
GAGAGCACAAAAGTTCTTGATGCAATCCCGTTCCCGCAGGCATCGTTGAGCGGTAAACGCTGGCAGGATATGGGGACGGAAACCTGGGCCCAAACCGGGGCCGGATACATTTGGCATTTCTTTCTGTAGGGGACGTCTATGGCGACCATTCAAACAATCAACACCAACGACCGGTATGAGCCGGACTCACGTGACAAGATCAATGCGAATTTCTCTGCGTTGAACACCGAAAGTGCGGGGAAGCTCGACAAGGCGGGGGGAACGATGACCGGCGACTTGAATATGAACAGTAAGAGGGTGACAAACCTTCCGGCTCCGTCGTCGGGGTCCGAGCCGGCCCGGAAGGCGGATCTGGACGCATACACTCCGCCCGACAACTCGATCACCGCTCAGAAAATTTCACATGACAACACCCGTACAAAATTCTCGATCATCGTAGGGTTCGAA
>CAZBWR010000029.1:0-42865 GCA_964495695.1 uncultured Chitinophagales bacterium | reverse complement strand
CGCCGGATTAGGGAACTTCATGAAGGTCGGAGCCCACCGCTTTGCAACCGGCCAGGGAATCTTCCCCGGACGGGCCGGGTGTATAACGGCGGTTACGCTTACGGATGGCAGCGGAACGATTCAACAGAAAACGGCAGCGTACAACATTTCAGGCGCCAACCACTTCACGGCGGGGCAGCATGTTTCCATTGACTACCCGAACGACACGACGGAGGTACCGGTCAATGTTCGTATCAGCGGTGGCGTTGTCGCTTCACTCAGTTGGCCCGGATCTGTCGTTCAGCCTCGTTGCGCAATCATTGAAATAGAGTTCGATAATTGACCATGAAAGTCCCCTACCCTGAGGAGCTGTTTGACTTCGGGCTTACGGTCAGCCGTGAAGACCGGAACCGCCTGCCGGTTGCGGAGGGGGAACGCCTTTCACTTGACGACGTGACGTATTGGCTGGATGTGCTTCAGCGACGAATCGGGTCCATCACCTCCCAGGACCGGCGCAGCATTGAGTTCAGGTTGAGGAGGGCGGAGTCCACCCTCAGCTATATTGCCGGGGTCGCTGCGGTTGGAGATGTTGACGGGGCGAACACGGTTTTCCAAACTCCGCAGAAGTATTCAAGCGGGACTCTCACCGTAATGGTGAACGGACTTGCCCAGCTGCAAGACGTACACTTTATCGAGATTGATGAAACAAGTTTCAGCCTCGCTGACCCACCATTGGTTGGGGATGTTGTCAGCATATCATTTTTAAGGGGGTAGTTTATGTCACAAATGCAGATACGCGGTAACACGCAAATCATGCCTTCAACGATCAGCTTTGATCGGCTTGATGCATCATTGCAGTCGAAGATCGGCGCCGGTGTGGACTTCAAAGCCAGTTGTCGCATTGCAACAACGGGCAACATCACCCTGAGCGGAACGCAGACGATTGATGGTGTGGCCCTCTCAGTTGGCGACAGGGTGCTGGTCAAGAATCAATCGACAGGATCGCAGAACGGGATCTACGTCGTTGCCAGTGGCGCATGGTCCAGAGCGACAGACGCCGATGACAACATAGACGTCACGGCCGGAATGACTTGCTGGGTCACGGAGGGAACCGTAAACGCCGACACACAGTGGGTACTGATCACGGATGACCCGATTGTCGTCGGCACAACGGCGCTCTCGTTTACGCAGGTAAGCGGTCTCGGCCAGATAGTGGCCGGCGCGGGACTGACGAAGACAGGCAACACGTTGGACGCCGGGGCGGGACTTGGGATTCAGGTCAACGCAGACGACATTCAGGTGAAGCTCGACTCGAACTCGCAGTTGGTTTTAGGGGCCGGCGGTTTGAAGGTGACTCCCAACCCGACCTTTACCTCCGTTACGGTTAGCGACGGGCAGGATATTGGAACAATCTCCGCACTTGGCGGGAGCGAATTGGGTGTGAGCGTCGGCGGAATTGTCCAGGCCACCGACAGGTTCAGGCTGTTTCGCAACAGTAATATCATGGACTTCAACACGGAGACACTTACCAGCGGCAGGTTAGTTACGTTTCCCAATCGTAATGGAACGGTCCTGCTGCGCTCCGACCATGTGCCCGAGGAAGTTCCCTCCGGTGCGATCAACGGCAGCAACGTGACGTTTACGCTTGCCAACACGCCGATCAGCGGTACGGTGAAAGTGTTCCTGAATGGCATCCGACAGAAGCTCACTACCCACTTTACGATGTCCGGAACGACCTTGACGCTCGCAGCGGCCCCGATAGCGGGAGATACCTTAGTCGTGGAGTACTTGAAGTAATGTCCCGCCAACAGGTACGCTCCGGCGACATTGAAAACGAGGGTGTCCGGCGTGAAGACTTGAATGTCTCTACGCCGGGGCAGGCCGTTGTTCGGAAACTCATTCAGGGCTCCGGGATCGTGCTGTCGGCGACCGGCGCGGATGCGGGAACGGGTGACGTGACCGTTTCACTCTCCGCGGACGTTGAACTGAATACTCTTGGTGTCTCCACTTCACTTTTTGTTGAGGGAGACGGGAGTCCGTTTTTATGGGGATCGAAACTGCTTGCTCTGGGGCTTATTGACAGAGGCGATCTATTGCGCTGGAAATCCCCACTCTCCGCCGAACGGTACAACTTCACGGCCGAGGACTGGGTAGCTTATGCAGCTCCCAATTGGAAGCTGCTGACCGACGGGAAAGGGGATACACGCGTTGCCTTGAGCTACGATTATCGGAAGGTCCGGCTCACGTATGACCTCGGCGTTGCGTACTCTATGGGTGCCTACCTTGTCATTCAGCGGAACTACTCGTGGCCCGTCAACCAGGTGAAAGTGACCGTCGAAGATTCGGACAACAACTCGGCCTACAGCTCACGGGTCGCAGAAAGAACCTTAAGCCTGTTTGACAGCGTGCTCGTGCGCCCAGACGACGGAGCAAGCCTCTACAGGCGATACGTGAGAATCACGCTTGAGTTCAACAATGGTTCCTCCGACACTGTTTATCTCGCAGGATTACAGCTCTGGACGTTTCGAGCTGGTGATCAGGGTGGCGCGGGGCTGCACAAGCAGCTGCCACTGGATTGGAACGAAGACAGGGAGGTTTCCCTCGTGAATCATCTCAAGCTGCCCGCCGGCAAGGCCGTGTGGGTCGCCGGAGACCCGATCCTCATTGGCAGGCAAAACGGCATCACGTTGCCATCCGGTCCACCCTACTACGAGTATGGTTCTGAGGGGTTCTCGGATAAGGCACAGATTGACGATCTGTATAATTACGTCAACGCAATCCGCCAGGCGGTGGAGGACCTTGCTTCACGATTATCAACGTCCCACGGGCTCATTGATGTCACGAATCTCACTTAACGCGGACACACAAAAAAAGATCATCGCGCTGCGGGATGAAATCCAGTATCACCGCCGCCGGGCGGAGGATGCTCAAGATAGTTTGAGCAAGCTCTTGACAGGGCTGGGCCTTAAGAATGGGGTCGAGCTCATAGTTGTTCCAATAGAAGCTGAGGAAACCGGTGCCACTCACACAGCGTGAGTTCGACAAGCAATTCGGCGAGTTGATCGGGCGGATCCAGCGGAAGGCAACGCCGTTCCCGCATGATACGACCACAAAGCAGATTGCACGGCGGAAGCGTGCCATCGCCGATCCTTTTTTCTTCGCCGCTACGTACTTTCCCCACTACATTGACGTTGCCGACGAGTACCGGGATGTCTGGAAGGATCCCGATGAGTCAGTAGATTGGGTAGAGGCCGGCTTTTCACCGGACCACCGGAGGTTCTTCGACATCGCGGGCACACTTGGGAAGTTCAATATCCTTGCAGCTTTCCGGGAGAGCGCCAAGGATACACTCCTCGGCAAGATAGACGTGATCCGGAAGCTGGTCTGCGATGGTGATGATGTGATTCGTTGGTTCGTTCCGGTCGTGGCCATGACAAAGGACAAGGCCGAGGGGAAGATCATCCCGATCAGACTTGAACTCGAGAAGAACGTCCGACTGCGCTCCGACTTTGGTGAGCTCGTAGGAAATGTGAAGTGGGAGCAGGACCACTTTGTGCTCAGCAACGGCCGTGCGATGAAGGCATACGGGCGCGACATGGCGCTTCGCGGGGAAGAGAACTTCGGACACCGGCCGGACCATGTCATCTTGAATGACGTGAATGACCCGATGAAGCCCGACAGCGCTGCGCAGGTACAAAAGTTCGTCGACAGCATCAAGGGCGACATCCTTCTTTCGGTGAACTCGACCCGGTGGTCGGCACTCTATCTTTGTAACTACACAGTGAAGGGCGACATCGTTGATGCCCTCATGACTTGGAAACACACGGACCACTACGGTAAGCACATCTTTCGTGCTCTCGTTCCGAATCCCGTTGAAACGAAGAAGGAGCGTGAAATTGCCCGCGAGTGCCGGGAGGCCGGTTACGGCGTTGATCGAAAGTCAGCGTGGGAAGCCCGGCACCCGACGCTGCGTCTCCTTAAAGAGGAGAGTGATGACCCGGATACGTTCTCGAGCGAGCGGCAGATGATTCCCCGCAACCGGAAGGATCAACTATTCAAGGATGAGTACATCCGGTTTCACACTAAGGAGGAGCTGGCCGGGGTTCACTACGTGCACTACACCGGCAACGACCCGTCGGCCAAGGACGCAGGCGATCCCAAAGCGATCATCACAGTCGGCTACGGCATACGACCCGATGGTACGCCGCACATCCCTGTACGTCGGGCTTGGATCGAACAGAGAGGCATTGACGATATGCTTGTTGAGGGTTTCCGACACAAGCAGCTCTTCAATCCAAAGCGATTCGGTCTCGAAGTGGTGGGCTCTCAAATCCTGTTCAAACGGGAGTATAAGCGCCTTCAAAAGAGGTTTGGACCGCTGCCGATTCATGAAATTGAAACGAAGGGAGAGAGCAAGGAGAGCAGGATTCAGAGGTTGGCCCCATTCGTCAAGGAGGGGATTATCACTTTCGACCCTCAGGACCCCGGTCAGGAGATCCTCCTCCGACAGCTTACTGCGTTTCCGAACGCCGGCTCAGTGCGGGACGGCGGCCTGGGAGACGACGGCCCGGACGCGCTAGAGATGGCTGTTAGGATGATACTCGAGTTTGAGCACGAGGTGGACTTGCTCTATGAGACGGTGGAGAGAAGGGAGCTGCGGTTCGCTGCGGAAGGTGCTTACTAACCCCCTGTCATGTTGGCACTGACAGAACGGGCCTCGCGCGAAAAGAGTGCCAGCCTTCGCGCGAAAAGAGTGACGGTTTACAATGCCGTTAGTTCAATCGAAACAAGAGGTTGCGGCGGGGGGCGTTTGACATTGTGCGGGGAAGTTAGTACAATCTATTGTCAATTAAACACTTACGGCGATTCCGGTTCCTCCGCATGAATAAGTCCACAAAGATCTTTCTGATTATCTTCAGCATCCTATTCGTTGTCGGGGTGACGTTCACGTTACTGTTCTTCGTGGCACTAAGGTCTGCAGGCGAAAGTACACGGGAGACCGTTACTTCCGGCAAAGGAGAGAAGATCGCGCTCGTCGAAGTCACAGGTGTCATTGTCTCGTCACAAGAGGCCGTCCGCCAGATCAAGAAGTACCGTGAGGACAAGTCGATCAAGGGATTGCTCATTCGAGTAGACTCGCCCGGAGGAGCCGTTGTACCCAGCCAGGAGATTTATGAGGAATTGAAGAAGACCCGCGATTCTGGCAAGCCGGTCGTGATTTCAATGGGTTCATTGGCGGCAAGTGGTGGTTACTACATTGCGTGCGGCGGATCGCGTATCGTTGCGAATCGTGGTACGCTAACGGGAAGTATCGGTGTCGTGGGACAGTTTGTGCAGTTCCAAGACGCAATGAACAAACTCGGGATTGAGGCGAAGACAATAAAAAGCGGCCGCCTGAAGGATGCTGGCTCACAAACCCGGCCGATGTCAAAAGATGATGAGAAGTACTTTCAGAACTTGATGGATGAAGTGCACAGGCAGTTCATCGATGTTGTTTCGAAGGAGCGGAAGATTGGGGGCCAGCAGATGATTGACATTGCCGATGGCCGTGTGTTCACCGGCGAGCGCGCCGTCCAATTAGCGCTCGTAGACACGGTCGGGACATACGAAGACGCGATCAGGATTGCTGCGGGACTTGCGGGAGTTTCCGGCGAGCCTTCCGTCGTGCGCGAAGTGCAACGCAAGCCGCTCATCGATAGGATTCTCGGCGAAGTGGGATCGAGTGTCTCAGAACTGAAGAACAGCATTTTGCAATGGCCTGTATTGTCATACAGGTATGTCGGACCGTACTGAGCCGGCGTTGTTCGTTTGAATGTGATTCAAGAATTCTCATTACAACACAGGAGGGCTAAAGTTGACTAAAGCAGACATCGTTGATCGCATTGCGACGGGAACGGGGTTGACCAAGGTTGACACCGAAGCTGTTGTGGACGGCTTTATCCTGACGGTGATTGATGCAATGAAAGAGGGGAAGAATATTGAAATCCGCGGGTTCGGGAGCTTCAAAGTAAAGAAGCGCAAGGGGCGGGTTGCCCGTAACCCCCGTACCGGCGAACAAGTAATGGTCGACGAGCATTGGGTTCCCTTGTTCAAGGTCTCGAAGGAAGTGAAACAGGCCGTGAACGAGAATCTGCAAAAGCTCGCGCCGCAGCAGTAATTTGGATGAAGGAGTAGATATTAGTGATGGCAACAAGTGGAATTGCATGTGACAAGTGCGGCAGACAACTACAGGCCGAGGACCGGTTCTGTCCGGCCTGCGGTGCCCAGCAAGGACAATCGAAACAGGAAAAAACTGCGAGTGCACCGCCTGAAATAGCATGCGAAGTATGCGGACATGTCAACAGGCACGACGGAGCTTTCTGCGAGTCGTGCGGGGTCAAATTACAAGGACGGACGGTCCGGGCGGAGCGTATTAAGGGTGGTGGCAAGTCCACGACTGAAGAGCCGCCAGCCCTGAAGCCGTGGCATTACATTGTCGGTATCCTCGTTCTTGGTATTGCCGGCACATTTATCTATTTGGAGGTTACACGGCAAACCGGGGACGCATCGGGTGCCGGAACCCCCATGCAGTTTCCTGCAAACCAGCAATCCCCGACCCCTCCGTCAAAAGAACTGTTGCAGGCGATTGATCATTTCGAGCATCTAGTGCAGGACAATCCGAATGATGCAGGAGCCAGGCTGAAGCTTGCGAACTCGCTGCACGATGCATCAATGAATGATCCGAAATACCTCACGCGTGCTATTGAGGCCTACAAGCAGTATCTGAAACAAATGCCTGGCGACCCGAATGCACGGGTGGATCTTGGCATTTGTTACTTTGAGTTGGGGAAGATAGATACTGCGCGAACGGCATCATTGTATGCGATTGCGATTAACGAGATGGAGACGGCCGTCAAGAACTCCCCCAACCATCAACCGGGAGCATTCAACCTCGGCATTGTGAATTTGTACGCAGGAAATCTCCAGGCGTCCAACAACTGGTTGAAGAAGGCGGCGGAACTCAACCCCGACTCCGATCTCGGACGTCGGGCGAAATCCATAGTTGAGCAACATTTGCAGGCAGAATAAAACACCAAATCTAGGAAAGGAGGCAGCATGCCGAGCGGTAAAAAGCGCAAGCGTCACAAGATGGCGACGCACAAGCGCAAGAAACGTCTGCGCAAGCAGCGTCACAAGAAGAAGAACCGTTGATAAATGGGAGCGTCCCGCATTGAGCGGGACTTCTCTTTCTTATCTACGTAACTGTCCCGTTTGTTGCATCTTTAGGGCTAAGTTAATATCATAAAATAGGAATCAGGCGAGAAACATCAATTTGTGGGAGTGAGAGATGGCAGACAACAACGCAACAAAAGGATTCATTTTCGGGTTACTGGCCGGCAGCGCAATCGGCGCCATTGTGGCTCTCCTGTACGCTCCCAAGAGCGGACGTGAGTTGCGGGCGGACATCCGTGCAAAGACCGACGAGTTGATAGACAACGCAGATGAAGCAATTCAGCAGGCGCGCACACGGCTCCCCGAAATGGCTAGCGAGGCAAAAAAGCGCTCCGAGGAAGTGATCACCAACGCAAAGACGCAAGCGAGCTCGCTTCTTCAGGATGCTGATCGTGTGCTGAGCGGAGTGAAGTCACGAACGCAAAGCGTAATCGAGGAAGGCGCAAAGGTCAAGGACGCAGTGAAGGCCGGCGTCGAGACGTTTAAGCAGGAACGCAACCGAACATAAGGAGGACTATTGGAAACGGCCCTGCTCATAGCCCAATTGCTCGCGCTCGTTGCCGTCACGGTAGTGTGTGTGTTTCTGGTCGTGGTATTGATCAGAGTAAAGGAAACACTTTCGAACGTTGAGCGCGACATACGCGCCGTCACCGAGCGTACGATGCCCGTGCTCGAAAACATGGATTACATTACCGCGCGTGTAAAGAACATCTCGGACAACATCGACGACCAGGTTATGATGGTGCGGGAGTCCATGGGTTCCATCAGGGAAGTTGCTGATAACGTCGTAGCCCTCGAGCGTAAAATTCAATCGCGGTTGGAGGGCCCAATCCTCGATACTGTGGCGCTGGTGGCTGCATTGTTCAAAGGCGTGCGATCCTTCACCGAACGTCTGCGTGCGTGACCTCTGTCTGACCGGCAGAGGTTTTTTGTTCTTCCGGAATGAAACCGCCGGAGCCCCCGTTCCCCACATTACGTGCTGAATTTCCCCGCGCACGGCGGGGGGTGCGTTCTTCACTACGGTTGTACACCAATCCAACATACTTACAAATCTCCTTGTTCGGAGGCAAAGACGACACATGAAAGAATATACTCCAGATCGTATCCGCAACGTGGCTCTCATCGGGCACGGCGGCTCGGGCAAAACAACACTTGCGGAAGCAATGCTTTTCAGTGCCGGGTCAACAACCCGGCAGGGCAGGGTTGAGGAAGGAAACACCATCTCGGATTACCACCCCGACGAAATCGAGAGACAGATCTCCATCAATACGTCCATCCTCAACTGTGAATGGGAAAACACGAAGGTCAATATCCTCGACACACCGGGATACACCGACTTCACGGGTGAGGTGAAATGCGCCTTGCGCGTGGCGGACACGGCTCTCGTGCTGGTCAAGGCGGTCGAAGGCATAGAGGTGGGAACGGAAATTGTCGGGAAGTACACGAACGAGTTTCGCAACGGCGTCGTGTTTGTCGTGAACAAGCTCGATCACGAGAACGCGGATTTCGACCGGGTTGTGCAACAGTGCCACGATTATGTCAGTCATGAAGTTGAAGTGATCCAATTCCCTTTGAACCAGGGGGTGGCATTCGACACGGTTGTTGATATCATAAAAATGAAGGCTTTGAAGTACGAACGCGGGACAAGCGGCAAGTACACCGAGATGGAAATTCCCGCCGAGGTCAAAGAGAAGGCCGAGCAATACCGTCGCCAGTTGATGGATGCCGTAGCGGAGCTTGATGAGGAATTGATGAACAAGTACTTCGAGTCCGGCACACTCTCCGACGAGGAACTCAAGCTCGGGCTGCACCGCGGCATTCACGAACGGAACCTCTTCCCCATACTCTGCTGCTCCGCGTCGCACAATGTTGGCGTAACGGACATCCTCGACTTCATTGTGGATGATTGTCCCGCCCCTCCCGAAATTGGTGCAACTCATGCTCGGCCCGTCAGCACTGCTAACGGGACCGACATAGTTATTAATCCGGATCCTGCTGGCGAGCCCTCGTTCTTCGTGTTCAAGACGGTTTCCGAGGCGCATGTCGGGGAACTCTCGTTCTTCCGTGTCTACTCGGGAACGATCACTCCGGGCCTTGATCTCATCAACGAGGAAAACGGCAAGCCGGAGCGCCTCGCCCAATTATATACAATGAACGGCAAGGAACGCAAAGAGGCCGGCAAGCTCGTGGCGGGCGATATCGGCGCCGTGGTGAAGTTGAAAGACACCCACACCAACGACACGCTCAGCAGCAAATCGCAGGCAGTAATGTATTCTCCGATTGAATTTCCCGAGCCGGTCTACCACCTCGGCATTCATCCCAAATCGAAGGGCGATGAAGACAAGATCTCGAACGGTCTGCACTCCCTTCACCAGGAGGATCCCACATTCGTCTTCCGCGTCGACCCTGAGCTTCATCAAACAATCATCAGCGGACAAGGGGAGCTTCACCTGCAAGTCGTGGTGAAGCGCCTGAAGCAGAAGTTCAATGTGGATGTCGATCTCGTAGAACCGAAAGTTCCGTACCGCGAGACGATCAAGGCGGTCGTGAAGGATGCCGAATACAAACACAAAAAGCAAAGCGGTGGTCACGGACAGTACGGGCATGTGCATCTCCGCATCGAGCCATTGAAGAGAGGGCAGGGATTTGAGTTCCTCGACGAGATAGTTGGGGGGGTCGTGCCGGGCAAATTTGTTCCCGCAGTAGAGAAGGGAGTCGTTGAAACAATGAAAGACGGCGTGCTGGCTGGTTACCCGATTGTCGATGTCCGGGTGGCTCTCCATTACGGCTCGTATCACGACGTGGATTCATCCGAAATGGCTTTCAAGATCGCAGCCTCGCAAGCGTTCAAAAAAGGCTTCATGGAGGCAAAGCCGATTCTTCTGGAGCCCATCTACAATATTGAAGTGAAGGTTCCCGAGGATGCGATGGGGGAAGTGATGGGGGATATCTCCGGCAGGCGCGGGAAGATTCTGGGTATGGATAGTGCTGGGCACTACCAGGTTATTCGTGCGCAGGTTCCTCAAGCGGAACTTCACAAATACGCTACAGTGCTACGGTCGAAAACAGGAGGTCGTGGTGTGTTCTCGGCAAGCATGTCGCACTACGAGGAGGTTCCCCGCGAGCAGGCAGAGAAAGTCATTGCAGCTTCCGAGAAGCACAAGCAAGAAGCCTGAGTGTTTTTCATATCTTTGCACAAGGTTGGAGCAGTTCCATGCTCCAACCTTTTTCTTTGCGGCAAACTTTCATATTTTAGAACGGACTTCGTTCAACCATCAGGAGAGTGAATGAAACGCATGTGGTCGCCCTGGCGCTCGGCGTACATCGAAACATTCAAAGATCCACCCAAGAAGGTGAAATCCGGCAAGAGCATTTTTACGCTGGCGCTCGAGGATAATGATGACGACCGGCATTTCATCGTCTGGCGTGGCAGATATTGTTTTGTGATCATGAACCTCTATCCGTACAACAGCGGCCACTTGATGATTGTCCCGTACCGGCAGACCGCCCGTTTCGATGAGCTGACCGATGCTGAGATGCTTGAAGTTATGAAGATCACCCGCAAAGCCGTGAAAGCGCTCGATGCAGAGATGCGTCCCGAGGGCTTCAATTTTGGTGCGAACCTCGGCCGGGCGAGCGGTGCCGGCGTGCATGAGCATATCCACTTTCACGTTGTTCCCCGGTGGAACGGAGATACGAATTTCATGCCCGTGCTGACCGATACAAAGGTCATTTCAGAGGATATGAAAACCACCTTGTACAAGCTGCGCCGGGTGTTCGGAAAGCCGGTGGGCAAATCTGCTCAAAAACGCAAATAACGGGGTTTTTTCATTAAACAGACCCGGACGGTATTGTGTCTAAACCACAGACAAAGTAGAAGTGCATGGAGCCACTGACCGATCTCGATCTCGTTCAGCAGGTTCGGAACGGCAATCGACAGGCATATACCGAGTTGATGAGACGGTACCAGCAGCGCGTATACTGGGTCGCGCGGCGTATTGTGGGGAGCCATGAGGATGCGGATGACGTTGCTCAAGAGGCATTCGTAAAGGCATACCTGGCGTTGGGAGATTTCAGGGGCGACTCGAGCTTCTTTACGTGGATATACCGTATCGCAGTGAATCTCTCGTTGAATACGGTACGCAAACAGCAGGTGATGAACTACCTGCGGCAGAGTCCAGTGATCTCTTCCGTTTTGCCGGCGAAAGGAAATCCGCACACGGAACTGGAGTTCAAAGAAACCCAGTCACGCCTCGAGCAAGCGGTTGCACATCTTCCTGAGAAACAGAAAGCCGTGTTCGTGATGCGCTACTTTGAGGAGATGAGTTACGATGAAATCTCCGATGTCTTGAATACATCGGTGGGGGGATTAAAAGCAAACTACTTTCACGCATTGCGTAAAGTGCAGGAGTACCTAAAAGATGAAGCTGCGGAAAGAAAAGACTGACATCACGGACGAGCTCGAGGCCGTTGAGGCTGTCCGTGCCCTTGCCCGCGAGAAGGGGGTTGAAGCACAACGGAGGCCATCCGATGCATACTTCGCAAGCCTTATCGTCAAGACGAATGAGAAGATTGATTACGTAACGAGCGGACGCGCGCTCTCGATCAGCTGGCTGGCTCGGGTGGCTGTACCGGGTGTCGTGGCGATTATCTTCTTTTTTATCGGACTACATTACTACGTTCCTGCGCCGCCGGAGAAATCCACAACCATAGCCGATGCGGTGAAGACGCTTCCGGCTGACCAGCTTGATTCGCTGTTACTCTCTTCATCGCTCAACGGCAGGTCGCAGGCGGAGTGGTACCCTGATATCTTTTCTGTTCGAAGTGAGTATCTTTTCGATTATTATGTTGCCTTTGAAAGCCCGGCAACAGTCCTCGAAGTGCTGTCCGACCAGCAGTTGAAGGAAGTCGCGGCGATTCTCGAGTCGAAATCCACCTCATTATAAGTCACAAGGCGGAGACGTTATGAAACACATATTGATAGTATTTGTGCTTATCGCAATGTGTGTCGGAAGCCTTCCGGCGCAACCTCGTGGCGGGCCGGACCCGGCACACCTTGAGAGAATCGAGCGCTTCAAGCGTATGCGCCTCGTCGAGATGCTTGATCTGAACGAGGAACAGTCAATCCGGTTCTTTCCCCGGCTGAATGAATACGAGAACACCCGCCGGGAGATCAAGAAGCAAAAGGATGAGATCTTGGATAAGATCGACAGGTTGATCCGCAATTCCGTGTCCGATCAGAAAGAGTATGAGAAGCTTTTCGTAGAGGTCGAGGCGATCGACAGAAAAATGGGAGAAGAAAAACTTCGATTCTTCAACAGCCTTTCAGATCTTCTGAGCATTCAGCAACGTGCGAAGCTTGTGCTGTTTGAGCGGCGGTTTGAGGCCGAACTCCGTGATGCAGTACGTGAAGTTCAAAAACGCCGAGGACGGTGGCAGGAAGGGAATTGAAATGAAATTTATCATCGTAGCGGTATCGTTTCTCTTACCCCTTGCGGGTCATAGCCAGGCGTCTCGCAATGGTGAGTTCACAGCGGCCACCGAACGAATCGGGGGCGCAAAATCGCACCCCGAGTTCAACACCTGGAATGCTTCGATAAGAAACAGAGCCGGTGATGTCCGCTACCGCATTGTGCGTGAAGTGCCGTTCGACTCACCCTATCCCTCGATTGCATTATTTAACAACGGCGGTGCTGTTGTGGAGAATGCGTTCTACGGCACTCTGGACTTCTATGACTCTCGTGGAAACCTTCTGCGCACGGTTCTTCCTTTTGGCACAGCGACTGCGGAGCATGAGCAGATCATCAAAGTGAGCACGGCGGGCAGCCGTGCAGCCGTTCTGGTGTCATCCCCCCACAGGGATGCTGCTGTTCTCACGATGTATGATGAGGAGGGAAGTGAACTCTGGAGGAATACACTCGACGGTATCCATGCCGCGGAAGTGTTCCTCTCCAGTGATGCCGGCGTTATAGCGGCAGGGGCGTACACCATGAAGGAATCCGTCGAAAGTTATACCCATGTGTTCGACGGGCAAGGGAAGTCGTTGATGCAGGTGCCGGGTTATTTCCGGTGTGCGGATGTTTCACAAAGCCATATCGTATTGGGCGATCGGAACAGTGTCCGGTCGTTTGCCATCGGTAACCCGTCACCACATTTTTCATGGGCGAGCGTGTCGCCCGCTCACATTGTCACGGATGTCAGGATTGCGGGTTCCCTGGTCGTTTGCTCGGTTGAGAAGATCGAGATCATTGGAGGAGTGCCAACATATATAAACCCTTCGCTTGTAGTGCTTGACTCGTTCGGCTCGATCGTGGCTCGACGTGAACTCAGCAGCGCATCTGTATCGCCCGTCGAATTGATGATTACGGGTGCTACGGCAAATCTCTCTGCCGAGGGTGGAAGTACTTCGTTGCCTCTTGAATTGCGCTGATGCTGCTTGACATTCCCTCAGGCAATGCGGATATTCCCCATCATTATACCGGTTCCTAACCACCTCGATAAGGCTCACAGCGTTGTTAAAGCTTGAGGGCATTAGCAAGCAATTTTCCTCGACTCAGGCTTGCATTGACATTCGCCTCGACATCGGCAAGGGGGAATTTTTCTCGTTGCTTGGACCAAGTGGCTGTGGAAAAACCACGCTGTTGCGCATCATTTCAGGTCTTCTTCTACCCGACAGCGGTATCATCACGCTTGACGGAATGGACGTCAGCCGCGTGCCCGCTCACAGGCGCAATGTGAACACTGTTTTTCAAAACTACGCCCTTTTCCCACATCTCAACGTTCACGACAACATAGCCTTCGGCCTGAAGATGAAGGGGGTATTCTCTTCTGAAATCAACGAGCGCGTTGCGGAAGCTCTCTCCTTTGTTGAACTGACAGGATACGGCTCTCGCAAACCGGGCCAACTCAGCGGGGGACAGCAGCAACGTGTTGCTCTTGCCCGGGCTCTTGTGAACAGGCCTCAGGTGTTATTGCTCGATGAGCCCCTCGCAGCTCTGGATGTCAAGCTCCGAAAACAAGTGCAGTTCGAACTCCGGCATCTGCAGAAGAAGCTGGAGATGACGTTTGTGTACATCACACATGACCAGGAAGAGGCGATGCGAATGTCCGATCGCATTGCCGTCATGAACAGCGGGCGGATCGAACAGGTTGGAACACCCGAAGAGATCTACAATCGTCCCAACACGCGCTTCGTTGCAAACTTCATCGGTGAAAGCAATTTCTTTGCTGCGTCGGAGTTCGATATTGCAGGTGACGAAGTAGCCTTGCGTATTCCGCAAGTTGGAATTGTGAGGGGGAGGAAGGTTAATGGCTTTGTCCCCCGTGCCGAAATAACGCTCTCCGTCCGACCCGAAAAGATCCGGATTCTTGCCAAGGACAATCCGCAACGCTGCGGCAACGATAACCTACTCACTGCCCGTATCGAGGAAATTGTGTACCTTGGCACTATGCACCACGTAGTTGCGAGGACAGATGCCGGCCATCCGGTGAGAGTCATTCGTCAAACAGTTGCCGACATTCTTCCCTGCCGACCGGGGGAAGACGTGCTGCTGGCATTCAGTCCCGACCACGCAATTGCCCTCGCCGAATAGCCTTGAGACCCGGCAGTTCACGGCTCATTACGCTCTCCCCCGCCGCGTTGTGGATGGGGGTGTTCTTTATCTTCCCCCTTGTCATTCTTCTCTTCTACAGTTTCATGCAGCGGGGTCTGTACGGGGGCATTGAGTTTGCGTTTACCCTTGAGAACTATGCGCGCGTCTTCGATCCGTTGTATTTCGACCCGGTTCTCCGTTCAGTTGTGACAAGCCTGCTCACGACGGTGTTGTGTCTTTTCATTGGTTATCCACTGGCGTACTATATTGCGTGTCAGCCAGATGTTCGTAAGCAGACACTGCTTGTGCTCATTATGTTACCGTTCTGGACTGACTTTCTTGTCCGCACCTATGCATGGATGCTGATTCTCAGGACGGATGGGCTATTAAATACATTGCTGTTGCAACTTGGTTTCATCAACGAGCCTGTGGAGATTCTCTTCACGCAAACGGCAGTGATTATCGGGCTCGTATACGGTTACTTGCCGTTCATGGTGTTGCCGCTATTTGCATCCATTGACAAACTCGACCCTGCGTTCTCGGCTGCTGCGCAGGATCTGGGTGCAACGCCTTTCAAACGCCTTTTGTATGTCACCCTGCCGTTGACGCGTCCGGGTATCATCGCGGGTTGCATCCTGGTATTTGTTCCCTCGTTTGGTGCTTTCATCACTCCGGATCTGCTGGGTGGCGCAAAGAACATGATGATTGGCAATCTCATTAAAGATCAATTTCTTTCGGCACGGGATTGGCCGTTCGGTTCTGCGTTGTCATTCATTGTCATGGCGCTTGTCATGATCCTGCTCTATGTGTACATCCGGACAAGCCATGAAGCCGGCAAGAAACGGGGGGAGGCGTGAGACGTCCGGGCGGACTTGCGATTCATGCGTTCTTTGTGTACGCGTTTCTCTATCTCCCGATCATTGTACTGGTTCTCTTCTCATTTAATCAGGAGCGCATTAATGCAGTTTGGACGGGCTTCACTGTTGATTGGTACATGCGGTTGCTGGACGATCCGGGAATGCTCAGGGCCGTACTGAACAGCCTCATCGTAGCGGCCTCCTCGACTCTTATCGCTACAGTTATCGGCACGCTCGTCGCGTTCGGAATGATGCGTAACGAGTTTCCCGGGAAGAGGCTGTTTGATGCCGTCTTGCATCTTCCGATCGTCATTCCTGATATTATGATGGCGATTGCCCTGCTTTCATTTTTTGTGCTGGTGAATGCAACGTTGGGACTTTACTCGATCATTCTCGCGCACGTCACATTCAACATTGCGTTTGTGGCGGTTGTTGTGCGTGCTCGTCTCGCCGACTTTGACAGGAATCTAGAGTATGCTGCGATGGATTTGGGGGCGACGCCGGTGCAGACATTCAGACTGATTACACTGCCGCTGATCATGCCGGGAGTCGTTGCCGGAGCATTGATGGCGTTCAC
Source organism: uncultured Chitinophagales bacterium (assembly GCA_964495695.1). Classification (GTDB taxonomy): domain Bacteria; phylum Bacteroidota; class Ignavibacteria; order UBA10030; family UBA6906; genus CAADGV01. The sequence goes on along the minus strand of CAZBWR010000029.1, from coordinate 26,648 downwards.
TTTGTCGTGGGATGATTTCATGATAGCGTTCTTTACCGCCGGTGTCGGCTCGACAACGCTGCCGCTGAAAGTGTATTCAATGATCAAGTTCGGCGTGTCGCCGGAGATCAATGCAATCTCAACCATTACGTTATTGTTCTCAATGACGCTCGTGTTGATTGCGCAGAGGTTTCAAAGAAATGCGATTTTCAAAAGGGTTGAAGAATGAGCATGATTCTGCGGGAATTGCACGGATTGCGTACTATCATCGTATTTGTTGCCGGGATGCTGCTTCTGAGCGGATGTTCGGGGAAGCAGAAGGAGAACGCCGGGGACCAGCAGAAGCTCTCGAAAGAGTTGAATGTCTACAACTGGTCGCATTACGTTGCCGAATCCACGATCCCTGACTTTGAAAGGGAATTCGGGGTAAAGGTGAATTACGATAATTTCAGCAGCAATGACGAACTGCTGGCGAAGCTGCAAACGGGAGTAAGCGGATATGATGTTATTTTCCCCGCCGATTATATGGTGAAGATCATGGCGGCACAAGGCCTGCTCGCTGAGTTGCGCAAGGAAAACATCCCCAATCTCAAGAACCTCGACGATAGATTCAGGAATCCTCCGTACGATCCCGAAGGGAAGTATGCGGTAGCATACCAATGGGGTACAACAGGAATCGGCTACAACGCATCAAAAGTACAGAAGCCTGTAACGGGCTGGGAGGTGTTTTGGGAGCCGGAGTACAGGGGACGCATGACGATGCTCGATGAAGTCCGGTCCGGGCTTGTGCCTGCCCTGAAGCTCCTCGGCTTTTCGGTGAACACCACGAGTCCATCGGAACTTCAACAGGCAAAGGAGTTAATGATCAAGAACAAACCGCTCGTGAAGGCCTACACCAGCAGTACGTATCAGGATCTGCTGAAGAGCGGCGACGCGTGGATTGTCGTCGGGTTCAGCGGCGATATCTATCAAGTAGCAAAGGACCTTCCGGATATTCAGTATGTGATTCCGTCGCAAGGTTCGGACATGTGGGTTGACAATATGTGCATCACTGCGACCGCCCCCAACAGATACACAGCAGAGGTGTTCATAAATTACATGCTGCGGGCAGAGGTGAGCGCAGCAATATCCAACCATACGCACTATGCAAGTCCCAACGCAGCCGCCCGCCAATTCTTGAAACCCGGGATTCTAAACGACCCGAACATCTATCCCCCGAAGGAAGTCATGGACAAACTGGAGTTCCTGCAAGACGTAGGGGAGGCAACGCGTTTGTGGGATAGAACCTGGAGCGAGATCAAAACCCGATGAAGTTATTCATCTACAGCAAAAATGTCATCACCCCTGATGGGCGTCGCAGTTGTTTTATTGCCGTCGAAGATGGAAAGATCACGGCTTTGCTCGACGCGGGAGAAGTTCCGGCAGGCACTGTTATTGATTACGGGCACCTCATGATCTCGCCTGGTCTCGTCGATCCGCATGTACATATCAACGAGCCGGGGCGGACGGAATGGGAGGGTTTCGAGACGGCAACCCGTGCCGCGGCTGCAGGCGGCGTAACGACTTTGGTGGATATGCCGCTGAACAGTTCCCCCGTTACGACTTCCGTTGATGCGCTGCAAACGAAAATCTCTTCGGCTCAGGGTAAGCTCTATGTCGATTGTGGATTCCATGGCGGAGTCGTTCCAACAAATGCTTCAGTGATTGAGGGTCTTCTTGATGCCGGGGTTATAGGTGTAAAAGCGTTTCTCATTGACTCCGGCATTGATGACTTCCCGGCAGTGTCGGAAAGTGACTTGCGGGCCGCAATGCCAGCGGTTGCAAAGACTGGCCGGCCATTTCTCGTTCACGCAGAACTTGCGGGCCCCGCACCCGTTCCACCATCGACGAAAAACTACGGGCAATACCTTGCGTCACGTCCCCGACAATGGGAGAATGAAGCAATAGCCATGATGATAAAGCTCTGCAAAGAATTCGGTTGCAGCGTACACATAGTTCATTTATCTTCATCGGACAGCGTCGAGCAGCTTCGGGACGCTCGCAAAGAGGGTCTGCCGATTACCGTCGAAACGTGTCCCCACTATCTCTTTTTTGCAGCGGAAGAAATACCAGATGGTGCAACGGAATTCAAGTGCGCTCCTCCGATCCGTGAACGGGATAACACAGAATTCTTATGGCAGGCGCTTCGTGAAGGAGTAATTGACATGATTGCTTCCGATCATTCTCCCTGCCCGCCCGCAATGAAGAAAAAGGGTACAGGCGATTTCATGACGGCTTGGGGGGGAGTGGCGTCGCTTCAATTCGGTCTCTCGATCATCTGGACTGAATGCCGCAGGCGGGGCATAGAACCGGAACTCATCAGCAAATGGATGTCCGAAAATACAGCAAGACTGGCAGGTGTCGAGGATAAAAAAGGGAAAATAGCTCCCGGTTATGATGCTGATCTCGTTGTGTGGAATCCGGATGCAACTTTCGTCGTGGAGGAAACAATAATCCAGCACCGCCACAAAGTCACGCCATACGCCGGACGGGAGTTGGCGGGACGGGTTCATGCGACCTGGCTCCGGGGGCACAAAGCGTACGAAGCGGGGGCGTTTTCAGCTCCTGCCGGCAAAATCCTTCTCCGGGAAACATCAAGTATTAAACATTGAATATGTCATCACAGATCGATACCGCGGCTGCGTTTGCCGGACTTGTTGACCTTGCGGCTGAACGTATGGGCAGTGCTGCTCTCGTAGCCAGCGACGAGTTCTTTGCGGAAAAAGAGAACCTGCTCAAGCCCGGACGTGGTGTGTTCATTCCGGACAAATACACGGATAGAGGAAAGTGGATGGATGGCTGGGAGTCGCGGCGAAAGCGGACGTCCGGCCACGATTGGTGTATTGTTCGTCTCGGTTTCGCAGGCATGATTTCCGGCGTTGATATCGACACAAATCACTTCCTGGGGAATAATCCGGCCTATGCATCCATGGACGCGTGCGTTGCACCTGTTGGAAGCTCAGCGGAATTGCTTGCTTCGTCAAACGATTGGACTGAAATCCTTGGACGGTCCCCCTTACGCCCTGGATCCCAAAATCTTTTTAGCGTTACATCGGCGCAACGCTGGACGCATGTGCGCCTGAATATCTATCCTGATGGCGGTGTTGCCCGGCTTCGGGTCTACGGCCATGTGGTTCCAGAGTGGAGCAACCCGTCAAAGGAGGGCACGTTCGACCTGGCGTTCATCGGCAATGGGGGCAAAGTTGTGGCGGCGAGCGATATGTTCTTCGGTAACAAGGAGAATCTCATCATGCCGGGACATGCCGCCAATATGGGGGATGGATGGGAGACGAAACGACGACGCGGCCCGGGGCACGATTGGGCGATTGTCAAGCTTGGCAAGGCGGGAACCATCAAACGGATCGAAGTGGATACCAATCACTTCAAGGGAAACTTTCCTGACCGTTGTTCGATAGACGGCTGCGATGCAGGTGCGAGAGATTTAGATGCACTCAACTGGCAGGAGTTTGAGTGGAGGGAAATTCTCCCACAATCAAAACTGCTTGCCGACACGCAGCATATATTCGATAAAGAACTGCGTGCCCCGGATCCCTGTACTCACATCCGGCTGAACATCTATCCTGACGGAGGAATAAGCCGTTTGCGTGTTCACGGAATTCCCTTGTCAATATGAATGCTGCGATATGACGCTTGAGGAGTTCAACACGCTTGATGCCGAAGCAGCCGCAACGGAGTTATACCGTTGTTGTGGCTCGTCTCGTTGGGTTGCCGGAATGGTAAATGACAGGCCGTTTTCCTCCGCGCACATTATGCAGAAGGCAACTGAGAAAATTTGGTGGAGCCTTGAGGGTTCCGACTGGCAGGAGGCGTTCGCCCATCATCCCAAAATCGGTGATCTTGAAAGTCTCCGGAAGAAATTCGCCTCAACAGCCCAATGGGCGGCGGGAGAGCAGTCGGGTGTGTCGTCCGCCTCCGAAGAAATTCTGGGCCGTCTCGCGAAAGGAAACGAACTCTACGAAACAAAGTTCGGCTTTATTTTCATTGTTTGCGCAACAGGGAAGTCCGCCGCAGAGATGTGTGATTTGCTCTATCGCCGGCTCGAAAACGAACCGGAGGAGGAAATCCGTGTCGCAGCCGGCGAACAGCTCAGGATCACGCAGCTGCGCTTGCAGAAAATGCTGCAATGAGGGGGCAAGATCTGTATTGTTCATTCATATAACCCAAATCAGGAGAGCGTATGGGAATGACGTTACCATCCGAAACTGTCGGTAGTGTTTTTGCGGAACTGCGTGAGGCGAACTACAGGTTTGCGTCGCGCTACCCGGGAGATACCGGTAACCGCCAGGCTGTGCATACAGTCTACGGCGGTGCGCAGATCTTTAAGGCCGATACAGCCAGGAAACTTGGAGGCGTTGCGCTAAACTCGTTGCAGGAATATGCGCCGGACTTTGTGGAGTTCGCCCGGGCTATCGGGCTGGAGGGGCACCAGAAGCTTCCGAAACTTCCGAAGCAGATCGCAACGTTGACGAAACAGTTGCAGAAGAATCCTGATGCCGTGAAGGCCAGGAACCGTTCAGCGTGGCTTGCCTATTTGATCTACAACCGCGTAATCGAAAAGTTGAAGGCGGAGCCCGTTGAGGATTTCCGGATCGATTTCGAGGACGGCTACGGAAACAGGGTCGATGAGGAAGAGGACAAGCATGCAGAGTTCACCGCGCAGGAGGTAGCCCGCGGAATGAGGGAAGGGACGCTTCCTCCATTCATCGGCATCAGAATAAAGCCGTTGACGGAAGAGCTGAAGGCCAGAAGTGTCCGGACTCTGGATATCTTCATTACCACACTTGCTGAAGCCACCGGCGGCGAGTTGCCTGAGAACTTCGTGATCACAATTCCGAAAGTCACGATCCCTGAGCAGGTTACAGCCGCAGTCGAGCTATTCCAGACACTGGAGCACAGAACGTCCCTCTCAACCGGCTCGCTCAAGCTGGAACTCATGATAGAGACCCCGCAGTCCATCTTCAATCACGATGGATCGTCGAATCTGCAGCTGCTTGTCGCAGCGGGAAGGGGACGAGTAGTCTCGGCCCATTTCGGCGTCTATGATTATACTGCCTTGTGTGAAATTACAGCGTCATACCAGAGCATGCGGCATCCGGCTTGCGATTTTGCCCGTCACATGATGAAAGTTGCGCTGGCCCAGACAGGCATCAACATCTCCGACGGTGCGACGAACATCATGCCGGTCGGTCCGCACAGGGCTAAGGACGGCAAGAAGCTGACAATGCGTCAGCGCGCCGAGAATCGTGAAGCTGTGCACCGCGCCTGGAAGCTTGCCTACGATGACACAATGCACTCCCTGAAGCACGGGTTTTATCAAGGATGGGATCTGCATCCGGCGCAGTTGCCCGTTAGATACGCGGCAGTGTATTCATTCTTCCTAGACGGGCTGGATCTTGCCTCCATCCGACTGAAGACATTTGTCGAGAAAGCGGCTCAAGCGACCCTTATCGGAGATGTGTTTGACGACGCGGCAACCGGACAAGGTTTGCTGAACTACTTCCTGCGCGGCTTGAGTTGCCGGGCGATTACCGAACGGGAGGCTCTGGCAACGGGTCTTTCGCTTGATGAACTCCGCAGCCGCTCGTTCGTCAAAATTCTGAATGGAAGAAGAAAGCGGGAGTAGTCCCTTGTTGCGTTCGACACGCATCAAAGTCTGCTGCATCAGCAGCATCGAGGAGGCCCGGTTGGCAGTCCGTTTCGGAGCATCCGCCCTTGGGCTCGTGTCGGCAATGCCGAGCGGACCGGGAGTGATTGCGGATGAGCTGATCGAGGAAATTGCCAGAATTATTCCTCCGGGGGTTGCATCGTTTCTGCTGACAAGCAGGCAGGATTCCCACTCGATCATTGCCCAGCAACGTCGCTTCAAGACGAATACCCTGCAGCTTGTTGATGAAGTTGAAAACGATGTGTATAGGGAACTGCGTGAGTCACTTCCGGGAGTAGCATTGGTTCAAGTGATTCATGTGACGGGTGAGGAATCCGTTGCACAAGCTTTAGCCGCAGCGTCCTTTGTTGACGCCATTTTGCTGGATTCCGGAAACCCTTTGCTAAAGGTCAAAGAACTTGGAGGAACGGGCAGAACACATGATTGGGGAATCAGCCGTCGTATTGTCGAGGCTGTGGGCGTGCCCGTATACCTTGCAGGAGGATTGCGTCCGGACAACGTCGCTGAAGCGATTCGTGCTGTACGTCCATTCGGCGTTGATCTGTGTTCCGGCATCAGGACAAATGGACGGCTGGATGAGGTAAAACTTGCGGCGTTCGTTGCTTCAGTCCGTTCGGCGGATGATGCAGAATGAATGTCCGGCCGCTTCCGACGATTGTTGCGCTTGTCTATTTCTACACAATTTCTTCCTTTACACAAGAGATGAAACAGACTTTTCTTGCTCTGGGCGACTCATACACCATCGGCGAGGCGGTAGATCCCGCCGAGCGATGGCCGATGCAGGTTGCAGCCGAACTGCGAAGGCGGGATTTTGATGTAGCCGATCCGGTGATCATCGCACGCACCGGCTGGACGACGGACGAACTTGACGCGGCAATTGATGAGGCAAATCCGACCGGACCATTCAAGATTGTTTCGCTGCTTATAGGTGTCAACAATCAGTACCGCGGCCGTGACAAGGAGGAGTACCGCGGCCAGTTCAAGCGGCTGCTTGAAAGAGCTGCCGGGTTCGCAGGCGGGCTTGCATCTCATGTCGTTGTCGTTTCGATTCCTGATTGGGGAGTGATGCCCTTCGCGGAAGGGCGTGACCGCAAGGCCATTGCCCGTGAGATAGATGCTTTCAATGCAATCAACTGGGAAGAATCGGTAATGGCTGGCGCACAGTATGTCGACATTACACCGATATCAAGGGAAGTTGAACGGTTCCCTGAACTCGTTGCGTCGGACGCACTTCACCCCTCCGCCGTTCAGTACAAGTATTGGACAGAGGTCATCCTCCCGAAGTTTGTGAAAATTCTGGAATCGCCCACAGGGAAGGAAGAGAAATGAAAAGCCCTATTACTACACACGTTCTTGATACGATGCTCGGCAAGCCGGCCGCCGGTGTACGGATCCGCTTGGAGAAAAAAACGGGCCGGGGATGGAAGCTGCTTGCCGCCAAGCGGACAAACAAGGATGGCAGAATTCCTGACTTGCTGGCGGGAGAAAAGTTGAGGGGAACGTACAGATTGCGATTTGACACGGCGAGCTATTTCAAAGCAACCCGGCGTGCGTGCTTCTATCCCTACGTTGAAGTTGTGTTCACTATTGCGGAGTCATCGGGTCACTACCATGTTCCGTTGTTGCTGAGTCCGTTCGGCTACTCAACCTACAGGGGAAGCTGACACTGTCTGTCGTCTCCGAAGGTCATATGCCGACATGACGATGACTTCGTTTGTCGCGGGAAGAGAAAACTGCGGTTCAAGTTCGTGGTTTGCAACTGCGGATATCGCGTCCTTGATCGACAGCCATGTAGAGAGTGCCAGCATGAACGGTGGCTCTGCAACAGCTTTGCTTTTTCTGATTGTGTTCGGGTTTGGCGCATTCTGCAGCAAGCGTACACGGAAGTCTCTTGGGATATCCTGCACGTTCGGAATCTTGTATGTGTCCGGCGAGTGCGTCATCAGATTTCCTTTGTCATCCCACTTTATTTCCTCCGTGGTAACCCAACCGTTGCCCTGAATATATCCTCCCTCTACCTGTCCGAGATCGATGTGCGGATTGAGCGAGTCTCCGACGTCGTGAAGAATATCGGTTCGGAGAATTGTGTGATGTCCGGTTAGAATGTCGACTTCAACTTCAGTGCACGCCATGCCGAATGCGAAATAATGGAACGGCTTGCCCCATCCCCTTGCTTTGTCCCAACCAATCGCGGGAGTCTTGTAGAATCCTGTTGCGCTCAGGCTCACCTGCCGCAAGTTCATCAGGGGCATAGCTGCGGCAAATGTCACCCGCCGATCAGGATGTTCTTCATCAAAGATCTCATTGTTGAAAAACCGGATAGCACCAGCGTTTGAAGGTGATGCAGGAAACTGTTCGCTGAAGTAATCCGCCAGCGCCGCCGCGATGCGGCCTTTCAATGTATCAACGGCGTTCTTGACTGCCATTCCGTTCAGATCGGCTCCCGCCGATGCCGCTGTTGCAGAGGTGTTGGGGACTTTTGATGTATTGGTGGCATTTACTTTAACCTTGTCCGTATCGATGCCAAATTCCGCAGCCGCGACTTGCAGCATTTTCGTGTGGAGGCCTTGCCCCATTTCCGTCCCGCCATGATTGACCAGAACAGTCCCGTCTTTGTAGATGTTAACGAGGGCTCCGGCCTGGTTCAGGAAAGTTGTCGTGAAGGAGATACCGAACTTTACCGGCGTCATCGCAATACCGCGTTTACGGAATTCGTTACGGGAGTTGAAATCGGCGATGGCGCCGCGCCGCTGGACGTACTCGCTCGATTCGATAAGCTGTTGGTGAATCATCTGCAACCGGTTGTTCTCAACGGTCTGACCGTAATGTGTGAGATTTCGATCGGATTGTCCGTAGAAATTTTCGGCCCTTATTTCCAGCGGGTCTTTGCGAAGTGTCCTGGCTATCCGGTCAATGATATGTTCAATGACCGCCATTCCTTGCGGGCCTCCGAATCCCCGGAACGCGGTATTGGATGGCAGATTCGTTTTCCAGACGCGTGCATCGATGTGTATGTTCGGGATGTAATAAGCATTGTCCGCATGCAGCATCGCCCGTTCCATAATCGCGAATGAAAGATCGGTGGCACACCCGCCGTCACTGTTCAGCTCAATTGTGGCGGCGAGGATGTTCCCATTGCTGTCGAAGCCGACATCATAGCGTGAGAGAAATCGATGGCGTTTTCCCGTGATTTTCATATCGTCATCGCGGAACAGCCTTATTTTTACCGGTCGACGCGTAGCGTGGGCAAGCAGAGCCGTCCAACACGCCGTGTGATTCGCCTGCGTTTCCTTGCCGCCGAATGCTCCCCCCATTCTACGCACCTCAACAACAACATCGTGTTTGCCGATGCCCAAAAGTTCGGCGATGAGTGTCTGGGTCTCTGATGGATGTTGGGTCGATGAAAAAACGTTGAGTTCATTTCCCTCGCCCGGAACACAGAGGCACACTTGCGACTCGAGGTACCAATGCTCCTGTGCCCCGGTGTGCAACTCGCCGCTGATACGGTTGGGGGAGATGGCAAGGGCCTCCGCAGCATTTCCGCGCGCCATCACCCGTGGCGGACCCAGCAACGCGTTTGCACGTATCGCATCTTCGATCGTAAGTATGGCGGGGAGAGGCGTAAACTCAATCTTAATGAGCTTCTCAGCTTGTCGTGCTATTGCCTCCGTTTCGGCAGCGATAAGGAAGATGGCTTGTCCCACACATTCTACAACTTCGGAAGCAAGACAAAACTCGTCCTTGATCACCGGCCCCATTTGGTTGTGTCCGGGAATATCTCTGTGGCTCAGCACGGCATGCACGCCAGGCAGGCTCTTCGCATCAGTCAGGTCAAAAGAGAGTATTCGCGCATGAGCATGCGGGCTGTAGACAACTCTTCCGACCAACAGGCGGTCTGCTACGGAAATGTCGTCAACATACACCGCCTCGCCGGTGACATGTCGGATGCCTGATTCGTGGGGAATGTTGTTCTTCATCGAATTGTCTTCGCCGAATTAGACATTTGTGCCGGCTTCTCCGTTTGTGAGTTCACGCGTATCCGCCCAGAATTTCAGCAACAGGTTTTTTGCGACAACGCTGCGGAACTCCGCGCTGCCACGGGCATCGGAAATGGGCTTGAAGTCATTGTCTATGAGCGGCATTGCGTTCTCGACTGTTTGGCGGTCCCATACTCTTCCCGCGAGAAATGCTTCAGCAGCGCTTGCCTGTTTCACGCGGTCGGCCATCCCTCCGTAGGCAATGGTGCATCGGGTAACGCGTCGCATATCATCGAGCGCAATCCGGATTCCCGCACTGACTGTCGAGATATCGAGATCCTTACGCTTCGACACTTTGTACCACCGGATAAGTTCCTTGTGTGACGGGTAAGGGATGAAGATGCCGGTGATAAGTTCGTCCGGTTTCCGGATTGTCAGGCGATATCCAGTCACGAAAGTGTTCAAAGGTACCTCTCGTTTCCCGTTCACGTTTTGCAGTGTGACTATGGCGTCAAGAGGAATCAGCGATGAGAGCAAATCTCCAATGGGTGAAGCTGTGCCGAGATTGCCTCCGATGGTAGCGAGGTTGCGAATCTGCTGGGATCCGAAAACATGGAGTGTTGCAGCAAGAGAGGGGAAGGGTTCTTCGGCAACGGCCAGCGCATCGGTTAATGTGACGGAAGAGCCGAACAGAATGCCATCCTCCCGCGTTTTCACTGACCGCAGTTCTTCAACCAGTCCCAAATCGAGGATTCGTTCAAGAACGTCATGACGCTTGGTCACTCTTAAGGCGATGTCCGTCGCGCCTGAGATGACTATTGCATCAGGATACTCTTTCTTGATGGCAAGGGCTTCTTCGAGTGTTGCAGGCTGGAAGTACCGCTGCGCATTGTGACGAAATGTGGCGCTGTCCATTGCAATAGATGCAAGCATGTCTGCCGTGTCATTCTCCGAGGCCGAGAATGCATCCAGTCTCTCATGAACGCAGGCCTGTGCCGCCGCCTCGATAATCGGACGATAGCCCGTGCAGCGACAGAGATTTCCAGTGAGTGCATCATCGATGTCAGCACGCCCCGGCCGGTTGTGATTCTTGTAGAGAGAAAACACCGACATCACAATGCCCGGCGTGCAATAGCCGCATTGGCTGCCGCCAGTTTCGACCATCGTCTGCTGGACAGGATGCAAAGCACCGCTTGTGTCTTGCAAATTCTCTACGGTGATGACCTGCTTACCGTGCAGCATCGGCAGGAACACGAGACAGGAGTCGACAGAAGCATACCGCAGACTACCATCGGGTTTTCTCGAACCGAGAACCACCGTGCACGCTCCGCAATCTCCCTCAGCGCATCCCTCCTTTACACCTTTATGTGTCGGAAGGCCTCGCAGATAATTGAGGAGTGTCGTTGTCGGGGAAATGCGGCTGAAGCTTTCGCTTACAATCGTGCCGTCCAAAATGAAGGAAATCGTCGAGCGCATTGCGCCTTTCCGAAGGATGCTTGAAAGTGTTTCCGGCGGGTGACCAACAAGTTTGTGATGGAAACTATTCAAAATCATCATTATTATCAATGGTGCATCATCGCATGGTTATTAACTTATAATTTCCTGCGCATTGAGAAACAAGGAAGTATGGCAGTTTATCAGGCAGTCCCTGGAGTCACGGACGCCGACAGTGCTTCTTGCGGTGGTACAAAGTCAGGGAGCATCCCCCGGCAAAGCGGGATTCAAGCTTGCTCTCAACGCCGCCGGAGAAAAGAGCGGGACTATTGGCGGCGGCATCATGGAAGTTCGGTGGATTGACCGTACGCTGCAGATGCTTCGCGATCATTCGATAACACAATCCATTCACCACCTTCATCATTCAGCGGAAACTGTGCATGAGTCCTCCGGTCTGATTTGTTCAGGGTCACAAGTCCTGCTCGTTTACCCGATTACAAGTGAGATGACGCCGGCTGTTGAAGAGATCGTAACCGCATTCGATCGTCACGAGAAGCTGGGTTTGCGGATCGCCCCTGAAGGGATGTCAACAGGGATGGTCGAACGATATCCACGGGCGCCCGTGTTTCACTTCGCAAGCCGGGATGATTGGCGATACGAAGAACAAGCAGGTATGCTGGATACAGTGTATGTTGTGGGGAGCGGACATGTTGGGTTTGCACTATGCAAGCTTCTTTCGACTCTGGATTTTCACGTTGTGGTGATTGATGACCGCCCGGAGGTTGATACCTTTGTTTCGAATACTTTTGCGCATAGAAAACTCTCGATGCCATACAGCAGGATAGGGGATATCATTTCCGGCTCTGAACAGGAATATGTAGTGATAGTGACAACAGCATATAAGAGCGACGAGGAGGCGCTGAAGGCTATAGCTGGCAAAAATGTCCGTTACGTCGGATTGATGGGTAGTGAAGCCAAGACAGCGCAGATACTCTCTGACCTTACGAGAGACGGGATGGCAGAGTCATTTCTGAGGAACGTGCGATCTCCGATCGGTTTACCTATTCGCAGTCACACGCCTGAAGAAATTGCTGTGAGTATTGCGGCGGAGATCATTAAGGAGCGGAATGACACCGGCCAATGAATCCTCCTCCTTGGATATCAAGGAGCACATTCCACTTGCCAACTTCACCACGCTTCGCCTGGGGGGTAACGCACGGTATTTCATCGAGTGCGGCGCCATTCCGGACGTGTATGCAGCCCTTGACTTCTGCAGGCGCAATCGCATCCGCTGGCACATTCTCGGCGGCGGGAGTAACACGATTTTCACTGATGAAGGATTCGAGGGTGCTGTGATCCGTATCGGCTTGAGAGGCGTGCAGTTTCTCCGGAATGGAGACCACGTCCGCATGGTTGTTCGTGCCGGGGAATCATGGGATGACTTTGTGAGGATGTGCATACACTCGAACCTCGCCGGGATCGAGTGCTTGTCCGGCATTCCGGGGCTTGTCGGCGCTACCCCCATTCAGAACGTTGGTGCTTACGGGCAGGAGGTTTCACAAACAATCGAGTCTGTCCGGACAATTGATGTCGCTTCCCTTGAGGAGAAACTGTTTCCGGCGAACGAGTGCCAGTTCGAATACAGGGCCAGCAGGTTCAATCAGGAAGACTCGGGTCGCTACGTGATTGTAGAAGTGATCTTCAGGCTTAAAGATAGGGCTCCAGCTTCGATACTGTATCCCGAATTGAAGAAGTTCATCGGGGAGAGTGTGGACATTGACTCGCTGTCTCCGGGAAAAGAGCAGCTCGAAGCGGTTCGTTCTGCTGTTCTTTCCTTGCGTCGGCGTAAGTCGATGGTCATTGACCCCGACGACCCGAACTCGCAATCCGCGGGTTCATTTTTCAAGAACCCTGTTTTGACAACTGATGAATTTGCGGCTTTCCGGCGCCGGTGTGTGGAGCTCGGCATGGATTCCTTCCCGACATTCCCGGCCGGAAAAAATGTCAAGGTTCCCGCGGCATGGTTGGTTGAGCATGCCGGGTTTGCACGGGGATTCAAACGAGGGGGAGTTGGCATTTCATCAAACCACTCACTCGCGCTTGTTAATTTTTCCGGTACCACGTCCGAGCTTCTCGGGCTGGCGGAAGATATTCAAGGGGGGGTGTTTTCCACATTTGGTATCAGGCTTGACCGTGAACCTGTCGTTGTTGGCTGACCTTTCTCAAAAGAGGCTCTAAAATGAAGCGGTTATTTCTTGCAGTATTGATGCTGTCATTGCTCGGCGCGTGCAGCGTTTCTGTCAAAACCTCGAAAGACGTTTCGGCAAAAGTGCCAACACCCGAAGGTATTGAACTCACGTTTCTGCAACTCAATGATGTGTATGAGATCAGCCCGGTTGAAGGAGGAAAATATGGCGGAATGGCACGTGTAGCCACGGTCAGACAACAGCTTCGGGCTGAGAATCCCAATACGTACGCGTTTCTTGCCGGTGATTTTATCAGTCCGTCCGCAATCGGCACAAGCAACTATCAAGGAAAGCGGATTCATGGCGCACAGATGATTGATGCGATGAACAGCGCCGGCCTCGATTTCGTAGTTTTTGGCAATCACGAATTCGACCTGGGCGAGCAGCCTCTTCTCGACAGGATCAACCAATCGACCTTTACATGGATCTCCTCCAACATCAAGCATAAAACTGCGCAGGGAACTGCTCCCTTCACGAAAACAATAAATGGCCTCGAACTTCCCTTTCCTGATCATCATATCATCACGGCAACAAATGCCACCGGTGAATCCGTCCGGGTGGGCATTATTGGGCTTACGATTGGAAGCAATAAGCCTCCTTATATCGAGTGGAGTGATCCGATAGAATCTGCAGAGCGTGTCTACAACCGGATAAAGGACAAAACAGATTTTGTGATCGGGTTGACACACCTTTCCATCGACGAAGACCGGCAACTTGCGGAGCGGATTCCGGAGTTGAAGCTGATACTCGGCGGGCACGAGCATACTAACATGATGTTCAAAGTAGGCGAAACAATCATCTCGAAAGCTGATGCGAATGCCCGTACGGTATACATCCACCGTCTGCGCTGGCTGGCCAAGAGCAAATCGTTGAGGATTCTCTCTGAAATCCGCACAATTGATCCTTCGATTCCTGACGAGCCTGCCACAGCGAGGATTGTAAACGAATGGACGACTCGGGCATATGCAGGATTCCAGGAGAAGGGATTCAATCCGTCCGATGTTGTCGGGCGTGTGAGTGAACCGCTTGATGGCCGCGAGAGCTCGATCCGGTACGCCCAGACGAATCTTGGCTCTCTTATCGCCCGATCAATGCTCGCCGCATCCAGGGCAGCAACGATTGCGCTCTTCAACAGCGGTTCGATCCGCTTGGATGACCAGCTCTCAGGAGTGATTACGGAGTACGACATTATCAGAACACTTCCCTTTGGCGGGAAACTGCTTGAAGTTGAATTGAAGGGGAGTCTCTTGCTTCGTGTGCTGGAAGCGGGAATGGCTAATGTCGGCAGAGGAGGATACTTACAGTATCATGGCATTACCTATGATCCGTTGAAGAAAGGATGGAACGCGGCGGACAAACCGATTCTAGCTGAGGCGAAGTATCGCATTATTACCTCGGACTTTCTCATCTCCGGTAACGAACAGGGAATCGAGTTTTTCAAGAGGGATCATCCGGACGTGTTCAGGGTAGAGGAGCCGACTGAAGCAAACGATGTACGCAGGGACATACGGCTTGCGGTCATCCAGTATCTTAAATCAAATCAATAGCTGACATAGGAACGTATTATCATCTGCCGGAGAACAATCCGGCAGTTTATGCGTAGTACCGGCAGTTGTTTCATCACTTCAATCATTCCAAAGAGGATTCAATATGTTATTTCCTTCGACGCGGAGGCTAGGCAAGGCCCCTGCATTGCTTCTTATGCTATTCATGGCAACCCTCACCGCCCTTCCGCAATCCGGCTACCGGCAGGTAACTCCCCTCGATCCTGCAAACTTCGATACGACCTTAGCTCCCTGCACGGACTTTTATCGCTATGCGAACGGTGGGTGGCTTGATAGAAACCCGGTCCCGCCGGCCTTCAGTAGTTGGGGGAGCTTCAATGAACTGACCGAGCAGAATAATGAGATCATTCGTGAAATTCTCGAGTCGGCAGGTGCCCGATCGGGAGAGCCTGCCGGCAGCAGGCTGCAAATAGTCGGGGACTTCTTTGCGAGCGGAATGGACTCCGTGCGGGCTGAAAAGGATGGCATAGAACCGCTTCAATCGGAATTATCGCGCATTGCGGCAATCCGTACCTCCAGAGATCTTCAGGCAGCTCTGGTGCATTTGCACCGGCATGCAATCTTTCCCATTTTTTCCACTTCGTCTCAGCCTGATTTCAAGAATAGTGAGATGACCATTGCGAGTATTGACCAGTCAGGCCTGACACTTCCCGACCGGGATTACTATCTGAAGGATGATGAGCGGTACAAGGCAATCCGGCAGGAGTTCAGGACATACCTCGAAAAAATGTTCCGGATGCTCGGAGATATCGAAGCAACCGCGGCGAAGAATGCTGAAACAGTTATGCGCATCGAAACCCGTCTTGCGGAAGCATCAATGGCGCGTGTGGATCTTCGTGATCCGGAAAAAATCTATAATAAGATGCCGGTCGCACGCCTCAGAAGACTTGTCCCTGCCTTCGGTTGGGACACTTATCTGAAATCCCTGAAGATCAGCGTTAACGAACTGAACGTTGGGCAGCCGGAATATTTCAAGGCCCTGAACGGCATATTAAGAAGTGTTCCGCTGTCAGATTGGAAAGTATACCTGCGCTGGAAGATCATCGACGAAACGGCACAGTATCTCAGCACCGATTTTGTTAACGCGCAGTTTGCGTTTCACGGTACAGTGTTGAACGGACAGCGTGAATTGTTGCCTCGCTGGCGACGAGTGTTGCGATCGGTTAATGGTTTGACGGGTGATGCTCTGGGACAAATGTATGTGGAGAAGAATTTTCCCCCGGAAGCCAAGCAGCGGGCCGTCTCAATGGTGAAGAACCTGCTCGCAGCGTTCCGTGAGCGTATAGGGGGGCTTGAGTGGATGAGTGAGGCGACAAGACAAAAAGCGTACGAAAAAGTCGACGCATTTGTCATCAAGATCGGGTATCCCGACAAGTGGAAAAGTTATGACGGCCTGGTTATTGATCGCGGTCCGTTCGTGCTGAATGTGCTGCGAGCCTCACAGTTCGAGGTTCAGCGTGACCTTGCAGAGGTCGGCAAGCCGGTTGACCGTAACAAGTGGTACATCACACCCCCGACAGTGAACGCCTACTACAATCCGACGGCAAACGAGATCGTGTTTCCTGCGGGCATTCTTCAGCCGCCATTTTTTGACGCTGAAGCCGATGATGCCGTGAATTATGGCGGTATGGGGGCGGTTATCGGCCATGAAATAACGCACGGGTTTGACGACCAGGGAAGAAAGTTCGATGCAAAGGGGAATCTCACCGACTGGTGGACAAAGGAAGACAGTGAACGATTTGACAAGCTGGCAAAAGTCATCGAAGATCAATACTCGGCATACGTTGCAATTGATTCGCTTCACGTGAATGGCAAACTTACACTTGGGGAGAACATTGCCGACCTTGGAGGTCTTGCCGTCGCGTACCAGGCACTGCGAAAAGAACTGGACAAGAGGCCGATGCTGCAGAAAATAGACGGCATGACTCCGCCGCAGCGGTTCTTCATGGCGTGGGCTCAGATGTGGCGCCGCAACTACACGCCGGCAAACCTGAAGCAGAGACTTGTGGTTGATCCACATTCGCCCAGCAGGTTCCGGACGATAGGCCCGCTTTCGAACATGCCGGAGTTCCACGAGGCATTCGGGTGCAAAAGTGGTGATGCAATGGTTCGCTCCGGGCCGGCCCGCGCAAAAATCTGGTAGTCCCGTTAACTCCCGGCCGGTTTACAACCGGCCGGGCTTCTTTGTTTGAGTCTCTCAGCTCTTTGCGCTATATTGACACAGCCATCAGTCCCCGTTCCTCATGAACATTTCACTTTCGGAAATCACCATCTACCCGGTTAAGTCCTGTGGCGGCATTCCGCTGGATTCTGCCAGGCTCGAGCCGCGTGGCCTGCAGCATGACAGACGGTGGATGCTTGTTGACGCTGACGGGATGTTTATGACGCAACGGGATCACCCGCGCATGACGCTCGTTCAGGTCGCCGTTAAGCATGATGCCCTGGAGCTGAAAGCGCCGGGGATGGAAGCCCTGTTCCTTCCACTTGAATCACAATCCAAAGAACTTGTCTCTGTGACTGTGTGGGATGATGATGTTGAGGCGCAGGTTGCAGGTGAAGAGCCTTCACTATGGTTCAGCGAGTATCTCGGTGTTGCTTGCCGTCTGGTTGTAATGTCCGGTCTGTCTCTTCGACCCGTGGACCGCAACTATGCTGTACATGACGATGTGGTGAGTTTTGCTGATGCATTTCCGCTCCTGTTGATCTCTGACGCGTCCCTTGCCGATCTGAATTCCCGTCTCGACTCCCCAATTCCCATGAAGCGATTCCGTCCGAACCTCGTTGTCACCGGATGTGAGGCCTATGAGGAGGATACGTGGGAGCAGATCATGATCGGTGAAACGCTGATGCATGTTGTGAAGCCATGCGCCCGATGCACAATCACCACGGTTGACACAATGACTGCAGAAAAATCGTCAGAACCGCTCAGGACGTTGGCAGCATACCGCGCCATTGATAACAAAGTCATGTTCGGACAGAATCTGATTCATGAAGGAACGGGCACGCTGAAGCTTGGCGATACCGTACACATTCTGAAAAGGAAATCCCCGCAATGAAACTTCTCGTTATTGGTTCAACGGGCGGCACCGGGCGTGAGATAGTCCGTCAGGCGCTCGAGCAGGGGCATCACGTTACCGCATTTGCCAGAAACCCTGCGTCTGTGAAGATCCGTCACGATCGGCTCACCGTAGTTCAAGGGAACGTCCTGGATCCTGCAAGCGTGGAGAAAGCTGTAAAGGGGCAGGATGCAGTTCTCTCGGCTCTCGGTCACAAGCGCTTTTTTCTTCCCTCGTCAATTCTCTCAAAGGGGACGGCGAATATCATTGATGCAATGAAGAAGCACCACGTCCGCCGTATTATATGTGAAACCACTCTCGGCATCAGTGATGCCCGGTGGAAGCTGGGGCTATATTACACACTGTTTGTCATTCCGGTTATCACCTTCTGGTATTTCAGGGATAAGGTGAAGCAGGAGCGGCTGATTAAAGAAAGCGGGCTTGAATGGACGATTGTGCGGCCGGGCCAGTTGACGAACGGCAAGCAGCGAGGGAAATACAAGCATGGCCCGGATGTCGGCAGCTACCTCCTCACCGTTTCCATCTCACGCGCCGATGTGGCCGATTTCATGCTCAAACAGTTGACAGACAAGAAGTACCTTCATCAAACTCCCGGCGTTGCAAACTGAATTGTCGCCGTTCTTTTCATCCATTACCATTTGACACCATGACAAGACATGCATTTCTTTTTCTCATTCTTACAGCCGGCGTTATGACAGGCGCTGCCTTTTCTCAACAGCTCATGCCTCGTCCCGCCTCATTAGTCGCGTTGAATTCTTCCCCTGTGCCGATCGATTCATCATTTACTGTCAGCATTGAACAGGGGAAAGATGCCCGCGTCGAGCGTGCAGTTCAACGCTTCATCCGGAGGTTGGCTGCGCAGACCGGGATTCCCTTTACCGGCAACCGTGTCACTACCGAAAAAGGGACGCTGACTATTCGTTGCGTAGATCCTGCGGCCGGACGGATACAGCAGGCGATTGAGGATGAATCATATACCCTCACATCCCAATCCGGGGAGATTAGGATTGCTTCCAACACGTACTATGGCATGCTTCGTTCGCTCGAAACACTACTGCAGTTAATTGAAGTGGGTCCCAACGAGTTTCAAGTCCCGGCAGTCGAGATCAATGATACTCCCCGCTTTCCCTGGCGCGGCCTGTTGATAGACGCCTGCAGGCATTGGATGCCTTTAGAGGTCATCAAGCGGAACATCGACGGGCTTGCGATGGTGAAAATGAATGTGCTCCACTGGCATCTCTCGGAAGACCAGGGATTCCGGGTTGAAAGCAAGGTGTATCCGAAGCTTCACCTGATGGGTTCGGAGGGGAATTACTACACGCAGGAACAGATCAAAGAGGTAATTGACTACGCGGCCGAAAGAGGGATCCGCGTTGTACCGGAATTCGACATACCCGGACACACAACAGCATGGTTCGTGGGGCACCCGGAGCTTGCAAGCGCTCCCGGCCCCTACACCATCGAGCGGAAGTGGGGTATCCACGATCCTACAATGGATCCGACACGCGAGGAGGTTTATACGTTTCTCGACCGCTTCATTGGCGAGATGGTGCAGCTCTTTCCTGATGCGTATTTTCATATCGGCGGAGATGAGGTAACGGGAAAGCAATGGGATGCTAACCCGTTAATCCAGAACTTTATGAAGAAGAACAATCTCCCTGACAATCATGCGCTGCAAGCATACTTCAACAAACGCATACTTGCCATCCTCCAGAAATACAATAGAAAGATGATCGGGTGGGACGAGATTTTTCATCCTGACTTGCCGAAGGATATCGTCATTCACTCGTGGCGGGGGCAGAAATCACTCGCTGAAAGTTCCCGCAAAGGATATCAGGGAATTCTCTCCCACGGATACTACCTTGACCACATCCGGCCGGCATCCTTCCACTATGTCGTTGATCCTATCGACTCGACCATTTCAGCAATGAGCCGCGAGGAACAGTCCCGTATCCTTGGCGGCGAAGCGTGCATGTGGGCTGAATATGTCTCATACGAGACGATAGATTCACGTATCTGGCCACGCACTGCAGCAATAGCCGAGAGGTTCTGGTCGCCGGCTTCTGTGAAGGATATCGATGACATGTACGCACGTCTTGA
This sequence comes from uncultured Chitinophagales bacterium, assembly GCA_964495695.1. Classification (GTDB taxonomy): domain Bacteria; phylum Bacteroidota; class Ignavibacteria; order UBA10030; family UBA6906; genus CAADGV01. The sequence goes on along the minus strand of CAZBWR010000029.1, from coordinate 6,545 downwards.
TGTCATGACGCAACGACTGGAGTGGGCGGGACTCACACACCGGACAAGCTATCGAACGATGCTCGAGCGGCTCACAGGTGGCAGGCCCATTCAACCGCTGAAAATTCTTGCTGACGTCGTCGAGCCTGTGAAGGTCTACCAACGCGGCCGCACCAGACCGCACACCAGCCTCACACCTCTTAACCGGCTTGTTGATGCAGCCCGCCCGGAGAGTGATACTGCACGGATTTTTGCAGGCCTCATAGAGAAATTGCAGAATGGCTCCATCACACAAGATCAAAAGAACTCCTTGCGGTTTATGCTTTTGAAATGGCGTGACAACGATGCTGTTTTGCAGCCTTACTTCGTGAACAACGGCTTGATGCCGGTTGAGTCGCAGCTCTCTACCGACCTGGCAAATGCCGCTCGTGTAGGGCTTAGGCTATTGGAGGTAAAAGAAACGGGAAAAAATCTCTCTTCAACGGAGAAGTCCAACTTCAAATCCCAGCTTGATGAGGCGGAGAAACAGAAAGGTGCTCTGCTTTTGATGGTAGTGCCGCCGGTGAAGCGCCTCTTTGAGGATATCGTGAAATGAGGAAGATTCGCTTCGGCATTACGGGGTTCGGTAGATTTGCGGAGAAGGCCACCGCTCCCGCTATCATGAATTCACACAATTCGACGCTTGTAGCAATTCAAAACAGATCACAGGAAAAAGCGGAGCGCTTTGCAGCCGGGTTCGGGATTCCGCATGCATTCTCTTCTGTCAAGGAAATGGTCCATCATGATGAGGTGGATGCGATCTTCATAGTTTCAGCGAACTCGGCACATTGTGAGGAGGCAATTCTTGCAGCGGAAGCGGGGAAGCATGTGTTGTGTGAGAAACCGATGGCAATGAATGAGGAAGAATGCCGCAAGATGATATCTGCATGTGCCGCCAATAATGTAGTACTGATGGTGGGACACATGCTCAGGCTCTCGCCGCTCGTGCATCGAATGCGCGACCTGGTTCAATCAGGCGAGATTGGCACGATTATCCGGATCAATTCGGACTTTATCTATGATGCACGGCTCAGTACTCGTGCATGGCTTGTGGACCCTAAGGTCGCAGGGGGTGGACCAACATTTGACGTTGGCGTACATTGTCTCGACACGATGCGCTTCATCCTTGACAAGGAAGTAATGGACGTCAACGGCCTGTTGGTACCCCGTCCCACTGATGTCACGACGGAGTTGATTTCGCAGCTTCTTCTTCGCTTTCCTGAGAATGTCATTGGCACGATTTTCACATCGTACGGCTCTCCACTGAGGGAAAGCAGGATGGAAATTCTTGGTACAGAGGCCCGCGTATCAGCAATCGACTTTACGGTCGGGGGCAGGCTTTCCGAGCTCAGGATTGAACGGCGTAGTCCATCAGGCAATCCTGACGTCCACATCGAGCAGATCGATGTTCCGAATCTGTATATCGAAGAAATCAACCATTTTTCAGATTCCATTCTTAATGGAACCCCCGCCCTGCTGACAGCGGAAAATGGGCTGCTGAATCAACGCGTACTTGACGCTGCACTACGTCTCTAAAACATCACGATGAAACTGAAACACATTGGCCTTGTGCTGGGGCTCGGGGCATTCTTATTGCTAGCTTTACTGCCACCGCTGCAGACGTTCATCAACGCTGCATCCGCTTTTATTGCAGAGCAGGGGAACGCGATGGATCCGTTGACCCTTGCCCGCTCAATGCAGATTGTTGCGGGCCTCATGATCCTCATGGTCGTGTGGTGGCTTACCGAACCGATCCGCCTTGCATATACGGCGTTGCTCCCGATACTCGTTCTGCCGCTGTTCGGCGTTGAGGGGTTTTCGAAGAAGATGCCTTTCGACTTCACTGTTGCCCACACGGTCTCCAATTACTTCAGTCCCGTGATATTGTTGTTCTTTGGCGGCTTCATGATAGCTGCTGCGATGCAACGGTGGGGGCTCGACCGACGGCTTACGCTCTGGATTCTCACCCGTGGCAATCTGGCAAATGACGCCGGCAAGACGCTGTTTGGCATGATGCTGGCGACGGCGTTCATGTCCATGTGGATTTCAAATACTGCATCGTGTGCCATGATGCTTCCACTGAGTCTGGGCATTCTATCGTTCGTCGGGGCGAAACCTGGACATTCGAATTACGGGAAAGCGCTGATGCTTGGCATTGCATGGTCGGCATCCGTGGGAGGAATGGGAACTCTCATCGGCACGCCGCCAAATGGCACGGCGATCGGCATACTGAATGTCTCGCTCGCAAATGATCCATCATATCAACGCATCACATTTCTGGACTGGATGAAGTTCGGCATCCCAATTGTGATCTGCTTCTTGCCGGTGATTTGGTTTGTACTTATGAAGGTGTTTCCTCCTGAAGTGAGGTCATTCGAGGGTGGGAAGGAGCGGCTTCTGGCTGAGAAGAGGTCGCTCGGACCGCTCTCTATGGGGCAGCGACTGACAATCAGTGTGTTCATCACGGCTGTTATTCTATGGCTTGTCACGCCATTCAAAGAAGATATCCTCCCATACGCCGTTCTCAAGAACATTGAATGGCTTGACGAATACAGAATTGGACTGATTGCGGGTGTGTCTTTGCTCTTTATTCCAGTAAAGACGGAGCGATGGGGATTTCTTCTGCGGTTACGTGACCTGAAGTTCATAGAGTGGGGGGCGCTTGCCATCGTTGGTGGCGGGATCGCCCTTTCTGACGGGATGTTCAGGACGGGGTTCGCATCATGGATGGCAGCGTCATTCGTTTCCACATTCGGCTCCCCATCAACACTTCTGATGATGCTGGCGATTGTCTTTTTCATTGATCTGCTGACCGAGATAGCTACAAACTCGGCAGTGATCACGATGATGGCTCCCGTTGTCATCTCCATTGCTCAGAGCACAGGCGAAAATGCCGTGGCACTGACCATTGCCGCCGCGCTCGCTTCCTCCATGGCATTTGCATTGCCTGTCGGCACGCCACCGAATGCAATCGTTTACGGAACAGGGTATATTAGCCTGAAAGACATGGCGAAGGCGGGTTTCATACTGGACATCCTTGGGTGGTTATTCATTGTTGGCGGATTGGTGCTCTTCGGCTCGATCATCTTCGGAGTAATTCACTTGTAGAACTTTTCCTGCAAATAGGCGTAGAACGGTCGACGGAACTTCACCTTGTGGTGAGGTTGTTTTGTAAGTACACCGTCTTGAAGGGAATAATGAAAATTCTGACAGCGACTCTTTTCGCGTCATTTCTATGTATATCAACAAGTTACAGCCAATCAGGCGCCATCGGAGGGAAGGTACTTCTCCCGAATGACGATCCCGCCCCCAATGCTATTATCACAATTGAAGACACCCAACTCGGCGCAGCTGCGGACGAAAACGGTCGCTTCATAATAAACAGTGTCCCACCCGGCGCATACCGGTTGAGAGTCCGTTTGATCGGGTATGAACAGGGAGAGCTGCTGCCGGTCAGGGTAAGAAGCAACGATACCGCTCGAGTGACCATTGTGCTGCGAGAGAACCAAATCGAGATGAGCCAGGTTCTGGTGACGGGTACGCGTCGCCAACCCGCTGAAGACGTCCGGCCAAGTGTTACGACTATTACTCCCCGTGAGGCGAAGTACCTTCCGGGTGCAGCGGAAGATGTGCTGCGTGGCTTGCAGGCTCTGCCGGGGGTGACAAGCGTGAATGATTTTTCAGCACAGCTCGTTGTGCGCGGCTCAGGTCCCGATCAGAATCTCATCATGATTGACGGATTTGAAGTCATCAACCCCTACCGCCTTTATGGCGTCGTTTCTATGTTCAATCCGGAGACAGTCAGCGACATCAGCTTGCAGACCGGAGGCTTCAGTGCCCAGTACGGTGACCGCCTCTCTGCCGTTCTTGATGTTAAGAACAGGGAAGGGCGGTCGGACGTGACGGTCGGGGCGAAGCTCAACTTCAGTCTTACCAACATGAATCTGATTGCCGAGGGAGCCCTGCCATTCGATGGCTCTTCGTATCTCCTCTCGTTCCGAAGGACTTACTATGATCTGATCCTTGGCCCGGTCCTGAAGAAGGCGAAGCTGGTTGACGGCGACGTGGCGCTGCCGAATTTCGGTGATGTCCAGTTTAGAGGGAGTATTCCCATTGATGAGTCGAATAAAGTGATACTCAACGCAATTACATCGCGTGACGGAGTTTCGCTGATATCCGGCTCTGAGCGAAACCGTGCGGATAGTGCCAGCGTGTTCGATGAATCGAACAATACAATGCTGGGAGGGACATGGCAGTATAACCCGGCGAAGAACCTGGTCGTCAATTCGCAATTGTCATGGTACCGGAACGGCGGGGACGGCGCGTTCGACGGGACGTTCGTGGATCCTTCCCAGAACAGTGGCAATGTAAAGCGCATCGACACTCTCGGTCTCCGGTTCGTCCGCTTTGCCGTTGATTACGGCTACCAGTACGAGAAGACCTCATGGTCACAACGCATGTTGCTGAATACCGGAAATCACTCGATCGAGGCGGGGTACGGCGTGGACTTCCTGCGTACGGATTTTACCCGCTATTTCGAGATCGACCAATCCCTGAGGAACCTGATCTCGCAGCGCGGGTTCGTTGTGCCGACGAGTGAAACCCAGACAATCCGCTACAATCGCTACAATGTTTTTGTTCAGGACAGAATCGGGATCGGGGATCGGCTGTTTGTACAACCGGGACTTAGGCTTGATGTCTATCCTGTTTTGGGCACGAGTTTGTACTTCTCTCCAAGATTGAACATCTCATACAAGTTGAATGAGATTTCCACACTTCGTGCGGCAGTTGGGTTGTACCATCAGTCGCCGGGCATGGAAAAAGAGGATTTCCGCAGCCGGATTACCTTCTCGGAAGAGGCATTTGCGTCGTTGGAAGCGGAAAGAGCCACGCATTACATTCTCGGTTACGATCGCATGTTGACTCCGTCGTGGCAGTTCAAGGCGGAGACGTATTACAAGGGGTTCAATAACGTAATCGTTCCGCAAAAATTGAGGGGAGGAAAGTGGTTTTCCGCATTGGCAGGAGACACCATCTATTCACCCCGGTCCTGGACAACACCGGTTCGCATTGCCACTGACTCGTTGACTTCTTTACCGGTAAACGACGCTACCGGTGAATCCTACGGCTTCGAGGTGATGCTGCAAAAGATCCGTTCACAGGGTGGGGACAGATTTACCGGTTGGGTGAGCTATGCGCTCTCCTACGCCGAGCGGACGCGTGACGGGCTTGTTACACCATTCCTGTTCGATCAACGGCACGCAATCAATGTTGTTGGAAACTACCGGCTTGGCGAATCGTGGGATTTAGGGGTCCGGTTTACACTCCGGTCAGGACGGCCGTACTCGAAGGCCCTCGGTGTGAAACCGCGCGTACTTGTGCAGCGTGTGAACGGCGAGGATGTTCCCGTCATTCAGACGAACAGTGACGGAAAGGTTGTTCTGGATGTGGACTATGAACGTGACACCTTTAGCGGACGCCTCAACCTCTACCACACGCTGGATGTTCGCCTCACTACATACCCCGGCTGGTGGGGGCTGAACTGGGCTATATATCTTGATGTGCAGAACGTGTACAATCGTGAGAACCAGCAAGCGGTGAATGCCTATATCGACGAAACAGGCACTCTCCGCGAGCGTGCAATAAACGGCATTCCGATTTTCCCCTCGCTCGGCATGAGCGTGACATTCTAGAATATCCAAATCAGAGAATGAAAAACCCCCGGCTTTTGCAGGCCGGGGGTTTTTTCGTTTCGCGAGAACGGTCTTTATTTCAGTATTACCATCTTCTTCAGGTCTGTGAACAGTGTTCCATTGGAAGCCTTTGCGGTAATGCGGTAGAGGTATGTTCCGCTTGCCACCTTGCTGCCGAACTGCGAGGTGCCATTCCAGGTCACCTCGTGACGGCCGGCCGATCGTGTCTCATCCACCAGAACCGCAATCTCCTGGCCCGTAATCGAGTACACTGCCAGCTTTACAAGCGATGCTTCAGGCAGCATAAATGCAATGCGTGTTTCCGGGTTGAAGGGGTTGGGGTAGTTCTGCGCGAGCGAGAACGTTGCGGGCGCGGTTCCACCGGAGACGCTCGTAACAATGCTTGCCGACACAGGGTCAGTATAGGTGAAACGCCCGTCAAGATCTATTTGCTTGAGACGGTACTGCCATGATCCGGCAGTGACATTGTTGTCGACAAACATATAATCGTGTGGCTGACTGGTTGTTCCATTGCCTGCGACAAAGCCGTTCGGGAGAGTATGGAAATCGCCGTTATCACCCGCCCGCCGCTGGACTTCAAAGCCGTAGTTATTTGTTTCGGAGATGGTCCGCCACCGAAGTGTAACGGTGTTTTGCGATACCGTTGCTGTGAAGCTTGCCAACTGGACGGGCAGGGCGGGGGTTGCTTCGTCGGCGCCAATGTATGGTGCTTGCGTGTCGCGAGTCTGTCCGTCGAAATCCAGTGTGTATCCCGCAATGGGTGTCCCGACGAGGTTCATGTTGCCCAGCGAAGCGCCGATGCCGCCCTGCGCG
>CAZBWR010000028.1:16966-43574 GCA_964495695.1 uncultured Chitinophagales bacterium | reverse complement strand
CGTTGGGTGTTGCATCTTCGGTCGTAGGGTACAGCGAGCCCCAGCCGGAACCCGAAGATGCGAACCGTATCCTCGGACTGATGGTGTTGGTGAGCGCAATCAATACAGCGGTAGTCTGCTATGCAATAGCTCGGTCGCAGTGGCGCGGGTTCTTGCTGGTCGGAGTAATCGCCCTCCAGATCTTTGGCATTCAGTTCTTCCTTTCGCAGATTGAAACACTCTACTTCAATTTTGGTGTTCGGATGCCGGAACGGCTGATTGCAGCGATCGTCATTGCGGGATTCATACTTTCTGTCGTGTTCTCTCTTATTGCCGTTTTGGTATGGGGGAAGATGAAAAAACAGGCTGCAACAATTGAGGTGCCCGCTGGAACAGACACGGACTGGCGGAAGTTTGCCGCAAGGTTTCTTCTTCTCGCAGTGATTGTGTATCCGGCAATCTACATTGTGGCGGGTCACTTTATTGCCTGGCAATTCGTTGATGTACGTGTGATGTATACAGGCTCGACACATCTGACGGCGTTCAGCCACCAGTTGTGGGAGTTTCTCACATCGTCGCTCTATCCTTATCAGATTCTGCGTGGAATGCTCTGGATTCTGATAGCCCTTCCTCTGATCGGCATGTTGAAAGGAGAGAAATGGGAGAAGGCTCTGGTCGTAGGACTGATGTTCTCTTGCCTTATGAGCAGCCAGTTGATTCTTCCTAATCCGTACATGCCCGGCAATGTTGCCGTGGCGCATCTGATCGAAACCGCTACATCGAACGCATTGTGGGGGGGGATCGTGGGACTGGTGATGAGCAGGCCGTTCCCGTTTGCCAAAGGCGCGCACGTCTAACGCGTCAACATCTGTTCTAGTCTTCCAATGAAAATGTCAAGGTATTGTCATGAGAGCGTTATTACACGTTGTGCTGAATCTTCTTTTACTGTTGCTTGTGTCGTTTGCGGCAATTGGTCAAACGGTTGAAGACCGGATAAACGCCATCCTCTCGCAGATGACTGTCGCGGAGAAAATAAAGCAACTGCACAAAGAGGGGGGATTCAATACCGCCGACAATACACGTCTGGGAATTCCGGGTTTGATCATGGCGGACGGGCCGCATGGTGTCAGGGACGGCGCTGCTACATCGTTTCCTGTGACGATCGGGATGGCTTCTACGTGGGACACTGAACTTGCTGAACGAATTGGTGTGGCGTTGGGGCGGGAGTTCCGCGGAAAGGGGAAACATCAGGCTCTCGGGCCCAGCATGGATCTCTGCCGCGACCCGCGGAATGGCCGCAGTGCGGAAACAGGTGGCGAAGATCCGTTCCTCGCGGGGAAGATTACAACAGCCATGACCCGAGGCATTCAGTCCACCGGAGCGATTGCCACCGCAAAGCACTTCAATGCGAATCACAGGGAGAACGGGCGCGAGACAAATAATATCATCATCAGTCAGCGGCTGCTGATGGATCAGGCCGGCCTCCAGTTCCGGATGGCAGCGCAGGAGGGAAATGTACTGTCGGTCATGAACGCCTACAACCTGGTCAATGGACAGAAAAGCGCGGAGAGTCCGAATCTCCTCACCACCATTCTTCGCACACATTGGGGGTTTCCATTTTACGTCGTGTCGGATTGGGGCGCCGTGTGGAACACGCGTAATGCCATAACGGCCGGTACGGACATCTGTATGGGGTCAGATCATTATCAGAATGACCTTCCGGGGCTTGTGCAGAGCGGCGTCGTACCCATGCCCGTCATTGACGAGGCCGTGCGTCGCGTCCTACGGACGAAGATTCTGGCGGGTATGCTGGACTACGTTCCTTTCGGCAATCCCGGTGATGTAAACAGTATCGAGCATCAACAGCTATGCCTGGAGGCGGGCAGGAAGTCCCTCGTGCTTCTCAAGAATGACGGCATACTTCCGTTGAATCCCGCGACCATTAACAATCTTGCAATCATCGGCCCGAGTGCGGCGGTGCTGCAAATTGACGGCTCGGGGAGCGCATACGTTACGCCATTCTATACGGTCACCCCATTGCAGGGCGTCCAGAGAGTAATCGGGGCGAGCCGTGTCCGGTACGCAAAAGGATGCGACATCAACAGCGCCGATACTTCAGGGTACGCCGCTGCATTGCAGGCGGCGTCCGGCGCTGATGCCGTATTGTTTGTCGGCGGACTTGATCCGTCGCAAGAAGGTGAAGGATTTGACCGCATCGGCGGGACTATTGAACTTCCCGGCAGGCAGAAAGAACTCATAAGACGCCTTGGGGAGGTCAACCCGAATATCATCTTGACCGTTTTCAGTGGAGGAATATGCGGAGTTGATGAGGTGCTCGGCAACCTCCGTGGTCTCATCTATGCATTTTATCCCGGGCAGGAAGGCGGCGCAGCTCTTGCCGATGTTCTCTTCGGTCTTTACAATCCGGGGGGAAAACTCCCAGTATCAATGCCTGTATCAACGGGCCAACTTCCTCCATGGAATGACAACCTGAATGACGACTACGGCGGCGGGTACCGATGGTATGACGCGCAGTTCATGACTCCCCGCTATGCCTTTGGATTCGGATTGAGCTATACGACATTCTCATACAGCAACTTCTCCATCACACCTTCGACTGCACTACTCGGCCAGCCGATCAACGTTCGTTTCGATGTCAGAAACACGGGTTCTCTCGCAGGAGACGAGGTGGTTCAGCTTTATATAACGAAAACAGTTGGCAGCTTGCCGATGAAAGAGTTGAAGGCTTTCAAGCGTATCACGTTGAATCCGAACGAAACACAAACTGTCACATTCACCATTACACCGGAGGAATTATACAGTTACAATGAAGCTGCTGCCCGGTACGAAGTAGCTGCCGGCACGTATCCAGTCCGGGTAGGCGGGTCGTCTGACAATCTTCCACTCGGGGGTGTGCTGCAGATACAAGATGCGCCAAAGAAGCCTGACCTTCGCATCACGAAAATATGGAGTGTACCTGCGTTTCCGGTGCCGGGTGATTCCGTGATCTTCGTCGCCTCGGTCAAGAATGAAGGAACCGGTCCGACTCCGCAAGGTGTGGCAATTAATGCGCGATTCTCTGTGAACGGATCCGCTGTGAGCTTTACAGACGAAATAAGTAACACCATTCCCGCAGGCGGCATGGGATTGATCTGTGCAAACAGGGGAGTCTCCGGCTCGAATAAATGGTTTGCAGGTCAGACCGGAACCTTCACAATCGATTGCGTTCTTGACCCCGACAATGTCATCGATGAAACGCGGGAGGATAACAACACGGCTACATCCACCGGACGAGTGTACCCGCCGCCGCCGGCCAATCTCGCCTTGCGGAAGTCGGTTACTGTCTCATCAGTACAACTGCCGGGACTCGAAGGGCCGAATGCTGTTGACGGGAATATGGGAACCCGTTGGTCTTCGGAGTTTACAGATCCACAAACAATTACTGTAGATCTTGGCGCAGTGTATGGACTGAATCAGGTCATGATTTTCTGGGAAGCTGCCTATGCCCGAAACTATGTCGTGATGATCTCAACTGACGGTACACAATGGACGGTTGCACACACTGAAACTTCCGGAGATGGAGGGATTGACGTGATACCTCTGGCAGCAAATGCCCGTCATGTGAGGATTGTGGGACTGCAACGGGCAACCCAGTGGGGGTACTCCATCCATGAAATTCTTGTGCACGGTGGGGAGGTAACGCATGTCGCAGGACAATCCGGTCCTCCGAGAGAGTATAAGCTCTACCAGAACTATCCGAATCCGTTCAATCCCTCCACTATAATTGTCTATGATGTGCCCGACGAAGGACACGTTTCCGTCGAAGTCTTCAACCTTCTCGGTGAGCATCTCGAAACTCTTACGGACGACCGTCGAGCGGCGGGCCAATACAGCGTTCAGTGGAACGCCGTTGATGTACCCAGTGGTGTGTATCTTGTCCGCTTGAAGACCGGCTCGTACTCGGCAGTGCGCAAGATGGTACTAATGAGGTAATACCTCGTTGCGTGGACTGGTTTTGTTTCGTAAATTATGTCGCAATTTTCACCAGCCCTCGTAGCTCAGTGGATAGAGCAGCGGTTTCCTAAACCGTTGGCCGGCAGTTCGACTCTGCCCGAGGGCACATATAGTTTGCTCCGCAGGAAGCACATTCGCGCCCGGGGGGATTATCTTTTCGAGGGCACGTTGGTCGAGATTGCCTAACTCCAATCGATCTGGAACATAACTGCTGGAGACACCTTCACAACTTGCACGAAAGAGAACACGCCCATCGCAGCCGAGCGATCACTCAGCTGCAAACACTCTCAGCCTTAGTCCAATAGTTTGACGTCGCCCTTATTGCCGAACATGAGCCCGGGATAACGAGGATCCGGACAATGCCATTTGGTAATGTGATTCGATTCACATTTAGTCATCCTTTCATTGTGTATCACTTGGAGAGAATCACACACATCGTCTACAATCACCCTTGGTCCAGGCATTAAAGCCTGAAATTGACATGGGCGCGATTTCTTTGTATTATCGAATGAGCAAAGATTCTCTTTGTTCTTCCCACAAATCATGATTTCATGCATACAAGGGGAACCGCAGTGTGATTGACCTGCTTTTAGGGGCGATGTTGGCTTCGATTTCCTTAGTTTTCCTGTTCCACCCCGTTGACCTTCTGAAGTTAACTTTTTGCAAAGGTATGATGATGAAACCGATCGTGCGAAGGCTCTTACTCTCCTCCCTTTTTTTTCTCACAACGCTTTCTCTAGGATTTAGTCAGGCAACTCAGGTTCGGGTTGAGACAGCCGCCGATGGGAGCGGAAGCGTGGTTTCCGCACAGAATCTCACTGCAGGTTCGACCATCACAGCTTATGCAATCTCCCGCGATGCTCTCGGAGGATTTGTGGCTAATGTGGCCGCAGATTCCTGGTCTCTAGCTAATGTTACCGGCGGGGTTGTTGCAGGAGATCTGGTGGCGTCGGGGGATATGAAGAGTGCAACACTCACGGCGAGAGTTCAGGGCAGCGCTGAGATTTCAGCCACTTCGGGGGCACTCACGCAGGTAAACTCGGGTACGATCACCGTGACACCCGGTCCTGCAACTAAGGTCGTCTTTTCCCAGCAGCCGACAAATGCCCAGGCAGGTGCATCAATCTCTCCCGCAGTAACTGTTCAGCTTCGAGATCAGTTTGACAACAATGTCAACCAGTCCGGAGTGTCCGTTACTGTTTCGCTTTCCTCCGGCACCGGATCATTGAGCGGAACGACCAGCCAGAGCACTAATGGCTCGGGCGTCGCGACTTTTTCCAACCTTAGTATTAATCTTACCGGTGCAAAACAACTGGCGGCATCGAGTACGGCGTTAACTGGCGCAACGAGCACATCGTTTACGATCTCTCCTGCAGCTGCTTCGCGCTTGCGCATTCAAACCCAGCCTTCTGCAACTGCCACCGCCGGCGTTGTATTTGCCCAGCAGCCCGTTGTGCGAGTTGAGGATGCGTTCGGTAATCTTATTACATCTGATAACAGCACATCGATTACCGCAACCCGGACAGCGGGAAGCGGAGTGCTTCAAGGAACGACGACTGCGACAGCTGCGGGGGGAGTCGCTACATTCACAAACCTCGCTCATAATGTCGCGACAACAATCACTGTCCGCTTCACCAGTGTTCCCGTCCTCACACCGGACACTTCATCCTCGATCGTAGTGAATCCCTCAACCGCAACGAAACTTGCATTCGTCCAGCAGCCTACAAACACGACGGCAGGGGCTTCTATCTCACCTTCCGTAACTGTGCAGTTGCAGGACGCTTTCAACAACAGTGTGCTGCAGGGTGGGGTGAGCATTATCATGTCGCTTAACTCCGGGACAGGCACACTGAGCGGAACGACGACGCGAGTCACTTCGGCAGCGGGGCTTGCAACATTTAATGATCTCAGCATCAACACGGTGGGTGCGAAGGTCCTTGCTGCAAGCAGCTCCGGACTGACCGGCGCAACGAGTACTAGCTTTAGCGTAACGGCCGGAGCAGCGGCCCGCCTGCGCATTTTCACTCAACCCTCGGCAACGGCAACCGCCGGGGTGGTGTTCTCGCAGCAACCGGTTGTTCGAGTGGAGGATGCCAGCGGGAACTTGATTTCGACGGACAATTCTACTGTAGTCACTGCTGCACGTCTCAATGGTACAGGGACATTGCAGGGAACAGTGAGCGCGACTGTAAGTGGAGGAGTGGCGACGTTTACAAATCTTGCTCACAACATAGCGAATACCATCACGCTACGGTTTACCAGCGTTCCTGTACTTGCGCCGGACTCATCTTCAAATATCGTCGTGAATGCGGCCCCGGCCACAAAGGTGGTATTCGTGCAGCAGCCGACGAACGCTGTCTCAAATGCGAACATCTCTCCGCCGGTGACGGTGCAGCTACAGGATGCATTCAACAATAATGTCCCGCAGAGCGGGGTGAACATAGCAATGGGCCTTGGTTCCGGCACGGGAACCCTTAGCGGATCCTCCCCGCAAGCGACAAATGCCTCCGGTCTATCAACGTTTAGCGACTTAAGGATAAATCTTGTAGGGGCAAAAACACTAACGGCGAGCAGTTCCGGACTGACGGGCGCAACAAGTGCATCCTTCAATATTACGACAGGCCCGGCGGCGACTATTGCTGCCTCGGCAGGGACGCCACAATCCGCTGCTATCAACACAGCTTTTGCCACTGCGCTTCAGGCGACAGTGACCGATGCGGCAGGGAATCCTGTCAGCGGCGTTACGGTGACGTTTACAGCTCCGGCCAGTGGAGCAAGCGGAACATTCCCCGGCGGGCTTACTTCGACCACCGCGTCAACGAATGCCAGCGGCGTTGCTACGGCAGGGACGTTTACGGCCAACAGTTTTGCCGGTTCATACAACGTTCAAGCCACTGTATCCGGTGTGGGAACTCCCGCGCAATTTGCATTGACCAACAATGCGGGTGCGGCTGCGAGCATTTCTGCAACCGCAGGAACACCACAATCTGCGACCGTGAATTCATCTTTTTCATCAAATCTGCAGGTTCTTGTAAGGGATGCAGGAAATAACCCGGTGAGTGGCGTTACAGTGACGTTTACACCTCCAGCATCCGGCGCAAGCGGAACTTTTGCCGGCGGAGTCAATACGGCCGTAACGAATGCGAGCGGGGTTGCAACAGCACCTGTATTCACGGCGAACAGTACGGCGGGTCAGTACACGGTCGCTGCGACTGTCGTCGGAGTCGGGACCCCAGCGAACTTCACTCTTACGAATCTGGCCGGGGTTCCTGCCAGCGTATCAGCGACAGCTGGGACACCGCAGAGCACACAGGTAAACACGGCATTTAGCACAGGTTTCCAGGTGACTGTACGGGATTCCTTCAACAACGTAGTTCCCGGGGTCAGTGTCACGTTTACGGCACCAATAACCGGTGCGAGAGGGACGTTTCCCGGTGGACTTTCTTCGACGAATGCCACAACAAATGCAAGTGGAATTGCGACCGCCTCGACGTTCACTGCTGGGACAGTCGCAGGGACGTACGCGGTTTCAGCAACGGTTGGAGGCGTTAGCAGCCCCGCAACTTTCTCGTTGACGAACACAGCGGGGGCTCCGGCCTCGATCACTGCAACTGCAGGTGCTACGCAATCCGCTAACATCAACACGGCATTCGCCACGACGATGACTGCCACGGTACGGGATGCGTTCGACAATCCCGTCAACGGTGCCACTGTGACATTCACGGCTCCGACAAGCGGAGCAAGCGGGACATTCCCGGGCGGTCTGGCATCGGTCAACGCAACGACGAATGCGAGTGGTATTGCCTCGGCACCTGCGTTTACTGCAAATTCAACTGCGGGTGCCTATGCCGTCAATGCTTCAGTATCGGGGGTTGGAACACCGGCACAGTATTCACTCACGAACACACCCGGTGCGCCTGCATCTGTCACAGCTACGGCTGGCACACCGCAAAGCGCGCAGGTAAATACGGCGTTTTCAACCAATTTGCAGGTGACTGTACGCGATGCCGGCAATAACCCCGTCAGCGGGGTGAGTGTCACATTCACGGCTCCGACCACAGGTGCCCGCGGCACGTTTGCCGGTGGTGCAAGCACGTTCAATACGACGACGAACGGAAGCGGTATTGCAACTGCCGGCACGTTCACCGCAAACACTATAGCTGGTGGCTATTCTGTTACTGCAAGTGTGGCGGGTGTAACGACTCCGGCAACATTTACACTCACAAATACGGCTGGCGCTGCTTCGAGCATTTCCGTCCTTGCAGGAAACGGCCAGACCACGACGGTGAATACAGCGTTTGCTACGAATCTGCAGGCGATTGTCGTTGATGCGTTCAGCAATCCCGTTAGCGGCGTGAACGTTACCTTCACTCCGCCGATCACCGGGGCGAGCGGAACGTTTGCTGGAGGAGCGAATACCGCCGTTACTAACGCAAGCGGCATTGCAACAGCTGCGGTCTTTACTGCGAATGCAACGGCAGGAGCATATATCGTGACAGCTACGGCTGCCGGGGTTGCAGCAGGAGCCAATTACAATCTTACAAACTCTCCTGGTGCACCTGCTTCTGTAACTGCAACTGCAGGCACGCCTCAAGCCACCCAGGTCAACACGGCTTTCTCGAATAACCTGCAAGTGACCGTCCGCGATGCTTCGAACAACGTCATTCCCGGCGTGACAGTGACATTTACCGCCCCGACAACCGGTCCTCGGGGAACATTTACCGGCAATCTTTCGACGGTCAATGCCACGACAAATGCAAGTGGTGTCGCCACGGCCCCGGCCTTTACTGCAAACACTGCAGCGGGTTCCTACTCTGTTACTGCTGCTGTTTCTGGTGTTGCCACTCCTGCGACGTTTTCATTGACAAACAATCCGGGCGCACCCGCGTCGGTGGTCGCAACCGCGGGCACGCCGCAAAGCACGCAGATATCGACTGCCTTTGCTACAAATCTTCAAGTGATAGTGAGGGATGCATTCAGCAATCCGGTCCCCGGAGTGACGGTGACGTTCACACCTCCGTCATCGGGCGCGAGCGGAACGTTTGCGGGTGGGAATACCGCAGTAACGAACGCAGGAGGCATTGCAACGGCAAATGTATTTGTGGCGAACTTCGTTGCCGGAACGTACCAGCTTCCGGCGACCGTGAGTGGTGTGGGTACGCCAGCACTCTTCACTCTCACCAATACACCCAGCGCTCCGGCACAAGTGACTGTCGTTGAGGGTTCCGGTCAGAGTGCACAGGTCGGTACTTCTTTTGGAACGCGGTTCAAAGTTATTGTCCGTGATGGGGCGAATAACGCAGTTCCGGGTGTCTCAGTTACCTTTACTGCCCCGACTACGGGCGCAACGGGTAACTTCAGCGGGTCTAACACTTCGGCAGCAACAACTGATTCAACTGGTACAGCGACTGCCCCGGTATTCACAGCGAATACGACCACTGGCTCATATAACGTTAACGCTACTGTTTCGGGTGTCAGCAATCCTGCCGTGTTCTCGTTGACGAATACCAGCGGCCCTCCGGGCAGCATTACGGTCGTCGCCGGTACCCCGCAAAGCACCACGGTCAACACGGCCTTCAGTACGAATCTTCAGGCAATTGTGAGAGATGCATCGAACAATCCAATCTCCGGGATTACGGTAACGTTTTCTGTTCCGTCAACCGGGGCAAGCGGCGCATTTGCGGGTGGAGTAAACACAGCTGTCACGAATGCGAGCGGAGTTGCAACTGCTCCTGTCTTTACGGCAAACAGTGTTGCCGGATCATACCAAGTGAGTGCGTCGGCACCCGGAGTTTCGACTCCGGCGGTATACAACCTGACGAACAATCCCGGGACTGCTGCCGTGATAAGTGCGGTGGGGGGAAACTCGCAAAGTGCTCAGGTAGGAACTGCGTTTGCGGCAAATCTCCGTGCGCGGGTGAGTGATGCATCAAACAACCCCATCCGGAATGTTACCGTGACATTTAACGTACCTGGCTCCGGTGCAAGCGGTACGTTCGCCGGGGGAGTGAATACTGCAGTGACAGATTCGTTAGGCATTGCCACGGCGCCAGCATTTACTGCAAATCTGGTGGCCGGATCATATAACGTAACAGCCAGTGCGGCAGGAATAGGAACTCCGGCTACATTCAATCTGACAAATACATCCGGAGCGGCGGCAACGATAGTCGCAAGCGGAGGAGTTACTCAGAGCGCAACAATCAACACGGCTTTCAGTGTGAATTTCCAGGCGACGGTCAGAGACGCTCAAAATAATCCCGTTTCAGGTGCGATTGTTACGTTCGCTGCTCCTATTTCGGGTTCGTCGGGAAGATTTCCGGGTGATTCCGTGTCAGTGTCGAGGACTACGAATGCAAGCGGAATTGCCACGGCGCCGACCTTCACGGCGGGGAGTCTGGCCGGGAGCTTCCAAGTCAATGCCTCGGTGTCTGGTGTCGGGACGCCGGCTCAGTATAATTTGACTGTTAATCCAGGGGCACCGTCCGCGGTGAGTGCGACAGCGGGAACACCGCAAAGTGCACAAATCAGTACGGCGTTTTCGACAAGTCTGCAGGCAACGGTAAGAGACGCCGCTTCCAATCCAATCCCAAATGTGAACGTGACCTTTACCGCTCCCTCAACGGGAGCGAGCGGGACGTTTGTAAGCGGTTCGACGACGTTTTCGACAACTACCAACGCTAGCGGTGTAGCGATTGCTTCCACGTTCACCGCCAATACCACTGCAGGGTCATATGCCGTGAATGCAAGCGTGGCGGGTGTTTCAACTCCTGCCGGGTTTGCTTTGACGAATACCTCGGCTGCCCCTGCGACCATAACGACTACTCAGGGCACACCCCAATCTACTGTAGTCAATACAACATTTGCCTCCAGTCTTCAGGTCGTTGTTCGCGATGCATCAAACAATCCGGTCGGAGGAGTAATTGTCACATTCACAGCTCCCTCGTCGGGTGCAAGCGGACGGTTCGGTACACAGCGCTCCGTGAACGTCACAACGAACGGCAGCGGTGTTGCCACTGCGCCGACATTTACAGCCGATACGCTGGCAGGCTCATACGTTGTAACAGCGGCCGTTGCCGGAGTTACAACTCCGGCTTCGTTCAGCCTCACGAATACGGCAGCGGTGGCGGCAACGATCTCAGCGACGGCGGGAACACCGCAAAGTGCACAAGTGAATACTGCATATGCGACAAACTTGCGAGTCACAGTGCTTGATGTGTTCGGCAACCCGGTTCCCGGAGTGTCCGTTACGTTCACAGCTCCCTCGTCGGGCGCTTCGGGTACTTTCGCTGGTGGTTCGGGTATTTTCACCGGCCAGACAGGCAGCAATGGTGTATTGACAGCGTCTGTTTTCACAGCGAACACCACTGCAGGACAGTTTGTAGTGAGTGCATCCGTCGCCGGCGTCTCCAGTCCCGCCACGTTCAGTTTGACAAACTCACCAGGTGGGGCATCAACAGCGAGTGTTATTGATGGAAACCCTCAGTCAACCGTTGTGGGAACGCAGTTCGTTACCCGGCTTGTGCTCGTTATTCGTGATGCATTTAATAATCCTGTGCCCGGTGTAAATGTTACATTCACGGGCCCATCAAGTGGAGCTGGGGCGTCTTTGAATCCGAATCCGGTGATTACCAATAGCCAGGGCATTGTCCAGGTTACGGCAACTGCGAACAGCATTGCAGGAGGTCCCTATCAGATAACTGCGACGGCGCTCGGTGTTTCCACGCCGGCGGTGTTCAATTTAACAAACCTCCCCGGTTCTCCAAAGCTCCTTGCCATCACAGCAGGATCACCGCAGAGCGCCCAAGTCGGAACCGCTTTCACAACTCAGTTCCAGGTATCTGTCAGGGATACATTCTCCAATCCGATTCAGAATGTTCAAGTAACATTCACGGCTCCGACGAGCGGTCCAACCGGAACATTTTCTGGGGGACTTTCAACAGTTCAAGTCCAAACAAATGCGGCGGGATTAGCCACAGCGCCGACATTCACAGCGAACTTGTCTCCCGGTCAATATGTGGTCTCAACGACTGTTTCGGGGATAACTCCTGGTGTATCGTTCAGTCTGACAAATCTGACCGGGCCGCCGGGTAACATCTCCGCAACCCAGGGTACCCCCCAATCCACGTTAGTTGGGTCCGCATTTGCGACACGTTTTGGAGCAACTGTGCGTGATGCGGTGAACAACCCCGTGGCGAATGTGACTGTTACATTTACCGCTCCGCAGTCGGGGGCAAGCGGACGGTTCGGTACAACGCGTCAAGTTGAGGTATTGACGAATTCGAGCGGAGTTGCCGAAGCTCCACAGTTCGTGGCCGACACGATAGCGGGAGGTTTCACGGTCACAGCTTCAGCGCCGGGCGTAACGTCGCCCGCAGTGTACAGCGTGACGAACCTCCCGAGAGCGGCTCACTCCATATCGGCAACAAGCGGGACACCTCAGAGTGCCCAAGTGAGCACGGCCTTTGCCGCACCGTTACAGGCGACAGTACGCGATACATTTGGCAACCCTGTGGCGGGTGTCCGTGTCCGGTTCATCCCTCCAACATCGGGAGCGAGCGGCACATTTGCAGGTGGAGTGGATACAGCGTTGACCGGATCCAACGGTGTGGCAATTTCTTCCGTTTTTGTTGCAAACATCATTGCCGGTACATATAACGTTACAGCAAGTGCGCAAGGCGTGAATCAGCCTGCTCAATTCCAGCTGACCAACATTGCGGGTCAGCCGGGGAGCATTGCCGTGACAGCGGGGAACGGGCAAACAGCACAGATCAATACGACGTTTGGCGCCCGATTCGGCGTACTTGTCCGTGACGCAACCAACAACCCCGTGCCGGGTGTTGAAGTGACCTTCGTTCCTCCAACTTCAGGTCCCGGAGGCAGTTTCTCTTCGGGTCAAAACCGGGCGACAACAAATGCAAATGGTGTAGCAACAGCAGAGCCGTTTACAGCGAATGCGATAGCAGGTAACTACGTTGTCACTGCATCGGCACCCGGCGTTTCTACGCCAGCCCAGTTCAATCTGACGAACGTAGCGAGTGCGCCGTCCTCCGTGGTTGCTACTGCGGGAACGCCGCAATCAACACAAGTGAATACACAATTCGGGACACGATTCCAGGTACTCGTTCGCGATGGTGCCAACAATCCCGTGAATGGTGTAACGGTGACCTTCTCTATCCCAACCTCCGGTCCGGGCGGATCATTTGCAAACAATGACTCGACTGCTCAATCGAACTCGAGCGGTGTTGCAACGGCAGAGGTGTTTACCGCCAACGGTATTGCGGGAAGCTACATCGTAATCGCACGCGTCGAGGGCGTTTCGGTCCCCGCGCAGTTCCAGTTGACAAACACAACCGGCTCTCCCGGCAACATTAGCGTTGCCGGAGGAGCGAACCAGAGTGTGCAAGTGACGGCGGTGTTCGACTCGATGCTTTCTGCACGCGTGCTAGATGGATCGGGTAATCCGGTGAGAAATGTTCTCGTGAGATTTGTGGCGCCTTCGAGCGGAGCTAGCGGTACTTTTGCGAATACTACATCACGCGACTCGTCCTTGACTGATAGTTTGGGAATTGCAACCTCTTCACAGTTTGCAGCGAATACCGTTGCGGGGACGTACGACATCACTGCCTCGACAGACGGTGTTTCACAAATTGCGTTGTTCCGCATGACGAACAGGCCGGCCGCATTGAACCGTTTCACGGTTGAGGCAAGTCAGGGGGGGAACATCGGACTCCAGCTTGCGACGATACCGTTTACAGTCAGAATATCAGCCCGTGATCAGTTCAGTAATGTCGTAAACACGTTCACCGGCACTGTAAATGTGAGTTCAAGCGGCGTTCTTTCGGCAGGGGGGGGAACAACCCCCGCATTCTCCGGCGGTGTGCTGAACCGGCAGATTGTCATCAGAAAGGCCGGCTCCAACATCACTATTTCCACGCAACGGACCGGAGGAACTGAGGGCGGTACGAGCAATGCGTTCAATGTCAATAACCCCGTTCCGACCTTGTCGAGCATTACGCCCCTCACGGCCAATCTTCTGGAATCACTGACGCTGACGGTTCGTGGAACAAACTTCATCGATACAGTAACGACAATCAGTATCGGTTCCGGCATAACTGTTAACTCTCTTGTTGTTGACAGTTCTACTCAGTTGCGGGCGAACATCACCATTGCAGCTGGTGCTGCACTCGGTTCCCGTAACGTGGTGATTAGTAACTCGCCCCCGGGAGGCGGCACGTCCACAGGGCTGCCGTTCAATGTTGCGTTACCGACTCCGACCTCTCCGATTCTGCTCGGACCGACAAATGCCGCGGCAAATCTGTCCACTACAGTTCTGCTCGGTTGGGGAAGTTCGCCCTTGGCTATTGCCTATCATCTGCAGCTTTCCAAGTCGTCTACGTTTGCGACATTTGTTGTCAATGATTCTACCTTAACCGACACAGCTGTCACATACAGTCCGCCGACTATCGAGAATGGCACGACGTATTATTGGCGTGTGAGGGCCAGAAACGCTACCGGGGCGAGCTCTTTCTCTTCGCCCAAGACGTTCAGCACAATTCCGGCTTATCCGAATTCTTTTACACTTAACAGTGTGATTCCGTTCGCAAACAAGGAAAGTCAGGGAGACTATTTGCCAACGGAATACAAACTTGTCGGCATTCCGGGGGCAAGCAACAACCGGATCAGCATACTCTTAACGGGAGTGCAGAATGTGGACTGGGTAGCGTATTGGGATAACGGCGGTCCGGCAAGCTTCTTCGTTCCATTTGACGGCAGCAACACCTTCAACTTCTCGCTTGGCAGAGCATTTTGGATGCTGAGAAAAGGGCCCATCAATGTCTCAACGGTGGTCCCGACGGCGCCACTCGATGAATCAACGAAATCAGTTGCGATACCGCTCCACTCTGGATGGAATTTGATTACAAATCCGTACACGAGCATGGTTCCGTGGAGTGAAGTACAGCGTCTTAATGGCGGCAATATTTCCCCAATCTTCCGGTACGAAGGGTCATTCTCGACCTCATCGACTCTGGAAGCGTACAGAGGCTACTACTTCTTCAATGATCCGGGCAGCCCGCTGACAACCTTGCGAATTCCATTCGGCAGTTTCACAACACCGTCGATCTTCCCGTCCTCAGCGGTGGGGAGCAATGAGTGGACTATGCGCATCTCTTTGACTGCTGACGGCATGAGCGATGAAGGTGCGTTCCTCGGAGTTGCAGAAGATGCATCGCGAGGTTTGGACTCATATGAATTCCGCAAGCCAAGGGCGATAGGACCTGTTCCGGGTGTGCACTTCCATAGGCCCGACTGGGATCCTGATTACAGTTCGTTTATGAATGATATCCGCCCGGCGGATGAAGAGCTAAATACGTGGCGATTGACGGTTCAAGCGCCTGTGCAGAAAGTAGCTGAGATACATCTCAGCGGAATCGCAGGTATTCCTGCCGGTCAGGATGTGTATCTCATCGATGAAAAAATGGCGAGGTTCGTCAACCTGCGGGAAGTGAACAGCTACCGGTTCACGCCTGCTTTCGAGCAGTCACAATTTGTGATTGCTGTCGGTAATCCTGAAAGGGTTCGTGAAACACTCTCGTCTGTTCTTCCGAGAGAATTTGCGCTCGGCCAAAACTTCCCTAATCCGTTCAATCCATCGACTACTATCCCGCTGGCATTGCCGCAGGCTTCCGACGTGACCCTCAAGATCTACAATATCCTCGGTGCTGAAGTCGCAACGCTGCACTCAGGTCCGCTAGCGGCGGGACGGCATTATGTTGTGTGGGATGGAAAAGACAAGTCTGGCAACAATGTATCCACCGGTATGTACTTGGTTCGGTTCATTACGGGTACGGGCAAGGCCTTTACCGGCAAAATGCTCATGATGAAATAGGAGTGAAACGATGACGACACTTATTGAAAGCAAAGCGCTCAGACTTTTCTGTGCCGCAATATTCCTGCTGCATGTGGCTCCTCTTCCGGCACTTGCGGAGGATGAGGACGATCTGTTCGTGACAAATGTCCGTGTTGAGAGGCAGGGTCGCATCAACATCTTCATCGAATATGATCTCGAGGGCTCATCGAGTGATTTGTATACAGTTACACTGACTGTCAAATCCAAGACAGATAGTCTCTATTCGTACACTCCAATCAACGTGATTGGGGATGTGGGAGCGAACATCCGGCCCGGCAAAAACAAGCGTATCAGCTGGCGCATCTCGGACGAGTTTCCGCCGGTACTCGGTACGCCGGACGCACAATTCGTTGTTCGTGCCATCCCTCCGAAACGTGAGGGAGGTAGCACCGAGTTGTACGTGGCAGGAGGGGCGGCATTGCTGGGTGTCGCACTGGCGATTGTGTTTCTGTCTTCCAATAAAGCTGACGCAACGCAGACCAACAACGTCTTCCCCAATCCTCCGGGCAGACCGTAAGTCCGTTGTTGAATAAGCCGTCCGGCTTTGGTATATTCATTCGTGCCATATGCACGGGCAGCATTGAAGGGGCGCTCTTCATCTCTCACGAAGAGCCCTCTTTTTTTTAACTAGTACGCAGACACCTTCATTTTTTCATAAACACTTATCGATGCGACTCAGCAAAAGCTTCGTTCCGACAGTAAAAGAAACGCCTAACGATGCGGTTATTCCCAGCCACCAGTTGATGATTCGGGCCGGACTTGTCCGGTCGTTGTCAGCGGGCATTTATTCATGGCTTCCTCTTGGCTACAAGGTGATGAAAAAAGTCTCTGACATCGTCAGGGAGGAGATGGATGCCATAGGGGCACAGGAATTTCATTTGCCGGCACTCAACCCGGTTGAAATCTGGGAGGAGACCGGCCGTGTTCAGGCCTTTGGGGACAACCTTTTCCATCTTAAGAACAGGCCGTTGGTCCTTGCGCCCACTCACGAGGAGATCATCTGCTGGATTGCCAAGAACCACATTGAGTCCTATAAGGACATGCCGCAGATTTGGTATCAGATCCAAACAAAGTTCCGGAACGAACCGCGTCCCCGCTCAGGTGTGATTCGGGGAAGACAATTTCTGATGAAGGATAGTTACAGTCTCGATACGACCCGGGAGGCACTGGACAAAAGTTATGACCTGCATGCCGAAGCGTACAAGAAGATCTTCTCGCGCTGTGGTTTGAAGTTCTTCATCGTTGGCGCATCAAGCGGAGCGATGGGAGGGAGTGGCTCACAGGAATTTATGCTGGAGTCCGACTCCGGTGAGGACACGATTGCCCTAGCGGAAGACGGTAGTTACGCGGCCAACATCGAGATCGCAACATCGAATGTTGCGAAGGTAAAGCGTTCCCCGGAGAGCAAACCTCTTGAAGAAGTGCATACGCCGGGGGTCAAAACCATAGATCAACTTGCTGAATTCCTTAAAGTGGATCACAGCGTCCTCGCGAAGTCAGTCGTGTATTGGGCCGATGACAAGCCCGTGCTTATTCTGATGATGGGGAATGATGAATTAAATGAAGCGAAACTCCAGTCCGCCCTTGGCGCAACGTGGGTGCGGCCGATAGAGGACGAAAAACTACGAAGCCTTACAGGAGCCGACGGAGGTTCAATCGGGCCGGTGAAGCTTGCAGGATTCAAGATTATTGCCGACCTCCGTCTGCAGGGAGCAAACGGACTCGTCAGCGGGGCAAACAAAAATGACTATCATATCATTAACATCGATCTTGAACGTGACTCCAAGATCGACGGCTATTTTGACCTGCGGACTGTCCAGGCGGGAGAGGAATCCCCTAACGGCAAGAGCAAACTCCGGATTGTGAGGGGGATTGAGCTGGGCCATATCTTCAAGCTGGGTACCAAGTACTCTGATGCATTGAAGGCGACATACCTTGACGAGAAAGGAGAAGCCAAGGCGATCATAATGGGGAGTTACGGCATCGGGATAGAGCGAATCATCGCCTGTCATATTGAACAAAACCATGACGAATTCGGCATTTGCTGGGATGCCTCGATCGCCCCGTATCCTGTCCACTTGATCTTAGTGACGGCAAAGAACCAGGCGGTCGTCGATAAATCGGAGCATCTCTACAAGGAGATCACGGGAGCAGGAATAGAAGTGCTGTTCGACGATCGGGCCGGAATTAGTCCCGGTTTCAAGTTTAAGGATGCGGACCTCTTGGGGATGCCATATCAGGTTATTGTCGGAGAGAAAAACCTTGCGAACGGGAAGGTGGAGATAAAGGTCAGGAAGAGCGGCGAGAGGATTTTGGTCTCTGCGGACGACGTTCTAAGTAAGCTAAAAGAGCTTTTGGTGTAGCTCGTAAGATGTTTATTTTGCATGAGTTGTAATGTTCACATCAAGCTGTTCCAAGGCTTGGTCTGGGGTGTAAACAATGTGAATAAGATGTTCTTGATTTGTTCTCGCCGGAAGCTAAATTCCAACTAGTGATGAGTTGCCCTGAAGCCTGAAGAATTAGAATGCCCGAATACGTACATCTACATAATCATACCCATTACAGTCTGCTTGACGGCGCGCTGAAGGTAGACGAGCTTGTGAATGCCGCTGTTGAAAACAGAATGCCCGCGGTAGGCCTTACGGACCACGGTGTCATGTTCGGGGCCATCGAGTTTTACAAGAAGGCAATGGGTGCCGGTATCAAGCCGATAATCGGCTGCGAAGTCTACATCGTCACCAAAGGAAGCCGCACGGAAAAGACCACGCAGGTCACCGAATCCGGGGGAAAGCGTGGCTCCTACCATCACATGATTCTGATTGCCAAAAACCTTCAGGGATACAAGAATCTTCTCAAGCTCTGTTCAGTAGGCCACACGGAGGGTTTTTACTACAAGCCTCGCATTGATGCGCAGGTTCTGCGTCAGTACAGCGAGGGATTGATTGGTACTTCGGCGTGTGCAGGCGGAGTCGTCGGAGCACAATTGGCCAACGGAGAGGATAAGGAAGCTTACGAAGCTGCCGAGCTGTACAAGGATATTCTTGGGGATGATTTCTACATCGAGATTCAGAATCATGGTATCAAACGCGAAGCCATTATTCGAGACAAAGCACCGAAGCTGGCCAGAGATCTCGGCCTGAAGCTGATTTGTTCCAACGATGTTCACTACCTGCGGCAGGAGCACGCGATCGCTCATAATATCATGCTGCTTATCCCTGACTCAAGCAGCACCGTGACTCACGATTACACTCAACTCCGGTATCAGACTGATCAGGTTTACTTCAAGTCAGCCAGGGAAATGACAGAGCTTTTCAGAGAATATCCCGAGGCATTGAGCTCCACAATGGAAGTAGTGGAGAAGTGCAATCTGGAACTTGATCTGAAGACGAATCACATGCCGCAGTTTCCGATTCCGGTCGATGCTGGCGTTGATACGCTTGACGATTATTTTGAGAAGTTGACCCGCGAAGGGTTTGCCCGTCGTTACAAGGAACCGGCGATTGAGCTCACGCAACGATTGGATCATGAGATAAGAGTAATCCGGAATATGGGGTATGCTGGATACTTCCTCATTGTGCAGGATTTTATCGCCGCAGCGCGTAACATGGGTGTGTTCGTAGGACCCGGGCGCGGAAGTGCTGCCGGGAGCATCGTATCATACGCACTCGGCATTACGAACGTAGATCCCGTGAAGTACGATCTGCTCTTCGAGCGATTTCTGAACCCCGAACGCGTAAGCATGCCCGATATCGACGTCGATTTTTCGGACAACAAGCGGGACAAGGTGATCCAATACGTTCGCGACAAATATGGTGCAGAGTCCGTTTCGCAGATCATAACATTCGGCACTTTATCCTCCCGCGCCGTCCTTAAGGATGTTGGCAGGGTGTTGGGTGTTCCACTAAGCACGATCGACTCCATCACAAAGCAGATCCCGGTTGAGCTTGGGAAGGTTCGTCCGCTTGCCGAGGCTTTGGAGACCATTCCTGACCTGAAATGGGTGAAGGAAAGCAGTGACCCGAAGATCAAGACCCTTATCGATGCATCACTCGTTCTCGAGGGGATGAACCGGGGAGCCGGGATGCACGCTGCCGGAGTTGTTATCGCCCCGGGCAATATCAGCGACTACGTGCCGCTGTACAAGACGCCGCAGACCGAGGTCATGACGCAGTACAACATGAAAGATCTCGAGACGGCAGGTCTTCTCAAGATGGATTTTCTCGGCCTCCGGACCCTTTCTGTGCTGGAGAATGCGCTTGCGATGATCAAGCGTAACCATAATGTAGAAATCGACTTGGATGCAATCCCTGAAAACGATGCAAAGACCTTTGAATTGTTTTCTAGAGCTGGAACGGTTGCAGTTTTTCAGTTTGAAAGTTCCGGAATGCAGGACTGGCTTCGCAGGCTGAAACCGACCAGCATCAGCGATCTTGTCGCGATGAACGCACTTTACCGTCCCGGCCCGATGGAGATGATTGGAGACTTCATCGAGCGAAAGCACGGGCGGCAAGAGATAAGCTACATGCACCCCAAGATGGAGGCGATCCTGAAGGAAACGTACGGGATCATCGTCTATCAGGAGCAGGTGATGAAGATTGCGCAGGACGTGGCAGGCTTCTCCCTCGCCAAAGCCGACGTGATGCGACGGGCAATGGGGAAGAAGAACAAAGAAGAGATGGCAAAGCTGAAAGTCGAGTTTATCGATGGGGCGGTTCTGCAGGGGATGAACAAGAAGCTGGCGGGTGACATTTTCGACTTGATCGAGAAATTTGCTTCCTACGGCTTCAATAAGTCGCATAGCGTTGCGTACTCCGTTATTGCGTATCAGACTGCTTATCTCAAAGCTCATTATCCCGCAGAATACATGGCAGCGACTCTCTCATCCGAAATGGGTGATACAGAGAAAATTGTCATGCTGATTGACGACTGCCGGAAAATGGGAATAGAAGTCCTTCCCCCCGATGTCAATGAGTCAGGGACGGATTTTCAGGTCGTGAACGGGGCAATCAGGTTTGGACTCTGTGCAATCAAGGGCGTTGGTGAGAGCGCCATTCTCGGCGTCATCAAGACGCGGGAAGAAGAAGGGAAATTTGAGAACTTGTTCGATTTCTGCAGGCGGGTTGATCTGCGGCTCGTGAATAAGAAGTGCCTCGAGAGCCTGGTCCAGGCGGGTGCATTTGATTCGATGGGGGGACATCGGGCGCAGTACTTCGAGAATATTGAGCGGGCCGCCAATTTCGGTGCATCATATCAGGAACAAAGTCTCAGCGGCCAGTCGAGTCTTTTCGATACCGGATCCGAAACGGAAAAGACGGTGATTAGCTATCCGGTAATGCCGCCGGTTGCGCAATGGACCGAGCATGAAAAGCTGCAGCGTGAAAAGAACGTGCTGGGATTCTATGTGTCCGGCCATCCGCTGCTGAAATACGAACAGGAAGTAAATGAGTTCTCAAATGTCCATTTCAGTGATCCCTCAGCATTCAAGAGCGGCAGCACCGCGAGGGCCTGCGGTATCGTCACGCAGGTGAAGCGAAAGATCGATAAGCGAGGGAACACTATGGCGTTCATTACCATGGAGGACTTTACCGGCAGGGCCGAGTTGGTCGTTTTTGCCGATACCTATTCCAAATTCCGCCTTCATTTGGAGCCTGATTCAATGGTGTTCGTGACGGGTAAGGGAGAAGTCAACGGTGACATGATCAAGATCCTTGTCAACGAAGTCTATCCCATGGAGAAAGTGAGAGAGAAATTTACCAAGAGCATTATTCTCTCCATTAATGTCAGCGACATCAAGGAAAACACCATCATCGAGCTGCGGAATCTGCTCGAGCGTAACAAGGGGAACTGCGCTTGCTACTTCGACGTTATCGATTCTTCAAAGCACGTCAAATATCAAACACGGAAGTACTCGATCGATCCTTCAGACGAGTTCATGGACGAAGTGAAAAAGATCCTCGGACCTCAAAGTGTCCGGCTTGCAAGTTGATACACAAGGAGTTTACGATATCATATCAATAACCTACAGGAAACAGGAGAACATATGAAACCAATTGAAATTACGGATGCCAACTTTCAGCAGGAGGTAGTCGATTCGGACAAGCCAGTGTTAGTGGATTTTTGGGCGGTTTGGTGCGGACCGTGCAAGGCTATTGCTCCGGTAGTGGAGGAGATTGCAAGCGAGTATAACGGCAAGCTGAAGGTTGGCAAGGTGGATGTTGACAACAACCCGGAAGTTTCTATGCAGTACGGTATCCGCAGCATCCCGACATTGATGATCTTTAAGGGTGGCAAAGTGGTAGAGCAAATTGTCGGCGCCCATCCCAAGGCGAAGCTTCTGGAAAAAGTCATGCCGCACATTCCGGCAAACTGAAATCCGAACGCAACGTGCATCAAGCCCGTCCCTGAGACGGGCTTTTTAGTTTCGGGTCAGAATGCGACAGAAACAAAAATCCCCGGTCCTGCTTGCCTCAGGACCGGGGAGAAGGAAACCGAGATGACCTTCGGGTGATACTATTTCAGCATCAGCATTTTTCGGGTGATGGATGTTTTTCCAATGTCGAGACGATAGAGATACACACCGCTTGACACGGGGATATTATCATCATCCTTACCCTGCCATGTGACCTCATAGCTTCCGGGTGCGTACGAGCCGTCCATCAACCGGGCAACCTCTTGTCCGACCAGATTGTATACAGCAAGCCTGATAGTCCCTGACTCGGCGATATTAACCTTGATAGTCGTAGAGGGATTGAACGGATTCGGATAGTTCTGTGAAAGCGAGTGTGTTTCTGGTACCGTGCTTGCAACCTGTTTGACACCTGTCCATCCCCATGCCTGCCACGCTGTCCAAAGTGCGTTTGCGAGCTGAGTGTCGGTTGCTTCGCGCCAGTTCGTCAGAGAGGGATCCGTTCCGACACCAAGAGTCGGCACATTGGCGGTCGGCCCGGAGGGATTTCTGTGGCAGTAGTACGAGCAGCTGTTCAACATCCCTTGCGTCGGTGAACTCACGCCCTGGAATTGAATCGTCCTCACAGGCGGAATAACTTTGAACGTATGTGTGGAAATGTCATATGCGTGTGTCGTTGTTGCGACTTTTGTCATGTGGCATGTAACACACCGACCGTTGCCTCCTGTGTTATTCAGGTTCAGGGGATCATACGTCTGGTGCCGAGTGTGGAGCTTCACGTACCTGCCGATCGAGTCACGGAATGCGGGCTCGTTCGAGACCCATGCCTTCTGAATGTTTGCAAACGGCCCGTGAGTGGCGTGGCATGCCAGGCAGAGGGTGTTGTCTTCACTCTTGGTGGCAAACCGTGTTGTGCCGACAGTGAGGGAATCCGTGACAAGGAATTTGTTGGCATTTGGACGGTGCATTGTGTGGCATGTAAAGCAGGTGATCTCCACGAACGGTGTAGTATAGTGTTTGGAAACCAGGTAGTTCTGGTATTGTTGCCGGTGCTGCCGTGGTTCGACCATATCCGGCCATGTTCCCATACCACCGGATGTATTCGGAGTCGTTGCAAGATTCACGAATTGTCTCAGCGTGTCACCAAGCCGGTAGTGCCTGTTGTTCACTTCGTCTTTCGGGTATCCGTGGGTGCCCACAAGTCCGGCTCCGCGCCAGGAGTTGGTCCGCAGATGGCACTGTCCGCAGACTTCAATTTTTCGGTCCTTATTGGAGAGGTTTTTGGGATTAATTGTTCCGCTGGTTCCGCCGAAATGAGAGGCGCTCGGGCCGTGACAATATTCGCAGCCGACATTCATGTTGGCGATACTGTTGCCCGCCGCCCATGTGCCTGTCCATGAAGTGTCCGATCCGTTGATTGTTCTGTTGACTGAAAAACCAACCGCTGCATGGCATCCCATGCAATCTTTCTCCCATGACTTGGCTCTGAAGGCATTGTTAAGAGGCTTCACGTTTCCTGAAGCATCAAACCACGTACCGGCATCGTACGTTGTCCAGCTGCCTGTGGAATTGTCCATGTAACCCTTCAGGTTCCACTGAATGGGGAGGAGATAGTGGTTGTTCTCCCGCTTGATCAAATAACGCTGCTTCCATCCGAAGCCGAGAGCCAGTTCGATCCTGTACGTTTGTCCGCCAGCGCCGACCTGGGCAAAAAAGTCGTTTCCGACCTTGCTCAAAATGACTTGCGCGTTGCCGAATGAACTTCCCATGCTGACGCTCTGTCCGGCGATGAATGCGGCCGATGACCGCATGGTGACATCACTCGGAATCTGTGTATTCTTGGAGTGTAACGTGTTGACCCAATGCGTGTATTGGGTGCCGCCGACGGCTGGATTGCTGTGACAGCCCTGGCACTGCTGGTTTCCTGCATAGTTCTGCGCGAATATTGTTAAAGGCACGAAAGTAGTCAGAGCCATGAGGAGGCAAAGTTGTATCACGTGTTTCATGACAAATCTCCTGTAAACCTCTGTAAATGCTGATTGGCCGGCTCGACGTTGCGGTGGTGTACTTTCTGTTGAGTTCTAATGGTTTTTCTGGAGGACCATCGAAGGATGCACCGTAAAGGCAGGCCGGCAATGGAAATGAACTGGTACTCGATGGTCAGAATCGTGAAACACGTGCGTGTTTCATTATTCTACGATTATGATAACCCAAGTTTGGTAGGTAAGCAACTTAAGATTTCCTTAAGATGGCTTAAGGTTTTGGGGTGCAGGGGAGACTGATAAGAAATGTGGAGCCGGAACCGTTGCCCGATTCTACGGATATACTCCCTCCATTTGCTTCTATTGCCCATCGGGCAATGGCAAGACCAAGGCCGCTGCCGCCCGGTCCTCCGTCCTTCGACACCCGATAGAAGCGTTCAAACACCTTCTCCTGCTCATGAGCGGGAATCCCCGGGCCGCTGTCGCTTACTGCAATCTTGCAGATCTTCGTGTCGCTGGAAACGTCAACACGCACCAATCCCCCTTCGGGAGTGAACTTGATGGCGTTATCCATCAGATTGAGAAGCGCCTGGGTGAGAAGAGTTCTGTCAGCCGTAACCGTTATACCTTTGTTTCCCTTGAGGAGAAACTGCTGGTGCCGCTCTTCCGCGAGAATGCGCAGCATGCCTGCAGTATCGTTGACGAGTTCAAACACATCAAGGTCGGAGGGGACAATGTGGAGCTTGCCTGCCTCCCCTCGAGAGAGAAACAGAAGGCTGTCAACGAGATGAGTAAGGCGGTTGCTTTCCTCAAGCATGCTGCCTATTACTTCCCGGTATTCCTCTCCGGTTCGAGTCCCCTGAAGTCCGACCTCGCCCACACTCCGCATGGCGGTAAGGGGAGTCCGCAACTGGTGAGAGGCGTCGGAAGTAAAGCGGCGCAACTGTTGAAATGATTTCTCCACCCTACCGAGCAGTTCATTGAATGTTGACGCGAGGCGACCGAGTTCGTCCTCCGGATTAACCACAGGCAGGCGTTCATGCAATTGCTCGGCCGTAATACGACGGGCGGTGGATGCCATTGCGTCGATTGGACGCAGTGCATTCCGGGCCAGGACATAGGCGCTGACAGTCAAGAGGAGCAAGGCAAAGGGAATGGCGATGAGAAGGAGATTGGTGAAGTTGTGCACGATGGCAAAATACGCCTCCTCGCTTACACCCAGCCGTACGAGGGTCGCATTTGTTGGAGTGGAGTGAAGGAGGGATGCGACCCGCAATCTTGTACCGTCTTGTGACAAGACGGACCGAATTGAACCTGTATACTCAGACGAATCAGGGGGAGGGCCAAGATCCCCTTTGCCGAGTGTGCCGCTGCGATATAACAACATACCATCAGTGGACCATAATTCGATAAAGCGCTCCAGGCGTTTTGCATCGTCTTCGTGCGTGTCGATGAAGTACTCCCCCTCAGGAAGGTGAAAGAGCATTTGCTCAACTAACTCAAGCTCCTCCTTGAGGCTCTCGTCAAGTTGTGTTCCGAGAGTCGAGAGGAAGAACCACGTCGTTCCGAACGCATATAACGTGAGGATTCCGCCAAAGACGAGAATGTTCCAAAGCGTCAGTCTGGTTCTGATGTTCTTGAGAGAGAGCTTGATCATGGTTTTCTCTCGCTGAGGATGAATCCTACACCGCGGATTGTATGAAGAAGCCTGCTGCCCGCGGGGCCCTCCAGCTTTCGCCTCAGGTGTGTAATGTGCACATCAATGACATTATCGAGCGGAGTTGCACGAGTAGCCGCGTTCCATATATCGCGGACAAGCATCTCTCGCGATACGACAGTGTCCTTTCTTCTCAAGAAGTACTCCAGTAATTCCAGTTCTTTCGAGGTGAGTTGAAGATGGACTCCGTTTCTGCTTGCTTTGCGGGTCGTCATGTCAAGTCGCAGGTCACCAAGGGACAAAACGGAATCCGGGATTGCATGTCTCCTTCGCAACAAGGCATGTATACGGGCAAGCAACTCTGCAAATGCAAACGGCTTCACCATGTAATCGTCAGCGCCCGCCTCGAGACCCTCGACTCGATCCTCGATTGAGTCCCGCGCGGTCAGCACCAGAACCGGAACGGAAATGCCCTTCTGCCGGATGGTTCTGAGGATTTCAATGCCGTCCCGCTTCGGCAGTCCAAGGTCCAGAATCACCAAATCAAAGCGGCGCTCATTCAAGATAAAGAAGCCCTCTTCCCCGTCTGGAGCAATGGTTACTGTGAAGTTCTGACGGCTTAAACCTTCCTGTAACGCTGTCGCTACCTTTTTCTGATCTTC
>CAZBWR010000028.1:4260-16866 GCA_964495695.1 uncultured Chitinophagales bacterium | reverse complement strand
CAAGACAAAGAGCCCCCGCTGCCGCTTCAATCCATGCCCGAAGGAATTTCTAACCCGCCCATCGCCCCACAAGTTGTTATTCCGGTCCGACGATCACGAACGAACAAAGAATGGGAAGCTCTGATCGGGGGGAAGGTGTTAAACCGGATTGGGGCGCTGGCATTGATTATCGGTATCGGGTTCTTTCTCAAGTATGCATTCGATAATGAGTGGATTTCGGAAACTGTACGGGTGCTAATGGGAGGGGGAGCCGGTGCGGTTCTGCTTGTGGGGGCAGACAGAGCCAAACGCAAAGAATTTGAAGTGTTTTCTCAGGGACTCGTTGGCGCCGGCATTTCCATTTTGTATTTGTCCGTGTTCGCGGCTTTCAACTTCTATCATCTCGTGCCCCAAGTTGTTGCTTTCGTTCTGATGTCCGCAGTCACGATGCTCACATTATGGCTCGCACTTCGGTATGATTCACTTGCCGTCGCATTGCTTGGATGGGCAGGCGGTTTTCTCACACCCATTATGCTCAGCACCGGTATCCCGAATCAAATAGGACTGTTCACTTACGTCGCTTTGCTCGATGCTGCCCTGCTCGCCATTGTTCTCTCCAGACACAAGTGGATAATACTAGAGCCCCTTGTGCTGCTGTCGACGTCGCTACTCTATGCATTGTGGTTTGTGGATTTCTACACGATCGGATCGTTTCTACCCACTCTGTTCTTTCTCGTGTTGTTCTGGGGTCTGTTCTTTACCGTTGAGGTTGTTCGAATTGCCAAGTCGGTTCATGAGTACGAACAAGTTCGGGATTTACTAGCGACGATGGTAGCAGCGGTCGTCCTGGCCGGAATATACGCACTCATCGACCGTACACATTCCTCGCTTGCAGGGATTTCGATTGCCCTTCTTTCGATTCCATATTTGGTTGTGTTCCTGCTATGGAAGGAGAAAATGAAGACCCTTCCGGCAAGGAATTTCTTGCTGGGGACAGGCTTTATCTTTACTGCAACCGCAGTTCAGTTCTCAGGATTTATGACGACAACGATTTGGGCTGTTGAGGCTGCAGCCGTGCTCTTCGTCGGAACCAAGGTGCTAAAGATGCGCGAAGTCTGGCTTGGCGCTTTTATCATGACAGGCTTTGCACTTTTCAAGCTCGCCTTCTCGTATAACTCTTGGAGCTATGAGCCGCTTGAAGAATTCCGACTGCTGTTCAATATGCGGGCCGCAGCATTTCTTGCTGTGTGTACTGTTTTCTACCTTGCAGCTGAGTTGTTGAACGAGTCTGAGGATTCGTTCGGAAAGGGACTTCATGAGGTTGCCGGATACGTGGCTGCATTAACAGGCTTTCTCTTCTTGACGGTCGAGACCGGCGACTACTACGGACGGAAGCTGCTATTTGTTGAGGGGGATGCCCGCTACGCTCTTGAGTATCAGAGCTCTCTTGCAAGGGCGTGTGTCTGGATCGCCTACGCCGTATTGTTACTTGTGGTGGGGAAGGGAAGGAGAATTCAAGCCTTCGGATTTTCATCTGTGCCGCCTGCCGCTCTTGCTATCCTTGTTGCGGTCTTTGCCGGATATTCCTTCAGCCCAATCGAGCGGTTTACCCTGATAATGAACTTCCGTGCGGGAGCCTTGGCTTTCGTTGGCGTGGGGCTGGCGGGAATGATGTACTTCTGGGCAAAGGCGGCAAATCACACGGAGTGGTGGGTTAGGATCACCCGGTCTGCGTTAGGACTTGGAGTCGTAGCCGTCATACTTGTCTTGTTGACGGGGGAAACGAGAGATTTCTTTGGGCAAAAGATCTATGAGTTGTCGCTTTTGCAGTGGACTAAAGAGATCGAGTTCCAGACTCAACAGCTCGAGAACATGAGGCAACTTCTCGTTTCCGCCGTGTGGCTTGCCTCGTCCATCGGGTTAATGGCTCTAGGACTCTGGCGGCGGGTGCGAGGCGTGCGACTTATGGCCATTGGCTTGTTCGGCTTCACCATACTGAAGATTTTCATTTACGATTTGTCATTTCTTCAGACGCTCTACCGCATTTTCTCGTTCATCGGTTTGGGACTTATCCTTCTCGGGGTCTCATTCATCTACCAGAAATACAAAGGGATTATTCTCGACGACAAGGATGCTCCGGTAGAAAGTGCCAAGTAGTAGGAGCATGACAGTTTAGGTCGGTTCGGAGTGGGGCTACCTCAACTCCAAAGAGAGGGTGTTTCCTAAAACCCTGAGTTCGTCCTCTGAAAGCTCCCTGTGGGTCCCCACAGGAAGGTCACCTAGGGAAATGGGACCGATCGCCACACGAATCAATCGGAGGGTCGGATGCCCTACTGCGGCCGTCATCTTGCGTACCTGTCTATTGCGTCCCTCACGTAAAGTTATTGATATCCATGAGGTTGGAACGGTTTTCCTGAATCGAATTGGAGCCCCCCTCTCTGGAATATGAGGGGGCTGTTGTATCAGATGAACTTGAGCCTCTTTTGTTTTTCTGCCCTCAATATGCACACCCTCGGATAGCTTGCGGAGCGCAGCGTCATCGGGAACTCGCTCGATCTGCGCAATGTAAGTCTTTGGGTGTTCGAATTTCGGATCTGTGATGCGGTGTTTTAGGACGTTGTGATCGGTAAGGAGGATCAATCCTTCGCTGTCTGCGTCTAGTCTCCCCACCGGGTACATCCCAGGAGGGAAAGGACCATAGTCTGCAAGAGATTTATGTCCGTGCTCCCGAGTAAATTGTGAGAGGACACTGTAGGGCTTATTGAATATGATATAAGAAAATCCTGATTCTCTTCTTTTTGCCATGAGCCAAGGTAGAAATCTGGTGTAAGGCAATCAAGGGGACTTGACAAAGCGAGAGGAATATATTATATTAAGTTTAAATTATTCAAGTTTAAATATATTCCTTCTTGAAGACAACTGAAAAATACGGCCCAAAAGCAGATCTAGCACTCGGTCTTTGGGTGAAACTTGTAAGGGCCTTTTCTGTGTTATCAAAGGCCACATCCCAAGACATAGAAAGATATGGGCTCACGCAAGCCCAATTTGGCGTTCTGGAGTGTTTGGGGCACCTCGGTCCGATGACGCTTGGGCAACTATCGAGAAAGAAGCTGGTGAGTGGCGGAAATATGACGGTTGTAGTTGATAACCTCGAAAAACTTGGTTTGGTCCAGAGGAGACACTGCAAAGACGATAGGCGTTCGATTTATGTGGGACTTACTGAGGCTGGTCAGCGTCGGTTCGAGGAAATTTTTCCGCAGCATGCGGTTTTTGTTGAGAGAATGGTCTCCGGGTTGACGGCCGATGAGCAGGAGCAACTAAGCGGGTTGCTCAAAAAGCTCGGTACGTCAGTTTGCCCCCCGAAGCGAGAATAAAATTTTTTTGAACGAACACTTTGAATTTAAAAGATTTAGATTGGAATGAATATGGCACAATTAACCTGGCAATCAAACCAAATCGAACTGCATCCCATCATTCGTGATCGACGCAGTCCTAAAGCTTATCTGAATACACCAGTCGAGAAGGAAAAGCTGATGACCATTCTCGAGGCGGCACGATGGGCGCCCTCTTCTCGAAATGAACAACCGTGGCGATTTATCGTTGAGACGAAAGATAATGATGAAGGGTACCGCAAGCTATTCAGCACGCTCGTCGAGGCGAATCAATCTTGGGCAGGTCAAGCTCCGGTGCTTGTAGCTGGTGTCGCAAAGACGTTTTACGATCGAGAACACCGGCCAAACCGAGTTGCATTGTATGACATCGGAGGAGCCGTAGCGAACCTGACTGCCCAGGCTGTCAGCCTCGGATTGCAGGTCCACCAGATGGGGGGCTACAACATAGAGCGGCTCATTGAGTTGTACAACATTCCCGAGGGATATCAGCCGGCGGCGGTGCTTGCAATAGGATATGCCGATGATTCGAAATCGCCTGCGAAAGCGCGTCATCGTAATCCCCTTGAGGACATGGTGTATCAGGGAAGGTGGGGGAGCCCTGCGGAGTATTTTCTTGCATCGGAACCGAATGGCTAACAATCACAGAAGGGAGGAACCATGCATCATTTCATGATCGATGTATCGTTGCCGGAGATGTTGACTGAGGAGTTTCTAGGGCTGATCCCGCAACAGCGGAAACAAGTGAACAGGATGTTTAGAGAGGGACGATTGTCCAGCTACGGACTCGCTCTCGACCGGTCGAAAATCTGGGCGACGATGCTTGCCGAAAGCGAGGAGG
This sequence comes from uncultured Chitinophagales bacterium, assembly GCA_964495695.1. Taxonomy (GTDB): domain Bacteria; phylum Bacteroidota; class Ignavibacteria; order UBA10030; family UBA6906; genus CAADGV01. Next base: position 12,657 of record CAZBWR010000028.1, on the reverse strand, counting down.
AAGTGATTTACATTCTCTCAACGTTTCCCCTGCGAAAATTCATGGAAGTTAAAATCCACCGTCTTGCATTCTACGAGAATGCGGGAGCAAACGTGGCACACATCTCAATGAACTGAAGTGTTTAAGGAATAGATTCATGCAGATCATACGCGGTATCCATCACGTGACAGCCATAGCTTCCGACGCGCAAAAGAACGTCGACTTTTACACGACTGTTCTCGGACTCAGGCTCGTAAAACGCACAGTCAACTTTGACGATCCGCAGACATATCACCTCTACTATGGTGATGAATCGGGTTCCCCGGGAACAATTCTCACCTTCTTCCCATGGAGTTCCTTCGGGCACAGGGGGAGGAGGGGGACGAGTCAAGCGGCGGGGTTTTCCTTTTCAATTCCAGCGGCATCACTTCAATATTGGCAGAAGCGATTTACGGATTTGAACATCACGGTTGTTGAATCGTTCAGCCGTTTCGGTGAAGAAGTGCTTACCGTGTTCGACGATGATGAATTCATGATCGAGTTAATTGCCGGCGAGTCTGATTTACCTCCCGGTTGGGACAATGGCGAAATTCCCAGAGAGTATGCAATTCGTGGATTTCATGGCGTGACTCTTTCAGAGAAGCATCTTGGTCCGACGGCTGGCTTTATTCAGGCTGCTTTGGGATTTAACAAGGTCGCCGAGGAAGGGAACCGCCATCGTTATCAGGTGGGAGATGGAGGGGTCGGGATGTTTGTGGATGTTCTTGTCCAGCCTGAAGTTGAGCGCGGTACAATGGGCGCAGGTGTTATTCACCACGCTGCCTTCAGGGTGGGGAACGAACAGGAGCAGATCGATCTGAGGGATAAGCTCATTTCGGCCGGTCATCGCGTTACCGATGTTGCAGACAGGCAGTATTTCAAGTCAATCTATTTCCGGGAGCCGGGTGGATTCTTATTCGAGGTAGCGACAGATTCTCCGGGATTCACGATTGACGAAGGGCCGAAGGAATTGGGCTCCAGCTTGAAGCTGCCGCCATGGTTGGAAAAGAACCGCCGTGCCATTGAAGCATCTCTGCCCCCAATAAGAGTCAGAACGCTGGCGGGAGTGAACGGATGAAATCGGTTCATCAGGGACAAAAAGTACTTCGGTCAGGAGAGTCGTTTGGAAAGGCGAGAGCTGCTATGGTCCTCTTACACGGAAGGGGCGCCAGCGCCGGGAATATCCTCGAATTGACGCATGAATTTCACGTTCCCAGGTTCGTTTATCTTGCGCCGCAGGCGGCAAACTTGTCTTGGTATCCCAATAGCTTTCTCGCTCCCATCGAAAGCAACGAGCCGGGAATTTCATCGGGTCTCTCTGTTGTTCGCGACATCGTGTCAGGGATAGAAAAAGAAGGGATACCATGTGAAAGGATCATTCTTCTTGGCTTTTCACAGGGTGCGTGTCTCGCGCTAGAGTTTGCAGCTCGTAACACACGCCGATGGGGTGGTGTAGTTGGGTTGAGTGGGGGACTGATCGGACCCGAGGGAGTGCCAAGAGATTACCCGGGCTCCCTTCAGGGAACACCCGTTTTCCTGGGATGCAGCGATGTTGATTTTCATATCCCAAAAGAAAGGGTCTTGGAAACTGCCGGAGTTATGAAGCGGCTCGGAGGGGAAGTGACCATGAATTTGTATGCGAATATCGGGCATACGGTGAACCGCGATGAGATTAGAAATGTCAATGATATCATGAAATCTGTTGTTGAATCCACTGCAGGAGTTGTCGCATGAGAGAGTATACGAACGGAGAGATCACGGTTCTGTGGGATAAAACAAAGTGCATTCATTCAGCAAATTGTCTCCGGGGCCTGCCGTCGGTTTTCGACGTGCGAAAGCGGACCTGGATAGATATGCAGGGTGCCTCCAGCGAAGAAATCGTTGCAACCGTACACACCTGCCCATCGGGCGCATTATCAATAAAGGAGGAAACCATGGGCGTACCATCCACTGAAGAAAAAAGGATGACTATCAGGGTAACCGATCACGGTCCCTATCTGGTTGATGGCTCATGCATCATCGAGCGGACCGACGGAACGAGAGAGGAGAAGGAAGGCACGTTTGCTCTGTGCCGATGCGGCGCTTCGCAAAACAAGCCGTTCTGCGATGGAAGCCACAAGAAAATAGGATTCTGAAATATAAGTAGAAAACAAACCGTTATTTGTTGCATCAATCCACCAACATAATACAATCCATAAACAAAGGAGTACAAGGTCAATGAAACACGCTCTTCTCGCATTGATGATTTTCGCTTTTGCGGGCGCCAATGCACAAACAAAATGGACCCTCGACAAGTCCCACAGTAACGTGAACTTCACAGTTTCACATATGGTCTTCTCAGAGGTGACCGGTTCGTTCACAGAGTTCGATGCGAGCATCACTAATACGAAAGACGATTTCACTGATGCAACCATCACGGCTACAATCAAAACAGCCAGCATCAACACGAACAACGAGCGTCGGGATGGCCACCTTCGGTCAAACGACTTCCTCAATGCAGAGAAATTCCCCGAAATTACGTTCAAGAGCACTAACATTGAGAAGACCGGAAACGATACCTACAAGATTAGCGGCAATCTGACAATCCGCGACGTTACAAAGCCGGTGGTTCTCGATACCAAGTTCCGTGGCACAGTTCAGGACCCGTGGGGCAACACAAAGTCGGCGTTCAAAGCTACCACTACAATCGACCGTTTCGAATTTGGCACGACATGGAACAAGACGATCGAGACCGGTGGATTGGTCGCAGGGCGTGAAGTCGAAGTCACGTTGCTTTTGCAGTTTGCGAAAGAGAAGAAATCCGGATCGTAAGCTGTCATGGAATCCCATAACCCCCTTCCCGAGGGAACACGCATCGGCTATGTGCATCTTCGTGTGCACAGTCTTGAGCATGTTCTGAAGTTCTACGAGGAGCTGCTGGGATTCAAGGCAGTATTCAGAACTGAAACGGAGGTTGCTCTGTCCCCTACAGGGCGACCTCCGTTCCTTTTTCTGTTGACCGAAAGCAAGACTGCGGTTAAGCGGCCCCGCCGTTCGCCTGGCCTTTTTCATGTTGCAATACGATTTCCTGAACGGAAGGAGCTTGCGAAAACACTCGCTCGTCTCATCCGTGAAGAATATCCTCTTCAGGGGGCTTCGGATCACATTGTCAGCGAAGCAATTTATCTTGCAGATCCTGAAGGTAACGGGTTGGAACTCTACGCCGATCGCCCGAAGGAAACATGGCAATGGCAGGATGGCGAGATTGTAATGGCGACCGATAGGCTAGACGTTAATGACTTACTGGCCAGCGCCAAAGGTGAAGAATGGAGCAGACTTGATCCTGCCACAGATGTCGGCCATGTCCATTTGTCCGTCAGTAGCCTTGAAAAAGCTGAAGCATTCTACATGCGGCAGCTTGGGTTCGATTTGACGAACGGTTCATATCCTGGGGCGCTTTTCATGTCTGCCGGCGGATATCATCATCACATCGGCGCAAATATCTGGATGAGCAGGGACGGGGTTCCTGGACCAAACGGCGCTGCCGGACTCATCTCCGTCGGAATTGCTCTGCCACACAAGAAGTGGTTGAAGTTACCCACTGTGCTCTCCGGGAGAAGTGTCCCTTTTCAAGAAAGTACACATCTTTCGGGTCAGCCTATTCTCAAACTCCACGATTTAGACGGCCTCGGGGTCGAATTCTTTCCAGAGCTTGAATGACCTTGACACTTCTTCCATATGATCTGGTCATTTGTCGATTGACTTCCACAGATGAATTGCCGATAAGGATTAACGAAAGCCGTTTCTTTTCGCTTACCAGAACGATTGATGAACTGTCTCTTGTTATTGAGACGCATCTTGTTCCGGTTGGTACTCAGGCGAATGCGGGCTGGAGAGCGCTCAAGCTCCATGGTCCGATAGATTTTTCGGAGACCGGGATTATTCATGCGCTTACTGCCCCTGCGGCTCAAGAGCGGATCGGAGTTTTCGCAATCTCAACGTTCGATACCGACTATCTCCTTACAAAAAACGAGGACCTCTCGCGTCTGGTCGCTGCCTTGCGTGAGTCGGGATTCACCGTTGTGGAGTGAATGCTGTTTCGTTGATACTCACTTCGTTTTTGCCTATCTTATTCGCAGTTGCTAAGCATTTCGTCAGATAATTCCCACTTTCCGGAGTAGTAGTTGTCCTCATTCAAGAAGCGCACACATTCGTGCGGCGAGTTACGCTCTTCAGACATTGGCAAAACAGTTACGCTTACAGGTTGGGTAGCCACGCGACGTGACCTTGGTGGTGTCATTTTCATAGATCTGCGTGACCGTTGGGGCATAACGCAGGTCGTGTTCAACCCCCAGACCAATGCACCGGTTCACGAGAAAGCGGGCGTGTTGCGCAATGAGTATGTCATTTCGGTTACGGGAAAAGTCGAACCAAGACCCGAAGGCACCAATAACCCTGACTTGCCGACAGGCGAAATTGATGTGATGATTCACGAACTCACGATCCTGAACAAGTCTGAGACCCCACCGTTTCCCATCGACGATGAAGTTGATACGAACGAGGATCTCCGGTTAAGGTACCGGTATCTTGATTTGCGCAGGCCGGTTCTCCAGAAAAATATGATCCTGCGTCACAAGCTGTATCAGGTGATTCACAGGTACTTTGACGAGAACAACTTTCTCGAAATCGAGACTCCGGTATTGATGAAAAGCACACCGGAGGGGGCACGTGACTATTTGGTTCCAAGCCGCGTTAACAGGGGAAAATTCTACGCATTGCCCCAATCTCCACAAACGTATAAGCAGATCCTGATGGTTTCTGGACTTGACAGGTATGTGCAAATTGTCAAGTGCTTCCGCGACGAGGATTTGCGTGCCGACAGGCAGCCGGAGTTTACACAGATTGACCTGGAGATGTCCTTCGTCGAAGAGGCGGAAGTCCAACAAATGGCCGAAGGGCTTGTCGCCCGGATATTCAAGGAATTGAAGGGTGTCGAGATCTCGTTGCCGATTCCGCGTTTGACATACAAGCAGGCGATGGAATGGTACGGCAGTGACAAGCCTGATACCCGTTTCGAAATGAAGATCGTAACGTTGAACGATGTTGTGAAGGATTCCGGGTTCAAGGTTTTTGCAGAAAATGTGTCGAAAGGTGGAACTGTTGCCGGACTCGTAGTGCCGGGAGCCGCGTCATTCACACGCAACCAGATGGATAATCTGGTCGACTACACAAAGAGTCTCGGAGTGGGTGGGCTCGCATATATCAAATGGACTGAAAAGGGACTTGAGTCTGCTCTTGAAAAATTCTTGGGGAAAGAGATGATGGAGCGGATTGCATCAGCAATGGAGGCGAAGCAGGGAGATTTGATGTTGTTCGTTTCAGACAAGTGGATGAAAACGTACTCCACGCTCGGGACCCTTCGACTGGATATGGCGAAGCGATTGAAGCTCATCGACGAATCGAAATGGAACCTGCTCTGGGTTACCGAATTCCCGATGTTCGAGTTCAGCGAAGAAGAGAAGCGTTATGTTGCAATGCATCATCCCTTTACGTCACCGATGCTCGAGGACGCACATCTTTTGGATTCGGCCCCCGACAAAGCCCGCGCCCGCGCATACGACATGGTCCTGAACGGTAATGAACTCGGCGGCGGAAGTATTCGTATCCATGACTCGGCGCTGCAATCCAAGGTGTTTGGGCTTCTGGGCATCGGAAAGGAAGAATCAGAGAAGCGCTTCGGCTTTCTCCTGAACGCATTTAAGTATGGAGCTCCCCCGCACGGAGGCTTGGCGTTCGGACTGGATCGCATCGCCATGTTGCTGACGGGGAGTAAGTCATTGCGTGATGTCATCGCATTCCCGAAAACGGCGAGTGCAATGTCGTTGATGGACGAGGCTCCAAGTGAGGTGGATGAAAAGCAACTCAAAGAACTCCACATCCGGGTTGTGTAAATGAAAGAAATGATTCGCATTGCGAGCGGTCAAGGCTTCTGGGGCGATCTCCTTACCGCCCCGTACGATCAGGTGACCAAGGGGCCGGTGGATTACATGATGATGGATTATCTTGCGGAAGTGACGATGTCCATCATGCAAAAGCAAAAACGGAAGGACCCGAATCTCGGCTACGCCAAAGATCTTGTGCCGCTGATGGAGCGCATTCTTCCCATCATAACAGAGAAGAACATCAAGGTTATTACCAACGGAGGCGGAGTCAATCCGATTGCATGCCGTGATGCAATTTTCGCAGTAGCAAAGAAGCTTGGCATCAAGGGTCTCAAGATTGGTGTCGTGCTTGGCGATGACATTCTCGACCAGTTGACCGATCTCAATGCGCGTGGCATTCCTTTGAGCAACATGGAAACCGGGGAATCACTTGACGCCGTGCGTGAGAAGATGATGAGTGCGAATGTGTACTTCGGAGCGTGGCCGGTGGTTCAGGCCTTGCGCCAAGGAGCTCAGATTATCATTACGGGAAGAACTACAGACACAGGGCTTACGCTCGCCCCGATGATCTATGAGTTTGGATGGAAAGAAGATGATTGGGATAGGATCGCTGCTGGAACAGTTGCGGGCCACATACTTGAATGCGGTGGCCAAGCGAGCGGGGGCAATTTCTCAGCCGATTGGCGTTCGGTTCCCGATTTGGCCAACATTGGGTTTCCTATTGCGGAGGCATATCCGTCGGGTGAAGTGATTATCACCAAGCACGAGCGGACCGGCGGTCTTGTTTCGCGTCAAACCGTGACTGAGCAGCTGATGTACGAGATCGGCAACCCTGCAAATTACATCACACCGGATTGTGTAGCTGACTTCACCAGTATTCACCTTGAGGATGTGGGACGGAACCGTGTGAGAATGTTCGGGGTGAAGGGCAAGCCCGCAACAGACTCCTACAAAGTTTCAATGTCGTATCTCGACGGGTATACCGCGATTGGTACGCTGACTTATGCATGGCCTGATGCGCTTGAGAAGGCAAAGGCCGCTGATCAGATTCTGAGGGATCGTCTGCAGAACCTGGGGCTGAAGTTTGATGAAATCAGATCAGAGTATATGGGATACAACTCGTGTCACGGCCCGTTAGCCGTTATGCCCGACGAGGTGAACGAGGTCGTGTTGCGATTTGGCGTCCGCGGCGCAGACTACAACGCAGTTCAGCGTTTTGGAATGGAATTGGCGCCGTTGATTCTTACGGGTCCCCCGGCAGTTACCGGTTTCGCCGGCGGGCGTCCGAAGCCAAGCGAGGTAATTGCCTACTGGCCGGCATTGATTCCGAAAAGTGCAGTCTCACCAATCATAGAGGTGGCTGAAGTCTGAAACACCGGCATGTGCCGGACTTCCAACCCCAAACAACAAGGAGGACATCATGGCCGCACGCAAACGAACAACCCATCGCAGCGTTTCCGGAACAAAGCTCTATGCTGTACGTGATGCAAAGGGGAGATTCGTCGACATTCAGACATACAAGAGGGCTCACGCCGCAGATCTTCGGAAGAAGAGCAAGAGCGAAAAAGGAAAAGGGAAGAAGAAATAATTATCTTCACAATACTACATGAAAATCCGACTTATTGACATCGCCCACGCACGGTCCGGGGACAAAGGAGACACAGGGAACGTAGGGGTCATTGCACGCAAGCAAGAATATTATCCCTTGCTCGTGAAGTACCTTACCGTCGAGCGTGTTAGGAAGCATTTCGAGGGTATCACACTCGGGAAGGTGGAGAGATTTGAGATTCCTAACCTGTGGGCGATAAATTTTCTTCTGCACGAGTCGCTGGGCGGCGGCGGCACAAAATCCCTCAAGAACGATGCCCAGGGAAAAACCCTCAGTTCAGCCATGCTGCGCATGGAGTTGGACATCGAGGAGACGGTTTAAGCAAGATTAACACTTTGTGGAACGGATGGAGTGAGTATGTTTGAAGATCAAAAAGATCGTATCAGCGATCTCAAGAAGCAGCTGGCCGAACTACGAGGTTTTCTTTGACTTGGATGCAAAAGAACAGGAGATAGCGTCCCTTCAGGCGAAGTCGGAAGCACCAAGTTTCTGGAACGATAACGTTGCCGCCCAGAAGGTGATGCAGCAGATCAGCGGGCTGAAGGAATGGGTTGACGGCTGGAGGTCACTCGAGCGAATGCTGGACGACAGTGGCTCACTTATCGAGCTTGCCGAGGAATCCAAGGACGAGTCATTCGCAGCGGACATTGATAAGGATCTCGATAGAGTCGAGAAGGGGATAGCCGAACTTGAGTTCCGCAACATGTTGAGCGGTGATGATGATGAGCGCGATGCAATACTCAATATCAACTCCGGTGCAGGTGGAACGGAATCCCAGGATTGGGCTGAGATGCTTCTCAGGATGTACACCCGCTGGTGCGAGCGCAGGGGCTATAAAGTATCACTCGT
>CAZBWR010000028.1:0-4250 GCA_964495695.1 uncultured Chitinophagales bacterium | reverse complement strand
GACCGGCAGGATGGCGATGGCGCAGGTATCAAAAGCGCCTCTATCGAAGTCAGAGGGAAATTTGCGTATGGCTACCTGAAAGCCGAGAGCGGAGTCCACAGGCTTGTCCGGATCTCACCATTTGATGCGAACGCACGGAGGCATACGTCGTTTGCATCCGTCTTCGTTTATCCCGAAATGGAAGATGATGTTGAGATCGAGATTAACCCGGCGGACATCAAGATCGATACGTATCGCTCCGGCGGCAAAGGCGGGCAGAATGTGAACAAGGTGGAAACGGCCGTTCGTATCACGCACGTTCCGAGCGGGATTGTGGTTGCCTGTCAGCAGGAGCGATCACAATTCCAGAACAGAGAACGGGCGATGAAGATGTTAAAGTCCCAGCTTTACCAAAAACGGAAAGAAGAGGAAGAAGCCCGGCTTAGCGCGATCGAAAGCACGAAGAAGCGTATTGAGTGGGGGAGTCAGATCCGATCATATGTATTTCATCCGTATAACCTGGTCAAGGACCATCGCACTGAAGTTGAGACGAGCGATGTCCACGGTGTGATGGACGGTGAACTGGACGACTTCATCAAGGGGTACTTGATGGAGTTTGGCGGCAAAGGATCCCAGTAGGGACAATGTCATACTCATCCTTTATAGCAAGCAGGTATCTGCGGGCGGGGAGAGGGAAGGGATTCTTCACTTTCATCAGCGCCATTTCAATTATTGGAGTTTCCCTCGGAACTGCGGCACTCATTATTGCTCTTTCCGTCCTTGGCGGCTTCGAGAAAGAAATTACAGAAAAGGTGATTGGCTTCAGCAGCCACGTGCAAGTTTCCGGCTACCAAAACCAGCCTCTGCCGGAGTATCTTTCCACAGTATCAACCATCGAACAAGTATCCCCCGTTGTGAGGGCGGTCCAACCATACGTTGCACGAGAGGCGCTTATCCGGTCGAGCGAATCTGTTGACGGCATTTTCTTGAAAGGCATCGACCCCCAGCGAGACATATCAGGAGTTGGCAAATATCTTGTCGCTGGGAGGTATTTTATCACGAGAGAGCCGGGCGGCCTTCCCAGCATTGTCATCGGCCGTAAACTTGCATCGAAACTTGCGGTCGGGGTTGGAGACAAGGTTGTGGTGTTCGGGACGGGGAACACCCCGGATCTCGGACCGATGCGAGCTACGCAGTTCCGGATTTCGGGTATCTACGAAAGCGGGATGGCGGAATACGATGATGTATTCGCCTTTACATCCTTGCAGGATGCACAACAACTTTTCCAGTTCGGCAAAGGTGTATCGGGGTTCGATGTTCTGGTGACGAATCTCGACAGTGTTGATGCAATTGCTGACCGCCTTCAGGAGGAGCTGGGGTATCCCCACTACACAAGGACAGTGTATCAGAATTACCGCAACCTCTTCAGCTGGATTGAATTGCAGAAAAAGCCCATCCCAATTGTGTTGGGACTGATAATCATCGTTGCAACCGTCAATATCATTGGCACGCTGCTGATGATGGTTTTGACAAAGGCGCGTGAGATCGGTGTCCTGAAGTCGCTTGGTGCTACACGGAAAGGCATTGTAGGCATATTCCTGAGACAGGGCATCACCATAGGGTTCATCGGGACGCTTATTGGAAATTTTCTTGCCTTTGTGCTTTGCTATGGCGAAATGAAATTACGGTTCCTCTCGTTGCCGAGCGATATTTACTTTATGAGTGTTGTTCCCATTTTGTTGCGCCTGGAGGTTTTTGTGATTGTTTCGGCGATCAGTATTGCACTGTGTGCACTCTGCGCCCTGATTCCGGCGTGGCTCGCTTCACGCATCGATCCTGTTCGTACGCTCCGGTTCGCCTGATGCGCTACGAGCGTTTTATAGCGAAAAGGTATCTGCGGTCGAAGCAACAAACGTTGTTTATCAATATCATTATGCTTGTGTCCGTTATCGGCATTACCGTCGGTGTTGCGGCTCTGATTGTCATACTGTCGGTATTCAACGGTTTCAGCAAGGTTGTGTCGGATGTGTTGATTGGCTTCGATCCGCACGTCAGAATTCTTCCCGCCCAAGGGCGTTCTATGACCCTTAGTGATTCCACGAAGGAACTTCTTGACACGCACAAACAGGTCAAAGGGTGGGCTCCATATGTCGAGAGCAAGGCGTTGATAGTTGCGAGGTCTGCGAACCGCATTGCTGTCGTCAAGGGAGTTGTGGACACACTGATAGCCGGAGTTTCCGGGGTTAGGGATGCAGTTGTGTTGGGGGAATTTGATCTCCAGCCATTCAATGGTCGTCCCGGGATTGTGCTCGGAATGGCGCTCGCTGATAAATTAGGTGTTGTTGTCGGATCAGAAGTGACGGTGGTCAGTCCCATAGGTATCGACGCTATGGTCATGCAATACGGCCAACCCGATATGCGGAAATTCACAGTCGTTGGTATATACGACTCACGAAACAAGGAATATGATACGCATTATGCATTCATAGACTTTGATATTGCGGGAAGGCTTTTTCAGATGCGGCGCGGGATGAGCGGGATCGAGTTGCGCCTTGCAAGCATTGCAGATGCCGACAGGGCCCGGGCGTCACTTGCGGGACAATTGGGAAATGATGTTTCGGTTCTGACATGGTACGACCTTCACAAGGATCTCTATTCGGTTATGCAAATCGAGCGCTGGTCCGCGTTCATTATTCTCAGCCTGATTATCGGTGTTGCTTCGTTCAATATACTCGGCTCCCTCACGATGGGAGTGATTGAGAAGCGCAGGGATATTGGGGTGTTGAAATCACTGGGGGCCACCAATCGCAGCATCATGCGCGTGTTTATGTTCGAGGGAGTTCTTGTCGGCACCATTGGCACTGTGTTGGGGATTATCATCGGACTCGTTGTGTGCTATCTCCAGATTGAATACAAACTTTTTCCGCTCGATCCGAATGTATATATCATCCCGGCTATTCCGATCGATGTTCGCTGGTCCGACTTTTTTGCAGTAGGCGGTGCATCAATGCTGCTGAGTATGCTGTCGGCGTTGTATCCTGCGTACAGGGCGGCAAGGTTGTTGCCGGTCGAAGCCATCCGATGGGAATAAAACATGATTATCGCTCAAGATATTCTAAAATATTATCCGCAAGGATCAGGCAAGCCATTAGAAGTCCTTCGCGGCGTAAGCCTGGAAATTCGAGCAGGTGAAACTGTCGCCATAGTAGGTGCGTCAGGGGCAGGGAAGAGTACGCTGCTGCACATTCTTGGAACGCTGGATCGTCCCACAAAAGGAACGGTGTCGTACGGAAATGAGGATGTATTCAAGTGGTCTGATGAGAAGTTGGCGCGATTCCGCAACCAGCATATCGGATTTGTGTTTCAGTTTCATCATTTGCTTCCCGAGTTCACCGTGCTGGAGAACGTGGCAATGCCGGCACTTATCAAGGGCAGTCGCTTGATTGATGTGCGTGACAGAGCAGTTCAAATGCTTGCGAGCGTTGGCGTTGCGGAGAAGGCCCAGAGTAAGCCACTGAAACTCTCTGGTGGTGAACAACAGCGTGTGGCTGTGGCGCGGGCATTGATGAACTCTCCCAAGCTGGTGCTGGCAGATGAGCCATCGGGTAATTTGGACACCGAGAATGCGCGTCAGCTCCACGAGATGCTGAGGAAGCTGAGTAAGGAGCAGGGGCTTACATTCGTGATTGTGACTCATAATGAGGCACTTGCCGGTCAGGCCGACCGTGTTTTGAAGATAATTGACGGGAAAATCGCAGAAAATAAAATAGGTGATAAATCGTAATTTTTTACTTGACATTTGAAAATAAACCGTTAAATTTACACTTGACCTTACGACAGTTTCTCCCCTGACTGTTGTAGACAATGGTCAAGCCCGGCGTTCCCCCCAACGCTGGGCTTTTGTTTTATACAGCGAATCTGAACAAAATAATCGGAGTTTTTTATGGCAAAGGTGGTAAAGCGAGCCGACCAGAAGAAGAGAACCCAACTCAAGGACAATACGCTTCCTCTGGGAAAGGAGAATTTCTACATCATCGGATTGGGTGTTGTAGTTATAATCGTGGGATATCTTGCTCTTGCAAGGGGACCGGTTGAGGGATTTCTTCCGTTGGTTTTTGCACCAGTTCTCCTCGTGCTTGGATATTGCGTAATTATTCCTTTGGGAATTTTGTTCAAAAAGTCGTATCTTAAGTCGCAAAATCCGACCCAAACGCAGTCATAGACACGGGCAGTTGGGTTGACCGCGTAGCTCAGGGGTAGAGCATCTGCCT
>CAZBWR010000027.1:0-44055 GCA_964495695.1 uncultured Chitinophagales bacterium | reverse complement strand
ATTGATTATGGCGCCGGTCAACCTTCTATCAGGAAAAGTGTCAATATCCTGTCCGATGAGACCGTAGCCACGCCCCAAGTAATCAGTCGGGAAAGCCAACAGTCCGCTGGCGGAGTCGGAAAACTCAATCATCTTCACATCAATGAGTTGCCCAAATAGAATCGTCTGAAATTCCCCTCGCACAGTGGCTAACACCGGACCGCGCGGGTAACGAGCAACAATCCACGTGTCCCCAAAATGGGCATCAAGCCTGTAGTACGTGGCTGTATCCCGCTCTTGATTTGGTGGCAAGAGAATCCTAAGAGCCAAGGTATCAACTATCATTGTGCCGTAATTGGTGTGGTAGAGATAGTACCGCCCGTCAGCGCCAAGAGAATCTCTGGTGATTCGCTCCTGTGTTATGACAGGCGGATTGCCACCCGTGTACTCCCATACGTCGCCAAGATGATGCGGGAAGAATGAAAGAGGGGACTGGGCAACTGCCAGTGCACTGACAAGAACAAGGATAGACGTGACTCCTATTCTTCGATTGAGGTTGTTCATTCTTCGCATTTGCGGTTCCCTTTCAATGTCTTGCAGATTTCCTCGCTCCATGGTGGGCAATTTCACATAACTATTGTTATGACGCAATATTGCGTTTATTCCTCCCCAGCGGCGGGGTAACTGCAGTATTGCGTTTATTCGGTTTTTGGTGTGTAAGCGAAACATCCGGGGCGTAAACAATACTGGCTGAAAACAATGAACGTTGCAAGGCTGACGGCGAGTGTAGGCGGCCGGGAGCCACCAGGTAGTTCCTGATATGTAGAGGGTTTATACGGCATGCGGCGCACTCCCCGTTGCGAAATAGATATAGGTCGTCACCCTCCGCAATAGGTTAGTCGGGTGACTCTCGCGCCGAGGGAATTATAGCGTGAAGTTCGTAAAAATGCAACTGTAACGTCCGGAGATGAAAGGAGGGTTGAGGGGAGGGGTGTGGCTGCAGGTTACTCGTCGAACTGTTCCATCACCTTCTCCAGTTCCTTGGTCACTTCCCCCCACCTGAAGTAGATGCTCTGCAACTCATCCTCGAGGGCTTTGTATCGCGCCGTGGTCTCTTTCACTTTCTCGCCATCTTTGTAGAAGTCGGGATGCGCCATCAGTGCTTCGATCTCCGCTTTCAGCTTCTCTTTGTTCCCGATTTCTTTTTCGAGCTTTGCGATCTTTTCCTGTAAGGGCTTCGTGAGCTTGTAGCGTTTCTGCCGCTGCTCGGCTTCGATGCGCTTGCGCTCTTTGTCGGGGAGTTGGGGCTCCTGTTTGCGGGGTTGCTGTTTTGGAGCGGGCGCCTGCGAATCGGCAAGCTCTTTCTGCTTCTTGTAGATATAGTCACTGACGTTGCCGGGGAATGTACGAATCCTCCCTTTGCTGAACTCGACGACTTTGTTGACGAGAGGATCGAGAAAATCCCTGTCATGCGAGACAATGACGTAGCTGCCGTCAAAATCCAGCAAGGCCTGCTGCATCACGGCTTTCGAACGCATGTCCAGATGGTTCGTCGGCTCGTCCATAACGATGAGGTTGCAGGGTTGCAGCAGCATTTTGGCAAGCGCGAGACGGCTTTTCTCGCCGCCGGAGAGGACGCCGACTTTCTTGAACACATCGTCGCCGCGAAAGAGAAACGCGCCGAGCAGGTTGCGCAACGATTTCCGGATTTCACCCGTCGCCACCTCGTCCACAGTGCCGAGCACATCGTTGGCGGGATTCAGCTCGTCCGCCTGATGCTGCGCAAAGTAGGACACGATGACATTGTGCCCGACCTTTCTTTCGCCGCTGCCGAACGGTTCAACTCCGGCAATGATTTTTGAAAGTGTGGATTTTCCTGCTCCGTTTACCCCCACAAATGCAATCCTGTCCCCGCGGTCAATATCAAAGTCAATCCCTTCAAAAATCTTCTTCTCGCCGTAGCTCTTGTGAAGACCGCGTATCTCCATCACCGAGCGGCCGCTTGACGGAGCGGCGGGAAATGTGAAATGAATGCCGCTCTCTTCGTCTTCGATCTCCACCAGCTCCAACTTCTCAAGCATTTTTACCCGGCTTTGCACCTGTCGTGCCTTGGTTGCCTTGTAGCGGAAACGCTCGATGAATTGTTCGGTTTGCTTGATCTGCTGCTGTTGGTTCTTATAAGCCGCCAGCGTGAGCTGCTTGCGCTCTTCTTTTTCCTTCACGAAGAAGCTGAAGTTTCCCGCGTACTCGGTCAGGTTCCCGAGGCTCAGCTCGTACGTCTTGCCCGTCATGTTGTCAAGAAAGCGACGGTCGTGCGAGACGATCATGACGGCCCCTTCGTAGGATTTGAGGTATTCCTCAAGCCACTGCAACGAGTCGAGGTCGAGGTGGTTTGTCGGCTCGTCAAGCAGCAGCAACGAGGGTTGTGTGAGCAGGAGTTTGGCAAGGGCGATGCGCATCTGCCAGCCGCCGCTGAACTCGTCGGTTTGTCTGTCCAGATCATCGACCGTAAAGCCGAGGCCGAGCAGCACCTTCTCAATCTTCGCCTTCATCCGGAAGGCGTCGCTGTCCTCAAGTTTGTGTTGCAGCTCGCCGTAGAGTTCCAGCAGTTCCCGGAACTCCTCGCTTTCGTGGTCGGTCACTTCGTTCATCCGTTGATGCACTTGCTCGAGGCGTTGCTGCGCTTCAAGTATGTCGCCGAAGGCCGTTTCCGCTTCCTTGTAGAGACTCCGACCTTCAACGTGCATGCCCTCCTGGGGCAGATATCCGACGGTGACGTACTTTGCCCTCGCGATCTCCCCCTGGTCGGGGATCGCATCGCCGACAAGCATGCGGAGAAGGGTTGTCTTCCCTGTTCCGTTTGATCCCACCAGACCTATTCTGTCATGAGGTCCGATGCGGAAGGAGACATCTTTAAAAATGACCTTGCTGCCGTACTGCAGCGCTATGTTGACTGCTGAAATCATGGGAACAAATATACGAAAATGTGGCGAAGGTGAGAAAAGGATCAGGAATAATCGCCACGAAGTGTGGCGTTCCGTCCGTCCCTCGGAACATAAGCCTCGGTAGCCGGTTGGCAGGAAAACAAGCCCGGTCGCCTCACACAGAGGAATCGATGCCACGCTTCGGCGAAACGCCGTCCGGACGGGGGCGCTGCCGGCCCGGATTTGAACATTCCCCGTTGGTATGCGTCTTGCTCTGCATATAACATGCACCTCTTCTGCCACACCCCCGGGGTCTTCAATGAGTATCACAACAAGAGGAGAGAACATGAGGAATGGCGTTCTTGCTCTGCTTCTTTGCTGCATTCTACCGACTGCATCTGCCCAAAAGCTGAACGACTTTATCGCCAAGTACGGTAATGAAAACGGAGCGGGCTTTATGCAGCCTCTTGCCGATGCGTTCGGGGCAAACATCAACAGCGGACTATATCAGTCTGCCCGTGTCCCTCTCGGCGGGTTTCACATCAGGTTTGATGTCATGCTCATGGCTGCACCCGTCACTAACAGCCGGAGGACTTTTACCGCTAAGACCGAGGGGTTTTTCTCCCCCGAGCAGACGGCGTCCGTTCCGACGATCTTCGGCAGCATCAACGGGTCAACGGTCACCGGCACCGGCGGCACAACGTATGCTTTTCCCGGCGGCCTGAATATGACAACGTTTGCCATCGCTGCGCCGCAAGTGACCATCGGGTCGTTTTACGGCACGGAAGCGACCGTGCGGTTTTTCCAGGCGAAGCTTGGCAGCAGCGTCGGCGACCTGACGTTGTGGGGTGTGGGGGTGAGGCATAACCTCAATCAATACTTCAGAAAACTTCCCGTAGATGTGGCCGCCGGGGTCTACCACCAACGCTTCGACATCGGGGATATTGTCAGCGCGAACGCCACGCTCATCTCGGCGCAGGCAAGCTATACAACGAGCGTGCTCACAGTGTACGGCGGACCGGGTTTTGAAATCTCGAACATGGACGTGACCTATGACGGCACCTCCGGAAAGGTCTTGCTTGCATTGAAGAGTCAGAACAACGTCCGCTTCACCGCAGGCGTCCTCCTTTCGCTCGCATTCTTCAGGCTGTATGCGGATTACAATCTCGCTTCGCAGTCGGCGTTTGTTCTTGGTTTCGGATTCGGATTCTAAACACTCATCACCGTGGAGACAGTATCATGAGACAACTGACCATGTTCTGCTGCGCGTTTGCGCTACTTTTCTCTTCCGGGTGCGTGAACCGCCTGTTCAAATACACCGTGACGATCAACCAATCCACCCAACACACCGTGGATGATGCCGACGGCGTTTTTGTGACCGGCGCGTTCCTGAACAGAACGACGGTAGCCCGCGCGCTCAACCTTCCCGAGGGGGCCCGCGTTACCGACTTGCAGATCGAAAGCCTTGCATTACGTGTCAGCATTCCGAGCACGAACCAAGCCTTCTCGGTAACGGTTACCGGCACGATGCAGAGAAGAGCCGGAGGCCCGACACATCACTTGTTCCGAAACCAGATTATTCCCCTGGCAGGGGTGAATACACCATTAATCGGGTTGAACAGTCTGATAGAAGACGGAATAGAAAATCTGAGATCCGAACTGGAGAACTTTGTCAAAGGTCTCGGAAGCGGCACTCAAGTGGAGATAGCTCTGGCGGGAAATGCGACACCTTCGGGAAGCCGCGTGACTGTAACGATTCATGTTGAGATTAAAGGAACGGTGCAGTACGAACGCTGCGAAGAGGTGCTCGAAGTTCTGGGTGATGTCGGCGAGCCGTGTCCGTGATTGCCCAACTGAGGTCTCCGCGTCAGGACTAGTATTGGAGGAACGATGGATCGAAGGCTTGTTTTTGTAGGATTACTTCTGGCGGTTGTACTCTGGACGGGATGCAAGAAAGAAAACGCTCCTGCGGATCCCGGGAGTAACAATTCCCCGCTGAACGAGGAGGAACGCCGTGCAATTACGCAAACGTATCAGAGCATCTCGTCAACCGCTGATACAATCTTGCTCGGCGGAAACCCGTTGGCAGGTTTCCAGCTAAAGGTGGCTGAATACAAGAGTCATCCGAATGTGCAGGACGCGTGGGTGGACAATAACGGCCTGTACGTGGCATTCAAGAAGGGTGTACAGGTACGATGGTCTGTCGTGCCTGACCCGACAATTCTCCCCTACGACAATCCCCCTCCGCTGCCTCCGGGCGGCCGCGTTCAGAGCCATACTCTATCCGGTTCCCCCAACTCTCGAGTGTGTCTCGTCAACTCCATGGATCAGGATGAAGGCCGGACTGTTTACCGTGACTACTTCGCCTTTCTAAAGCAGAAGTTTGAACATGCGGGCTATCAAGTTTCCGTCGTGAACGGTCCGGCCGCCAATGTGCAGTTCTTCCGGACAGGCTTGAAGCAGTTTGGCGTGGTCATCATCTTGGCGCATGGAAGCCATGACTCGCGCAACGGGCGCACATGGCTGCAAACGGGAGAAGTGGGTAACCCTGCCGACTTCCCGCCGGTGCAATACCTGCAGGAGATTCAGTCGGGACAGATGGATATGAACGACATCAAGGAAAAGCGCAATAACGTCATAGTTGAGACTCCGTATTACTCCATTTCTGATCTGTTTATCCAGGCTTCCTATGCTCAAGGTGATTTCCCGGGAACGATGATCTACCTCGGGGCCTGCCAAACGCTGAAAGATCCCAACTCCCGCCCCATCGGACAAGCGTTCACAGCGAAGGGAGCGTCGGCGGTAATCGGATGGACGGAACTCAACAGCACCGGTCCCTCGACATCGAGAAGACTGTTCTCATTTCTTTTATGCGGAAAAACCCTTCAGGACGCGGTGCGCGCTCTTCCGAGGGAAGACAAATCCGACCGGTATGCGAGCGCAATTCTTACATATTATCCCGAAGCCGCTGACAATGCCCGACTTGTTGCGGCAGAGCGCCGCGCACAACTCCGTCTCGTCCGTCCTCTCAAGGACTCCGTGTACACGACTCGGACAATTGATCTGGCAGGAAATCTTGTGGGAAGCGGGCCACTCGACCTGGGAATCGCCGAGCTGAACCAGGTTACCGTTCCCCTTGCTCTACAAGCCGACCGGAGAACCTTTCTCCAACTGGTCGGAATAAAAAGCGGGCTGAATACAATCCGCATCACCGGCTCTCTCAACACATCTAACGGATGTGAATGCGTTGATTCCCTCTACACGTTCAGAGGGAACTTCGATGTGCTCGATCTCTGG
Organism: uncultured Chitinophagales bacterium; assembly: GCA_964495695.1. GTDB lineage: Bacteria > Bacteroidota > Ignavibacteria > UBA10030 > UBA6906 > CAADGV01. Next base: position 37,855 of record CAZBWR010000027.1, on the reverse strand, counting down.
ACTGAGTTGCGATGGACAACAAGCACGGATGTGGACTTTCATCTGCTGCGCCCCGGGGCTGACTTCCCCGGGGCACTTTGGACACCATCAGACTGCTACTACAACAACAAGACGACATCATGGGGAGCGTTTCTGGATGTGGATAACACGACTGCCCGGGGGCCCGAGCACATTACCATTCCGACGGCAACCGTCAACGGAGTGTACAGGTTGTTTGTGCACTATTATGCTTCGCGAGGCGTGAGCACAACGTCCGCATATGTCTCGGTTTCGGTGCGCAACGGCCCGAATCAGGAATTCGGTCCGATGACGCTGACACGCTCCGCAAGCCGTGGAGGAGATGTGTGGGAAGTGTGCACCATTGAGTTTCCCGCAGGGACAATCAACCGGGTCATGACAAAGACAACGCTTCCCGGGTTCGGCGACGCGGGGTCGAACGTGCTGAATGAAAAGAAGCGCTGAGATCGGGAGGAAAAGACAGGATTACCGGCAGGCAACCTTTGCAACCGCTTTCCTGACCACGCCATCACTTACCATCGGCGCGTGCGCATCTTCCGGAAAGTAGATTGCAAACGTGCCGGGTGTCAGCAGGGACCAGAATGCGGGAGAATCGATGAACGTAATGAGGTCTTTCTCATCATCATACGGAGTCCTGATGCCGGCACAGTTGCGTAACGCGCGCCAGCCGATGGATTCGCGGCCTTCAAAGCAACAGTGTATGTCGATGTATTTCTTGTGAGCCTCAAGCAACGCTTCGCTTCGCTCCTTGCCCTGCAGGTCGGAAAAGAGGATGAAAAGCTTGTCGCCGTCAAGGTCTACGCGGCGGGCCGGAAATGCCGTAAGTGAAGCAAAGAAGGAAAGCGCTTCGCCGAACCCCGGATGGAGTCCGGCATAGCGAGAGGCGTTCTGAAGGGAATCACAGATCATCGCAAATAGTACTTCAACGGATTCGGATCGACGCGGCATTCTTCTGCAATGCGGAGGCGGTCGATCTTTCCCTCGTCGCGCAGCTTGTAGAGCCGCGGCACCATCGTATCTCTCACCTGAATGGGGGTCATGGGGTTGATAAAGATGCCCGTCCCGCCCTCGAATCCCGCCGGCACGGTCACGCGCCATTTCACGAGAACGTGCCAGGGCATTTTGTAGACCGCATCGACGGGCGTGTAGTACCATTCCTCGTTGCAGGAAATCCGGTTGCCCATTGCGGCGTGAATCGCGTGCACCAGATTGCTGACACCCCGGATTTCGTCGTCCGTGTGTTCGTACGGACGACCGGCCTGCGCTTTGGAATATATCTCCACCGTCGGATAGCGGTGGCCGATACCGGCGTAGGCGATGGCGAAGTCGTTCTCGGCAAACACAAGATTATGATGCGCTGCGAAATTCGCCCCGAACTGGTTGTAGACGTTCGGGTCCTCCCGGATCATCTTGGTTTGTTGTTCGATGGAGGATCCCCATTCGTCCAGGGCAACGATTTGTTTATGGAGATGATCGAACGATGCGCCCGCGGGGCGCAGCCAGTTCTGGAAGACGCTTATGTAACGAACATAACGGTTCGACGCGGCGATGTCGAGCATCGCATCAATGGTAAACCGGAAGTATTGGAAATGCTCTTCAAGCGTCAGGTCTCCCGATGAGAGCAGGTCGGAGGGATAGGCTGCCCCATCTTTGAAGTGCCTGCGGGCGATGACCATCTCATGTCCGCCGCCGAAAAAGGCATCTGCGGCGATGAGGCGGTCGGCAGTGGACATCTTTTCCATCTCTTCTTCCGTCCGTCCCTCGCGCATCAATTTGTAGTTGACGATTTCCGTGATGTGCTTGAGCCCAGCAGGGTTTGCAAGATACTCTTCTTTCCAGCGTTGCTGGGCGGCGGTCATCTTGTAAGCATAGTTCTTCCGCCAGTAATCGAGCGTAACAATCTCGAACATATTGCCGAGACGGCGGAATTCGGCAGGGGTCGACAGAGCGGTTTCAGGGGGCGGCTTGACGATATGTTCCCACCTGCCGTCGGGATGCCGTATCAGGCGGGCTTTCTCGGGGGCTGTTTCGCGGTAGCGCGCCTGGCAGAAACTGCAGTAATCCTCGGGATTGTGAATCTCGAGATTCTCTTCCGCGTCGGATCTCTCGTTGGCGATTGGCTTTGCCCGCCTGCCGGAGACTGCCCACACTTCCGTGCCGGTAAACGGATTCACTTGCTTTACCGTCCCGTCCGGCATTATGGTGTAATACACGGTCAGTTCCATGGCGCCTGCCTCTGTTGGGGATGAATGATAGGGGAAAACAGCTGCATCGTCTTACGGTGCCGTCGCCGCTGCAAGCAGGGCATCACACTTTTCCGCGCTGCCGGCTTCCGCATAAAAACGGATGAGCGGTTCCGTGCCGGAAGCGCGCACCAGCACCCAGCCTCCTCCTTCAAGGAAGAACTTGAAACCGTCCATATCCTTCTTCTCCAAAACCCTGTATCCGGCAATCTCCTTCACCCCCTTGCTGTATTTCTTCATAATGGCGGCTTTCTCTTTTTCCGTCATGTGCTTGTCAATGCGGCGGAACTCGTGGTCGCCGAACTCGTCCATCAACTCCTGCACGAGATAGCTCAGGCTTTTCTGCCGCGCTGCCATCATCTCACAGAGGAGAAGTCCGAGAAAGATACCGTCACGTTCGGGCAGATGCATCTTCGTGCCGAGGCCGCCGCTCTCCTCGCCACCGATGATCACGTCGCGTTCCGTCATCAACCGGCAGACGTACTTGAATCCGATCGGAGTCTCGTGCATCGGAAGCCCGTATTTCGCGCATTGCTTGTCGACCATCTGGGTGACGGAGAATGTCTTGACGACCTCGCCGCTGAGCCCTTTGTTCTCGACCAGATATTTGAGAAGTAGTGAGAACACGCGTTGCGAATCCACAAAATTACCGTTCTCGTCAACTGCTCCGATGCGGTCGGCATCGCCGTCCGTTGCCATGCCGATATGGAATCCCTCTTGTTTGACGCGCCGCATCAGCGTTTGAAGGTTCTGCGTGATCGGCTCGGGGTTTGTACCACCGAAAGAGGGATTGTAATCGCTTCGCATCTGTACAACATTCGGCAGCACATCATCCAGTACACCTTGTCCCGATCCGTGCATCACGTCGTACAAAATGCGGACGCCCGAACGTTTGATGAGATCGAAATCGAGCTTCGTCATCAGATCATCAAGATACTGCTGCTTCATGCTGATGTACGAGATGGTTCCTTTCTCCACCAACTGCTTGAAGGTCTTCTTCTGCGGCGGAAGCTTTTTGAGCTTCATGATGCCGGCGAGTTCTTTCTCGACCCTGGCAATCGTTTCCGGGTGCGCGGGACCGCCGAACTCGCCTTTGATCTTGAAGCCGTTCCACATATACGGGTTATGGCTCGCAGTGATGACAATGCCCGCCGCCGCATTTTGTGTTTTGGTGAGAAGGGAGATTGCGGGGGTTGTTGCTATGCTGTCAGACAGCTTCACTTTGATGCCGGCGTTCGCAACCGTCGCAGCGACGACCTGGGCGAATTCCTTCGACATGAACCGTGCATCGTACCCGATGACAATGCCGTTGCGGATTTTCTTGTGCTTCTTGTAATGGCGCGCTGTTGCCAACGCTACTTTCTCGAGGTTCGCAAACGTGTAGTCATTGCCGATGACGGCGCGCCAGCCGTCGGTACCGAATTTGATGGATTGGGACATGGTTTCTTGGTTTAAAGTGACGTAAGACTTACTTCTTGTTAAACGCTGCAAGTGACGGATAGATCGCCTGCTCGCCCAATTCCTCCTCAATGCGGAGAAGCTGGTTGTACTTGGCAACCCGGTCCGTGCGACTTGCCGACCCGGTTTTGATCTGTCCTGCATTTGTTGCTACCGCAATATCTGCGATTGTGGCGTCTTCGGTTTCGCCGCTGCGGTGACTGATAACCGCTGTGTAGCCGGCCCGCTTTGCCATCTCGACAGCGTCGAGCGTTTCGGTGAGTGTCCCGATCTGGTTCACCTTTACAAGGATCGAATTTGCCACTCCTTGATCAATGCCTTTGCTGAGAAATTCCGTGTTCGTCACAAACAAATCGTCACCCACGAGCTGCACATTCTTGCCGACAGCCTCCGTGAGCATCTTCCATCCTTCCCAGTCGTTTTCGGCCATTCCATCCTCGATGGAGATGATCGGGTATTGTTTCACCCAATTCTCATAGAACTTGACCATCTCCTCTTTCGACTTAAGCTCTTGCGTGGATTTATAGAACTTGTACTTGCCGTTGTCCCACATCTCGCTTGATGCAACATCGAGTGCAAGATAGATATCCGATCCGGGCTTGTATCCCGCCTTTGTGATTGCTTCCAGAATCACATCGAGCGCCTCGTCGTTGCTCTTGAGGCTCGGGGCAAATCCTCCTTCATCACCCACCGCCGTATTGTATCCCTTCTTGTGCAGGACGGATTTCAGAGCGTGAAACACTTCGACTCCCATCCGCAATGCCTCGCTGAAGCGCTCGGCCTCGGTCGGGATGATCATGAATTCCTGAAAGTCAACATTATTGTCCGCATGCTTGCCGCCGTTCAGGATGTTCATCATCGGGACGGGAAGAACTTTGGCGTTTGTACCACCGATGTATTTGTAGAGGGGAAGGTTGGCTGCATTTGCGGCGGCTTTCGCTACGGCAAGTGATACGCCGAGAATGGCATTGGCGCCGAGTTTCGACTTGTTCTTTGTGCCGTCAAGCGAGATCATCATCTCGTCAATCGCCGTTTGATCGGTGGCGTCAAACCCCGTCAACTCCTCGGCGATGGTGCCGTTCACATGTTCGACTGCGTTGAGCACTCCCTTTCCAAGATAGCGGGCCTTGTCGCCGTCGCGGAGTTCGACAGCCTCGTGCTCGCCCGTTGAAGCGCCGCTCGGGACTGCAGCCCGGCCGATAACGCCGTTTTCCAGTTCTACATCAACTTCTATAGTGGGGTTGCCGCGCGAATCCAGAATTTCCCGCGCGTGAATGTCAGCAATAATGGTACTCATTGTCACTCCTGGCAATATGCAGTGCGTATGGTGGATAGTGGAATGTTGGGGAGAATCAGCGAGCGCCGGCCGGACTCATCTCCGGCAAGACGCATCAAACCGTACATGAAGAACGGCAAAACCATGCAGAAAATCAACGCGAGGAGGAAAAGCCGGATTCAGCGTTTCGGTTTTGTGGTGTTTTGGGCGGGAATCGGCGCGCTATCGGCCAGCATCCGCATTGTCTTGTTCAACTGCGCTTTCAGGATGCGGAGCCCCTGCTCGGTTGTGCTTGGTTTGTAGCCCAACTCCACTTCGGCTTTCAGCGTTACGAGACCGCTGTTCAGCGGCCGCGGGGCCGGTTGCTGGAATTCCGAAGTCTTGACGGGAGTGATGAGCGACGCATCAAGCTCGAACACTTTGGCGGCATTCAGTGCAAACTGGTAACGGCTGATGACATCCCGACCCGCAAGGTGGTAGATACCCGTACGCTCAAGCTCAAAGCCCTGAATCAGGCCGTACGCCAGATCATCGACGAGTGTCGGATTGCCGAGCTGGTCGTCAACTATGCGGACAGGCTTCTTGCCTTCAAGATTTTGAATCAACCACAACACGAAGTTCTGTTTGGTGCCCGGTGCAAAGCCGTATAACACCATCGTCCGTGCGATGATGAACGGCAGCCCGGAAGTCCGGAGCGCATTTTCACTGGCGAGTTTACTCTTCCCGTAATAGCTCAGCGGATTCGGTCTGTCATCTTCGACGTAGGGTCCGGCCTTGCCGTCAAAGACATAGTCAGTGGAAATATGGATGATCTTCGTGGCCTTGCGCTTTGCCGCCTCGATGATGTTCTCAACCCCTTCGACGTTGATTTTCCAGCATTGCTCCCGTTCGTTCTCGCACAGGTCCACGTTCGTCATTGCAGCGGCATTGATGATCACATGCGGCTCGCTGGCACTGACGGCACTCTTGACTTCTTTCTTGCTGGTGACATCACACTTCAGGTATTGCGCACCGACAACAGGCCTGACCGGTTGTCCTTCACGTGAAGCGATGGAAAGTTCGTAGGCGCCGCCACGAACGATGGTCTCACAGAGCTTCTGGCCAAGAAGTCCGTTCGACCCGATAACGAGAATGCGCTTCGAGTTCATGCCGCACCCTTGCCGTTAAGAGCGAACGAGCGGAGCTTTTCAATTTCGTCAATGCCGACCATTTGTGCCTTTGCCGCGGCCACGGTGTTGGCGTATTCGGCCGATGCGACTGCGTCCCTGGTTTTGACATAGGAAAGATGAAACGCCGCGCCGAACACATCGCCACAGCCCGTGGCGTCCCGGGCCCGCTCAACTGCAACGCCGGCGATATCCTTTCGGACGACCTTTTTGTGATCATTATAGAAGACCGAGACTCCACGCTCGCCGCGTGTAACGAGAAGGGCCTTGACCCCCAATGTCAGCAAATGGCCGACCGTCTGTTGTTCGGAGAGTCGCTCCATTGTCAGTCCGGCGATCTCTTCCTCGTTGAGTTGCACCGTGTCGGTCATGAACGGCCAGCGCCGCCAATCCTCCAGCGGCCTTCGCTCCCTCTCGAAGTTTTTTCCGATGCCCAGCGTCAGGGAATGATAGTCGAAATGTAACGGGGTTTTTTTGTCCCGCACCGCCATCCGGATCTCGTCAAGTGTGTTGACCTCCACATCGAACCCGGAGATCATGTTCACAAGAACCCCGTCCGCCGGCAACAGCGGCTTGATGCGGCTGAACGGAATCGGCTTTGCGATGTCCTTCGAACATTCGATGCGGGAGGATTTATCTTTATAGAAGAGATGGACTGTGTTGGTCGGCTCGTCAAATTTGTAGATGCCGGCAGTGTCGACGTTCGGGAATTTCTTGAGATGGGAGACCAGAGGATCGTAGTCGTTACCATTCACACCGAAGACAGGAAGAATCTTGTCGTTCGCCGATGCAAGAAGCGACAGTGTCGCCAATGAATAATAAATGCCGCCGTAGCCCTGTTTTTCAGGCTCGTCAACTGGATGAATGACATCGAGACAAAGGTGGCCGATAACTACAAACTTCATGATTCTTGACGGATTGTGGGAGATGGAATGACCGCAGTTGGCGGCACATGAATGGCTATAGCTGGACTTTTGCCGTGTACGGGAAGTTCTCCTTCTCACACAAACGCCACAGACGTTGGCATGAGAAGTTGTTTTCATACAATGCCCGGCCGATGATCACGGAATCAACGCCGTGCGGCTGCAGTTCCTGCACACTCAGGAGGTCATCGAGACCGCGGATACCGCCCGCCGACGTGACCCTGAGTCCGGTCAGTTCGGCAAGTTGTTTGAGTGCTTCGAGGTTGACGCCGTCGAGGTTTGCATGCCTCCGGACATCGGTGTACACGATCCGTTTGAAGCCGAGTGCCTTCGCGTTCAGCGCCACGGACACCGGCGTCATGGCGGAGGTTTTTGTCCAGCCATGGGTTGCCGCCACGCCGTCAATTGCATCGATTCCAACCACGACTTTTGAAGCACCGAACGACTCCAGCGCGCGCCGGGCGTCTTCCGGGTTCTCAATCACCATCGTACTGATGAGCACACGGTACACACCCATTTCAAACGAGGCGGCAATATCGTCATACGTCCGCAGCCCGCCACCCAGTTCAATCGGAATCTCAACGGCTTTGACCATTTCGCGGACGATAGCCGTATTCATCGGGCGGCCGCAAATTGCACCATCAACATCGGTCACGTGCAACGAGCGGGCGTTTTCGAGCCTCCAGAGCTTCACCATCCGCACCGGATCGTCCGAGTACGGCGTCCCGTCAACACCTTGCACACGGCGTGCGCAGTGTTCGGAAACCAACTCTATCGCCGGAATCACCAACAACATATGAACATCCCTTGCATTGTCTGTACGAATCAAGTTCCGCAAAACGCCGTTGAATATCAAGACGGTCCCGTAACGCCACTGTAACACAGACTTTACTTTTTTTTCAAACGGCAAATCCATACACTATACCCACAGTTTCCATCCGTGTTCTGATTTCACAATTCCCATGCATACGTCCCGATTACTCCGCCTTCAGGCGATTCTGGCGCTTTTTTTCGTCACCCAGGCACTGTTTGCCCGGTCACCGGACCTCGTTGTCGTTATAAGTCTTGATCAGTTCAGGTATGATTATCTCGAACGGTTCAAGCAGCATTTCGGAGAGACCGGATTCAAGTACTTGCTGGCCAACGGCGCCAACTTTTCCAACGCAAGCTTCAAGTACGCAAAAACCTCCACAGGCCCGGGGCACGCCACGCTTCTGAGCGGGTCATATGCCAATGGTCATGGCATTATTGCCAACGACTGGTTTAACAGGACTCTTGACAAAGAAGTCTACTGCTTCGAAGATCTCTCCGTCCAAATTGTCGGAAAGAAAGGAGACGGGCGATCGCCGCGCCACATGATCGCCTCGACGATCGGTGACGAGCTGCGGCTTAACACGTCATTCCGCTCCAAAGTGATTTCCATTTCGAACAAAGACCGGGCCGCCATTCCAATGGGAGGCATGATGCCGACCGGAGCATTCTGGATGTCCGAATCACTGTTCGTGACATCAACATACTATATGAACACGTTGCCCGGTTGGGTGCGGCGGTTCAATGAATCGGGACTGATCAATTCGTTCTTCGGGAAGAAGTGGACTCGGGCCCTTCCGGAAGCTGCGTACGCCGGCCTCGATAACGACGGCGCGGAATACGAGGCCGGAAACAACGGTCTCGGCAAAGTCTTTCCGCATCCGGTGCGGGGGAATGATACATCAAAAATCACTTCTTCCTACTACTGGGCGCTGCTGGCAAGTCCGTTCAGCGCGGACATTTTAAGTACGTTGGCAAAGCAAGCAGTGTCAGCGGAGAATCTCGGCAAACGTGGTGTGACCGATGTGCTGTGCGTCGGGTTTTCAGTGACGGACGAGATCGGGCATTCGTTCGGGCCGAACAGCCACGAGATTATGGATATGGTTGTGAGAATGGATGGCGTGCTCGCGGATTTCCTCTCTTTTCTTGACAGGCACGTCGGATTGAAGAATTGTTTGATTGTTCTCTCGGCCGATCATGGCGTTGCACCGATCCCGGATTTCATTCTCAAGAACCATCCTGCTGCAAACGCGGGGTGGGTATCGTGGAGTGCAATCAGCAGGGCATGTGAAGATGTGTTGGTGAACCGTTATGGAACCCCGCCGCAGGGAAAAAAGTGGATCCGGAGAATCGTTGCCAGCAATGTGTATATTGACAAAAGTGTTGTTGCATCCGTCAGCAGGGCCTCGATCGGGGAGGCTTCCCGGCTTGTAGCGGATACGCTCCGTTCGATTGCACAGGTTGCAACAGCGATGACTGCATCAGAACTCTCGGGTGCGTTCACACACAATCCTCTTGAGAACAGGTTGAAGCGGAGCTTTTACCTTTCGCGCAGCGGCGATGTTGTGTACGCGCTGAAGCCGTACTGGGTGAGCGGGAAGACGGGAGACGGTGCAAAGCATGGCGAGCCGTATGAGTATGATGCCCACGTTCCGCTTGTAATTGTGGGGCAGGGGGTTCGCCCGGGCAAGTACCACACGGAAGCAAGTCCCGTTGATATCGCGCCAACACTGTCGGCGTTGCTGGGTATATCGTTTCCGGCAGGTCGCGACGGCAGGGTTCTGCATGAAGCATTAGAATAGTGCATCAAGGAGCACTTCATAATACATTTATAAAGGGTAACTATGTTTCGCACCACCGAGGGTAGTACCGGCCGACTCATCCAGCTCTGCATCGGCTATTTTGTTTTCTATGTTATAACCGGCGTTGCCGTCAAGTACTTTACAGGAAAGCCCGATCTCGGCTATCCCGGCATGAACCAGATCGAGTACCTTGTGTACAGCACGCTTGGAGGCAGCTTCATCGCCCTGTCGGTGGTGATGGCGCTTCGTTGGTTCAAACTCAAATCCAACCGGATGATTCAATGGGGAAAGCTCCGTTTCCCCTCCGAAGTCCTTTACATCATTCCCTCGGGCGTGTGCACAGCGGTTATCATCCCGACAACGACGATGATGTATCTGCTTCCGATCTCCGTCATGGTGGCGATGGTGATTATGCGGGCAAGTGTCATCATCATCAGCCGCATTGTTGATGCTGTACAGATCAAGCAGGGCATCTTGAAAAAGCGTGTGTACTGGGAGGAGAACCTTGCCGTCGTCTTTGCGCTGGTGGCCGCCGCCATCAACATCTTCTGGGTTGGGCCGAATGACTTCGACTTTGCCGCCTCAACAGCCGCGGTCGCCATACTCGGCAGCTACATCGTGGCGTACTCCCTTCGCATCTATCTCATGAATTATTACAAGAACACCCGTGCACAGGGGGTGAAGCTGGATAACAACGGCTTCTTTGCCATCGAACAGATTGCGGCATCGGGCACGATGCTGATTGCTGCGTACGTCCTCTTCAAATCACCCGAGTGGTTTCTTTCTGTGCCGAAGGAGATCATGATCTTCCGCGAGAGCATTGCGGAGCCGCATTCGATGTGGACTCTCGCTGTTATAGCAGGGTTCTCATACGGCATCGTCGCATTCTTTTCAGTGTTCATCTTCATGTTCAAAGGCAGAACGGCAACCTTCGCAGGCCTCGTCAATCGCCTCACATCCCTCGTGGCCGGCACCACCGCTACGCTTGTTTCGTATTATCTCTTCTCCGGAAGATTTCCGAGCACGCAGGACTGGCTCTCGCTGGTGTTTATTCTCATAGCGGTCGGATTCCTGACGCGTGCTGAAAAGAAACGGACACGCGAGTTGCTGATGACACATGAAATCGAGGCCTCTCCCAAAGCGGCATAGACTCGCATGAGCAGCGCGCCTCCGATGCCAGCCTCACTTCCCGAGGGGTTCCGCAAAGCCCGCACGCCGATTCTCATTTCCGTGGGAGCGATGTACGCCGCGTATTACACCGGCCGCTACAACTTTCTCTCTCTCGCCAACAAAACACTCAGCACGGAATTCGGCTGGAGCCCCGACCAGTGGGGCATCGTCGTCACGGCGACGTTGTGGGCGTACGCTGCGGGACAGATCATCAACGGTATCAGGGTTGACCGCAAGGGAGGCAAGCGGCTGATGCTGCTCGGCGCCGCGGGCATTATCGCGGTGAATATAGGGCTCGGCTTCGGAATGTTCGTCCGCACGCTTTCGTACTTCGTGGCCATGGGGGTGTTGCTCGGTTTTTTTCAGGCGCACGGCGCTCCGTCACTTGTCAAGATCTGCACCAACTGGATGCGTGTGACCGAACGGGGGATTTTCACCGGCCTGTTCGGTTTCATGATTCAAGCCGGACGCCTTGCAATTCTTTTCGGCGGAGGATGGCTCGTTGCGAACGCGCCGTGGCAATGGCTCTTTTGGGCTCCGGCGATACTTATTGGCATTGTCGCCGGCATCTTTCTCCTGATTGTGAGGAACAACCCCGAAGAGATGGGTTTGCCTCCGGCCGAGCCCGGCGATGTAGGACACGGCGTGGAAGATACCACGCCACTCCGTGTCGGGGAGATTGTAAAGAAGATTGCCACCAACCGCGTGATCTGGATGCTCGCAGCGGCATACTTCTGCACTGGCGTTATCCGCTGGGGAGTCGATTCGTGGTACATCCGCTATCTGCAGGAAGTCCACCACATGCGGACGGATTCGTTCACCTATCTCGTGAGCGCGCTGCTGATTCCACTTGCCGCCGTGAGCGGGTCGTTCATGGCAGGTTTGATGTCGGACAAGCTTTTCGGATCGCGCCGCGGACCCGCAGCCGCGGTCATGTACTTCATGAGTTTCGTGATGCTGATTCTGTTTCTCTCCTTTCCGGGCCCTGTCCTCTCGGTTGTCTTCCTGATCATCTTGCAGATGTTCATCAACGGTCCGCACTCGTTGCTCGGCGGCGCGGCCGCAATGGACTTTGGTGGAAGGAAAGCCGCCGGCTTCGCCACGGGATTGATCGATGCTTGTCAATATCTCGGCGGCGGGTTGTTTGGGGGACTCATCATCGGGATGGTGATTCAGAGCTTCGGCACAATTCCGGGAACAACAGACATTACGCCGGAGGGCTGGCGCGCGTGGGTGATTGTGCTGCTCGGCTTCACTCTGGTTGGCGGGACGCTCATGACAGCGCTGTGGAATACGAGGCCAAAGAGAACATCACATTGAATGAGGGACGAAAAATGGACAACACCCAATCCGCCTGGCTCAGCATCAAGACCGTCATTCGTGTTCGGGATTTTGCCGCGTCACGGAAATTCTATACGGAGATTCTCGGGTTACCGGTGATTGAGGAATGGGATGCCCCGGAAGGAAAAGGTTGCGTGTTTGCGTTCGGCGCAAATGAGCGGGAAGGATTCCTGGAGATTTACGGAATGACACGGCTCGACCCTCGCCACGACAGCGCGTTTGACAAGCCGTTGGACAACGACAAGCTTGACGTTCAACTCGGAACGGACAGGCTTGATGAATGGGCCGGGAAGCTTACCGGCCGCTGGCCGTTTCACGGGCCGGAGAAAACGCCGTGGGGTCAGCGCTGGATTCGGTTGCGCGACCCCGACGGTTTATTGATTGCGTTGTATGAAGGAATGGATCCGGGACGACGAGCACCCGCCGGGTTGTGAATTGCGTGAGTATGCGGCCGCTCACCTTATTTCTCACGCCCGCACTTCCTACACTGTCAGAGTCAATTCATGACAATCGAAGTCATAGAAACAATAACCCATTCATATTTAGCGTCGCTTCGGCTGCTGTCTTGCACTGAAAACGTGGAAATTTTTAAGTCAACAAGATCGAGCCGGCCTTGCAACGTACCTTACACGCTAATCATCCCCCACAACTTCTTCGTCACCCGCTCAAGCTCCGGGGCAATCTTTGCCGGGTCGTCGGTTTTTTCCGGCATGTTCTCGAACACAGCATAGGGGACTTTGAATCCCTTTACCTCAATATAGTTCGGGTCTTTTGCTTCGAGCTTGTCCCAATCATTGATTTTGTAGTAGAATTCCATCTTCTCATCGGGAAGTGAGTGGTGGAGAATGGAATGTTCCTGTCCCGGCCGTGCGCGGCGGCGGTTCTTGCGGACTGATTCTTCGTACGGGACTTTGATGTACATGAGCGCCGCCTTTTTCAGAATGTCTTCGTGCAGAAAGCTGAGGGCCTCATAGATACCGTTATCCCCTCCGCGCGCAAATTCCACCAGCGTCGTCATCTTGTCGTGATACTGTGCGTCACGGGCAATCTTCTTGCGGTACTCCAGATTGATCCGCTCGATGTAGAGGTTCCAAATAAAATGTTCCTTGAACCAGTATTTTTCATCCGTCCAGATGCGGGGCTTGCCGTGCTTCGTCAGGATGTCGTCGATTTCGAATGTCTCCCACACATACACAAAATCATCCAGCTCCTCGAAGTTGGCGATGTGAAAGCGTTGCAGTCGCTCGGCCGGGTCGGCTTTCTTGAGAAAATCAATAACTTCGGATTTTCCGGCCGCCGGCCGTCCGGTGATGATCAGTATTGGAAAGTTGTTGCTCATGTTCCTCTCGGTTATTTGGCTTGGATGATGCGTGGTTCAAATGTGCCCGGGATCGTGCCTTGCTTCCGGGCGTAATCTTCGAGCGTCTCGTATACAGTCTTGCGTGAATAGACGGGCTGATTGATCTCGATGCCGATATATTTCTTTCCCTGTCCCACAAAGTAATCACTTGCCGCGCATACGTACATTCTGTTCTCGTCCACCGGCTTCCCGCCTATAGTCATCTCAACGACGGTAACGCTCCCGTCGGCGCTCCTGCGATATGTTGCCCTCATACCGGAAGTGATCAGCGGGTCGTCGTTCTTCATTGCATCGATCAACACCTGCTTCAACTGTTTGCCGCTGAGCTGGAACGTGGTGAGAACATTTCTGAACGGCAGGACTGAGTAGAGATCACGACGTGTCAGCGGGCCGGCGGAGATGTTCGAACGGATGCCGTGCGCATTCATAAATCCCACGTCGGCGAGCGCCGCCTCGCGCTGAGCGTCGGCAAGGAAATGCCCGACGTTGCTTTCACCTTCGGCACGCACCCAATCCGACTTGAGTTGCGCCACTACGACGTCAAAATCCTTTTCGATTTGGGTATGGATGGAGTCAATGAAGAAAGCAAGCGGAGTCTTGGGCCTGTCATCGCGTGCCCACAGTTGTATAAGCCGGCCGTCGTGGCGTATGACTTTGTCATTCTCGACAGTCACTTCCAAAACACCGAGGTTCTGGCATCGGGCGCCGGCCTGCACAATGAGGACGTTGTTCACAAGCTTCGGCTTCGTCAAACGGGTGTGCGAGTGGCCGCCGACGATAATGTCAAGTCCTTCAACAGCGGCCGCAAGAATCGAATCATCCTGAACCCCCTGATGCGTAACAGCGATGATGAGATCTGTTTGAGGATCGATTGCTTTGATGATGCGTTTGGCAGTCTCGACCGGCGAGAGGACCTTAATGCCCGTGAGATTTGCCTGGTTTACAAGTCCGTACAACTGCTGAGACATCAACCCGAGAATGCCAATCCGCAGCCCTCCCCGTTCGATGATGACGTATTCCTTGTTGTTGACGGGAAACTCCCCTTTTTCGTTGACGATGTTGGCTGAGAGGCCCGGGAAGCGGGCAATTTTCGTCAGCCCGATCAGATTTTCCTGCGAAATGTCGAAATCATGGTTTCCCATCGCCCATGCATCATAGCCGAGTCGGTTCATGATTTCAAACAGCGCGCCACCATCTGCCCCACCGTACTTCATGTCGCTGATGGGAGTTCCCGTCATCACGTCACCCGCGTCAAGAAGCAATGTTGTGTTTGTGCTCTTGCGAATGCTGTCAATGGCGAACTCGAGTTCACGGAATCCTCCGACGAGCGGCCGCGGAGTCTGGCGAATCCAGGTTGCCTCCTGGGGCGCGTACGCCGCGTGCAGGTCGTTCGTGTGCAGAATGGTGATTGTGCGCGGGCCTGTGGAGGTCTCCCGCTGGGTTGCGCAGCTGACCGAAACGAGCGCAACGTATGTCAATAGAAGTAGACGGAATTTCATGATCAAGCAGCTTTGAGTGGATACGTCAGTATTTGTCCGAAGAATCTACAAATTATCCCTCAATAATCACAGACTTCTCGCACGCGGGCTTTCTCTCTCGCGAGACTTTTTGTATCTTTCTCCGACTGAATTCACGTACTAATTGGAGCGAATGGTTACTCTTCTACTTATGCTGGCTGCCGGGTACTTTACGTTTCAGCCTGCACAATCCAACGCACGCTCGTGGGTGAGCGGCGTCATGCAACCCGGCGAAGAGCTGATTTATGAAGTGAGCTGGGGTTTCTTCAAACTCGGGAAAGTGCGCGTCGTGACCCACCCCGCGCCGCTGGAAAAGGGAAGCGCGTTCAGCGCAGCGGCTTACTCCGATTCGTACAAGCTGCCGTTTGTTGACTTCCACGCCATCTCGACGTCGGAGATGGACTCTTCGCTGTTCTCGTACGGCTCCTCACTGTTTGAGAAGAAGGAGAAGAACTGGTTCCGCCAGATCTATTACTTTAATACTGCGACACGGACATTTGTGACGGAAAACGCAACCGTTCAGAAGCCCGAATCTCCTCCAATGGCTCCGCCTGTGTACGACACACTCAGAGTATCGTTCAACCGTTTTCAGGACGGGACCTCCATTCTGTATTTTGCCCGTGCGCGTGTCCACAGCGGCGTTGCCGTCCGTGTGCCGACGTTCGTGAGAGGAAAAGCGGGCTACACAAACTTCTATCTGCCGACGCAGAAAACCTCTGTTTCGATCGACGCAGTTCCTTACCCGATCAAAGCGGTGGAGCTTGAAGGAAAAGCTGAATTCGAAGGCATTTTCGGTCTCACGGGAGAGTTCACGGGTTGGTTCTCGGATGACGCGGCGGCGGTGCCGCTGAAAGCAAAAATGAAAGTGATCCTCGGCAGCATTACAATAGAGCTGAAAGAATGGAAACGGGCGGGTTGGTCGCCGCCGCGGGCGGATTGAAGTTTCTTGCATTTCCCTCCCCCTCACCGTACATTAGTGCGGGTTCGAAGGGAAGCGCGTTCCCCCTGCTGTTATCCTGCTCACCCCTGCCTGTTTGGGCTGTTCACAATCGTACAATAAAACAGATTTATCCTTGAAGCACGCCTTACTGGTTGCCGGAGTTGCCGCAATCACCTTTACAATGCCGGTCTCTGCGCAGGAGTCTGCTGCAGATTTCCATGCGACGGATACGACCGTTGCCGATGTGCCGGTCATGCCGGGAGACGAAGCACCCGAGTGGCATGCGATGATTACGAAACTTCCCGGGGACTGGAAAACATTCGCCGTCGAGAATTTCAACTCCCGGACGTTGCTGCCGCTTGCGGCACTCGCGGGCGTTACAGCGGCGCTGATCGTAGCCGATGATTATCTCTGGCGAGCAACAGATGATTTCAGCAACATCAATCCGGCCACTCGTGAAATCACGCATTCGTTTGCCGAGATCGGAGATGGTAAAACAGTTTTCGGCCTCGCGGGAGCGTTTGCAATTACCGGCTGGATCATCGATGACAACAGAGCGCTGCGGACCGCCAGCCAGCTTGTGGAAAGCCATCTCGCCGTCGGGATAACGGTGCAGGTCCTGAAACACATAACGGGGCGTGAACGGCCCGAGCGCCAGTCCGCGAAAAGCGGCCGGTGGCGTCCGCTTCCGAATCAGAAGGAGTACCACAAATCTGTTCCCAAGTTCGACGCCTTTCCTTCCGGGCACACCGCCGCAACAATGGCGATGGTGACTGTCCTGATCGAGAATTATCCCGAACTTGAATGGCTCAAGCCGGCAGGCTATGCGGCGGTGGGACTTGTTGCCTTCTCGCTCGCCGCACGCGGATGGCATTGGTACAGCGATTATCCGCTGGCAATCGCACTCGGTTACCAGTTCGGCAAAATCGCGGCACGTCCTGCAAAGAAGTCGGGTCCCGATTTGCCGGGCTCTTTTCACCTCGAGCCGGCACTGACACCCGAGGGCGCCGGTCTTAGATTGTCATTACGGTTTTGATGATTGAACATGAACATAAAATGTCGGAAGGATTGTCCGGTTGATATGAAGAGGAGTTTATTGTTGTTGCTCTTGCTGGTCTGTGGAGCCGGCTATGCATCCGAGAAGCCGCCGTTCAAGGCTTCGTCTGATTCAACTGCGATTGCAGAGGCTGCATCCGCCGATTCACTTCTGCTGAACCCGAAGCAGGAGTCGAAGGGGTCTGACTTGAAATGGTACACGATGTTCGAGCGGATACCCGGTGATTGGGTCCGCTATGCTGAAACCACGTTCCGTGAAGAAAATCTCCCCGCCATGTTCGCGATGACGGCTCTGACTGCCTTCACCATTGCCACCGACCAGCCGGTCTATGATTGGTCGGACAGATGGTACAAGAGCTCGGGCTTCGTGAAAACGGCGAGCGATGTGTTTGTCTATGTGGGTGATGGAAAGCCGCAGTTCGGGCTCGCCGCGGCGTTCGGCGCGTTTGGTTTCCTGATGGATGACAAACGCGCGCTCCGTACCGCCAGTCAGATTGTCGAGGTGATACTCGCCTGCGGGACGGTCATTCAAGTGCTGAAACATATCACAGGGCGCGAAAGTCCGTTCGTGTCAACGCGATTAAACGGCCGCTGGGTGTTCTTCCCGAACCAGATCGAGTACCACAAGCATGTCCCGCACTACGATGCGTTTCCTTCGGGACACATTGCCACAACTCTTGCAACGCTCACCGTGGTAATGGAAAATTATCCGGAATGGAAACCCTGGCTCAAACCCATCGGCTACACAATTGTGGCGTTGGTCGGCATCGGATTGTCGAACACAGGCATTCACTGGTGGAGCGACTTCCCGCTCGGGTTAGCGTTGGGATACCAGTTCGGGATGATCGTTTCGCATCCGGATGGATTCGAGGTTGCCAAGTCGGAAGAGAAGAACGGTCCGAAGCTCTCAGTGATGCCGCAAGTGTCTCCCGTGCTCGGCTCAGGCGTGAAGCTGCAGTTGAAATTCTGATCTACAGAAGTTGATGAATCTCCACCGGCTCCGTACGGCCTTTAATGTCCACGGAGCCGAGGGCTTTCCCCCGCACAGATGACCCATCGATTGTCCGCCAGACTTCTCCCGAAACCAGAAGATGTGAGTTGAACTCCTTGTTGAGCTGCTCGATGCGGGCTGCCAGGTTCACAGCGTCTCCCGTCACTTTATACTCTTTGTGCAGCGGCGTGCCGACCGTTCCCGCAACAACTTCCCCCGCGTGAATCCCGATGCCGACGCGGGTCTTCGGGATTTTTCCCGACGCACTTTCATCTTCAAGCCGCTTGATGATCCTGAGACCTGCGTTCACCGCATTGTCCGCGTCGTTGCCGTGGGAAAGCGGAGCGCCGAAAATTGCCATCATCCCGTCCCCCAGCAACTGATGCACTATGCCGTGATGCTCATTGACGATCTCTATCATGATTTCGTAGACGCGGTTCAGGTACTCCACAACCTCCTCGGGCTCGCGCTTCTCGGCATACGTGGTATACCCTCGGATATCAACGAACATCACGGATACATACTTGCGCGACGTCCGGATATTTGCCGAGTTGTTCAGCAACTCGTTCACAACGGCGGGAGCGACATGCTCGCCGAACATGCGCACAATCTGATTCCGCTCCTCGACCGTCTTGAGCGATGAGACAAGGCGCTTCTTTACCTGGTCAGTGACAAATCCCGCCGCTAATCCCGCAAGCACAAGCAGGACTCCTTTCCCGACGAAGTATGTCGGAGAAAGAATTTCGAGGTCAAGTGTCGTCGAACCGGTTGTCTGGTACTTCGATGCAATAATGGCTGAAATCGTCATGTACTGAACTGCGGCGGCACTGCCGGTGAACAGACAGAGCCAGAACTCCAGTCGGAGCGTCGAAAGAATGATGAAGAGAAAGTAAACATACGGAGCGAGTGACACGGGAGCCAGAAGCGGATCGACCTGCCACGCAAAGATGATCATGGCAACGCTCGGCACACTTACTTCGACAAAGCTGTTCCAGTAGCGGACACCGAGGGGGATTCTCCGTTTCTTTCGAAGAAGGCGGCCAAGCGCGGAATAAATCAGCAACTCATAACAGAGCAGGCCGATGCTCAGCACAAGCATCCACACAAACGCGCCGGTTTCCCGCATCGCCTCGACAACGGGTGCCGAGGCCACATCGGCAACCAGCAACATGATCGTGAGAAATGCGGCAATTGCCGCCAACAGCCGTGCGCGCACTCTTTCGCTGCGCATCGTCTCGGTCAGTAGTTGCTCGCCAAGAAGGTCTGATGAGGTGTCTGCCATCCGGATTGGAGAAATGTGGGAGCCGCAAACCGGAGAAACATACACAATGCAGAACAGGGACGCAAACAAAAAGCCCGGCACGGAAGCCGGGCTTTAATGGTCTTTCCGATCGTAGTGTTCAGACCTTCAGCATTCGGTGGATCTCCTTCGGGATATTGCGCAGCTCCCGCCCGAGTCCTTCCATTTCGTGCTGCAACTCATTCTTGAATTCCTGCATCTCGAACTTGAACTCCCTCATATCCTCTTTGAATTGGTGTTCCTCTTCCGGTGAAAAGAACTCCATATGGAAGTCGGCTCCGTGCCCGTAAATCCGTTCACCCTCCACTTTAAGGGATAGCTTCTGCGTTCCCCCTTTTCTCAGCACTTCAAGCTCCGCGCTCTCACCCTCTTTGTAGTCCCGCAGAAGGATACGGATGTCCTTCAGGTCGGTCACTTCCTGTTTGCCGATCTTCACGATAACGTCCCCGGCTTTGAATCCAGCCTTTTCTCCCTCGCTTCCAGATTTCACTTTCTTGACAAGCACACCGCGTCCGTTCGGGGCGCCGAAGTACTCACCCAGCTGGGGATTCAGTTCTTCGAGCGTCAGACCGTATGCCCCGCCGTGCAATGACATCGAGAAGCGTGGCGGGGACGGTGGAGAGGGTCGCCTGAAGGAAAATGACTTCACAGACCCGGGGCGCTTTTCAATGACTGCCTTAAGGGATTGCTTGCTGCCATCACGCACAACCCCGATAAACACCTCTTTGCCGGGTTCAGTGTTCCGGACTGATCGCTGCAAGTCCTCTGTGTCGCGGATCTTCTTGCCGTCATATTCCACGATCACGTCACCTTCGCGCAGCCCTGCTTTGTCAGCCGGGCTTTCATCGGACACGCCATTGACGTAGGCTCCCTCTTTAACCGTGAGACTCTTCTTCTCAGCAAGCCGGCGCGTTACATCGTTGATTGTCACGCCAAGCCAGGGCCGCTCACCATCCCGGTCACTGATGACGATGACGCGAGAAGATTTCTTTTCGTCAAGCGTTGTGTGTCCGCAGCCGGTGGCGGCAACCGCCCCCGTTAGAACGGTGCTGAGCAGAAAGATGCGAAGACTCTTCATGATGTTTCTCCTCTTCATGTTATGGATTCAACCAATAGCTGATTTTGATTAAAAATACGTTGTCCGGTTCGTTACGGAACAAATCTCCCAGATCCCTTCCGAATCTGAGCTGTCCGGGATGCCGCTCATCCACGCGGCCGTGCGTCCAGGCAAAATAGATCGTCGAGCCGGCCATATACTCCCAGCGGAGAATCGCGTTCCCTCTGAACGATTTGTAATTGAAGTCCGGATCGCTGAAGGTAAAGTGAGGCACCGGGCCGTCTCCATCCGGATCGACTCTGTACGACTTGCTTCCGTCGGAATTCTGCACGGCATGAATCTCCGAACCGTTCTGACCATACCTGTTGAATGTGTAGGTGGATGGCTGCCGCAATTCCTTGAACTCACTATAGGAACCGACGGAAATGAGAGGCTGGACATACATCTGCAACGAGAGTGTAGGCGAGAATGTCCAGTTCAACCGGAAGACTCCGGACATTTCGTGCCTGTCGAGTTTACCAAAGATGTAGCGCGAACCGAAAGTGTGTGTCGCTGTTGCGTCACTCTTTCTCGTCACCCATTGGGCCATCGTCACATCATGCACGTATGCGGGCGAGAACCGGATCGAGATGCCGGAGGTCGGCTTCCATTCCACCCCGGGCGAGAGAAACACCCTATGGCCGCCTGACTCTGACCGTCCTGCTTCGATATCCAGATCAATCGTAACATCCTCACGCTGATCGGTATAGGCACCCATATAGAACGAATACCATGGTGTCGTCATCATTGCGGGGCCGCCGCGTGTGCTTCTCACGTCGAGGGACGGGGGATTGTAGAAGAAATTCAGGTTGCCCCCCCAGTAGTTCATAAGCTGGTAGTTGGTGAAGAGGAAGTATCCCTCGCCCGTGCGTTGCCCTCCGTAGTTGTAACTGCGGAAGGTTGCAGCGTTGAAGCCCTTCCGTCGGAAGATGCCGTCCGGTTCGTACCATTGGTATCCTGCAACAATGTGGCCGTTGATAACATCTGCGCGGAACTGGAATCCTAAATCGTTCGTCTCGAATCCCGGCGAAACCGCGCCGATTGCAGCGTTGACTCTGAAATTCCCCTTCTGTGTGTTGAGTGCCCACCGGGTTGCGTATCCCGACAATGATGTTGCCCCGCTATCCACACTCAAGTAATTCTGGTCGGGCCGTTGGTAATAGCGAAGCGGTGACCGCTGGCGCGACACCATGCGCAGTGGTGACCCCTCGATGCGTGATCCCGCCACCCAACCGGTCATTATCCACGTCTTGCTCTCGTCGAGATGGGTCCAACCGTCCACACCGAAGGACAATCCGCGCTTGTTGAAACTCTCCTGCAGATACGCCTTGTTCAAGTCCCGCATAGTGACTGTGCCAATGATGCCGATGGCGGCGCGGCCGTTGTCGAACTCACGAAGACTTCTCGCCACGCCGTAGTACGCAAGCGGTTCAACAATATCTTCGAAGCGGACGCCGTTGCTGTCGGTGCGGACATATTCCCTTTGTGTAAGAGCGTGCATGGAGGCAACCGACCAGCCTTCCGCCACTCTTCCCGTCAGTTTTGCGGCGCCGAGGATGGTCGTATTGGGGGGGCGGTTGGAGTACGAGTAATCGTCGTGTGGTACATCACCCTGCGGCTCGCGACCGATCCGGCGGCTGTAGAAAAAGAGCGGATTTCCCCAATTGAAACTCCAGTTGTTATTTGCTCCGCCGGAGCCGAAGTTGAAGTAATCTGATCCTTCGATAAAGAAGGGGCGCTTCTCCTGGAAGAATGTTTCGAATTGTGTGAGATTGACGACGGCTGGGTCTACTTCCACCTGGCCGAAGTCGGGATTGATGGTGGTGTTGAGTGTGAGGTTGCTTCCCAGCCCGACCTTGATGTCGGCGCCGGCCCGTCCGAACAGATCAATGTTGTTCCGGAAAGGATTTCCGGGCTCATCCACGAGCGCTTCCGCTCTCGATGCGATATAGGGAAGGATTTCGAGTCGTGCCGGCGGGTTTATGTCGCGGATGCCGTGCAGTTCACCAAATCCCGAAACCCACACGCCTGTTCCTTTCTTGATGAGTGACCATTGACTTTCCTCAGCATGGCGGTTGATGTTGCGCGCAAAGTTGATTCCCCAGACATGCTCATCGAGCTTCGGGAAGCGGAGTTGAGAATACGGAATCCGCATTTCGACGTTCCATCCTTCGGAGTCGGTTGTTGTTGCGACCTCCCAGATTCCGTCCCATGAATTGTCATCCCATGAGTCGTTGTACAATGTTCCATCCACGATCGAACCGCTCGGGTAGACGCCGAAGAAGAAACCCGTCCGCTTGTCGTTGTAGGAATCAATCCCCACATAAAACCAATCAGCACTCAGGAATACATCGCGCCGGCCGAGTTTCGATACGATGGAATCCGGGGCGGTGTCATGCAGCTTTGCGCCGATGTAAATCGCTTCATCGTCATAGTGGACCCACACGTCCGTGCGCTGGCGCGAGGGCTTTCCCTCATCGGGGTCTTTTTGGAGAAAGTCAGACTCACCAGGGCGGGAGTAGACCGGTTCGGAGAGGACCCCGTCGATCGTGAGGCGCGTTGCAAGTCGTACCGCTGTGATCGTCCTCTTCGCGGCTGGTGGAGCCTCGGCTTCTGCAGGCTCAACGCCAAGTAACAGCAGGCTTAGCGATATGAAGAACACAAATAAACGCATAGAACCTCTCTGACCCGTGGGCTTTCTTCTTTCTCAATGGCTGAAAACAGCTGGTTTTGACAAGTCATTACTACGACTGAGATATCTGCAGGTTACACCGACGGACCCCACATCATTTCGCCTTCAGGATCCGCGTGAGAGCCTTGCGCGACTTGTCGTTTCCTATGCTTCCCAGGTAGTAGACAGCATCGGAACGGAGCTCATAGTTTTCATTTGTGGTCGCCACTTTGGCGAGGAAGTCCACTGCCTTGTCATTGCCGATTTCGGCGATTGCGTACAGTGCCGTCTGTTGCTGTTTTTCCTTCTGTTTGGGATATCCTTCGAACAATGCAATCAACATGTCTGTTGCCCTGTTGCCGTCGGAGGATAGATCGGCAATGGAGTAGAGCGCCATTGTCTGAACCTCATCGCTCGCGTCATTACGGGCGATTTCCGAGAGGACGGGAAAGACGTCCGAAGCCGGGAACTCAGCCAGAGCTTTCACTGCCGCCCCCCGGAGGGGTTCCGGCTGGGTGTTGTCGAGTGCAATGTCTTTAAGCGTTGCGAAAGCCTCTTTATCGGTCGGCGACTTGGCAAGGGCCCGTATCGCTTCAGATTTCAGTTGCGTCTGCGGATCGAGGTCTCGGCTGCCGAAGAGGCTGCCGCCGATGCGGGGCGCACGGGGTGCCCGTATGTTTGTCCGGGTCAATTCACGTTGCGCATCACGCATGCGACGTTGGGCGTCTTTCAATGCACGCTCGCTTGCCTCCTCTGTCGTGCCAAAAGAAAACGCCTTGCCTGCGGGCGTTACGCTGATGCGCATGTTCTTGCCGTTCTCGCCTACAACAATAATGTTCTGATCCATGTCGGCGATTGCGTCAGCGACGTACCGGCTTCCCGAATGCTCTTTCAGGAATGATTTGTACGCAGCAATACCCTTCCCGCGATCGACGCGCTTCAACGCGTACGCCCGCCAGTACGCTGCACCGTCAATGAGTTTGCTGTTCGGAAAGCGTGAGCGAACCTCGTCGAACTTCTTGATTGCATCTTGCCATTTGTCCGCAAGAATGAGCGCATAGCCTTCGGAGTACGTCTTGTAGGCGGGGTCCTTCTCATCCTCGCCGCCTGTGAGACCTGCCGGAGCGGATGGCCTGGTGACCCACGCGTACTGCTGGCACCAGGCCGTACCAGATACTGCGAGCAGCATTATTGCCATCACAATGTGTTTTTTCATGGTGTTTCTCCTTGTTCTAAAATACTCTCTGACTCTCTTTGTGCGACGTGTCCCGCAACGCCGCTTCCGCCATTCGGACCTTGAAGAGAAGATTCTGCTGGCGGATGCCGCCGCGTATCAGTTCGATATCGGGATGATCGAATGTCTCTTCAATGGATGCGAGTTCGATCAGGATCTTCTCAAGGTCGCGTATCAGCTTCCGGGAGCGCCCGTCCAAATCATGCTGCCGGAGGTATCTTCCCTCTTGAATCAAATCCCTCGAGACAACTCTTTGCGCGCTCAGCTTTGTTTCCCCCGCAGCGGGATCTTCGTTTGCAATCCCGACGAGCAGGACGCGTGATTTTTGCAGGTAGTCGCTCACACGTTTGTAGGTTGCCTCTTCTCCGGCAGGATCAACAATGCCGGGCGTCGGGCTCTCACTAATATGCTCAGATGGCTGCGGCATCTGCCGGAAGACAAATACTGCCGCAGCAAGCAGGGCCAATGCTCCGAGCGCCGGGTATGTGAACGCAGGCCGGTGAACCAGTGAGGATGCGACCTTCCGGAAGAAGTCAGCAACACCCTTGGAACGCGGAGCCTTCTTGCGGCGAAGCTCGCGTTCAATGCCCAGTGCAAGTGACTTCCAGTACGCATCGTCCAGCCGGTCTGCCGGATCGTCAATCGGGCGGGGGAGAATGTCGAGCGTTGTGCGCAAATCCTGAAGCTCCCGCGCACACACGGGGCATGAAGCGAGATGCTCGTCGACCCCTTCTTTCGTTGCTGGATCGATCTCTCCGTATGCATAGTCGTACAGCAGTTCTTGCATGTCCTGATGTGTCATATCAACCCTTCTTCAAGATGAGCGAGCCTTCCCCGCAAGTTCTTCAACCCTCTGAACAGATGTGTCTTCACGGTTCCTTCGGAGCAATTCAGGATCTCGCTGACCTGCCTCGTCGAGAGGCCGTTCAGATGCCGGAGAATTACCACGGCGCGTTGCAGCGTCGGAAGTTCGTGCAGTGCACGCTCGATATGTGCCTTTCGTTCCTTCATATGGAGAAGGTCGTGATGGTCCGGATGCGGAACGTCCGGCTCGGCGTCAGTATCCTCACGCCGCGATGAAGCGCGCCGCTTGTGCGAAAGTGCCATGTTGACGATGATGCGGTGCAGCCATGTGCCGAACGCAGAGTCGCCGCGGAATGTGTGGAGCGCGGCGTGGACCCTGACAAACGCCTCCTGAACAATATCCTCGGCGCCGTGATGATCGCCGCAAAACCGGTAAGCAAGAGAGTATGCCGGTTTGAGGTATCGCTCCATAAGGGCGCGAAAGGCTTCATCGTCACCGTTCCTCGCACGTTGGATAATCTGCTGCTCGTCCGCAGAGGGCCCGTTGGCAGCTGCCATGAGTGTATCCTGATGGTAGATGTCTGGATGTTAGACGCCGCCCGCCGGAAATCGGTTGACATCGGGTGGGGAATTTTCCGGTTGGATGACAGGTAGGGATACGGAGTGATGCAGCGGCGGTTGCGCCGCAGGCTGGGAGGAGGAACCGGAATAGGGTCGGCTAGAAGTTCAGGTAATAAATCCAGTAAAGGGCGGGAATCATCAGGCCTGTGAGAACAAGCCACTTGCCGCGACCGGTGATGCCTGTCGGGCCTTTGAGCATGAACATCCCTGTAATTGCCATGAAAATGAGTGAGAGGGCGAAAAGATCTGCTATGAACGTCCAAATCCCTTTCGGTGCGTTAAGGTGTAGCTGGTTCATTTCATAGAGCACGGGACGGGGACGGTTCCCCTCCATCATCACATTGCCGGTCGGCATGTCGATGGTGTAGGTCTTCCCTTCGAAAAACAATTGCAGGGTCTCAGGGTCGGGACGGAAACTGCTGCGTGGTTCTTCAGTGATCTTCAGTTTTGCGACCGTCTCGGCAGTCATCGCATCGCGCTCGGTTGCCGTGATCGGCTCAATCTTCAGGAACTCCTTCCCGAACTTGTAATTGGGATTCCAATCCTCCATGTGATTCACCGCCAGTCCCGAAATGCCGTAGATGAGCGTGAGCGCCACGACAAGGTAACCGATGTCGCGGTGAAGCAGGTTATTCCATTTGCGCCATTTGAACATGGGGATTTCGTGCGTGTGTGATACGGGGTGAGAAACGCTGCCGCGGAAGCGGCTGGTGAGTCCGGCTTCGCTTCCGCAGCGACTATCTGCTTAACGTATTACGGCCCCTTCACCCTTGAGCATGACCACTGTCTTGGGCCCTTTGACCGTCGAGGGATCGAATGTTTTCCCCTCTTCCTTTG
The DNA here is from genome assembly GCA_964495695.1 of uncultured Chitinophagales bacterium. Lineage (GTDB taxonomy): Bacteria > Bacteroidota > Ignavibacteria > UBA10030 > UBA6906 > CAADGV01. The sequence continues at coordinate 11,221 of CAZBWR010000027.1, read as the reverse complement.
CGTGCATTTCGCCCTGCTTGATCAACTCTTCCTTGGAATGTGTCTTGACGGAGAGAACTCCCTCCGCGCGGGCGGTCTTTCCTTTCGCATCAAGCGGGAAGACGATCACGCCGTCATCAACTTTGAAGCGGAGTGTTTCAAATTCCTTCTCGCTGGCGATCGTAATCCAGCAGCCGCGTTTTTCGCAGACGCCGGTGACTGTGCCTTCAACGAGGACACGCTTGCCGTCATACTTTTCCGGCTCGGCGAGAATGTCGGAGACTTTGGTGGTTTCTTTCAGTGTCAGTTTCTTGCCGTAGTTCTTCGAGCCGGCGAAGGAGAGCGTTGCCGTGAACGCCAGAACGAGAACCAGTGCAATCGAACGTGTGGATGTCATGAGCCTTTCCTTTCAGAATTGTGACTGCCGATGAATGTACACAGAAACCTGTTGTCATTCTACGAAAAAAGAACGCCGACCGGTCAGTGTCAGCGTTCGTTGAAGAATACAACATGTCCGCGGTGCCTCAGGCCTCCTGCGCGTGGCTCTCTTCCTTCGACGCCGTTGTGCCGAATACATAATCCCACAGCGGCGAGCTGACGCCGAAGCGTGTCCCGGGGTCCTGATAATGGTGCAGCATGTGATACTGCTTCAGCCAGAGCCAGCGCGGCGACTTCATGGCAAAGTGGTGCGACGCGTAATGCCATGAGTCATAGATCATGTAGCCCAGAATAAAGCCGGCGAAGAACGGCGCAGTGTTCGGCGCGCCGAAGATTGCCACGAACAAATAGTAGAACAACATCGCAAGAGGAATGCTCACCACGGGAGGCATTACGAGCCTGAGCGAATCGTTCGGGTAATCATGATGAACGCCATGCATCATGAAATGGAGATACTTCCCCCAACTGCTCGTCGGTTCGTAGTGGAACACGAAGCGGTGGAGCAAATACTCGGTCAACGTCCAGAAGAAAAGCCCGAACGCAAACCACCCGGCAATCGCCGCCACACTGTACTGATAGGTGTAGAGACCCTGATACAGGAAGTAGCCCATCACGGGGATGTAGACGATTAACGGCACGCTCGGATGAACGTGCGAGAACATTTCGAGAAAGTCACTTTTGAAGAGACGAGCGGACTCGTCCTTATTTGACACATAGAGTTTGGTTGCCATAGTCCTGCCTTTCAGCCTAATTCAGATGGCTCAAATTTACGCAACCCCTTCAAAAAACTCAATAAATCCTGGGGGCCGTCCCTTTCCAACCACCCTCATTTTAAGGGGGTTCCGCGGTCAGCCGATTATTTCTTTTTAATAACGGAGATCCTGACGCCTGAAACAGTCATGGCGCGGGTTGGCAGTGAGTCACTCCCTGATCATCGTCAAGAGCATTTTGAAGCGGGACCGGGCGTTGACGGCGTGGGGCTTGCCGGCGGGAAGGATTATTGCCTCCCCTGAGCCGACGTTGAACGGCTTTCCCGCAATGAGAAACTCGCCTTCACCATCAAGCACGGTAACAAGCGCGTCGAACGGCGCCGTATGTTCGCTTAGTGATTCACCCTTGTCGAACGCAAAGAGCGTGGCCGTCCCTGTTTTTCTCTTGATCAATTGCCTGCTGACAATGGATCCTTCGGCGTACTCGATTGAGCCGGCGAGGGGAAAGACTGTCGATGTTTCCATTTCACAAGTTCCTTTTGCTAATCATTCGGGCCGTACGGGGGAACCTCCCCGTGGAAATGTTGATATACAGGATTGTCCAGCTGCTGGAATCTCCGATGGTATTCTTCCTTGCTGATGCCATTCTGCCAATGCCCGGCTAGCATCGCCATCCCTGTAACAGCGATGAACACGCCGGCCACAAGCGTGCCGTACACCCAGGTCGGGACAGCCTTTTTACTCTTCGCGCTCATCCGTACGTCGAGCGTCGCTTTGGCCGGGCATGCCGAAACACAAAGCATGCAGCTCATGCACTCGTCGCTCCACACACGTGTCGTCTTGTGTACCTTGATGTTCTGGGGGCAGGCCTTTGTGCACAACGCGCAGTCAATGCAGGTGGATTTGTTTCGTGTGATCTTCAACGGACTCAGCCAGCCGGCTATCCCGAGCAGCGCGCCGTACGGACAGAGAAACCGGCACCAGAAGTTCTTTATAAAGAGTGAAAACACCATCAGGATGATGATCGTCCAAAGCGCAAAGGTCGTGATGTTGGCAAAGAAGAGATACATCTTGATGTCGGCGACCTTGTTGTAGGGACTGTAAAGGAAGGTGGCGAGCGAGTTGGCATCCATGTTCCAGATGGCGTTGGCGAAGAAGTAAAGGAGAAGATACTTCAATGAACGGAGCGGATAATCGAGCCAGCGGGGAACGTTGATGTCCCGCTTGATGATTTTCTTGCCAAGCATCCAGAGAGACTCGCTGAGTGTGCCGACCGGACAGAGCCAGCTGCAGAAGGATTTTTTCAGCACAATGCTGACGCCGACAATCGCCAAGAGAATAAAAATGGATGCCGGATGAATGTTGTTGATAATTCCCGTCTCCGCCCAGAACTTTATGCTCATCAACGCGCTGATGGGGAGGAACCCGTCAACTCCCGGCGGGCGCTCGACGTATGTCCCGCCATGCATTCCCCACTGCATAAAGAGATAGAACTCGATTCCGATCCAGATGCAGAGAAGGACAAATGCCAACTGCACAGCCGACCGCTGGTATTGCTCGTCCTCTTTCAGGCGCAGCCAGACACGTTTGTACCAGACCGGCTCCGTCGCGAAGTCGGTTTTCCGCTTGCGCAGTTCGGGGGGAAGTTTCTTGACTGTGCGCCCGTTGGCGGTTCTTGCCATTGTGAGGATATCCGCAGTTTCGGGTTCCATCATGCTGCTGCCTAAGTTCTCTATTCTCATAACCGTCTCCGTTTTCCTATTGACGGGAAGAAAGCCTCAAATTCAATCTCTTTGAGAGGTTTCTTCTCTCCACCCCCTGATTATGCAAGTACAATGCCAAATCGGACTTTTTAATCTTAAATGAACGTACAACGATCTGACGATCCGCTTTCGATGCCTCTAATTCAGGAAGTAGCTGACTTGTACTCCGGCTTTCGTGTCTCCCTGGCCATTTCTGCTATGTTCTTGCTGACAAGCATCTGGTAGATTTCGTCCCTCATCCGCCCCCACGTGGAGTGAACCGAGCAGGGATTCTTGCCCGAACACTCCTCGAATCCGAGCACACACTTGCGTGTGAAACCGTCGCCGTCTATGGCATCCACAATGTCGAACAATGTAATCGCGTTTGCCGGCTTGCCGAGAGCAAAGCCCCCCGTAGGCCCCTTCAGGGAATTCAGCAGTCCTTTATGGGCGAGGCGCTGCAGGATCTTTCCGAGAAAATGATATGGGATGTCCAGGTGTTTCGTCAGCTCTTTAATCGATGTCATCTCACCCTCGGGCTTGAGGGCAAGATACAGCACGCCCTGGATGGCGTATTCACACTGTCTGCTGAAGAGGATGCTCATAGTTGTTTTCAGAGTTGTTTGTCTTAAATATGGCGAACGGGACATTCAATGTCAACTCCCATGATTGGGAAACGATCTCCTATTTTTGCAGGAGGGATCTTCTGACCCGGGCCTGGAAGCCCCGTTAGGTGTTGATTTCAATCTGAAATCTGTCAATTTCATGGCACACGCCTTGATGAATATGTTGATTGTATAACTATTCCACACACCCAGCGAGAGAAATTGACATGGAACCCGCCCCGTTCTCCGGCAGTGAGTCATTCTACCGGCAGTTGCTCGATTCAATCCCCATTCCCGTTTTCGTTGTCAACGACGCTTTCCAGATTGTTGACAGCAACACTGCCGCGATCCCGATGCTCGGAATGGCACGCAGCGAGATTCTGTTGAAACGAAGCGGTGAAGTGCTCCACTGCATCCACGAAACGGATGTGCCTGAAGGGTGCGGACATGGGCCGCACTGCAAGACCTGCGTTATCAGAACCTCGTTGATTTCGGCTCTCCAGGGAAAGAGAGTATCCCGCAGCAGAACCCGGGTTATCCGCCGCATGGGAGGAAATGAAACGGAGATCGAGCTACTCGTCACCACCGCCCCCATCCCGGGCAACGACGGACACACGCTGATGATTCTCGAAGACATCAGCGAGATCATGGAACTCCGCAAGCTCATACCGATGTGCGCAGGCTGCCGGCGCATCCGGAACGACCAGCAGTACTGGCAAAGTGTTGAGACGTATCTCCGTGATCATCACAGCATGGACGTATCACACGGGCTGTGCATGGAATGTGCAGAAAAACTCTACCCTGAGTTCGCCCATTCACTCCGTGAGAAAACGAACAACGGCACCTAAATGCGGCGGTCTTGATTGTGCGGAGAATGCTGAGTACAATATGGCAGTGTACTTGTCCATCCTCATCCACAGACCCTGACTCTTTCACGACCATGAAACTGCTTTCCCTTGCCGCAGCGATTCTCCTTCTTTCACCATGTACATTCGGGCAGCAGGAAGCCGATGACACCCCGCTGGAGAAGATGTCCGGCGCACAGATTTACAAAGCCTACTGCTCGCGGTGTCACGGCGATGACGGCAGGGGAAATATCAACCCGGAAATTCTTGAAGGACTCGAAGCCCCGCCCCCGGATTTCACTGACGGCTACTTCAGCTCGAGAGAGAAAAGGAAAGACTGGCAGGTCGTGACCGCACACGGCGGCGGCGTGCGCGGCCTTTCGATGTCCATGCCCGCATGGGGCGAGGCGCTCTCCGAGCAACAAATCGCGGAGACAGTCGAGTACATCAAAGGCTTCGCCGACCAGTCGCTGTACCCGCAGGGGGAGTTGAATTTCTTCCGCGGCCACCGGACAACAAAGGCGTTCGTCGAGCAGGAAGCCCTCATCATCCCCTCGCATCAGTTCAAAACAGTCAACGGAGCGACGTTCAGCGAAACGCAGACGCTTCTCTATTACGCCAACCGGTTCGGCAACCGCTTCCAGTATGAACTCAAGGCCCCGCTGATAGTACGCAGCGCCGCGGGTGCAAATGACTTCGGCATCGGGGATGTTGAAGTCGGGCTCAAGTACGCGTTCTACGACAATTACAAATCGCTCACGATCTTCACGGCGGGCATCGAGGCGGGACTGCCGACAGGAAGCGAAGCGAAAGGCTTTGGTGCCGGGACTGTTGTTGCCGTTCCGTACCTCGCTGCAGGCCAGGGGATCGGCAAGCATCTGCAGCTTTCCACCAGCTTCAAGCTTGAGACGCCGCTCGATTCAAAGAAGGGACATACAGAGCTTCGCAGCTCGCTGCTTGCAGTACTTGTCACCGGCGATTCGAAACAGGGGTTCTTTCCCGGTGTCGAGTTCTACCACAAAGACGATCTTTCCTCCGCGTCGTATTCACTTTCAATCATTCCCCAATTGTATTGGGGGATAACGCCCCGCGGGCATCTCGCGTTCTCGCTCGGATATGAAATTCCCGTAGCGGGCAAGAAGCCGTTCGACGGCCGCCTTGCTGCGTTCTTCTTGTGGGATTATGTTGATGGCGGGTTGTGGTGGTGAGGCTCTGCACCATAATTGCAGCGATGCTGCTGCTTTTCTCGTGCAGCGACTTCGGCGACGTGTCCGACCCGCTCGCCCAATGGCAGGGGTTGCATGCCCGCGCATATACCGTTGACCAGCAGGTTGTTTGCTTCTGCGCGCAACGGGGCGACACGGTGCGCCTGACTGCTCGTGGCGGAACCATCACCAAGGCGGTCCGGTTGCAGGACGGCGTGACGCTTGATTCCATCCAACGGGACTTCTACCGTTCCGTCGAGAGTCTTTTCGACAAAGCCCTCAGACCCGGGGGCGACTCCGTGGTGGTATCGTATCATCCCCGGTACGGTTATCCGGCGGAGCTGACCATCAATCCGCAGCTCTTGCCCGTTGATGGCGGAATCACATACAGGACGTGGAATTTTGCCGTGATAGAATAGCGGGACGAGGCACGGCCCTCCTTTCTCCGACAATAAACAGAGACTTTCTTTTCTTGCTTTTCCTTCCGCTGATTGTTACAGTGTCGTCCACTTAACCATCCTCGGATACTGTGCCGGTGCGTCCCCCATGAATCTCTCGGACGAGTTCGTGTCCTTCCTGAAAAATTCGGGAATTATCCTGATCGTCTTGCTCTTCCTGTTCCGTGTGTACCGGCAACGGGCGCCCCGCCGCCGCGAGTACATGTACGCCACAATCCCCGTAATCGTCACACTGTTGGAGTTTGGCCTACGCGCTGCAATACCGGAGCACACCATTCAGATCATCTACATTGCGGCCTTGTGTTTGGCGGGTGTCATCGCCGCTGTGCAGGTGCTGAGGGGGGCCAACATCAGGAAAGGGCAACACAATCTGCTCGTCATCAAGAGAGCCGGATATGTAACCGAATCGCTTATTGTCCTCATGCCGGTAATGTCGGCGATTGACCTGTACTTGGACCGCGTCAATTCCACCGTTTCCCCCGGCCTGATTCTTGCCTTATATCTGATCTGGCTGTTTTTCTGGTCGCGGAGTATCTACTTCACCAACGAGGGGGTCTTGATTGATTGGCGCATGATTCCCTGGAGCGCTATCAGAAAAGTGACGATTGAGAATTATCCCGCCGGCCAATTCGACGAGATCGTTCTGGTGACTGACAGCCGCATGGAGCAGAGTATCAGCGTGAGACATGCCGCCACCGCCGAAGCCTTTGCCGTGCTGCAAAAGAAGATCCCGCACGTTGAATTCGAGCAAGAGATACGTTAAGCCCCGCTGAGCCTTATCCCTGCCCTGTATTTCCGCACTTGCAACCCTTCCGCCAAGACTGAGGAGTCCGGCCTCATATAGTTGATTTTGATGATTGTTATTAGGAATTTTGTGGCAAAGCCCCCTAATAGTATGAACGAAATCAGGTAACATTTCAGCGTCATAACATACTTGTCAGGAGTGTTATGGGGGGCGAACAGCATAATCATAGTTAGGGCACGGGCAATATGAAAACCAGTCCGACTATTTGCTATCTCTGTGGTGAGCCACTCATAGGGTCTGAGTTGGATGATGATCACGTTCCGCCCAAGCAACTCTATAGTCGAGAGATTCGACAGAAAGAGAATTTGAGTGACCTACTGACTCTGCCAACTCACAAGCTCTGCAATCGCTCATACTCTCTTGATGAGGAATACTTCACCCACACATTTGCTCCGATAGCAAGCGATTCTTTTTCTGGAAACTCACTCTGGAAAGAAATTGCTGAAAAGTATCTACAGGGCGAAAGCATCCCATTGTTCCGCCGCTCTTTCAACGAAATGTAAGTGAGACCGTCTGGTCTCTATCTACCTCACGACAAAGCGATCAAGCGTTTTGACCCTCTCAGAATTTGGCGAGTTGTCTGGAAGATAACGCGTGGTTTGTATTTTCATCATTATTCAGATGTTCTGCCCGAAGGCACGCTTCGAGGGTTCGATCTCGTCAGTCCAGGATACCCTCCACCTCCATCATTTGAGATAGTAAGAAACAGTCTCAGCCAAGGAAGATATCCTGCTGTGTTTGACTACAAATACACAAAGCTCGAAGATCCGAAGGATTTTCATTTCTGGGGTATGCTCTTTTGGGACATGATCATCATGCTTGTGTACTTTCACGACCCACATTGTGTCTGTAAAGATTGTGTCCAGTACTCTGAGTCCGTGCCCTAACCAGCGGCTCAACCCGACCGAAATGGCGGAGGATGAGATCAATGCCAACACACAAAGAAATTGAATCAGTCAAATCTCCCCACGCATTCTGCGTTGGGGAGAGTTTTCGTTGCGGCGGGTTAGCCGCGGTCCGTTAGGCGTACGCACCGGAGAATCGTTCAAGATGACGACCGAGGAACAATTCGAGGAACATATTATCTCCCAACTGGAGATCATCGACGGTATTCTTTCAAAGAGCGAGGTTGACGTGGCCGACAGACCGTTCACGGCGGCTGACATTTTCGTGAGAGAATGCGTCTTGAGCGTCAATGGAAACCCTCCCGATCATTATGCCGTCGCGCCATGGTTCAAGCATATCATAATACCCATCAGAAAGTGGTATGAGACCAAGTATGGGGCTGCCGCAACTTTGTCAAAGGAGAAAAAGGCTGGCGGAGTTGTGATGTTCAACGGCGCCTTTTATGAATTATCCATCCCACTTAGGGTTATTGTGCCCAAGGGAGAAACAAGGGATTTTATTTTCCCAAAGGAGGTTCTTCCATTTGAGAAAGAATCTGATTTTGTGAAGCATCCACCGCACCTCGTGCAGGACAGTTCAGAAGAAAAGGCATTTCAACAAGATGTCCGATCCGTTGTCAATCTAACAAGGTCTGTCAGCAACAATCTCGTTACCTGTGAATTCAAGCATGAGTTGTGTCGAGAACTATCAGCAGGGATTGAGACTCACATCCATAAGGCTGTCGATGATATGCTATCGGGCGAGAACGCGAGATACCTAAACGCTTTTTGGGAATTTCAACTCGCTCTTGAGAAAGCGACCAAAGTTCTCATAGTTCAATCAAATGCGCCCAACATAGAGACACATGATCTAATGGTATTGTGGAAAAAGCTCGAAGAACTGAAGCCGAGCTTGATTCCCGAAGAGAGTATCGCAAAGTTCCCCAGGCCCAAGGAAGTTATTGCTTACCGGTATGGAAATGGACCAAATGTCAGAAAAGCGGACGTGCACAAGAGCTATATCGAGGCTCTGAGCTTGCTTGATGTCTTGACTCGGGAGTTTGACAGAAGAATATCGTTTCAGAACACCGTTTTCGTTCTAGGCAAACTTCCTTGGCAAGAGTGAGTCTTGCCTAAAACCGGCGGGATCGCACTGAGCGTACGCCTAACCTCTTTAAAAAGGAAAGAATCAAGAGTGCGGAATCCTCCGATGGTGAAGTAAAGCCTTCACCTTGTATGTGGTGTTGGCCTACGGCTAGTTCGAGTCAAAAGAATTCTTTGACATATACAGCTGCGTGATGCGTGACGATTGCCGGACTATCGACGAGGTTTTGTCAATGCACTGACGAACCAAACCTCTTTTACTTTCACTAGTATGACATTTAAACACAGGTAGGTATTTATGGCAGGAACAAAACAATCAGAAAATATTATTGTCATTGGAGCCGCTTTGGGAGTCGCATTCGGAGCAGCCTATGGTGCTATTTGGGGAAACATCTCTTTAAGCATACCGATGGGAACAGCTATAGGTGTCGCTGTTGGTGCAATTTATAACTTTATGAAAAACAGGAAATAATACGACCTTGATGTTCATTGATTGTCGTGATAAAACAGTTATCTTTGTGCAGATCGATACGGAATAGTACATGGGAACCTCCTTATGGTTGTGGAAACATTGCTCGCACAATGATGATACGACTTTCGGAGGTTTCCTTTTTGGTAATATCCAGCGGCTCCCCGACAGAGAACGTCGGGGCAGGCAACCCGACCGTAAGGGCCGGGCGCGAAGCAAATGCCATCCCGCCTACGTTGTAAAACAAACTTCGGCGGACAGGCGCACAAAGAAATTGAATCAATCATAGCTCCCCGTGCAGTATGCGTGGCGGAGAGTTTTCACTGCGGCGGGTTAGCCGCAATCCGTTAGGTGGCCACTCAGAATGGATACAAACATACATAACGTCAGCAGACCGACAGTCTACAACACCATTGAGGAACTTCTGACTAACAAGCGACAGGCTAGTGCAGAGTTTCACGCTTTGGCTGCCAGAGCTTGGCTCAACAGTGGCCAAAGTTCCTTGTCGCATTCCTCGCTAGTGTATGCCGCCTTTGAGTATCGATGCGCGATTGAACGGTTGGCGGTTGAACTGTATTCTATCATGCATCGTGAACTTCCCGACGTCGAGGACATTAGTAGAATTCAGAATTTCTCGTCCCTTTTAGCCAAGATCCGCGAGCTAGGAGGTGGCAATGAAAAGTTGCTTTATCGAACGATGCTCTTCAATCGAATTGTTTGTGAATCGGCACCCATTGGCAAGCCCTTAGCCATAGTAAGTCCGTCTACGTTACACGATCTGTGGAGTCGTTTGAGTGCCTTTTGTCACCGACAAGTTTCCCCGGTCGAAACGTGGGACTCGCCTCAATGGGTGCGTCAGGGCTACAACTTACTCAATGAGGTTGATGACTACCTAGTGGATATCCTCATCAATCACTCATTCGGTGCGATGGCAGATGACAGCTTAGCACCAGAAGTGCGGCTCGCCAAGGAATCCTTTCTTCGAGAAGAAATCGATGAACAAACGCTCAGGACGCGGCTAAAACTAATGGAGCCAGTCTTGTCTTCAAGAAAAAACAAGGTGGCCACCTAACAAGCGGCTCAACCCGACCAAATAGCCGTGTACAGTCTAGTGCCTACACACATGAATTTGATCAGTAATAGCCCCCCTTGCCGTCTACTCACTTTGGGGACAGTGCAAGTCGGGTTAGCCGCAGACCGTTAGGGCGCCATCATAACATTTATTAGGCGAAAAGATGTTGTCACTATCAAATTTATCAATCACAGAATTTAAAACAGCTTTAACACCAGAACGAGTTCGAGTTGGAATGATTATTCAAGGAGTACTAGCCGCAGGTGCATTACTATTCTTTTTTACAATCTTGGCTGTTTCTTCGCTTAATCAACAAAGCAGTTCAATTGAAATTGATCTTGACCAGTTAACCTATATGACAATAGCGTGTTTGTTGTTTTTTGTCGTTGATTTTGCAGTTGGTCACTTTCTTTATCATTCAAAATTTAAACCAGAACGTCTTGAAGCGGCATATTCATCAGATCTTAAAGACCAAAATGGAAATATAATTCCTGCGAGTCCAGCAGAAAAAGCAGTTTCATTGATTCGAACTAGCATGTTTATCAGAACTGCATTGTTTGAAGGCGCAGCATTCTTCGGTCTGGCTATTCTTATGATTAGCGCCCAACAAGGTGCATTAAATACAGTTCCATGGATATGGCTAAATGTTTTGCCATTGCTTGTACTACTGATTTGGGTATTGATTACATTCCCAACTGCAAATCGGTTAGTAAGCATATTTGAGGTAAAAATATTAAAAAGGTAGTTTTTATATAGATGGCGCCCTAACCAGCGGCTCCCCGACAGAGAACGTCGGGGCAGGCAACCCGACCGTAAACGCCGTACGTGAATCAAATGCAATCCCGCCTATGTTGTAAAACAAACTTCGGCGGACAGGCGCACAAAGAAATTGAATCAATCAAAGC
>CAZBWR010000026.1:0-44453 GCA_964495695.1 uncultured Chitinophagales bacterium | reverse complement strand
GCCTCCTCGTCGAACTCCTTCGCCTTGCGGCGGGTTTCCTCGACTGCCTCTTCGCTCATCCAATCGTAGATGGCGAAATGCTGGCGAGGCGCAATCGCCCGGAGGTTCATCAGTTTTGCAACGTCACTGCGGAGCGTTCCAAGCTCCTTGCGTATTTCATCGGGGTTTTTCATATGCCTCCACTGCTATTTTCAGTTTGTCAATCATCACTCCGAAGTCATCCAGAATCGGATGGCTCCAGCCGCTGCCGAGGGCCTCGTGCAATTCACGGAACTTCTGCATCTGCTGGTCGGCTGGGGCATTGAGCTGCGCCATGATGTTCTGTCCCCGTTCAATCGCCAAGAGCATGCACTCGATGTTGTGAATCTTGTCGGCGCATGAGATGGCCCTTGCCTCGTGTGGCGCAGTCTTGAGCTTTTCCGCATAGTGGGTGCCGCGTATTTTCCACGGGATTTTTTGCCCGTTTTCGTCTTTCTTCTGCTGGGTCACATAACTGATAAGGTCGTATACCCCGTTGCCGAACAGATTCCGGACCATATCTTCGTACTCCGGTTTTCCTTTTTGCACAACATCTTCGTCGATGTCATGAAGAACTCCCGCCACAATGGTATCTTCATCCCAACCATGCTGCGCAAGTATGTATGCCACTCCAGCCAGATGCGAAAGTGTCGGGATCTTCCGGTCAGGGTCTTTGCGGTACTGGCCGTCATGCGCCTCGCCGGCAAGGTCGAGTGCTCTGTGTATGCGCGGTGAAAATGGCGTCAAAGGTCCTCCTTCTTTGAGAGTTTGTTCACAAGCCAAACTACGTCATTTTTCATAGGGAATTGTATCCCATCATGATATTATTTTTCGCTGCTCATGCGGTTCCATCTCGAAAAACAGAGCCTCCGCAGGGACCTCTTTACAGTGATTATTGCGAGGGGATGTTGTTTGAACCAGCCCGTAAATGTGCGCCAGGAGCCATCTTCTCTTCCTCGTTGATGGAAACGAGATAACTAAGATGGTGCGTCCTTCGATAAAATTCGGGCTTGAAATAGAACACCGGTCCAACTTTCCCAAGCGCCAGTGGTGACTTCAGATTTTTCTCTCCCGGCAAGGTTTCCGAATGCAGCGCTTGACTAATATGACTGTACAACGTACATTTCAAGCGCCACTTCACCCATATAAGAAAGGACACTATATGAGACGTATCCTACCGCTTTCCCTCCTTATCGTCGCTCTTACCTCCCTCTCGTTCGCTCAAATGAAGCTGAATGAGGGTTTCGAAGCGGCCGACAGCGCAAACCTGCCTGCAGGTTGGTCAAAATGGAATCGGGCGCCTTTCCCCATTGAACCTGAATCACACTGGCTTGTGCAGGATACAGGACGCACAATCATCGGAATCAACGTTGCGCGCACAACAAAAGCCCGCACTGGTGGAAAGTCGATCCGTGTAAGCTGGGTTGCAGGGTCTGATTCGGCGTCCGGTGCTCTCGGGACTTCAGATGCCTGGCTCGTAACCCGCAGGATCCGGAACATCGAGCCGAATGATTCACTTGTGTTCTGGGCAATCGGAGGGAATGGCGGGACAACGGGAACCTATTACTTCGACTCGCTCCAGATCTGGATTGATACGCAGGATTCATTGCCAGTGAACATTACGTTCCCCCTCGATACGATTACATGGGATAATTCGAATTCCACCTACGGTGTCTTCAAGCGCTACGCGTACCATGTTGGTATTGCAGCCGGCAATGATCTGTTCGTTGCGTTCCGTTACAACCAGAGTGTCCTGGTAGACGGCTATGTCGTCTATGTAGATGATGTAATGGTAAAGGGACCGCTCACGAGCGTCTCGCCTCGAACAGGCATGCCAACTGAATTCTCGCTGGAACAAAACTATCCGAATCCATTTAATCCGAGCACGACAATTGCCTGGGGTGTACCAACTTCTTCAAGAGTGATAATCCGCATATTCAACCTGATCGGCCAGGAAGTGGGTGTTCTTGTTGACGCCGATATGGAACCCGGGTTCTACAAGACTACGTGGGATGCAACAGGATTCCCCAGTGGAACGTACTATTACCAACTGCAAGTGGGATCATCCTTGCAGACCCGGAAAATGGTCTTCTTGCGGTAACAGATGCGTTTACTGTGCATATGCAGAGAGCCCGGGGAATCCCGGGCTCTTTTGCTTTTTAGCCGTTCCATTGCTACTATATCGGTGATTTCTTTTCCCCCATGAACCGAATCTACATGCCTACACGCTATTCCGGACTGATTGAGTTGGCAGCCTGGGCCGGGGGATTGATCTACCTATGGTTGATCGATCCGAGCTCACCCGCTTTCTCCTTTTGCCCGCTGAAAGTTGCAGGGTTCGCGCATTGTCCCGGTTGCGGGTTGGGGACATCTATTGCATATCTGTTCGAGGGACAGATTGCCGACTCCATTCATGCCCACCCACTCGGCGCGTTTGCCGCGGTTATACTTATTGCACGCATCATCACACTCACGAAACCAATACTCTCAGTCATCATCACTCACTCGAAAGGATACACTCATGCCTAACGTAATGCAGTTGCTTCCGGAGGTAGAGGCCGACGAAATGGTATTTCTCCAGAACCTGCTCAAGGATTTTTCCGACCAGCAAGCCTCGCAATTCTCCATGATGTACCGGAGCCGGCGTCGTGATCCTCAAACGATCCTTCTTGTTACCCTTATCGGCTTTCTGGGCTTTGCGGGAATTCAACGCTTCATGACAGACCAGATAGGGTTGGGAATTCTGTACCTCCTCACAGCCGGCATCTGTTTTATCGGGACTATTATCGATCTCGTCAATCACAAGAAGCTCGCTTTGGATTACAACCAGATGCAGGCGCAACAAGTCGCCACACTGGTACGCACGACGTACGCAAGCTAACCTGAAACGAAGGCGGAGCCTGCACGTAGCAGGCTCCGTTCAATTCCCTTGCAACTCCCCACCCCTTTTTGCAGATTGCATCTACAAGTGTTACTGCCACAGCCTTTTGTCCATGGACCTTTCGATTCGGGAACGATTTGCTCGATGGGTGTCTGTCATCGGACATCCGTTCATCCTCATGCCTCTGCTCACGGGGATTATTGCTTACCATGTCTTGCCGCCGCGACAAGCTCTCATAGCCGAACTCGTTGCTCTTGGCATCGTGATCATTCCGGCCGGGCTAATGACTTTGTACAAAGTCAGGAGAGGAACATGGTCCGACCTTGACGTCTCACACCAACAGCAGCGGAAGCAGTTCTATATCATATTGCTCCCTTTGCTCGGCGTGATCGTAGTGATAGCGATGTTCGCCAATGTCCCCGTTTCGATACCTCTCGGCGCCTCGGCAATCGTTCTCCTCGTGGCTATTGCATATCTTCTCAACACACGAATTAAAGTCTCGCTGCACACCGGATTCGGAATGTTTGTGGCAGTAACTCTTCTTCTTATCAACACCTGGCTTGGTGTAGGGGCATTGATTCTTGCTGCACTTGTAGCCTGGTCACGGATTGTTCTGCGAAGACACACAATAGCTGAAGTAATGGTTGGAGGTGTTCTCGGAATCGTTGTCAGCGGACTGTTCATTTCTCTCCTTCACATCATTCAGATCCAGGGATGAAAACTCAAAACCCGATGTTTGTTATGCTGTGCTTTGCGATACTTTTGCTCTCTCTGCCGGCAATTGCACAGGACATTACGCCGGACGCAATCCGGGATGCAGAAACCCTATTCGGTCTGCGTTTCAATGAGGCGAAACGTGACTCGATGCTGCAGAACCTTGTGGCTCAAAGGAGTGAATACGAAGAGATGCGGGGCGTCTCATTGGCAAACAACATTCCCCCTTCGATGCAGTTCAATCCGCTTCCCGCCGGTTTTGTTCCTCCGAAGTCAAAAGCCACATTCCGTATGAGTCCGCCCGGAAAATTGCAGGCCGGGAACATCGAGCAGTTGGCATTCGCCTCGGTCAGGGATATGTCTGAGCTTCTCAGAACAAGGCAGGTTACTTCTTTGCAGTTGACGAAGATGTATCTCGAGCGATTGAAGAAATTCGGACCAACATTGGAGTGTGTTGTCACACTTACTGAATCTCTCGCGATTGCACAAGCGACACTTGCCGATAAGGAGATTGCGGCCGGCAAGTACCGCGGCCCCTTACACGGTATCCCCTACGGAGCCAAGGATCTTCTTGCAACGAAAGGAATCCCGACGACCTGGGGTTCGGTGCCCTACAGAGATCAGATCATTGATCAAGATGCCGGTGTCATCAAGAAACTCCGTAATGCCGGAGCGGTTCTTCTGGCGAAACTCACGCTTGGTGAACTTGCCTGGGGGGACGTTTGGTTCGGCGGCAAGACTCGCAATCCGTGGAATCCGGAGCAAGGCTCAAGCGGCTCCTCGGCAGGATCCGCCTCCGCAACTGCTGCCGGACTCGTTGCGTTCAGCATTGGTTCAGAGACATGGGGCTCCATCATTTCACCCTCGGTCCGTTGCGGTACCTCGGGCCTCCGCCCGACATATGGACGAGTGAGTCGCGCTGGCGCGATGGCATTGAGTTGGTCGATGGACAAGATCGGCCCGATCTGCCGCACTGCCGAGGATTGCGCCATTGTCTTGAATGCGATCTATGGCCCGGATGGGATCGACCAGACAGTTTTCGATGTACCCTTCAGCTACTCGCCCACTCTCACTCTCTCATCGCTTAGAGTGGGCTATTTGAAACAGGCGTTCGACAGTCTTGCTACGGGCTCTGAACAGAGCAACGCCACTTTGGAACAGCTGAAAGCAATGGGCGTTACGCTCGTACCGATTGAACTTCCCCGGCTTCCGGTGGACCCTCTCCACATCATTCTCAGCGCCGAGTCGGCAGCCGCATTCGATGAACTTACACGAAGCGGAAACGATTCGATGCTCGTCCGGCAGATCCGCAATGCCTGGCCGAATGTCTTCCGGGCTTCAAGGTTCATCCCGGCGGTCGAGTACATTCAGGCAAACCGCATACGCTCCTTGCTGATTCAGGCAATGGATTCCCTTATGTCAACAGTTGACCTGTATGTGGCTCCGCCGTTCGGCGGCAACAATTCCTTGCTCACGAATCTGACAGGCCACCCATGCGTCGTAGTGCCCAATGGCTTCACAAAAGAAGGAACACCTACAGGCATCACATTCATCGGCAAGCTGTTTGATGAAGGCACAATACTGGCATTTGCAAATGCATACCAGCGCCAAACAGACTTTCATCTGCGTTACCCTCCCCTCACGCGGGTAGAGCCATGATCACGGCAACAGGCAGGACATTTCTGGCGCTCGGATCAGTCTCCGCAGCGATTGGTGTTGCGGCCGGCGCGTTCGGAGCACATGGATTGAAAAACATCTTGTCACCGGACATGCTTGCCATCTATGAAGTAGCCGTCCGCTATCAGATCTATCATGCGCTGGGTATCATCGCTTCAGGCGTACTTGAGTTGCACGGCATCTCCAGACACATTCGATCAGCGGGATGGCTTTTCCTTGCGGGGACTATTTTGTTCTCCGGCAGTCTCTACATCCTTACTCTCACTGGCATACGATGGCTCGGAGCTGTCACTCCACTCGGCGGTGTAGCATTCATTGGGGGATGGCTTGTGCTTGCATATGCTGTCATGAAACGATGATACCATGCTCGAGCGGGAAATCAGAACATACCTGCAAGAGATGGGAATCCCGTTTACGGATGGGACGTCAAGTCATTCGGCCCTGGACTTTTTACTACCGGGACTGAACATTGCACTCGATGCAAAAGAGAAGACGCAACCTTTTGCCATGAAGAATTGGAGTAACATTCCGATTCAACAGGAGAACTTGTTTATCATTGACGACCTCGCCGCCAGAAAACTCTTGCTGCATGCTCCTCTCAGTTTTGTCTTGATCAAAGACTCATCGGCTGAACCAGTCATGTACCACGTCTACTCGATTGTTGACTTGCTCTGCATCCCCAAGCGAAGGATTAACAGACCCATCGAGCGATCGGTAAAGGCACTGAAAGGCAAGTGGCTGCTTGACCTTCGCGATGCGGCCGCCTTCGACGAGCTTCCCGAAGCAATGGAGTATATCGTCCGCTATAAAAGAAAATTCTCCCGCATCTTTTCCACACACATTTCATGCTGGGGTAAATATCCCTCCGAAGAAATCGTTGAGTCGGGTACTACAAGGACGTCCAAATACTGGGAGCAAGACGCGCGGACGCACAAATAGGGTATGCCTCCCACCCTTCCCATTCGGAACTTTTGCACCATTTTCAACGTATTAGGTTCGAAATTAGTTGAGGAATATAGGGACAATGGTTACCTTTAGGCTGCTTTAGCCGAGGGTACCACCTCGTAATCTGGAACCTCTCAAAAAGATCCCGAGCAGAGCAAATGAGCATAACTGAAAAAGCAGATCTCACCGGTTTGAGGATTGATCGTGACCGAATCGATACTTCCGGACCAAAAACAACAAGAAAAGCCATCATTGTAGCAGGCGTGGTTCTCGCCTTGTCATTGCTGGGTTATTTCGGATATACATCCTTTCTTGCTTCACCCACTGAAGTTGACGCTGCAACCGTTACAATGACATATCCTTCATCGGCAAACGCAGTATTGACGGCAAGCGGATACATCGTAGCGCAGCAGAAAGCTTCCATCGCCTCGAAAGCAACGGGCAGGCTCGTCTACCTCGGAGTTGAGGAAGGCGATCGCGTGAAGAAAGGACAAATCATCGCAAGAATCGAAGAGCAGGATGTGCAGGCGGCACTTGCGCAAGCACGGGCGAACTACGAGCTGTCAAAAGCTGATTATGATGATGCACGACTTTGGGTTGGGCGAATGCGTACAATGCAGGCAACGGGTACGACATCGAAGTCCGAACTTGATGCTGCAGAGGCACGATTCAAGAGAGTTGAGGCGTCCATAAAATCGGCCGCCGCCTCTGTCACCGCTGCCGAGGTAGCCCTTGAGAACACCCGTATTCGCGCTCCCTTCGATGGCACTGTGTTGACGAAAAACGCCAATGTCGGGGAGGTTGTTGCTCCTTTTGCAGCAGCAGCCGGTTCACGCGCAGCCGTCGTGACAATCGCAGACATGTCATCTCTCGAGGTTGAGGCCGATGTTTCGGAATCAAATATTACACGTGTGGAGCCGGGGGCGCCATGCGAGATTGTGCTTGATGCGTATCCGAGCGTCCGTTACCAGGGAGTTGTTCACAAGATCGTACCCACAGCAGACCGTGCAAAGGCAACTGTCCTTACAAAAGTGCGGTTCATTGACCGGGATGAACGGGTGTTGCCAGAGATGAGGGCCAAGGTCACCTTCCTTTCCCGCGCCATGGATGAGGCAGAGGCGAAAGCCGCACCATCATTGACTATCCCGGCTTCAAGCATAACGCAGCGTGATGGGTCATCTGCTGTACTCGTAATCAAAGACGACGTCATTGAAGTCCGAAGCGTGCGCACAGGAGACCGTGTCGGTGAGCGCATTGCCGTTGTGGAAGGCTTGACTCAGGGCGAGAAGGTTGTCCTTCGTCCCGACCCCGCGCTTACAGCCGGCTCTAAAGTCCGAATAAAGTAACCAATAACCGGAGAATGTATGTCCTCTAAGGAAATCATCAAAGTTGACCGCGTCAACAAGTCATACCACCGTGATTCACAGGTCATCAAGGTGCTGCAGAACATCTCGCTTTCGGTCAAGGAGGGGGACTTTCTTGCTCTCATGGGACCGTCCGGCTCCGGCAAAACCACGTTACTGAATCTCATTGCAGGAATTGACCGCCCCGATTCGGGAACGGTCACTGTTGGCGAAGAAGTGATTTCTTCTCTCAAGGAGGATGCCCTCGCCTCATGGCGGTCACGCCACGTCGGATTTATCTTCCAGTTCTACAACCTTCTCCCCGTTCTGACTGCATACGAGAATGTCGAACTTCCCTTGCTTCTCACCAATCTCAAAAAGGATGAAAAGCGGAAGCATGTTGAATATGCGTTGAAGCTCGTCGGATTAGAAGACAGGATGGAGAACAAACCGACGCAGCTATCCGGCGGACAGCAGCAGCGGGTCGCTATCGCCCGCGCAATAGTCACCGACCCCACAATCATCGTGGCGGATGAGCCGACAGGTGACTTGGACAGACAATCCGCGGAGCAAATCATGACCTTGCTGGACAGGCTCAACAGTGAGTTCATGAAGACCATCGTCATGGTCACGCATGACCAACGTGCAGCTGACAAGGCGCACCATCAAATGCACCTCGATAAGGGCGAACTTACGAATTAGGATTCTGACATGCGCATACTGAAGCTCGTACTGAGAAATTCCATGCGGCACAAGCTGAGGACGCTCCTCACGATTGCCGGCATTGCCATTGCCATCATGTTCTTCGGTGTTCTCCGAACCGCAGTCGACGCGTGGTATGCAGGGGTTGAAGCATCGGCAAACAACAGAATGATCACGCGGCATGCAGTCTCATTCATCTTTCCTCTCCCCTACGCATA
Organism: uncultured Chitinophagales bacterium; assembly: GCA_964495695.1. Lineage (GTDB taxonomy): Bacteria > Bacteroidota > Ignavibacteria > UBA10030 > UBA6906 > CAADGV01. The sequence goes on along the minus strand of CAZBWR010000026.1, from coordinate 35,955 downwards.
CAAGGAACAGATTGCAAGAATCCCGGGCGTCACGAACGTGACCTTTGCCAATTGGTTCCAGGGCATTTATATCGACCAGAATCAATTCTTTGCCCGCATGGCGGTTGAAGCCGAGACATACTTCGACGCCTATCCCGAATTCATCATCGACCCGCAGCAACTCGAGACATTCAAGAAAGAGCGCAACGCTACGATTATAGGGGAGAAGATCGCCAAGGAGTACAACCTTAAAATCGGAGACTTGATGCCGATCGACGGAGATATTTACCCCGGCAAATGGGAATTCGTTGTACGAGGCATCTACAAGCCGCGTGACGAAAAGGTTGACGCCACGCAGATGCTTTTCCACTGGAGTTATCTCGACGAGCGGATGCGGCAGGAAGCCCCCGACCGGGCGGGCCTCATCGGGTGGTATGTAATCACGATCCAGGACCCTGAGAAATCCGCGGAGATTGCCGAGGCCATTGATGCGATGTTTGAGAATTCGCGCGCCGAGACAAAGTCGGAAACCGAAGCGGCATTCCAGCAGAGCTTCGTGTCAATGTCCGGCGCATTGCTGACAGCAATGAATTTCGTCTCCTTCGTGATTATCGGAGTCATCTTGCTCGTTCTCGCGAACACAATGGTAATGACAGCGCGAGAGCGAGTACGCGAATACGCTGTGCTTAAGACCATCGGATTTACGAAGGGTCACATTCTGGGATTGATCGGAGGAGAGTCGCTTTCCATTGCCTTGATTGGAGGCATACTGGGAATCGCCTTGACTTTCCCCCTTGTAAAGTTCATCGAAGCAGGCATTCCTTCGGGCATGTTTCCGATTTTCGCTGTGAAGCCGATGACTGTGGTACTTGCCTTCCTGACGGCGCTTTTCGTCGGGTTTGCCGCCGCCCTCTTCCCTTCGTGGCGGACAACGCAAACGAGTATCGCTGAAGGGCTTCGACAACTGGGATAATAAATAGCGGACGATCATCATGGCAATTCCCTTAACATATACTGTGCGCAGCCTCTTTACGCGCAAGCTCACGGCAGCCCTTACCATGGGCGGCATCGCCCTTGTGGTGTTCGTATTCGCCGCAGTACTGATGCTTGCCCATGGCGTCGAGCGGACACTCATCGCCACCGGTTCCGATGATAACGTTGTAATGCTGCGAAAGGGAGCCGAAAACGAGTTGACAAGCGGCATCAGTCGAGACGTTTCAAACACGATTCGTACTCTTCCGACAATTGCTCAAACCTCTGAGGGCAAACCCCTCGTTTCAACTGAAGTAGTTGTGATCATAAACCTGCTGAAATTCACAACGAACGACATGGGAAATGTCACAGTCCGCGGCGTCAGCCCGGAAGGGTTCACGATAAGGCCTGCTGCAAAGATCACCGAGGGGCGTCCTTTCAACTTCGGCTCGCGTGAAATTATTGTCGGCAGAAACATTGCAACCCGCTTCCAGGGGGCGCAGATTGGCAGCACTCTAAAGTTCGGCGGCGATAACTGGACTGTTGTGGGTATCTTCGACGCAGGGGGAACAGGGTTCGAGTCCGAGGTCTGGGGGGATGTTGATCAGTTGCTCCAGGCTTTTGACAGGAGCTCCGCATTTTCTTCGTTGACTGCGAAACTCCGTGACCCCGCTGCCTTCGAAGAAATGAAAAATCTCATGGAAGCGGATAACCGCTTGCAGACAGTCAAGATCGAACGGGAGAAGGACTATTACGAGCGTCAGTCACGGTTCTTTGCCATATTCATCCGGATACTTGGATTGGTTATTACAATTGGCTTCAGTGCAGGGGCGGTCATTGGAGCAATGATTACAATGTACGCCTCCGTAGCAAACCGCACGACAGAGATTGGAACGCTGAAGGCGTTGGGATTCAAAAGCGGTAGTATTCTCACCGCTTTTCTTATCGAATCCGTTGCACTTTCTCTTATCGGAGGCGTTCTCGGACTGGCGTTGGCGTCAACGCTGCAGTACTTCACAATCTCCACCGTGAACTTTGGTACGTTTGCAGAGCTGGCATTCAGCTTTAGCCTATCTCCGTCGATAGTTCAGAACTCTATCCTCTTTGCGATCATCATGGGCATTCTCGGCGGCGCACTGCCGGCAGCCAGAGCTGCTCGAATGGACATTCTCAGCGCACTTCGCGCAAGTTGACGGAAAACCGTATCCTCCTTAAACGGGCTGCAGTTTCTTTCTGCAGCCTCGTTCTCCCCTTTCTTGCGGCTGGTTCCTATGTCGAATCATTTGCAGACACTTTCTGAAACAAATACCTGCAGGTTCTTCCTTTTTGTAGTTTGTCCGCTGTTACCCCTCCCGCCGCATCGCATAACAACCTGAATTGGCAGATTTCCAAGCACACCGAAGTGGCACCAAAGTAGAATTCCTCTACATCGTCAAATCCTCTCTAACTTCCTGTTAATGAACAACTTAAGCACTAAGAGAGGTAACTACGAATGAGGGACGGCAATGGGAATCAATATGTTGCTTACGATCGGGGGTATCGTCCTGCTCACGACGTTTGTGCTCTATGCCAATGGACTTATGTTCGACAATACAAAAATAGCCTCCGATAACGAGTACGTCATCACCGCGATCTCACTTGCCCAGTCCATCATCGATGAGGCAAAGACCAAGGCCTTCGATGAATTGACACTTCTGGCACCCGTTACCTCGCCCGGAGGCCTCACGCCCGTGCACCTTCTCGGACCTGACGGCGCAAGCGAAGCACTAGCTTCCAGCGATACCATCAACAATCAGCATCCCAAATCCATTTCGCATTACGATGATGTTGATGATTACAACGGCTATATCCGGATAGTTAATACTCCGCGGGCGGAGGGCTTTCGCATCCAGGCTGCGGTCAACTATGTCAGCGAAACAAATCCCGATTCAGTAAGCGCTCTCAGAACTTTCTGCAAGCGGATGCTTGTCACGGTCACGAGCCCCTACTTTGCGCAGCCTGTTTCACTCACTTACGCTTTCACATACTAGGAGTCTGCAATGCATACCATAATCGATTACGTAGGAAGCATGGTGACGGGCGGGGTGATTTTCGTCATGATGATGGGATACTACATAAACGTCAGCGCCACCGGCGTGACACAGGTGTTCAACACGACAACTCAGGAAGACATGACGTCGATTACGGAGATCATTGAGTACGATATGCGCAAGGCGGGTTACGGAATCACGGATAGCATCGCTTTCACTGCTGCAGATTCGAACAGGTTTGCCATCCGCGGCGACTTTAATAACGACGGTACGCCGGACACCGTCACGTACTGGCTTAGCAACACACAGATGCCGGGGACATCGAATCCGATCGCACGGACTCTGTATCGCAGAGCGGGAAATCAGACCAAAACACTCACCACGAACCCCGTAACCAAGTTCAATGCATGGTATTACGATGCCGCCGGCAGTCCGACAACCAATCCTGTGAACGTCCGGTTTGCGCGAATCGCTCTGCAAGTTGAATGCAAAATACAAAACGGTGAATTGCCCGTTGCCGTTTACTGGGAGCGGGTTATAAAACCACAAAACGTGCGGTGACTTATGGGCGGAAGGGCATTAGTGGTAACGCTGTTGGGCATTATGATTCTCTCGGCGAGCGTATTCTATAGCATTACGAGGTCGAGTGAAGACCTGATGCGGAACGTCGACAAGTACTTTCTCAGACAGTCGGCACAGAACATTGCTCAATCTGGCGTCAACATGGCGCTCCGCAGGTTGGGACAAGACAGGACATGGCGATCCGGCTGGTCGCAGGTTCAGACCATGGGAGGCACCCTTACTGTGCAGCTCAAGGATACTTCCTTCAAATCCCGGATGGTCGTAAAGGTAACTTCAACCGGAGTTATGGATTATGGGAAGTCCACCGAACGGAGGCAAACCTCAGTTGCCTACGTCACTTCAGGGTTCCTGCCCGCCGCTGTCAAGGCGGCCATAACCACAAACAACCGGATCAGAACATTGGGCAACCTCCAAGTCGACGGGCGTGAACATCGGGCTGACGGGACGTTGGTGGCCCAATCGGGAACTCTGGGAATCTGGACGACACAATCCCTCTCGCAGGGAGGGAGTTCAGATATCGGTGGCACTGCAGATGGCATAGATTACTCCCCTGCTAAACCCGGTAATTCAAACATCATCAAGACAAATCAGGTTTGGCCCGGTGGTTACCCGGGAACGCCTGACAGTGTCCTTGGTGGGGCAAGTAATGGCTATCCTGAGGGCACACTGAAAGCGATTGCTGCGAGTGGTGTGGGCGGAAGCCAATACGCGACAAATCCAAGCACGCTAACAAGCCCGTTGAGAGGTGTAACGTATGTGGAACTTCCCCCGGGTGGCGTATGGCAATCCATGAATATCTCGGGAAGCGGCATTCTCATCGTTCATAACAACAGCAAGAACGCGGGGATGAAGAACCTTAACTCCGGCGTCTTCAAAGGCTTGATAATCGCAGACGATGTCGTTCACATTCACACGACAATCATCGGCGGACTTATTGCTTTATCACCAAATCCCTCGGAGGGAAATTGCATCGGCAACGGCTCGGGGGAGGTATTGTACAGCACGGAAGCAATTGTACAAGCAACGGGCGGCATAGGGGGAAATTCTTCACAGGCCGGAGCGAGCACCGGTGCGGTGGTCGCATGGTGGGAATAAGAGTTCAAAGGAACAACGTACGGTATTTCACACATCAACAATGAGAAGGAGATCAACGATGAACGCAATTGCACGCAGCATCTTGGCAGTTTGCATGTTGTTCATGATCGCAGGTAACGCCTCGGGTCAGGTATGGCAGTCAACATCAGGGCCGTACACAGGTTTTGTGTATGCGCAAGCTGTTGATCAAACCGGTACCGTCTACGCAGGGACTGGTGGACACGGGGTCTTCGTAGTCAACAAATTCAACGGCAGTACATGGCAGGAAAGAAACGCCGGACTTGCCACCCGCGCTGTATACACGATTGCCATCAGCAGTTCAGGGGTGGTGTACGTCGGAACCGATGATGGGGTTTACCACTCCACCAACAGCGGCGAAGAGTGGCTTGCCTCCAGCAGCGGCCTGACCAACACATACATCAATGCTCTTGCAATTTCTCCCACCGGCGTCCTGTACGCAGGGACCGGCGGCGGCGGCATTTTCGTGTCGTACGATGGAGGATCGAAATGGCAGCAATCAAATTCGGGACTAAGTTCAACCGTGATTCTTTCCCTCGCCGTCGATGAGTCCGGACGTGCATACGCGGGGACTGACGGAGATGGTGTTTATCGCTCCGATGACAATGGGTCGAGCTGGACGAAGACAAGCAACGGACTATCCAATCCGACTGTTCTCTCGCTTGCCGTCGATACAAAAGGCCGCATTCTAGCTGGAACTCGCGGGAACGGCTTGTTCATTTCGGATGACACTGGCAACTCCTGGCAGGCATCGAATACGGGACTTTACGCTACCTCAGTCTATGCGTTGGCCACCCGAAACGACGGAACGTTGTTTGCAGGCACCGAGAAGGGAGCTTTTGTTTCCTACAACAGCGCATCAAGTTGGATCGAAAACAACACCGGCCTCACAAACAAGGTCGTGCTTTCTCTCGCTGTCGAATCACAATCGACCGTTCTGGCGGGAACGGGCGGGTCGGGGGTATTCAGAAACCAGTAGTAGTTTGTTGTTCGGGCCGAGGGGGGGGGATAGAGAAGCCGGTGTTGGGGGACACCGGCTTCTTCTTTTTCCTGGCTACAGAATCAGACTTTCGAAGCAATCCTGAGCGCTTCCCTGAGCGCTTCAATAGTCCGGCCGATATCATCTTCGCTATGGGCAATAGATATGAAGCCTGCTTCGAATTGCGACGGAGCGAGGTATATTCCCCTTTCTAACATCGCCCCAAAATATGCAGCATACCGCTTTGTGTCAGAGGTAAGGGCCGTCTTGTAGTCCACAACTTTTCCGGCACTAAAGAACAATGTTGACATCGACCCTACCCTGTTCACGGTCGCGGTAGCCCCAGTTTCAGAAATTGCATCGGAGATCCCCTTTGCGAGTGCAGAGGCCTTGGATTCCAGTTCGCTGTAGAAGTCCGGGTTCTCATTGATGATCGACAACGTTTCGAAACCAGCGGTCATTGCAAGCGGATTACCCGACAGCGTTCCCGCCTGATACATCGGGCCGCTCGGTGCAACCATTTGCATGATGTCCTTCCGCCCTCCATACGCGCCGACAGGCAATCCACCGCCGATAATTTTCCCGAACGTGGAGAGGTCGGGCTTGATACGATAAAGTTCCTGTGCCCCCGCGCGCGCAAGCCTGAACCCCGTCATCACTTCATCAAAAATCAACACAATGTCCTTCGCCGTGCTGAGGCTCCGGAGACCTTCGAGAAAGCCCGGCTCGGGCGGGACACAACCCATATTCCCCACCACCGGCTCGACGATGATTGCGGCAATCTGTCCTTCGTTCGAGTCTACCAGCTCGTTCACCGAGCTGAGGGAATTGTATGTAGCCGTCAGAGTCAATCCGGCAAGTGGAGCGGGCACACCGGGGCTGTCAGGCACCCCGAACGTCATCGCGCCTGAACCCGCCTTGATCAGGAAAGAATCCCCGTGACCGTGATAGCAGCCTTCGAACTTGATAACCTTGTCACGGCCGGTAAACGCACGGGCCAGCCGTATTGCACTCATGGTTGCTTCGGTCCCCGAGTTCACCATTCTTACCATTTCAACAGAAGGGACAATGGAGCAGATAAGTTCAGCCATCCGCACCTCAAGTTCTGTCGGAGCGCCGAAGCTTGTGCCATCAAGCGCAACACGCCTGAGTGCCTCGACGACCCGCTCGTGGGCGTGCCCGAGAATAGCAGGCCCCCACGTCCCGACGTAGTCGATGAACTCGTTGCCGTCAACGTCCCACATCTTCGAGCCCGCGGCCCGTTTGATGAAAAGCGGATTTCTTCCGACCGAGCGGAACGCTCGCACCGGGGAATTCACCCCACCGGGAATACGCTGCTTGGCCTGTGCGAATAGTGTATCAGATGTTACTGTTTTCATTAGAGAAATTTCTGCCCTTGAATTATTGTCTGTGCTTGTCGATATATGCCGCAGCTTCTTTTGCAAAGTATGTCAGGATCATGTCCGCCCCGGCACGTTTGATGCCTGTGAGCATTTCAATCATTACCCTTTCACCGTCGATCCAACCGTTGAGCGCGGCCGCCTTCACCATTGAGTATTCTCCACTCACGTTATAGGCTGCAGTCGGCATACTGAACCGGTCCTTTACCCTGCGAATGATGTCGAGATAGGGGGTTGCCGGTTTGACCATGACAATATCCGCACCCTCGATGATATCCTGCTCTACTTCCCGGAGGGCCTCGTCAGAGTTCGCTGGATCCATCTGATGCGAGCGCCTGTCCCCGAAATGTGGTGTGCTCTCCGCCGCCTCCCGGAACGGCCCGTAGAAACCGGAGGCATATTTCGCAGCATATGACATGATCGGGATGTTTGGAAACCCGTTCATATCGAGAGCTTGCCTGATGAGTCTGACGCGACCGTCAAACATATCTGATGGTGCGACCATGTCTGCTCCTGCCTGAGCGTGCGTCAACGCTTCACGGGCAAGAAGTTCGATTGATTCATCGTTGACAATTTCATGCCCGTGGATAACGCCACAGTGACCATGCGATGTGTACTCGCACAGACACACGTCCGTGATGACTACAAGCTCGGGCACTTCGGCTTTTATTGCCCGGACCGCCTGTTGAATGATACCATCCTCGTCATACGCTCCGGAGCCGAGTTCGTCCTTCGTCTCAGGAATGCCGAACAGAATCACGGCCGGAATGCCAAGCTTCTTCACCCCTACACATTCCCGGACCGTATTGTCGATCGACATTTGAAACACACCGGGCATTGAGCTCACTTCCTTGCTGATGTTCCTTCCGGGAACGACGAACAACGGATAAATGAAGTCGTTTTTCGAGAGCTCCGTTTCACGGACAAGGGACCTGAGTTGTTCTGTCATCCTTGTCCGGCGAAGTCTCTTGAAGGAAGCTCTCTGTACATCGATCTGAGGGTTTTCTGTTTTCTGCATGCTTTCTCCTTTGATAGGCAACCTAACTACGGGCGCCTGCAAGTTCCAGAAGTCTGTCGGCCGTCTTCTTTCCATTCATCACACAATCGCCCACCGCAATTCCTCCCTTGAAGTTGCTGCAGAAGAAGAGGCCGGGATGCTCCTTCTCGCAGGACTCAATCTTTGCTACGATATCCAAATATCCGAGATTGTATTGGGGGATGGCTTTGTTCCATCTGATGATCTTCGTAAACACCGGATCCCCCGTAACATTCATAATGCTATGCAGTTCGGCAACAACTGTCTTCACCAAATCGTCATCAGCAAGACTGCACAGCTCGGGTTGGCGTGAGCCACCGACGAATGTAGTAAGGGCGACGTGGCCCTCCGGAGCACGTCTCTGGAACAGGACTGATGACCAAATGGTACCGAGGATCTTCCTCCTCTCTTTGGCAGGAATGAGAAACCCGAAGCCATCCAACGGGCGCTTGATCTGATCTTCTTTGAATCCAAGGAATACCTCGGCAACAGGCGGATAGTAAACCGCTGAGAGTAGGGGACCAAGTTCGGGTGCAATCATTCCGGCAAGAGAAGCGGCGGTCGCTGCGGGCGTCGCAATGATGACTGCATCCGCTCCCATAGTCATACTTCCTGAAGAATCGTTGAAGGTGACGAAGTAGCCCGACCGCTGTTCAATTTTTGCGACATTGACACCGGTCCTGACCCTGCTTCCCAGCGCGGATGCTATAGCTTTGGGGAACGTCTCCATCCCTTCAATGAATGAGAACATCTGCGCCCGATCTTTGGACTTCTCAGCCCGCTTCTTCCGCTCTTTCGCGCCACGAATCATTCCTTTGATGAGACCGCCGTACTCTTTTTCCAACGCATAGAGTTTCGGAAATGCCGCATGGACACTCAACTGCTCCGGATTACCGGCGTAAACACCCGCAACAAAAGGATTGATAGCATAATCCAGGAACTCCCTCCCCAACCGCCGCTCTACGAATTCTGCGATGGTCTCCTCCTTGTCAGCTTTGCCAACAAATGGCTCTTTGAGGAGACGGAGTTTGCCCCCCGTAGTCCAGAGAGACGAGGAAAGAAACGCGCCGGGGGTCATCGGCAACGAATGGAGTTTTTCGTTTCGGAGAATGTAGCGTTTGTTCGCCTTTCCGTCCGCATACACGCGCTGTTCGAGAATGCCAAGCCCTTCAAACATCTCGGCAAAGAGCGGCGTCGTTTCGAGAGAGCTATTCGGCCCCGATTCGATGAGCCACCCTTTCTCCCTGAGTGTACGCATTGTACCGCCGACTTGAGCCTCTTTCTCAAGCACGGTAACGTCAATGCCGGACCGCTTCAACCACCATGCGGCGGTCAATCCTGAGATGCCGCCTCCGATTACAATCGCCGACTTCATCCTTTCACCTTTTGCAGCACAAGGTCGGTCAACGCCTGGATGAACAGCGGATTGGTATTCAGTGCGGGCATCATGTCATAGTATTTGATGCCAAGTTCGTGCGCTTCTTCCTTCCCTTCCATGTTGATTTCGGAAAGAGTCTCGATGTGATCCGAAACGAAGGCAATCGGAATCACAATCATGTGCGAGACTTTTTCCCCGGCAAGGCGCTCGATAGTCCCGTCAAGCGAAGGCTCCAGCCACTTCTGCGGCCCGACTTTGCTCTGAAAACAGAGATGATGTTCGAGTCCCCAATTTCCTTCAGCAATCACCGCTTCGTACGTTTTTTGGATCTGATGGGAATAAGGATCTCCTTCTTTCACAAGCTTGATTGGGGTCCCGTGGGCACTAAAGACGAGATGGACTTTGGATCGATCATCCTTTTTCACGCGCCTGAGAGCGATGTTGATGTTCTTCACAAGCGACTGGATGTAAAGCGGATGATCAAAATACTGCTCGACAAGTTCCATATTCAGTCCATTGCGACCTTCCCGTTGCAGCGCACGGTTCCATTCATTGACGCTGGAGCCTGTTGTCGTCTTCGAGTAGTGAGGGTAGAGAGGAAGCAACACAACCCGCTCCACGCCATCCTGATATATCTGCCGGATGATTTCATCAGTCATGGGATGCCAATACCGCATCGCAACGTAGACTTTCGCGTTAAGATGCGCAGAGAGACTTCGTTCAAGGGCTTTGGCCTGCCGGTTGGTCAGCTTGAGAATTGGCGAGCGGCTGCCGATTCCTTTGTATAACTCCTGTGCTTTCGGTGCACGACTCTTTGAGATAATCCCTGCAAGCGTCTTGCGGAAGAGAAATGCGCCCGGCAAGTCGATGATGTCAGGATCGCAGAACAGATTGTAGAGAAACGGCTGGACACTCTCGAGGGAATCAGGCCCCCCGAGCTGCAACAACACAACGCCAACGGGTTTCGAGGAATTCATGTCACTCCGGTAAATGCTATTTGACCCAGTCTTTCGGTGATCTCAGCACTTCAACAAGCCTTGCCTCACGGGAGTTCGGCTCAGGCAGTGCATTGTAATGGAACTCCACGACAGGAGGTAGTGACATGAGAATTGACTCAATCCGCCCCTTGGTCTCGAGGCCGAATGTTGTGCCCCTGTCGTACACGAGATTGAACTCGACGTAGCGTCCACGGCGCAGGGTCTGCCATGCCCGTTCCCTTTCTCCCCACGGCTCTTCGAGGCGTTTCCGGACTATGGGGAGATATGCGTCAAGGAAGGCATCTCCGAGACTCTGCACAAAGGCAAAGTAACCCTCCGCGTCTCCCCGCAGGTAGTCAAAGAACAGCCCTCCGATGCCCCGCCCCTCTTCACGATGCTTGATAAAGAAATACTCGTCACACCACTTCTTAAACCGGGGGTAATAGTCCGGATTATGCTTGTCGCACGCCGACTTGAGCATGGAATGAAAATGATGCACATCTTCATCGAAGAGATAATAGGGAGTGAGATCGCATCCTCCGCCAAACCATCTGTCGCCATGGTCCTGCTCGAAATATCGGAAGTTGGCGTGAACAGTAGGAATCATCGGGCTCCGGGGATGAAAGATCAACGACACTCCTGTCGCGTGAAACGACGTCGGGGGGACGTTCATCCGCATCGCCAGAGTTTCGGGCAAGCCGCCGAACACGGTTGACGTTGCAACGCCGGCCTTCTCAAAGACCAGACCTCCCTCAAGCACGCGCGTTAGCCCTCCCCCGCCCGATTTATCAGGATGCCTGCCGTCAGCTCTTTCCCATCTGTCTTCGCTAAATCGCTTTTCGGGCTCGAGCTCCTCCAGCGCGGAGCAAATCCGGCTCTGCAGTCGCTCGAAATACTCCTTTGCCCTGTCGGCAAGCGGCTTCGCCGCCGTCTGTCCCGCTGAACTAGCCATGATATGCCATGCTTTCCTCTTTGACGGCACGTACGAATGCCCGGGCATGTTCAACGGGAACATCGGGAGTGATGCCGTGGCCGAGGTTGAAGATATGACCCGAACCCTTGCCATATTTCCGGAGAATCGACTTCACTTCTTTTCTGATGGATTCGGGGGAGGCATAGAGTGTAGACGGATCCATATTGCCTTGCAATGCAACCTTATCCCCGACAAGCTCGCGGGCGTCAGCAATGTCTATAGTCCAATCCAATCCCACTACATCTGCGCCTATATCTGCAATGTCTTTAAGTGAATGATTGGCTCCCTTCGAGAAAGCAATTACGGGCTGGCTGTCACGGTGGAGCTCCGCTACAATATTGTGCATGTAGTCGAGGGAGAACATTTTGTATTGATCAGGTGTCAGAACGCCACCCCAGGTGTCAAAAATCTGCACCGCATCTGCCCCTGCAGCGAGTTGTGCCTCAAGATAGATACGGATTGACTGCGTGAGTTTTTCGAGAAGAGCTTTCAGCACTTCCGGTCTGTCATGCATCATCTGTTTTGTGTATTTCCACTCTTTTCCGCCACTTCCCTCGATCATATATGCGGCAAGAGTCCAAGGCGAACCCGAAAACCCAATCAGCGGAACACGTCCGTTCAGCTGGCGCTTCGTGGTTTCAATCGCCTGCATTACGTATCGCAGATGCTTCTCGGGATCGGCAATACGTAACGCCTCGACATCGTCCATTGAGCGGACGGGTTCGTACAGGCGGGGTCCTTTAGATTCGATCATCTCGAGGTTCATTCCCATTGCCTCGGGAATGACCAGAATGTCGGAGAAGATAATCGCCGCGTCAACTCCAATAATGTCGATCGGCTGTATGGTGACCTCAGCCGCGAGCTCGGGAGTCTTGCACATTGTGAGGAAATCGGATTTCTCACGGACCGCCCTGTATTCCGGAAGATAGCGGCCTGCCTGCCGCATCATCCAAACCGGCGTCCGTTCGACGCGCTGTCGTTTACATGCTCTTAGAAATAAATCGTTCATGCAGTAGTCTTCAGATGAGAGATTTCGGATTTGAGATAATGTTGTTCGATGGCTCTTGCCAAGCCCGTGCTTGTCGAGACTTCGGCTTGAATGTCAACCGGAAAACCGGCGGCGATGGCAGCTTGCCTCGTCGTCGGACCAATAACAGCGAGAAGTGGCCGGGGATTTGCGCCTCTGTATTCATCCGCAGATATGACTTCAGCGAAGCGCTTGATTGCGGACGGACTAGCAAACGCTGCAACGGCGAATTCACTCTGCCTGAAACGACGCTTCAGTTCTTCCCTTACATTCTCTTCTGCAGGGAGGTTCCTGTACACGAGCACCGCTGTCACTTCGGCCCCGATAACCGTAAGACCTTCGTAAAGTTCTTTGCGTGCGAGATTACCCTGAGGCATCAATATCTTCCTCGGCTTTTCTTTGCGGCCGAACATTGCCAGCAACGCTCCAGCATTATACCGATCGGGCAGATCTTTTACGGTAATGCCTCTCGAGACAAGCTCCTCCCTGGTTCGTTCCCCGACAGCAAAGATCTCTTTGCCCTCTAATGCTGAAATAGCGACTCCGCACTTTTCCATTCTCTTGTGGAACTGGAGTACGGAATTGGTACTGGTAAAGATTACTGTATCATAAGCCGCAATGGCTTCAAGGGCGGCATCACATGCATTCCAGTCCACGGGGTCCTCGATGCGCAGCATGGGCAACACGATTGCCATTCCTCCACGGCGCTCAATCTCGGCGACCAATTCGTGTGATTGTTCCCGGCGGCGGGTTATGAGGACGGTTTTGCCGGTAAGGATCTTCACAGCATCACACCTCTGACTTCTCAACGGATGATGCAGCGGTGCGGATCTCTTTCAGGATGGCATCAGCGCCTGCGGCAAGCAGGGCATCTGCAAGAGCGTACCCTATTGCTTCTGCCCCCGCGACCGGCCCGGATCTAGAGTCTTTCACGACAATTGTGCCGTCAAGCGAGCCAACTAAGCCGGCGAGCGTCAATGATTCGCCCTCAACTTTGGCGAATGTTCCAATCGGCACCTGGCATCCACCCTCCAGCTTCCGGAGGAGAGCCCGCTCGGATAGCGCTGACTGGGCTGTAGGATAATGTTGCAGGACACTTACAATCTCCTGGACGTACGCATCTCCTTCACGGATCTCTATTCCCAACGCACCTTGTCCGACGGCCGGCAATATCAGATTGGCGTCGAGAGTTTCACCAATCGCAGATGCCCACCCGAGACGGACAACGCCCGCTCGTGCCAGGAGCATGCCAGCCCAATCGCTTTCTTCCAGTTTTCTCATTCTTGTGTTGAGATTTCCGCGAATGTCGACAATCTCAAAGTCCGGCCTTGCTGCAAGTAGCTGACATTTCCGCCTCAGGCTGCCGGTGGCGATTTTTGCGCCGCGAGACTGGTCGAGCAGTTTCTTCACAGGATTCCCGGGATGCGGAATGAAGACGTCACGCACATCTTCACGCTCCGTGATTGCGCCAAGCGTCAGCCCTTCGGGCAGTTGCGTCGGGAGATCTTTCAGGCTGTGAACAGCAAGGTCAATCTGCTTTGTAAGGAGAGCCGCCTCAATTTCGCGGGTGAATAGCCCCTTGTCACCGATTTTGGAAAGGGGCGCATCGAGAATCTTGTCCCCCTTCGTCTTGATGATTTCTATCGTGATATCGAGATCGGGGAAGCGTTTTGATAATTCGGCCTGCACCCACCGCGCCTGCCATAAGGCCAACTCGCTTCCCCTGCTGCCGATAATGAGTTTCCTAGCTGCCATGCTGTTCTTTCTCGCTGAATCCAAAGAGATCCCGAAGTGCCTTGATACGGTTGACTGTTTCACCGCCGCGAGCGCCGTTCTGCGCGCCGTGCCTCAGATTAGTGATGGGCTGATGAAGAATCTTGTTCACTATCCTCTTCGTCAACATTTCAACCAATTCCCGGTCCTCAGGCTTAAACCGGTTTATGTTTTTTTCAACTTCAGCATGCCTGATCGTTTCCAGAGCGGCCGTCAGTTCCTGGATTGTAGGACCGACCTGCAACGAGTTGTGCCACTTGAAGAACTCCACCATCTCCTCACGGATGATGTTAGTGACGTGAGGAATTTCCGCTTTGCGCTTCTCGACATTCTTGTCAACGATGGCACTCAGGGAATCCATGTCGTACACAAAAACGTTGTCCACTTTATTCGAGCTCGGGTCAACATTGCGCGGCACGCCGATATCGATAATGAACAGCGGATTATTGGCCCGCTGCTTCATGACCTTCTGCACATCCACAGGTTGGACAATGTAGGATGGGCTGTTTACAGACGTAATAACGATGTCAACCGTGCGTAACGCTTCGACCATTTGTTCATAGTCAACGGCCGAACCGGATACGCCGAGACTTTGAATAAGAGCTTCCGCTTTCGAGCGGGTACGGTTCGCCACCTTCACATGCCCGATCCCTTTGCCGATCAGGTGCTTCAGGGTCAGTTCGCCAGTCTCCCCGGCACCAATCAGCAAAGCAGATTTCTTGGACAGATCTGCAAAAATCTTGCTTGCAAGCTCGACTGCGGCATAGCTGACCGACACTGCGCCTTCGCAGATGGATGTTTCTGTTCTGACCCGCTTCCCGACGTGCAATGTTGCCTGCATCAGCCGGTTCATTACGGGGCCCATTGCGCCCGCCTCTCCGGCGAGGGTAAACGCCTCTTTTACCTGGTTCAGTATCTGGATGTCGCCGATGACCATTGAATCGATGCCGGAAGCGACTTTGAAGAGGTGGTTCACGGCTCCGCCCGAGAAGTTGCCGTAAAAATGCTGCGCCGAAACCGTTCCCTGAACCTTCTTGAAATCGATTAGAAACTCTTTCAGCTCGGCATCGTTCACCTGGATTTCGGGTGTAAGGCCGTACAGTTCCGTGCGGTTGCAGGTCGAGACAATCATCGCCTCGTTGAAGTACTTTCCCTTCAACTGCCGCAGAAGTTCCTTCGCCTCGTCGTTCGACATCCACATCTTTTCACGGACATCGAGCGCCGCAGAGCGGTGACTTATTCCTATGGAGAGAAGATTCATGCTAATGAAAACTGTGAAAGCCGCTCATGTACAAGTTAATAACGGTCATTGACAGGAAAACACAACCGAAAGCTATCAACGACACGATCATCATTTTCCGGCCTTGCCATCCCAGCATTCGCTTTGCCGCAAGGCTGATCGCATACAAAATCCAAATCATCATCGTCCCGACAAGCTTCGGGTCAAGATACGAGAAGCTGTCAAACGCCCTCGGGAGCCATATCATCCCGACGATGATGGCAACACTCAACATTACGAAACCAAAAATCTCCGCCTTGCTACTCATGTTCTCGAGCATTTCAAGATTCGGAAGCCGGTTGTAAATCAATCCGAAACGGGAGGACTTTATCTCGTGATACAACATGAGGTAAAGGAACCCATACACGGCGGATAGTGAGATGCCCGTGTACCCAAGCAACGCAGCAGCGACATGGATGCCGAGCAGCCGGCTGCGAAGAATCTCAGGAAGCTCGACGAGGTCTTTGATGTACCACGAAGAGAACGCCTGAAAAATGAACGCCAGCATGAGTATGAAGAAACCCGTGTTACTTGCCTTCGTGCGGAATTCAATGTAGGAGTACGCCACTGTGATGCATAAAGCCAGTAGCGTCATAATCTCATAAACGGTGGTGATTGGAGGATGGTCGAACGCAACAGTCCTGACCGTAATGTAGACGCCATGCAAGGAAACAGTGGCAAGCAAAGCGGAAGGTTTCAGGCGTTCAGCAAATTGGGTCTTGCCAAAAAAAGACGCAGCGTAGATTCCCACCAGAACAGCGTACACGATGGGCATTGCCACTACCAGAAAACTGACGAACGCTTCGATGCTCATTACCTCTCGCTTGGAAGAACTTGTAGGAACCCTCGAAATATATCAAAAAAGAGGGGGAATTCCTTATCTATCCCTAAATGGCAACTATTGTGCCGATGCCCTGTGTAGAGATATTCGACGAAAACAGGAGTCGTGAGGCATGTATTTGACTTCAGATTTCCAATTTCAGGAAGCTATGTCGCAAGAATTGGAAATAGTGGAGACCTTCTCCACCCGTTGGTGAAGTCATCTGGCTAAGTCCCATAGAAAACAGAAACTCCCGGTTTTAGTACCGGGAGTTATTCTGGGATCAGTAAACTCTCACCGCGTCAACACCTGATGGCTGAGCCACATATCCGGGATATTGGCATCGATAGTGCCATACGCCATGAATTGCCCGGGCTGCGGCTGCGGAATAGGGCGTGAGGGATGAGCCGGGAGAAGATTATGGCTTATGCGGACTTGTGTCACCACACCAAACAGATAGGTCCGGGCTGGTTCGATGATGCATTGAAGCTGTGCCGGCGCACCCTCGAATCTTCCATTATGTGGTATGCCGGACATCCCGGCACCATTGAATGATCCATGAAACAAAGGAACTTTTCGGGACGCGTTGTTCAACAACGGTTCGTATGCTCTCGTCGCGGGATTGAACACATATGCAACAAGCCACAAGTTTCCGAATATATGAGTGGTTCCCGCCACGTCTCTTCCCCACTCCCAATCAACCTTGAACTTTGCCAGTCCACTCCATTCCACCGTTGGCTCAAACCGGGCAAGGCTGAGTTTTCCATGCTCGGCAGTGGTGGTTGTCAATTGGATGTATATCCCCGCCCAGGTCGCGTCATTGTTCACCTTATGGTTTGCGATTGTGTATGCGAAGCTCCGGCCCGTTTTCTTGGAGGCATTTGCCACCCCGTGTTTTCCCAGCCAGACTTGATCATGAGCGTAACGGTTCGACGACAAGGCAGGCCTTGGAGAGTCAACAGGCAGGTAGAGCCAATTCCAGAACGAAATCCATTTTGTGCTGATGCCGATCCCTTTGTCGTAAAGGGAAAGGCCTGAACCACCTCCTCCCATGGTTTTCTGTTCGCGAACCAGCTGTCGTTTCAATTCGGCACTGCCTGCCGGGTAGCGGGACAGCAAACGCTCGACCGCGGCATTGGACGAACGCAACTCCCGGCTGAGGATGGAGTCCTCCTCCGGCGGCTGGAGTTTGATTAGAGCTTTGCGCAAAATGCTGGATGATACCGGCGTACGGGAGGGACGAACGGAGCGCTTCATGGGGGACTCCAATTTGATGTGGGAGATATGTGAAGGAACGGGAACTACTAACGAAAACTACTGCGCTAGGGTCTGTTCTGCCTGCCAGAGATGACGCCTCTGATGCGCGTTAATGACCCCAAAGCATGAGAACAGCGAGTATTTCATATTGGTGTTGAACGGTGATGTGACCAACACCTTGTCAAGAGCAAGTCCTTGTACTGATCTGTATAGCTGCCGAAGGGAGCTCTGGGTTTCCACAAATTCTCTGAGTACCACATCGGGTCTTTGTGATGCGTGAACATCTGCTGCCTTTATGGTCCTGGCTTTCGTTTTGTACGGCGGTTCAAGAAACCACTTCAGAAGTCTCCCCTTAAAATCCATCTTGAAAGGTCCCCCGCCTATCTTCCCGGCTGAACGCGCTTCTTCAATCAGTTGAGGCAGATAATCCAGATATAACTTTGATGTGATAGTGAGATGCTCGACACACTCAGCAGCCGACCACCGCTTCGGTCCTGGTTGACGGGTTAGTGCAACCTCATCGTGACTGCGGAAAAGCGTGGCAGCCCGGTTTTCGAGTGCATCCAATTCTTCGATCATGGCGTGAAGTTGATCAGCGCCTGTTATTGCCGTCACGATAGCTCCTGAAGGATTTGCCGAAGCTCGTCATCCGCCGTAGCGGACGAAAAGTCCCGCCCTGCCTGTCTATACCAATATTTGCTGTTCCCTTCATCACCCTCGATCTTGTGAAGAACCGCATGAATCCAACATGCATAGCTGTCATCATACTCCTGCACGATGTGATGGGCTTGGTCCCACTTGTTGTCGAGTGCTAGATTGACGGCCTTCACAAGTAACGTTGTGTTTTCTGAGTTCATAGTCCCGCGGAGAACTACTCTTCAAGCGTAGAGAGATTTCCGGGGTCTTGCCCCAAGGCTCTTGCCTTCAGAACGCGGCGCATGATTTTACCGCTACGCGTCTTCGGAAGCGAGTCCACAATTTCAATCTGTTCCGGTTTTGCGATCGGGCCAAGTTCCTTTGAAACGTGCTGCCGCAACTCATCGACAAGCGTTTCGGTTTTGGGCTGACCGGCCTTGAGCAGGACGTACGCATGAATGGCATTCCCCTTCACCTCGTGCGGCAATCCAATCGCCGCTGCCTCCGCAACAGCATGGTGGCTGACCAGCGCACTCTCAATTTCCGCCGTGCCAAGCCTGTAGCCCGAAACTTTGATGACATCGTCCACCCGCCCGATCACCCAATAATACCCGTCTTCGTCGCGACGGGCCGAGTCACCCGTCATGTACATACCGGGATAGCGGCTCCAGTATTGCTGCACATAACGCTCCGGATCGTTGTACAAAGTGCGAAGCATGGCGGGCCAGGGAGTCTTGATAACGAGGAAGCCTTCTTCATTCGGTCCCACCGGTTTCCCGTTCTCGTCCAGAATGTCCATCAAGACACCGGGGAATGGCCTCGTTCCCGATCCGGGCTTCAACGCCACACATGGCATCGGCGTGATCATGAACATGCCTGTTTCAGTCTGCCACCATGTGTCCATGATCGGGCAGCGCCCCTTGCCAATAACGCGATGATACCACTTCCACGCCTCGGGATTGATCGGCTCACCGACGGAACCAAGCAGCCTCAAGGAGGAAAGATCATGACGGTTGGGCCACGATTCGCCGAACCGCATCAGGCCCCGAATTGCAGTCGGGGCAGTGTAAAGAATATTGATCCCATATTTCTCAATCATCTGCCACCAACGGTTCGGATACGGATATGTCGGGGCCCCTTCATACATAAACGAAGTAGTTCCATTGAGCAACGGGCCGTAGACAATGTAACTGTGCCCGGTAATCCAGCCGGGGTCGGCGGCGCACCAGTATCGATCTTCCTCATGAATATCGAACACATACTTCAGTGTCGAGTAAGTACCAACCATGTAACCGCCATGCGTGTGCAGGATTGCCTTCGGTTTTCCTGTCGTACCGGAAGTATAGAGCATAAACAGTGGATCCTCTGCGTCCATGACCTCAACGTTGCACGGACCGTTCGCAATAGGAAGGGCCATCAATTCGTGGTACCACAGGTCGCGTCCCTGTTCCATATTCACAGGCTCGCCAGTGCGCTTTACAACCAGCACACTCTCGATCGTGCCAGCGCGCTGGACAGCCTCGTCGGCGATTTGCTTAAGCGCCACGATCTTGCCGCGCTGATACGCGCCGTCGCAGGTAATGAGCACTTTGGACTGGCTGTCCTCGATCCGTTCGGCGAGGGCTTCCACGGTAAAGCCACCGTATACAACGGAGTGAATCGCACCGATGCGTGCACAGGCAAGCATCGCAATTGGCAGCTCCGGAACGCGACCCATATAGATTGTCACCCGGTCACCTTTTTGAATGCCGAGGCTTTTCAACACGTTCGAAAAGCGGCAGACCTCGCGTCGCAACGCGAAGTATGAAAATGAACGGAATTCCCCCTTCTCCCCTTCCCAAAGCAAAGCCAATTTGTTGCGGCGTGCAGTTGCCGCATGCCTGTCGAGACAATTATAAACGATGTTTGTCTTCGCACCAACGAACCACTTGAAGAAGGGTTTCTTGGAATCGTCCAGCACCTTGTCCCAATGCTGGAACCAATGCAGTTCGTTGGCTTCCTTCGCCCAAAATCCCTCCAAATCCCCTTCTGCTTCAGCACGCATCTTTTCCCAATCCCGCACATGGGCGTGCCGGATTGCTTCTTCACTCGGATGAAACACTTCGCCGGAAAGAGGGGGGAGAGATTTGTTTGCCATTATCGTAGCCTCAGACTTGATGAAAAATGATACGGAGTTCAATGGAGTGTGGCTTAAATATTGAAAACGGAGCAGAGAGAATCAAGTCAGCGGGATTGCGACAGAAGAGAAGTTCTGTTACATTTTCTCATGGAAATTGAAGCGACATACATATGCTCCTACTGCCTGCAAATTAACGATATCGTTGTGGATGGCTCCGCCGGAGAGTATCAGGAGTATGTCGAGGATTGCCAGATCTGCTGCAGGCCGAATAAACTAGTAATCGAGTTGGACGCATCCCGTGAAACGGCCGAGATCTACGCCGAGATTTCCTGAGGCGTGTGATTGATCGACAATCTGCCGATTCTCCCCTCGACTTCAAACATCACCCCCTGCAAAGAGAATTGTGTGGTGAGCCGATCGACGGCAGTAAAAAAATGGAGCCGGTTTTCCGGCATAACTGTATACGTTGCATGCAGGACAGGTTTCCAATCGTCGGACGTTCCACTGGCCAGACCTATCATGGAAAGGATGTCCGCGCTCGAGCTGCAGATTGAGAGTACGTTATGAGCTTCGCGTGCCAGGTTCTTCTGGTACTGCAGTAGCTTCTCCAGGAACTTGATGTCGAATTTCCTTTTCGTGCGTTGCCCTTCCGTTCGCCTTCTGGCGGCACCTTTACCGCTGATAGCATCAGCCATCTGACCATCGCAGGCATACATTCTGACTGTCCAGATGACTCCATCCTCTTCTTGTTCAAAGAGTTGCCGCGCGTCCCGCAAGGCACTGAGGCTGCGAGCCAATGAGTCTCCCTTTGTCACAACGCCAACCTCGAATGGTATGAGCAATTGCCGCATTCTCAATTGGTTGACGATACGTTGATGCGCTGCGCGGACGTGCATTCCCTCCTGCTTCGAGAGTAACAACACCCCGGTTGCTGCTACCGTGAGCATTTCGTGGTCCAGACGACTCGCAATTACACACGTCCCCTCGCCATCGCAGCATAGCAACGAGTTCTTTCCATCAACGCCCATTGTGACCGGAAGCTCAGGTGAAACGAGCTCCGCGGCGCCGGGCGGAATAATGCCGTACAGATAATACATGTCATCATCTCTAATCACCTGTCCCGGCTCTTCATCAGATGTCTGAATGCTTGGAGAGACATCAAGGGATTCGACGGGCTCTGCCCCATCTTCAAGAGCAGCAAGTCTGCTTTTGAGAAGCAGTTGTGAGTTCCTGAGCCGGATTATCCGTCCGGCTACGTCGCCGGATTTGTCGTTCCAGTCGCGTTCGATTTCTTCATGGATCATTTTTTCCACTTCCTCGAGTTCTTCTCGTACATTGGCTTGGTTCTGCACTGGTTGCACTTCGCCAAGGCTATGAAGCGGCCTCGTGGCAACGATGCCTAATTGTGGAAGTTCGATACGTATCGGGGCAACATAGAGGGGCCGGGCAGACCTTTCCGATTCACTCACGAGTGGTGAGTCAGGCACGTGGTCCGCAACTTGTTCCACGGAAACCGTTTTCGCCTCCGTTGCGTAGTCCCCATAACACTTGTAGCGTTCCACCACTTGGCGAAACTCCATCATCAAAGAGTCAAGGAGTTCGTGATCGGGCAAGCCTCCAATCGACTCCACGACTTCCTTCAGGCCGGCGTCTCCCGCAATTTTTTGTATCAGTTCATCGTATTGCATAGTAGATCTTCTCTTATCCTCAACTCCCAATCCGATAAGGAAGCATTCAACTTTCGTGCCTTGCATCATAGGCTCCTGCACCGCTCTGCAGTGTTGTTT
Organism: uncultured Chitinophagales bacterium; assembly: GCA_964495695.1. GTDB lineage: Bacteria > Bacteroidota > Ignavibacteria > UBA10030 > UBA6906 > CAADGV01. The sequence continues at coordinate 13,838 of CAZBWR010000026.1, read as the reverse complement.
TTCGAATCATCCGCACGAGATACGATGCGCTTACATCACACATTCTTCAACACATTGCACAGAACGTGAAGTTTTGTTACGTTAGTCCGGACACCTTTCCCTCACTTACTGCATCATATCCGTGGAAAAACGCTCAGACGAGCAGCTCATAAAAGAGGCAGCAGCCGGCGACAAACGCGCGTTCTCAATATTGGTAAGCCGTTACGAGGACATGGTTTATCGTTTCTCATACAAGGTCTGCAGGGACAAAGACAAAGCCGAAGAAGCATTCCAAGACACTTTCGTCAGTGTGTACCGTCACCTCTCATCATTCGACGGCCGCTCGAAACTCAGCACCTGGCTTTACCGCATCGTCGCCAACCATTGTCTGATGAAACACCGGCGGCGCAAGATCGATGAAGTCCTGGAATCGTATGACCATCCGGCAGTCACAGAGGACGGCAAGCTCCAGCACCGCATCCCCCGCTGGGAGGAAACCCCAGCAGATGTGTTGCTGAAAAGAGAATTACAGCAGAAACTCGACTCTGCTATACAAAAACTGCCTGTGGACTACCGGACAGTCTTCATCCTTCGTGACGTGGAAGGCAAGAGCAACGAAGAAACGGCAGCAATCGTGGGTATTTCCATAGAGGCAACCAAATCCCGGCTTCGGAGAGCGAGGGCATTTCTCAGAAATGAGCTCGACCCATACATGCGGGCCAAAGGAGGCAAACGATGAAGTGCAAGGGTGTGTACCAATACATTTGCGAGAATCTTGATGCGGACATGAACTCCCCCCGCTGTCGTGAAATCAGGAAGCACATCGAAGCATGCCCTGATTGCACAGCATATCTTGATTCACTTAAGAAGACAATTACTCTCTACCGGGCAGAAAAAGGCCCGAAACTCTCGGCCTCCGCCCATAAGCGGCTCTTCAAAATTCTTGATATGACGTCTCCGGCGAAATCGGGACATTCAAAGCGCCGTGCTCCACGATAGACCGACCCTTTTTCCGCGTGGACGCATCCTATCGCCGAACAACGCCGGCATGTATTGCTGCCGGGCTCTCATCCCCTCAACAAGTGGAGAATTTCAATGATCAAGAACATGGGTTCCGCCGACAGACTTATCCGCATTTTGGTAGCATTAGTGATCGGCATTCTACTCCTGACAGGCACGCTGACGGGAATTTTGGCGATCATACTCGGAGCATTTGCAGTTATATTCTTGCTCACCAGCTTTGTAAGCTTCTGCCCTCTGTATTACCCATTTAAGATCTCCACACTGAAGAAAAAGCAAGCGGCGTAACGTGAGGTCGTTGATGCGACATCCTGCAAGTGATCCGCAAACTGAACTTGTGCAACAATACTGCGGAGAGGCTGAGGATATTATTGCCGGAGCCGAGACTCCCGAACAGGCAGAAGAAGCAGGACGCGCACTCTGCCTGATGATGCGGGAGAATTGCACGAGCGGCTTGCTTGTTGATGCGACCGAGAAGTACATAACGAATCTAATAAGGGCAAAGTTTGGTGAAGCGAATAACTCGGACAATCAGCATTGAGGACTTGCTCGGAGAGTACCCTTCAAGCGTGAAGTTTCTGATCGACAAGGGTCTGCCATGCCTCGTGTGTGGCGAGCCAAGCTGGGGAACGCTTGAAGAACTTGCATCCGGCAAGGGATGGCAGGAAGAGCAGATTAGTACGTTGGTTGTTGAAATGAACTCAGCACTGGGCACGACAGAAAAGACCGTCTCATGAATCTCTGGTTCAAACGTATACTTATCATTAGCGCAGGAGCAATCGGCGGTTATGCATACTGGTATTACATCGGATGTATGAGCGGAGCCTGCCCGATCACTTCCAACCCGTACATCAGCACCGGCTATGGCGCACTGATAGGGCTTGTCCTGTCATGGGGACAGAAGAAAAGTCCATCCCTCACCAAGCAATAGAAAAAGCCCCGTTGCGGGAGCCTCTACTGCGAATCGATGGTCCGGCGATTCGCAGCAGTACTCGCGAGCGAGGCTTTTCTTTGATATGATGGGATTTATTGCAAGTTGATTGAATTCACAGCTACGGCTTCTCCGATGATCACCGCAGTGTTGGAGCTTGTTAAGTTGAAATTATACGTCAACGCGTAAACCCACGCCTTTCCTGCCGAGAGTGTCCCCATTTCCGCGGCCGTGAATGACGCTGCGCCGGTCGTTACACCATCCCTGAATACGCTATGGCCCGAGGCGTCAGCTATGAAAATGGCATGACGCGCGCCATTCCCGCCCGTAACAGTCCAGGTAACATTCAACGCCGCGTTACGCTGCACGTTCGCATCCACAGCAGGAGCTGTGAGGCGAACCTGACCCGGCACCACCACACTGCCATTCACTGCTGCCATACCTGAAACCGTGAAGGACACGTTTGTGGCGCTTGAACCAATCGTGATCAACGCTGTCGGATTGGAAGGATCGGGATGGATATAGGAGACATTGCCGTTCGCCGACAATTTGCCCAGCGCGTAATTCGATGAGCCGACGCCCACCGAAACAGTTCCCTTGTCCGTCCCCGGGCTTCCGAAAATGGCTGTCGCAACATTTTGATCGACTACAATCGTCCCAACACCCGGCACGGTCTGAGCCGCACTTGTTCTCACCACAGCCATGACGTTTGCCGGCGTCACTCCATTGAACGATGTCGGTGTAGGCGCACTCGGTTGAGTGGCAGTATTGGTGTTGTTACCGCCGCTGGTGGGATTGTCATCCTTCTTGCAGCCGGCAACAACAAGGATCAAGAGAAGAGTGAAAACCGCAGTGAATCTACATTGTGAGTACATTGGTCCCCCCATTACGGTGATCGATCATTTGCCCTTGCATGAGACTGCCCGGGTGCGTTTGAGTTAGCTGTGACCAATAACGCCTGGGGCAAGCTGTTTATCAATCACCCAATTGGGGTATTTTTATTCGAGTGGCTGGAGACCGGCTGCGATCTATGAGTTACGCATCGATTCGAGGCGTGCAAGCATCTCTTTGATATCCTTGTAACCACGGATAGTCACATAGACTGTCACGGAGCTGTACCAGACCAGACATGCAATCGTTAAAAACCACCAGAACCAATGCTCTGTCATTGTCCCTCCCGATGTTGAGGCTTCAAAAGCGAACCGACGATCATTGCCCCCCCGGCAAGCAAGTAGGAGGCAATGCCGGAGTAATACGGGCCGATCTCTTCAGTAAGTCCCTGCGTCGCCGGAATTTGCTGCATAACCAGAAAACTCACGGGCACAATAGCGCCAACTAAGATTGCGCCGGCCGCCCCCCAACTGTTTGCACGTTTCCAGTAGCAGCAGGCAATCAGAAGCACCGACATGCTCGAGAGATAAATGGTGCCGGTGACACCAAGGTATGTCCACAAGTCTCCCTGCAACGGATACCAGAGGCCGTACAAAAGCAGAAAAATCCCTATCAAAGCAATGATCATTCTGTTCCACAGCAAGCCGCGCTTCTCCGACCAAGCTCCCTTCCTGAAGGGCGCAAGGATATCATTGTAGATAACACTTCCCCATGTCAGCATGTAGGACGAATCAGTGGACATATCTGCCGCAAGCATGGCGGCAACCAGAATGCCCATCATTCCAACGGGAACGATTGTAGCCAGAAGCATCGGCATCGCATGCAGAGAGTTGTCCCCCACCATTGCGGGAGTTAACGTTGCGAGAGCAGCTATGCCCCAAATCCCTGGAATCAAGAATCTTGCTACGAAGAAGAAACTTGTGCCCTTATAGACCTTCAATCCGGTCTTTGTGTCCTTCGCGGAAAGCACCCGGGCAATCGTGGTTTGCCATGTCAAGACGGCTGCAAGATTGAGAAAAGCATTGAAGACCACATACTCCCATCCCATTTTGGGATGGATAAACGGGTTGAATCCTCCTGCTCCGTAATTGGTTGCGACTGCAGCAGTGAGATTGTCCCATCCTATGTTCGCGAGGATGAGAATTGTTACTGCCAATAAGCCTGCACTCATCACGACAAACTGGAGGAAATCAGTCACAAGCACCGAAAGCATACCCCCCAGAATTGTGTAGATGGCGACAAGGAGCAGCAATGCCGTCATCGTGATTTCCAGATATCCTTTTTCAAAACCGGCAACTATAACAAGGAACTCTCCTCCCGTACGGAGAAACACACCCATATTCAGGAGTCCGCCGAGCACAATAACAACCCCTGCGGCCCATCGTATCCTTGATCCGAAGCGTTGCTGGAAGAGCTCGGGAATTGTCATAACTCCCGAATCGCGGAGGGGTTTCACACAAAAACCTGTGACCCCCACTACCAACATCGCCAAAGCATTCAGGATACCGGGAGTCGCTCCAGCGAATCCGAACTCATAGCCGTTCTGCGCCGTGTACATGCACGTCACGATACCGAACTCCGTTGCGGCCAATGAAGCAATTCCGAGGTAGAGATTCATCTCGCGGCCCGCGACAAGAAAGTGTTCAACTTTGCCTACATATTTGCGGACCATGATACCAACGATCATCGTGGCAAGCAGATACAACGCCACAATGCTGCCATCAAGAAATGAGAAGTTCGTCATACAGAATAGTGTTGGTGGAACATGGGAAAGGAACCCGTAAGGAGCAGGGGAAGTGACGGGAAAAATGTAACCAATCGGAAAACGATTCGCAATCAGCTCGTTTGCAACCCCGCAGGAATTCCATTACCATGAGCAGAGCGGAGGTAATTATGGATATCATAACAAGACAATTCAGCGTCAACACGAACGGTAATTCCGAAGTCATCGATATAACGGAACACGTCGGGAAGATTTTCAGGAAGGCTGGATATACTGAAGGGCAGCTGACAGTATTCGTCACCGGTTCAACGGCGTCGATCACGACTACGGAGTTCGAGCCCGGACTTCGCTCAGATATTCCCGTCATGCTGGAACGGGTTGCGCCCAGAGACATCCGCTACAAGCATGATGATACGTGGCACGACGGCAATGGACATTCTCATGTTCGCGCTGCGCTGATGGGTTGCTCTCTCACCGTGCCGTTTGCTGAAGGAGAATTGCTTCTGGGGACATGGCAGCAAATCGTCCTGATCGACCATGATAATCGGGCCCGGCAACGCACGATCGTAGTCCAACTGATTGGCAAATAAAAAAACCGGCATGCTGTTCTTGCCGCATGCCGGTCATTTTTTGGCGTCTGCGAGCCCTCACATCGGGCGGTTCATTGACGTGATTTTCTGGGCTGAACGTCCTTTGTTTTTGCACTCAACGCACAGTTGGGTGTGCGGAACGGCCATCAACCGTTCCTTGTCGATACGCGTCTCGCAACTGACGCATGTTCCAAAAACACCCAGCTTGATGCGGCGTTGCGCAGCTTCGAGTCTTCGTCGCAAATCACGCTGACGCGCAATGAGAAATGTAGCGTGATCGTGCGCCTCTCTCTCCTGCGATCGATCCTCCAACAAATTTTGCTGTGACCTGATGTCCTTATTGATATCATCGATCATCTTTTTGATGGCAGTCTCGAAGTCCCGCAAATCTTCCTGATTGTAGCGCTGCCGCGGGCTTGCGTTCGTTTGCCGCACCGGAAAATCCCGTAATGCCCTGTGTAGCTGTTTCCGTGTTGTGTTATTCATTGACTCCTCCTTTCACGTATGCATGCGACCTCTGTGTCCATCTTCAGGGCGATAGCGAATGTCACTCGAAGTATCCTCTCTCTCATCCAATGCTGCAATGGAGGAAAGACGCTTCTGTTCCGCACAGACAGGACAAACGAACATCCCGTTGGCGCTTCCACGCTGATGGACAAACACCATGACTGACCTGCACAATGAGCAACGTACAGACGCTGTGTGCCGCATAAGCAACCCTCCCTTCGATGAGACTGTTACAGTTTCGATGAACTAAAACTCACTGATGTCGAGCTCACGCAGACAGTAACTGCAGATGCGTGCAGTCGGATGCTGCGCAAGCATGTCATTATCCAGTTTCCCTGAGCAGACAGTGCAGACCCCGTAGTTCCCCTGCTCGATGCGAAAAAGGGCTGAGCGTAGCTCGTCATACCAGTCATCAGCCCTGAAGGCCATGACCCTGTCGAGAACCTCCGCCCGGGGATCGAGAAGCACTGTGGTTACGATCTCCTCGGGAATGTCGTAGCGGCTGCGCATGTATGCCACCACATGTCGTACAATATCAAGCGTGCAGCTGTCGGTTGTAACATTCATATCCCACCTCAATAAAATGAATACCGGATTGCGGCCGGCAAACCAAAGAGAGTTTCATTGATTGAAAGAACACAACGTGCTATGCTACCGGCAAGAGCTGTATCCACCGGCAGTGATCGACGCGTGAAACCTACCGTTCCGGAGGAGCCCGTTCGGATAGAGAAGTGTATATGAGGGGAGAATGATAGCGTGTCAGCGTGCCGGCGCGTCCGCCGACGGAAGCCGACATATCAGGTGATGCAAAGATCTCAACAGGGAGTTCCGGAGCAGAAATATTCTGTTTTGTGACGTGGGTTTTCGGACCTGTTGCAATCAGGGCTGGAGAATGCGCCACTGTCACATTCAACATCGTTTCTGTCGTTGACGCAATACTCAGGGCGTTTCCATTCACAGCTGCAGACGCGGTTGCTGCCAGATAGAAAATCGCAGCGAGGATGGCAGAAGTATGTCGGATATGATTGCGCATTTCGAGATCGTTTATTAAACAACCACACTATTCATACTATACGTTTTAGAACCAGAAGCAAGCGAAATCGAACAACAGTGGACGATTTCGCGCAAGGTGGTGAAGAAATCAACAGTGGAGATACAAATTCAAAGGCGAGCAGGCGGGGCTTAGCGGGCGCTTTCTGGAAGTCGCCCGCACCAAGTTGATAGTCAGGACTTCTTGATGAATGTGCCTTCCTGCAGATCGGACAGTGCCTGCCGTAGTTCTTCCTGGGTGTTCATCACAATGGGGCCGTACCATGCTACAGGCTCCTTGAGTGGTCTTCCTGAAACGAGCAGAAACCTGATGCCTTCTTCACCCGCATGAACTGTAATCTCATCACCGCTATCAAAAAGGACCAATGACCGGTTTCCCGTCATCTCACGAATGAGCGCTTCATCTTCCCCTCCCCTTTCTGTAAGGACTCCAAAAGGCTCTGACGCATCCCTGAATGTCCCCGAGCCATCGAACACATACGCAAATGCATGCCGCGATGACTCGACTGGAATCCTCTTCTTTTTGCCGGGAGGAATCCGGATGTCCAGATATCGGGGGTCGGCAGCAATGCCATCCACGGGTCCTCGCTTCCCCCAAAACTCGCCACAAATGATCCGCACCATTGTTCCGTCATCATCGGTGATTTCCGGAATCTCTTTTGAAGGGATATCCTGGTATCGGGGATCAGTCATTTTCAGCGATGAGGGGAGATTTGCCCAAAGCTGAAAGCCATGCATCCTTCCGGTGGCATCGCCACGTGGCATTTCCTGATGCAATATTCCGCTCCCTGCAGTCATCCATTGAACATCTCCGCTACCTAATGAGCCGGAGTTCCCCAGACTGTCGTTGTGCGCTACATTTCCCGCCAGAACGTATGTAATCGTCTCGATTCCCCGATGCGGATGCCACGGGAATCCCTTCAAGTAGTCCGTCGGATTGTCGTTACGGAAATCATCGAGCAGGAGAAACGGATCATAATCGCTTGTCTGACCGAATCCGAACGCACGGCGAAGCCGTACGCCGGCACCTTCGATGGTTGGCGTTGATTCGATGATTCTCTTTACTGGACGGATGGACATGGATTACAACTCCTTTGTTTATTTTGACCACTGGCTTGACGCCTCACCGCAGACATTATAATGCTGTTTACCTCTGTTCAGTTCCTCATGAGTACACAGGGCCTAGAACCCGAATAACAAGCGTATTGCCATTCCTGCAAAGAGTGCCACAACAAGGCTGGCAGACGTGCCGAGGATGTAGTATTCCGAGAATTGTTTATCCTCCAGCTCCTTGAAGCGTGCAATCGATTTTGCCGTCAGCGCAAATGCCAATGCTGTCAGGTTACCGGTAAGAACGAACGTGAGTGCGATGAGTCGTTCCAGAACACCGATCCATTCCCCGGCGTTTTCGCTGTCGTTCGCATCTGTTCCTTCGTTTAGCTTGTTTGTCACAGCTGTATAGAGTCCCGGAAACTTGTCAAGAATTCCCCGCACCACTCTTGTCCCGCCGTCAATAGCAAAACAATATCCGGTTGCAATGGCTGCCACTAACGGCCACTGAACAGCATGGAATTCCCTACCTGTAAGTACGGCAATTGTAGCAAGCGTGGAAACGAACCAATCCTGCGGAGAGGTTTGCAGGGTCACCCCCCATACTACCACAAGACCGGCGGCACAACCGAGTTGTTTCAAGACAAAGATTTCAAGTGTCCGGTTCGGCGATTTGCGTTGAAAAGCAGTCTGCCCCGCCTCACATGCAGCATAGACCAGGGCAAACAGTAACAATCCGCCTGTTAGCGGAAGTGAGAACCAGCCAGACATACCCGCCAGCATAACAACAAATAGTACCACCGCACGGATGACCGCACCGCGCCGTGCGAGCAGAATCCGCCTCAAGAGGAACTCGAACAACGAGTAGAAGAAGAATAGCAGCGCAAGACCGACATGTGCAGAATCGTTCATGGTTCATCATAACCGGTTATATGAAATAATATAACCTTTTAAGGTTATATATTATTTTATAACTTATAAAGGTTATAGTATCTTACAGGGAATCAAGGAAGCTGCGCAGGGCGCTTTCCGCTTCAGCAATCCGGCTGAAGCGTGAGGATGCCTTTGAGACGGCAGGCTGGGTGATCCTGAGCCGTCTCGCTACGTCTTCCTGATTATCCAGCTGCTTCAAAAGCCGTGCAATTTGCCTCTGACGGGGGGTTAGCCGTGCCCATTCCTGTTCCATCAATCCGAGAAGCGCATTGACCAGACCGAGAGCTGGATGATCAAAATCATATACAAGCTGACGCTTGGACTTCTTGGCCGAACTCAGTGCCGAACGGGCACGATGGAAAGCCTCCCCATCCATTCCCAACGCAGATGGTTGGAGCGGAGTAGAAAGTGTGCCGAGCCCGACGCCGTAAGAGAACGGAACGGGATCCATCAAATCCTGAAATCTCTGCACAAGGCTGTAGCTTTCAGCAGGTGAGGTCAGAAGTCCCTGAAACTCATCCCCGAGCGTGACGAGAAACCGGGAGGCAATCGCCGGTTTGAATTCAGCGTTGATGGTTTCAATAGCCTTGGCAAACTTCCGTTGGACAGCAGCCCTACGGGGAAGGGACCGGGACTTTCGGATATCACCAATTACCGCACAATAGCGTTTGGACATGTAAATCGGGTAGTAGTTCAAGAGAGCGGTTATGTGCGACAAACTTAACCAAGAGTCTTGGCTAATTCAAGCGCCTGACGACAATTGGCATTAAAACCCTAACAGAGCCACCTCACTTTGCTACAACGCGTCAGATTCTTTCACGATGCCGCCCCCACTTTTGAATTACCCCTTCAGAAGAAAATTATGGCATTTTCTAGGGCAGATCGTATCGTGCGGTGATATTTTTTTCGTTCCGGCCCCATCCCGGTTTGGTTCTCGTACTCCGCGACTTGTTCATGTCCCCTCTTTGGTGCATTCCTTAAACAAGCGATGCGCTTCAGTGAACTGGAGACGCCCCAGCATTTTCCCATGTCCCTTCATACAAGGGCAAGAGAGGATTCAGGAATCCAGATTCTCTTAATAAACTCAGGTTGAGGTTCTAATGACCTTCCGACGTTTTCCATTTTCGTCATCGAAGTAGAGGCGGGAGAAACTTCTGTCGAGACTTGCTTTCCCGGCGGTGGTTGCTCAAGTGGTTGCTCTGGAGCTATAACTTGGAGGTAGGATGGAAAAGCTATGCGGAAAAACCGACGAAATCAGTCGGTTTTAGCGGAGAGCGAGGGATTCGAACCCCCAAGTCCTTGCGGACGCCGGTTTTCAAGACCGGTGCAATAGCCGTTCTGCCAGCTCTCCTAGTGTTTTCAATTCAGATTCGGCACTTCTTCTCAGCCTCTACCTTGCAGCGTAGTGCCAAGTAGTGCCAAGTGTGGCAGCGTAGTGCCAAGTTCAGTGCCAAGTGATTTCATCTCAAGCCAAGAACAACAATTGCCCTCCGTGTCATTCCGGCACTTCCGATGCCGTGCAATTCACAGAAGGGCAATTGCAGAAACTTGTTCTGAGATTTCGGAAGTTTTGAATGACTCAATTGCGGTTCCAAGATACAAAACTCCTCCTCATATCGCAAGAATTCAGCCGGAACCCAAGATTCTCTGAAGGTCCTTAGGATCCAGCATGAACAGTTTTCCGGAGAACGTAAAATCCACATAGCCGAAGGCTTCCAACTCACATGGCCGCTTCCCCATCGCTTCCGCTATGATGTGAACCTTTTTCCAATTCACAACATCTGGAAGATAGAAGCGGTCACGGCCAGCCTTTGGCAGCCCCTCATCAAGCACATATTGCCCAACGCGCTGGGTAGTGACCCCAAGAATCAATGCAACCTCTCGTGTTGTTCCCCAATGTTCTTCCCCTTCATTTGGCCGTTGCTTCACAAGGCCGCTACTCAGCAAATCCATTGGCTGAGGTTTCCCCGCCCGTTCTAGCTTCTTTCGTTTTTTCATGGTACGTCCTTTCTGAAAATGAAAGTGTAGTATTTCTGCCCTATGTCTAGGCAAATTCAGCGGTCATTTGCACCCGCTCTCAGTGCCCCTCAGGAAGGACCCACAACCTCCCGAAGCCTCTTCCAGATTCCGTGCCTTCGTGCAAGGTCTGATAATTCCATCAGTTCCCGTTCCCAAACAATTATCTTCATTTGGATTAGCCTAGCGTCCTGTTCTTCGATTTCTCCGGTAGCTTCCATTTCTCCAAGTACTTCCAAGAGTTCCGCGCCGGATTCGATACAAATCTGTTCAAGGTCTTGCAGTGTCATTTCTGCCTTCAGTTTGTGGTGAGGCTGTTCAGAGGATATTGGCGTGTCAATCTGTTCACCTCCTCATGTAGCTGCTGAGGCAATAGGTGGGAGTAGATTTCCGTTGTCTTGCTCGTGGTATGCCCCAACAGCTTTTGAACAGCATACAGTGACACTCCGGACCCGACTAGGGCCGTGGCAAATGAGTGCCGCAGTGAATGGAAATGTAGCCGGTCGTTCAAACCAGCTTGCCGGACACAGCGTTTGAACTTCTGAGATACTGTACCATGTTTCAGCGGCTTCCCGTTCTCTGAGTGGAACACTGTCTCAGCTTCGCAGTGTAGATGGTTCTTCCGGTCTCGCAGCAACCGGCACAGCTCCTCGTTCATCGGTACTACCCTGTTCCGCTTTGTCTTGGTCGTGAACGTCTCGCTATTGCGGACATAAAGCACCTTGCCTGCAAGGTCTATGTCACGCCACCGTAGCGATAGCAATTCTCCCTGCCGCAGCCCCGTGAGCAATGCCACTATGCACAACTCCCGAAAGTCACGGTCCGGAACAGCCGACAGAAACAAGCGGAAATCCGCTTCGCTGAAATATGCCGGCAGCATCTCCCGTACCTTTGGCCGTGCCACTTTTCGGAACGGATTCTCCGCCAGATATTCCCACTGTACGGCTTTCTCAAATGCCGAACGTAAGGCTATGTAGTACTTGCGCGCCGTCCACTCCGATGCTTCCGACTTCTTTACGCTCAGAAAGTATTCAATCTCTCGGATCCCTGCGCCGCTGAGTGGCCGGTCTCCCACTACTCGCAGCATCTCCCGAAAGGCTGTCTTGTAGGTTTTCGTTGTTCGCTGAGTGTGAACGCCGGCTGCATACTCAAGATACTCTTGCTTGAAGGCTGCTAGCGATTTCGGGCCGGCAGCATTGACCCCGCTTGCGTGATGCAGCAAGACATATGTATTCCGATTCTCGTTTCCGTGCCGCTGAATTTCAATGTACTTTGCTTTGCTGAGGTTCTGTGTGTGGCGTGATACTCGTTTCACTCCCGACAATTGTTCCAGCTCCTTCCTCGTGCATGAGGTTCTTGCATTATCACAGGAAGCTATCTGCAAGGCAGCAAACACCCGAACATCATTCAAGGTCAACTGTTCATCCCGCAGCAAAGCAAGCGGTATGTTCACCTCTTTACGGTTCATCGGTTAGGGTTCCACCATTCCTTGAACTCTACGTACTTCACATTGTTACGCTCAACAATCCGGAACTTTCCCGCCGTGCTAGTCATCTTCCGGATGTATCGCTCAATGGTTTGGATGCTCGCTCCGGTTACTTCAGCGCCGGCCTCTACTGCATCTTTCAGTTCAATGCTTTCATACTGCTCAACTTGTCCAGCCAGCCATTGCCGAAACATCGGTTCATACGTTTCCTTCAATTCCACTTCCCTACTCGAAGCCTGAAAGTGTGCCTTCCCGCTTTCTTCCCTCTTGGCTTCCCCTCGTGGATTCTTTTTTGTGTTACAGCTCCTGCAGAGTAGCTGCAAGTTATCTGGCGCGTTGTTTGTGTCCCTATTGTCAACGTGGTCTATGCAGAGGCCCTTGGAAATTCCGACTTTGCCGCAATGGCGACAGAACTCTCCGTCACGTTTGGCTAACATCGGATACAGCCGCTTTCGTGTACGCTTGTTCATTCGTGCCACAGGTCTCGCACCTCCCCCGAAGGTCTCGCACCGGATTTCCCCTCAGCAACCTCTGCTTCTTGATTATTCCTCCCCTCTCTCTCAAGGCGACTGCATTTTTCAAATAACCCTAGTTGCACACTCTCGACCGCTCGATGTTTGACGGCTTTCTCCGTTGCAATCTCTCGTGCTACTTGCTCAGCTCGTGCCCGTCCAAAGTCCGACAGCCTCAGGAAGATTTGCCGTTCGTAGGTCTTGAAGTGAAGGAAGTGACCCCGCCGGAGTATTACCTCCCTCGTGGTATGCAACTCCTCGCCGGTCGAAATGATGTGAACCGTTACAAAGCGGAAATTACCGCCACGGATCCAATCATAGCTGAAGCCGTACGACTTTGATTTCTGGTGAAAGTGTTTCTGAGGGTTACGCTTGCAATGGAAGGTTCCGCCGGATATCCAGCCGATTTCAATTCCCTGCGGCCGGTGAGGTAGGTGAAGAATCACAGCTCCGGCTTTTGTGATTCGATAGCGTGCTTCGTTCATGGTCAGCTTCCCCATGGTGGCGAAAAGAAAAACCGCTCGCAGACCCAAGCTCTACAAGCGGTTTTCTTATCACGAATGACTATGTGAAAGTAAATGCTTGGGCCTTACGTTACTCATGGTAATGCCGAAAAGCGCTACTTCCGTGTTACAGTTACATGGAGTTACGTGACCTTTCTTTGTGACTCTCTGACCTTTTCCTGTTCCCGATAGAACGCCCCGTGGACAGCACTGTAGCTACGCTTCAGTTCCTTGCTAGCCAACATTATTGCCTTTTCGTTAGTGTCAGCCTTAGGGTTCTCCTTCTTGATTCTTTGAACTGTCTCAAAAGCCTCCCGTTGTTTGGTTCTTTCTCCCTTGCTACGCTTAGGGGGTTGGACGTTCTTGGAGGAGGTAAAAAAGTCGCCTAACGAAAGTCCAGACTTGTGAGTCAATGCGATTTGCCGGTACGCCTTTGCAAACGCCTCAGCCCGTTCACAACCTCTCACATTGCCTTTCATCTCCTCACGAAGCTTTTTCAGTTTCTTTTCATCACTTTCAGCCTCAATTTCGCTCTTCGATTGCCTCGCCCAGTGAGCGTAGAGTTCAGCTAAGTCCCAATACCTTTGTTCCTCAGCTTGAATGTCCAACGTATCTAGCATTCCATCACAACGCCGATAGTATACAAT
>CAZBWR010000025.1:0-44632 GCA_964495695.1 uncultured Chitinophagales bacterium | reverse complement strand
CCTACCAGTGGCAGAAGAACGGCACGGACATCCCGGGGGCAACCAATGCAAGCTACACTACGCCAGCAACCGTCCTCGCAGACAACGGTGCAGAGTTCAGAGTTATTGTGTCAAACAATGCAGGAACAGTTACCAGTAATTCGGCTCTATTAACAGTTGGTGCACTTCCACCCTCGATCACGACACATCCAGCGAACCAGAGTGTGCTGGCAGGACAAGTCGCGACCTTCTCGGTCGTGGCCAGCGGGTCGGGAACACTGTCTTACCAGTGGCAGAAAAACGGTACTGACATACCGGGCGCTACCGGGGCAGGCTACACCACTCCCCCGACTGTCGCCGCTGATAACGGCGCAACATATCGCGTCATCGTCTCCAACTCCGCAGGAACTGTCACCAGCAACAACGCCACACTCACCGTCGGCGCACGCTCTGAAACAGGCATCCTGGTGAAGTACGACTTCGAGGAGGGGTCAGGCACTACCGTCAATGACGTCTCCGGCGTCGGGACTCCTTACAATCTCACCATCCCGACCCCCGCTGCCGTCAGCTGGGTCACCGGCGGTCTCCAGATCAACAGCTCGACACTCGTCTCCAATGCAGCGGCAGCAACGAAGGTGATCAATGCCGTCATGGCTTCCAATGAGATCACCATTGAGGCATGGATCAAGCCGGCCAACACCACGCAGGCAGGACCCGCACGTATCGTCACCATCTCCGGCGATGCCAACAACCGTGACGTCACACTCGGACAGGGACAGTTCGGATCGCTCCCCTCCACCGTCTTCGGTACTCGGCTGCGTACATCGGCTACCAATAACAACGGCCAGCCCGAGATCAACACCCCGACAGGCTCGGCAACCACCAACCTGACCCATGTCGTCTACACACGCAATGCGGCCGGGCAGGCACGCATGTACATCAACGGCGTCGAGAGCGCCAACACAACCATTGGCGGCAACCTCGCCAACTGGAATACTACCTACAGGCTCGGGCTCGGCAACGAGTTCGGTGTCGACAGGCCGTGGCTCGGCACATACCATCTGGTCGCCATTTACGACCTTGCCTTGAGCGCAGCACAAGTTGCTGCCAACTACTCGGCCGGCTCCGATGTTGTGCCGCCTCCGGGCATCACCACACAGCCTCAGAACCAGACGGTCAATGTCGGACAGACCGCCACATTCTCCGTCGTCGCCACCGGCACGGCGCTGAGCTATCAGTGGCAGAAAAACGGTGTGAACATTACCGGTGCAACAAATGCGAGCTACACCACGCCGGCTACCGTTGCCGGTGATCATGGTGCGCTCTACCGTGTCATCGTCACCAATGCCGGAGGCAGCGTCATCAGCAATGATGCTACCTTGACGGTCGTCAGCACGCCGCCGGTGATTACGACGCATCCGCAGAACCAGTCCGTCAACTCCGGACAGACAGCCACCTTCTCCGTGGTCGCTTCCGGCCCGGGCTTGGTCTATCAGTGGAGAAAGAACAATGTAGACATCCCCGGCGCAAACGCAGCCAGCTACACTACGCCGGCGACGACTCCTTCTGACAACGGTGCTGAGTTCCGCGTCGTCGTCAGCAATGCAGCCGGAACACTCACCTCCGATCCGGCGATCCTCACGGTGACCGTGGTGGGACCCTCGATCACCACGAACCCGCAGCCCCAGAGCGTTGGTGTCGGACAGACAGCAACGTTCTCCGTGGTGGCTTCCGGCTCGCTGCCGCTTTCCTATCAGTGGCAGAAGAACGGCACGGACATTCCGGGTGCAACCAACGCAAGCTATACTACTCCGGCTACTGTCCTCGCGGACAATGGTGCAGAGTTCAGGGTGATCGTATCAAACTCCGCAGGAACCGTCACGAGCAATAACGCTCTCTTGACTGTCTCGGAGGTCGCTCCGCAGATCACCACGCAGCCGCAGCCGCAGACCGTGGCGGTTGGTCAAACGGCGACCTTCTCGGTGGTCTCTTCGGGTTCACTGCCGCTTTCCTACCAGTGGCAGAAGAACGGCACGGACATCCCGGGGGCAACCAATGCAAGCTACACTACGCCAGCAACCGTCCTCGCAGACAACGGTGCAGAGTTCAGAGTTATTGTGTCAAATTCTGTTGGCACAGTAACCAGCAACGCCGCTGTGCTGACTGTGACATCCCAGCCGCCGACCATCTCCCAGAATCCCGTGAATCAGACGGTGACAGTCGGACAGATGGCCATTTTTGCTGTTTCCGCCACTGGTGTCGCGCCGCTGTCATATCAATGGGAGAGGAACACCGGTACTGGTTTCGCGACAATAAGCGGTGCTACCAACTCCAGCTATGTAACACCGGCCACCACACTGGCAGATAATGGTACATCGTTCCGGGTTATTGTCACAAATGGAGGAGGAAGTGTAACTAGCACATCAGCTCTGTTGACGGTAAATACGGCAGCCTCCCGCGTCAATAATGGAGCAGTGGTACTGTACACATTTGACGAAGGCACGGGGACGACCGTCAATGACGTTTCGGGCTCAGGAACCCCATACAATCTTACAATCCCCAACCCTGCAGCGGTCACATGGGTGCAGGGCGGTCTCCAGATCAACAGTTCGACACTCGTCTCCAATGCAGCAGCTGCAACGAAGGTGATCAATGCCGTCATGGCTTCCAATGAGGTCACCATTGAGGCATGGATCAAGCCGGCCAACACCACGCAGGCAGGACCCGCACGTATCGTCACCATCTCCGGCGATGCCAACAACCGTGACGTCACACTCGGACAGGGACAGTTCGGATCGCTCCCCTCCACCGTCTTCGGTACTCGGTTGCGTACATCGGCTACCAATAACAACGGCCAGCCCGAGATTAACACCCCGACAGGCTCGGCAACCACCAACCTGACGCATGTCGTCTACACACGCAATGCGGCTGGGCAGGCACGCATGTTCATCAACGGCGTCGAGAGCGCCAACACAACCATTGGCGGCAATCTCGCCAACTGGAATACTACCTACAGGCTCGGGCTCGGCAACGAGTTCGGTGTCGACAGACCGTGGCTCGGCGCGCTGCACTTGGCGGCAATCTTCAGCCGTGCTCTGTCCCCAGCTGAAGTTCAACAGAACTTTAATGCAGGAGCAGATATTACGCTGGCACCCGCAATCACCCAGCAGCCGGCAAACGCGTCTGCACGTGAAGGACAAACAGCAACATTTTCGGTCACTGCTTCGGGCGGCACTCCGCTCTCGTATCAGTGGCAGAAGAACGGCCTGAATATCGCGGGCGCAACGAGCGCAAGCTATACAACTCCGCCGGTCACGCCGGCAGACAATAATGCAACATACCGTTGCGTCGTCACGAACGCATCCGGAGTTGCAGTCAGCAATCCGGCATACCTGACCGTATTACCGCCGCCGCCGCCTTCGACAATCGTTTCGGATGATTTCTCGACGGGCTCACTGAACACGTCGCTCTGGACGTTCGTCAACCCGCTGGCAGATGCGTCTGTATCATTGATCGGAGCAGGAACGGCAGATGCTTTACTGTCGCTCCAGGTGCCCGGAGGTGTGTCGCATGACATCTTCACCAACGGTTACCAGGCTCCTCGCATCATGCAGAACGCCAACAACACGGATTTCACGATCCAGGCGAAATTCCAATCGACATTGGCGGCACGGTTCCAGTCCCAAGGTATTGTCGTGGAACAGGATGCCAACAATGTCATCCGGTTCGATTTCTACTTCGACGGCACCAACCTTAACATCTTTGCCGCCTCGTTCATAGGCGGGTTCGGTTCGCCGAATGTTCACATCAACAGTGTCCTTGTTGCAGGCTCACAAGACCCCGCATATTTGAGGGTAAGCCGCAGCGCGGACACGTGGACACTCTCCACATCACTCGATGGCACTACTTTCACTCCGGCAGGCAACTTCACGTTGCCCTTCACAGTCGCAAAAGTCGGTGTTTGGGGAGGGAACTCGGAGACGAACACGGCATTCAACATGCTGTGCGATTACTTCTTCAACATGGCGTCGCCAATCGATCCGGAAGATCCAATCGCACCTCCTGTCGCGCCCGCCATCACGACGCATCCGGTTGCTCAAAACGTAAACGAAGGGCAAACGGCTACGTTTTCAGTCGTGGCATCCGGCAACTTCCTCGTCTATCAGTGGCAAAAGAACGGGGTTGATATCAGCGGGGCAAATGCTGCGACGTACACGACGCCGCCAACGGTCTTTGCAACTGACCATAATGCCGAGTTCCGTTGCATCGTTAGCAATAGCGCCGGCACCGCAACATCCAACAACGCTGCTCTGACGGTCAATCAGGTTGCCCCCAGCATTACGACACATCCTGCGAGCAAAACCGTTTCCGTCGGGCAGACAGCAACCTTCGCCGTTGTTGCCACAGGGAGTCCGACTCTCGCCTACCAATGGCAGAAGAATGGCACTGATATCCCCGGCGCCAACAGCGCCAGCTATACGACACCGGCCACAGTTCTTGCAGATAACGCCTCGGAGTTCCGATGCATTGTGAGCAACACGATCGGGACTGTTACGAGTAACGTGGCTGTTCTCACAGTTGTCACAGGTCCGCCACCGGGGACAATCGTATCGGATGATTTCCACACCGGGACGTTGAACTCGTCGCTGTGGACATACATCAATCCTCTCGGGGATGCGACGCTCGGGTTTACAGGCGTCGGCACGGCAGACGCACTCCTTTCCATTGCGCTACCGGCCGGAACAAATCACGCTTTGTGGGAGAACGTGAATACCGTTCCGCGAATCATGCAAAACGTAAACGATCAGGACTTTACTGTCGAGGTGAAGATCCAGTCGAACCGCACAGCAGGATTCCAGGAGCAGGGCATTCTCGTGGAGCAGGATGCCGATAACATGATCAGGTTTGACGCCTACTTCGATGGGACGAACACCAACGTTTTCGCCGTCACCTTTGCAGGCGGATTGGGCAGCCCTCAAGTTGCGTTCACTCCTGTCAATATCGGTGGCGCAGTCAACCCGGTCTGGTTGCGCGTGAATCGTGCAGCGAACGCGTGGACGGTATCGTATTCAACAAACGGCACGACGTTCAATCCGGCCGGCACGTTCAACCACACGATCACGATGAATAAGATCGGCTTGTTCGCCGGCAATGAGGGATCGCCCGCACCGGCCTATGATGCCTTGTTTGACTACTTCTTTAATACGGCATTCCCGATCGATCCGGAAGATCCGATTCCGCCGCCAACGGCGCCAGCTATTACAACCCATCCTACCAACCAGACGGTCACTGCTGGACAAACGGCAACATTCACAGTTGTTGCAACGGGAAGTCCTCTGAACTATCAGTGGCAGAAGAATGGACTGGACATTTCCGGTGCAACGAGCGCAAGCTACACAACGCCGGCAACTGTTCTGGCGGATAACGGAGCCGAGTTCCGCTGCGTTGTCAGCAACTCGCTCGCCACGGTCACAAGCGACGCGGCCGTGCTGACCGTAAATGCGATCCCGCCGTCGATAACAACACAGCCGGCGAACCAGACCATTCTCGTCGGACAAACGGCGACGTTCACTGTTGTCGCCACAGGCTCGGCTCCTCTTGTGTATCAGTGGCAAAAGAACGGCGTTGATATTCCGGGTGCCTCTGCGGCAAGCTACACCACGCCGGCTGCAGTAATCGCAGACAATGGAGCGCAGTTCCGTTGCATCGTCAGCAACACCGGCGGCTCAGCAACAAGCAATGCGGCGCTACTGACTGTTCAAACTCAGCCTGCCGGAACGATTGTTTCAGATGATTTCAGCACGGGCACGCTCAATACCTCGCTCTGGACGTTCATCAATCCGGGCACTCCTTCAACGCTGAGTTTCTCGGGTGTCGGCACACAGGACGCTCTCCTTGAGATCGCTCTGCCTGCGGGCGGCACCGGGCATGATGTGTGGACAGGCGGCAACTTCGCTCCTCGAATCATGCAGAACATCAACAATGGAGACTTCGAAGCGGAGGTGAAGTTCCAATCCCTGCCGAATGTCGCATACACGATGCAGGGAATCATTGTCGAGGAGGATGCAGGGAACTTCATTCGCTTCGACTTCCTGCGTGACCTCTCTTCGCTCAAAGTATTCTCGGCGAGCTTTGTGTCAGGGAACCCGACACAGAGAATCAGCTCCGAGATTACCGGTTCAAATCCCTTGTGGATGCGGGTAAACCGTACGGGAAATGTTTGGACCTTGTCCTATTCGACCAACGGAACAGCATTCACGAGCGCCGGCTCGTTCACCCACCCGATGACGGTTACGAAGATTGGACCGTTTGCCGGAAACGCAGTTGGCGGGACTTCACCGGCTTTCACTATGAAGGCGGATTACTTCTTTAACACCGCTTTCCCGAAGGTTCCGGAAGATCCGGTATCACCAACGATCACCACACACCCGGCAAACCAATCAGTAAGTGATGGAAGTACTGCAACATTCACCGTTGCAGCGACAGGTGCTACGCCCCTTTCGTACCAGTGGCAGAAGAACGGAGCGGATATCAGCGGGGCAACGAATGCGAGCTATACTACGCCTCCGGTCGCGGCCGCGGATAACGGCGCCACATTCCGGTGCATTGTTTCCAACAATGCAGGGACGGTGACTTCGAATTCCGCGACACTGACAGTTCTGCCGCCTCCTCCGCCGTCGACAATTGTATCGGATGACTTCTCTTCCGGTACGTTGAACACATCTCTCTGGACGTTTGTCAATCCGCTTGCGGATGCGTCACTTTCGTTCACGGGAGCGGGAACCGTTGATGCACTTCTCGCCATCAATATCCCTGAAGGGACATCGCATGATATCTACAGCGTCACCGGCTACGGTGCACCGCGAATAATGCAGAACGCCAATAACACCGACTTCACAGTGCAGGCGAAGTTCGAATCGAATTTCACGTCACAGTTCCAAACCAATGGTATTGTGGTGGAACAGGATGAGAATAATGTCATCCGCTTCGACATTTACTTCGACGGCACGAACACAAACGTGTTTGCGGCATCACTCATCGGCGGATTCGGTTCGCCCACCAACCATATCAACAGCGTGATTGTAAACAGCGCGCAGAATCCGGCATACTTGCGTGTAAGCCGAAGCGGCGACACATGGACCGTCTCGACATCCATTAACGGAACAGCGTTTACGACCGCCGGGAGCTTCAACATGCCGATCACGGTCACAAAGGTTGGCGTATGGGGCGGCAATTCAGGCAACAACGCCGCAACCACCGTGCTTTGCGATTACTTCTTCAATATGGCATCACCGATCGATCCCGAGGATCCGACGGGCCCGCCTGTTGCACCGAGCATAACAACGCAACCGGCGAACCAGACCGTACCGTCCGGCAACACCGCAACGTTCTCCGTTGTGGCAACCGGGACATCACTGCAGTATCAATGGCAGCGCGATACCGGAGGCGGATTCAACGATATCTCCGGCGCAACGAATGCCAGCTACACCACACCGGCAACAACGCCGGCTGATAACGGAGCCGGATTCCGTGTCATCGTCAGCAACTCTCTCGGCACGGTAACATCCGATCCAGCCATACTCACCGTGACAGTGACGGCACCATCAATCACGACGCATCCTGCCAATCAATCGGTTCAGGCCGGGGCAACTGCCACCTTCACAGTCGAGGCCTCTGGCTCCGCCCCGCTGGCATATCAGTGGCAGCGAAACACCGGCGGTGGCTTCGCCAATATCAACGGCGCAACAACGGCAAGCTATACTACACCGGCTACGGTGATCGGAGACAATGGACACAGCTTCCGATGCATTGTTTCAAATACAGCCGGTGATGCAACGAGCAACAGTGCTACGTTGACAGTGACCGTCCAGCCCGTTGAGATAACGCAACAACCACAGCCGCAAACGGTGACGGCCGGACAAACGGCAACCTTCGCAGTCACTGCGACGGGTGCTGCTCCGCTGGCATACCAATGGCAAATCAACACCGGTGGCGGATTCACGGACATCAGTGGGGCAACGAACGCAAGCTACATAACACCCGTTACGAGTCTTGCTGACAACGGATCTCTCTTCCGCGTCATTGTCAGCAACAGCGCCTCAACGGTCACGAGTAGCCCGGCCCTGTTGACCGTCAACTCTGCACTCTCGCGTGTCAACTCCGGAGCAGTAGTTCTCTATACATTCGATGAAGGTTCGGGGACGACAGTGAATGACGTATCGGGTTCCGGAACTCCGTACAATCTGACAATTCCGAATCCCGCGTTAGTTTCCTGGATTTCAGGGGCTTTGAGGATCAATAGTTCGACCTTGATTTCAAATGCAGCCGCTGCAACGAAAGTCATCAGCGCTGTGACGACATCGAACGAGATCACAGTGGAAGCATGGGTCAAGCCGGTCAATACAACGCAGGCGGGACCCGCGCGCATTGTCACGATTTCAGGAGATGCAAGCAACCGCGATATCACACTGGGACAAGGACAGTTTGGGGCATTGCCTTCCAACGTTTTTGGAACCCGGTTACGAACATCGGCAACAAACAACAACGGACAGCCTGAAATCATCACATCCACGGGGGCTGCAACAACGAACTTGACGCACGTTGTCTACACGCGTAACGCCGCAGGCGTTGCGAAGATCTTCATCAACGGCGTTGAGAACGTAAGCGGGACGGTTGGCGGAAATCTCTCCAACTGGAATACCGGGTACAGACTTGGTATCGGCAATGAGTTCGGCAGTGACAGGCCATGGCTAGGAGATATCCACCTTGCTGCGATCTTCAGCCGTGCACTTTCAGCAGCCGAGGTTCAGCAGAACTTCAATGCCGGTGCTGACATTACCCTCACGCCCACGATTACACAGCAACCGACAAACCAATCCGCACGTGAAGGCCAGACGGCCACATTCACTGTCGCTGCTACCGGCGGAGCGCCTCTCGCATACCAATGGCAGAAGAACGGCGTCAGCATCAGCGGGGCGAACAGCCCGAGCTACACAACGCCGCCCGTCGGCCCGAGTGACAACAATGCAACATTCCGCTGTATCGTCACGAATGCGTCCGGCATGGTCGTCAGTAACCCGGCGATCTTGACTGTGTTGCCGCCGCCCCCGCCATCGACAATCGTATCAGACGACTTCTCGAGCGGCTCGCTCAACTCTTCGCTCTGGACATTTGTCAACCCGCTTGCCGATGCATCGATCTCGTTCACCGGCGTGGGAACTGCTGATGCGCTTCTTGCCATCAACGTCCCCGGCGGTACCACGCATGACATCTATAGCGGATCGGGCTACGGAGCGCCCCGCATCATGCAAAACGCCAATAACACTGATTTCACGGTGCAGGCGAAGTTTCAGTCGAATTTCACCACTCAATACCAGACCAACGGTATTCTAGTGGAACAGGATGCCGATAACGTCATCCGCTTCGATATCTACTTCGACGGCACCAACACCAACGTATTTGCGGCATCGTTTATCGGCGGATTCGGATCGCCCAGCAACCATATCAACACGGTGCTTGCTGCAGGTGCCCAGAACCCGATGTACCTCAGGGTGAGTCGCAGTGCAGATACATGGACGGTAGCCACCTCGACCAACGGGACAACATTTACGACCGCCGGCAGCTTCGTTATACCTCTGACGGTGACCAAGGTTGGCGTATGGGGCGGCAACTCAGGCAACAATGCCGCAACAACCGTGCTGTGCGACTACTTCTTCAACATGGCATCACCGATCGATCCCGAGGATCCGACAGGCCCGCCCGTTGCGCCGAGTATAACGACGCAACCGGCGAACCAGACCGTAGCATCCGGCAACACCGCCACGTTCTCCGTTGTGGCAACCGGGACTACGCTGGCCTATCAATGGCAGAAGAATAATGTCAATATCAGCGGTGCCACAGCGTCAAGCTACACCACACCGCCGACAACAGCGGCAGATGATGGCGCGACATTCCGCGTCATCGTCAGCAACTCAGCCGGGACTGTGACGAGCGACGGTGCAACGTTGAATGTTACGGTAACTGCTCCTGGTATCTCAACTCACCCGAGCAACCAATCAGTAGCAGTCGGTGCAACGGCAACCTTCTCCGTTGTGGCAACCGGCTCTGCACCGCTCAGTTACCAGTGGCAGAGCAACACGGGCGGAGGCTTCGCCGACATCTCCGGCGCAACAAATGCCAGCTATACAACACCTCCGACCGTCATCGGTGACAACGGGTCAGAGTTCCGTGTCATTGTCTCAAACTCTGCCGGATCGGCCACAAGCAATTCTGCAACACTCACGGTGACCGAATCCGCACCGAGCATGACCCAGCAGCCGGTCAGTCAGACGGTGGTTGTCGGCCAGACTGCGACCTTCAGTGTGGTTGCTGCAGGTTCCGCTCCATTGAGCTATCAGTGGCAGAAGAACAATGTCAACATCGTGGGCGCGACCTCGGCAAGTTACACCACGCCGGCGGTAGTGACCGGAGATAACGGTGCTACGTTCCGATGCATTGTAACGAACAACATCGGCGACGCAACAAGCAACGCAGCAACGTTGACAGTCAGCAGTGTGCCGGCCGGTCAACCGATCTCGGACGACTTCAGTGCTCCATCAATCAACACGTCACGCTGGACCGTTGTCAACCCGGGCACACCGTCGACAATCGGAGTTACCGGAACAGGTACTGAGGACGCTCTGCTCTCGATCTCAATTCCGGGGGGGGATTCCCACGATATGTACACGGGCGGCATGCAGGCCCCACGCCTAATGCAGCCAATCGGCAACGTGAACTTCACGGTCGAGGCGAAGTTCCAGTCCGTTCTGAATCAAACGTACCAGATTCAGGGGATTGTCGTGGAGCAGGATGCGAACAACTTCATGCGCTTCGACTTCTTCTATGAGGGCGGCCTAAAGTTGTTTGCAGCATCGTTGGAGTCGGGAACACCTGAGATGCATGTGCTCACACCACTGGCCGAGGCTAATCCCTTGTGGATGCGGGTGTCGCGCAACGGCAATACCTGGACCCTTTCGTACTCCACCAATGGGGTTATCTTCACCACGGCTGGAACGTGGACGAAAACCATCACGACAAACGCTATCGGCGTGTTCGCCGGCAATGTGGGTAGTCCGGCACCGGCATTCACCATGCTGTGCGACTACTTCTTCAACACGGCCTTCCCGATCGATCCGGAAGATCCGACAGGTCCCTCAAACGGACCTTCGATCACCCAGCAGCCTACAAGCGTGACGATCGACGAAGGAGGACGTGCAACGTTTACTGTCGTCGCCTCGGGTTCTCCGCTCACATACCAGTGGCAGAAGAACAACGTTGATATTCAGGGTGCGACATCGGCGAGCTACACGACGCCTGCTGTGCTGAATGTGGATAACGGCTCAGTGTATCGTTGCCGTGTGTCCAACAATCTCGGAACTACAAACAGCTCTCAGGCAGGATTGATCGTAAATTCCTCAACCGCCCCCGGTATTAACGTCTGGTACGGAACGACTCAGAGCTTCGGCTCGGTCGGGTCACCGATTCCATTCGTGAACATCCTCGGGCATGTGAACGAACCGAACGGCATTCAGTCGTTGAGCTACAGACTCAACAATGGAGCCGCCGTCAACCTGCAGCATGTCGCAGATGGACGTCGCATTGACCGCAACGGGGATTTCAATATCGAGATTGCCAGAACATCTCTGAACGTCGGAAGCAATACGGTATTGATTACTTTGACGGATCAACTCGGCGGTGTCAAGACGAAGACAGTAACTGTGAACTATGGAAATACAGCGACGTGGTCGTTGCCGTACTCCATTAATTGGAGTACTGTTGCGGTCAACACGGTTCATAGTGTGTCGCAGCCGGCAGACGGATTCTGGGTGCCGGATTCAAACGGTGTACGCATTATCACACCGGGGTACGACAGGGTTCTTACTATCGGACAGCGGACGTCATGGACCAACTATGAAGTAATGTTCGATTTCTCTGTCTACTCCATCAACGCAGATGCATTCGGCTTCCCGAGCGGCGGCCCCGGCATCGGCGTAATTTTGCGATGGAACGGCAACACGGACAACCCGCTTAACGGCGCAAACCCGAAGACAGGGTATCTGCCTCTCGGCGGACTCGGTTGGTTCCACTGGAATCAGGCATCCCCTCTCACCGGCAGCCTGAAGATCCTCCGCAGCTCTGACGGCAACGTCGGAGCATTGGACAACAGCGGATTCACCGTCAACTTCAATACACGCTATCGAATGAAGATGAAGGTGCATTCCCCTGGTGCGGGCCAGGCTCCTACCTACAGGCTGAAGGCTTGGCTCGCCGATCAACCCGAGCCAGGAGCCTGGGCGGTGACGCATGTCGGAGACCCGTCGGATCCTTCGACCGGCAGCGTTGGCATCCTCGCCCATGAAGTCGGGGCGAACATCAGCAACATCAGCATCGTTTCGGTCAACAGCGCCGCACGCCCTGTCAAGGGTGACGATCTGGTGGCATTGTACAGGTTCGACGAAGGGTCCGGAACGATCATTCACGACCGCTCCGGAGCCGGAACACCTCTCAACCTTACTGTTGCAGATGCACAGGCAACAAGCTGGGTTGACGGTGGCGGACTTGCCATCAATGCACCGACAACTGTCGCCTCAGTGACGAAGGCCGCCAAAGTTGTGAACGCGGTCAAAGTCTCAAATGCAGTGACCATTGAAGCATGGCTCAAACCGAACTCCACCACCGGCAACACACCCGCGGCGTTCTTCGGGTTGTATGACAGGAACGAAGCAACCGGTTACACTGTCGAGCATGCGCTCAGTAATGACCGCACATCGATGACAGTCGAGGCAGGTATTGACGCAACCTCGGCACCTGAGGGCATCAGCGCCACCGCACCGGTTAGCGGCCTTACACACCTTGTACTCTCACGGGACGTTGATGGCATGACCACGCTGTACGTCAACGGTGTGCTGGTCTCGCGCAGGGCAACGGCTGTAGACTTTGCACAACTCGAGTCCGCAACAATCAGCCTCGGCGGCAAGGACGCTCCGTGGCTTGGCGAGTACCACTGGCTGGCAGTCTACAGCAGGGCACTCACGGCTGAGGACGTGCAACACAACTTCGAAGCCGGTCCGCAGGCCGACGTCGTTGTTACACGTGCAGTCACAGGAACAGCAACTGCTGCACCTGGCAGCCTGACGCTGTCGCAAGTTGAAGAGGTGCCGGAAACGTTCGCTCTGTACCAGAACTATCCGAACCCCTTTAACCCGAG
The DNA here is from genome assembly GCA_964495695.1 of uncultured Chitinophagales bacterium. Lineage (GTDB taxonomy): Bacteria > Bacteroidota > Ignavibacteria > UBA10030 > UBA6906 > CAADGV01. Next base: position 31,407 of record CAZBWR010000025.1, on the reverse strand, counting down.
CACGACGTTCAAGTTCGATTTGCCGAAGGATCAGCATGTCACGATTACCGTGTACAACACGCTTGGCCAGGAAGTCGCAAGCGTCGTAAACGGACGTTACAATGCAGGCAGATACTCCGTTGATTGGAACGCACAGGGTCTCGCAAGCGGCGTGTATCTGTACCGGATCAAAGCGGGTGACTTCGTTGAATCGAGGAAATTCGTACTCTTGAAGTAAGCAGCAGTCCCCCACCACCCACCGACGGGGAGCCGGGCAACCGGTTCCCCGTTTTTTATTTATGTCGTGACCATTTTGCTTTGCTATTCAAGTCTGGACTTGTATCTTATTCAACAGAATCTTGTCATTGAATCAAGGGTACCAACTGGTGTTCCAGATTGTTGCTTTCATAGTTAGTCTTATCCTTGCTCAAAGCGTGTTCTCCCAAACTCCGCCGAAGCGGGAGTTGCGAGGCGTCTATCTCACCACAACCAACAGTCTTGACTGGCCAAAGTCTCTGAACCGGGCTGAGCAGCAGTCGTCTCTCAAGAGAATCCTGCAAGAAATGAAGCAGGCCAACATGAATGCCGTTTTCTTTCAAGTGAGGGCACGGGGAGACGCGTACTATCGTTCTGCACACGAGCCATGGGCGGAGAATCTCACAGGCACGCTCGGGAAAGACCCCGGCTGGGATCCTTTGCAGTTTGTGATAGACGAATCCCGCAAGTTACAAATTGAGGTTCACGCATGGTTCAACGTGTACAAGATACGTGGCCCTGTTCCCCCACCGGCAAGTTCCCCGCAGCATCCTGTGCGTTCGTATCCTTCGTGGGTGAAACTCTACGACAACGAGTGGTGGTTTGATCCCGGATTACCCGAAGTCAATAATTATCTGCTGACACTTCTCGCAGACCTTGCGAAACATTACGACGTAGACGGCATCTGTTTTGATTTCATCAGATATCCTGGAAGGGATTTCCCCGATGATGTTTCATTCCAACGATTCGGCAAAGGGAAGCGGGAAGATTGGAGGAGAGAGAACATCAACCGGTTCGTGCAACGGGCATACGAGCAGATAACAAGCGCGAGACCGGCAATCAAAATGGGGGCCGCTCCTGTTGGAAATTATGGCGGAACAATGAGCGCCCAGCCCGACACACGCATTGCCGCTGGAGCGCTGAGCGATTATTTCCAGGATTCACGCCTTTGGCTTCGGAACGGATGGCTTGATTATCTTGCGCCGCAAGTGTATTGGGCTCTCGAGTTTGAAACCCAAGGCCCGGATTTCGCATATATCACCCGGGCATGGTTGAAAAACGCAGGAACACGCCATTCCTATATCAGCACCGGCGTGTATAAACCGGAGATTCTCTCACAGATTAATGACCAGATCGCTGCGACGAGAATGCTCGGTGCGCAGGGACAGGTCCACTTCCGGTACGAGAACGTCGCACCTCTTACGATCTTCAACAAAACCTACACTACTCCGGCACTTCCCCCCCTGATGGCGTGGAAAGATACAACTCCACCCTTGCCGCCGCAGCAAGTCGCCCTGAACTACAGCGAATCGGGAGCCAGAATCTTCTGGAAGGAGCCCGGGGTTTCATTCGATGGCGATATGCCGCGGTACTATGTCGTCTATCGGTCAGAGAGAGAGGTCGACACAAACGACCCACGACAAATCATCGGAACAACATCCGGCTTGCAGTGGATTGACAAGGAAGGAAGAAGGGGTCACCGATATGCGGTCACTGCAGTCGACGCATCGGGCAACGAAAGCGCTCCGGCATACGCCGGGAGCGAGCACGGGACAAACTGATTACTTCACCGCTTCGATCAGCGTAATTCCCGGCATTCTTAACCTGTACACCTTCAGAGATGAAAACCCGCCGCACCAAGCCCGTACTTCCGCGACTGCGTATGCAGTTCCACCAATCTCATTCAGCATATTCAACCCCACCATCAGGGGAATGAATCCGGCAAGCGCAGACTGAGAGCGTCCACCCTTCATTTGATCCAGGATATAAAGTCTGCCGCCAGCGTTCAGTGCATGACGTGACTTTTCAACCAACGCCTCATTCTGTTCTTCAGTCAGTCCGTGCAGCACGTTGAATAGAAGTATGCAATCGTTCCCGCCGGGAAGTTCTGCCTGCAAGAAATCTCCCTCAATAGTCGAACATCGCTCCCCCATCCCCGACTTCTTCAACAGGCCTTTCGTGTGAGATAACGCGGGCGCGAAATCCAATATTGATGCAGAAAGGCCGGGATATTTCCGGCAACACTCGATAGCATACAGACCATGAGAGCCTCCGATATCCAGAAGCGTACGAGGGGCGGACGGCAGATTGATTTTCGGCAGTACTTCGGGCAGGAGAAGGCGGGCGAGATCATGCATTGCATGCACATACACGCTCCAGTCCTTCTCACCGAAACCCTCATAGTACGGCTTCTGCGGCCTGCCGTGCTCGAGAGAATACTCAAAATCCTCCCAGCGGGAATATAGCATCCCGAAATACTCAATTATGTTTCCAAGATAGTTCGGCGATTTACGGAGAAGCCACTTCTTCCCCCGCCGGGTGAGCGAGTATCGTCCCTCATGCGTCTTCAGATATCCTCCGACGACAAAACTCTCCGCCATTAACTCAACCCCTCTCACATGAAGACGTGTAGCTGCGGCAATCTCTTCGATTCCTTTCGGGCCATCGGCCATCGCTTCGAATAAGCCACGCCGGACTGCTATTGTCAACACACGGCCGTAGATGATACCGGCAAATGAGTCGAGCACGGGAACCGGAAGAAGGTTCAGCCGGTGGAGAAGATGTTCAAGCAGTGTGGGGGAAATGTTCATTGGAGACGCGGACGGCGCATCGTTATTTTACGCCGAGAACGTTGACAAGCCAGAGACTGAGCGAGGGGACATATGTGATGACAATCAGCGCAATGAGCAGGATTGCAATATACGGAAGGGTGGCACGGACGATTGTGAACACGTTCTTCTTGAATCGGATACTTGAAATGAACAGGTTGAGTCCGACCGGCGGTGTGAGATAACCGATCTCGAGATTGGCCAAAAAGATAATGCCTAGATGAACCGGGTCGATACCATACGCCAATGCAATAGGGATAATCAGGGGAACGACGACAATGATGGCGGAGAAAATATCCATCATCATCCCGACAATAATCAGGAAGACGTTGAGCACAATAAGGAACATCGCAGGGCTGTCTATGAATTGCTTTGTCAGATCGAACAGCTTCATCGGCACTTGCTCGTCAACGAGGTAGCTTGTCAATCCCATTGCCGTCCCGATGATCATCAGGATTGCACCGACCAGTACCATGCTCTCCCGCATGACGCGGGGAATATCCCTGAACAAATGAAGATCCTTGTAGATGAACACTTCGACCACAAGGACATAAAACGCCGTGACTGCAGCCGCTTCCGTTGCAGTAAACGCCCCGGTGTATATCCCCCCTATGATTATGATTGGAAGGGGAATTTCCCAAACAGCCTCACGCACAGCCTTGCGTAGATTGGACCACGAGAAGGGCGTTGTCGGAACATCTGCCTTCTTGCCAACCCGAATGCCGTATAAGGACAGGGCCACGACAAGAAAGATGCCCGGGAGAATTCCGGCTGTAAACAGCTTGTCGATGCTGATCTTTGCGATCAGAGCATAGAGAATAAGGGGCAGACTGGGAGGGAACAACAAACCGAGGCTTCCCGACGCCGTAATCAGTCCGAGCGAAAAGCGCTCCGGGTATTGCTCCTTGAGAAGAATCGGAAGCAGAAGTCCGCCGAGGGCTACAATCGTAACTCCGGATGCGCCGGTAAACGCTGTAAACACTGCGCATGTGACGAGCGCAACCACCGAGAGACCTCCGCGGAACGAGCCGAACAACGCGCGGGCAAGGTTCACAAGCCTTACAGGAGTCTTGCTCTCAGCAAGAGCATACCCTGCAAAAGTGAAAAGCGGGATGGCAATCAACGTCGGACTGGAACAGATACGATACAGTTCAACCATGACGGCAGATGATTCGATTCCCTCTGCGGCGAAGCTGAGCATTGCAAATGCTCCGATGATTGCAAACAGCGGAGCGCCGAGCAACGCAAGAAGAATCAATATCAACCCGACCACGAGAAGACTCATGCGGGGACCTCCTTCCCGGCAAGTTCAGCGGCATGTTGAAGAATCTTGATCAGGAAGTGAAACGCCATGAGCGCATAGCCGGCCGGAATGATGATGATCGCAACCCACGTATGAATCGAGAGAAATAATTCACCACCGTAGGCTTTTTCATCGAGCAAAAAAGTCAGCGCAGCCTCGGCAAGGTAATACGAAACGACAAGAGCGAATACTGAAGTAAGGAGCCGGATAGCCGACTTGACGCGCGATGGAATGAACTTCGTAATCGCATCAATACTGATATGGCGTTCCTCCGACGTGGCAATCGCAGCCCCGATGAATCCAACCCAGATAATGAGATGACGGACAAGAGGATCAGCCCAGAGCAACCCTGTGTCGAAGAAATTCCGCAGCACAACTTGCAGAAATGACAAAAGGATCATTGCCGTGAGGAACAAAACAAGGAATACGGTCTCGACTTTGACCAGAAACTTATCGACTCGGTGGAGGAAAGCCATGCACAGTAGGTCGTTGGTGGAACTGTGATGTAGTGATGAAAAGATAGAGAATCTGCACCGAAGAATCAAAGCCCATAACCCTTCCAAACAAAAAGGCCGGGACTTGCCCGGCCTTCAGTGTCACGGAGCTTTGCATTTTTATTTCGTGGTCGCTGAGTTCTTCTTCGCTCTTAACTCCGTCAGCGATTTTTCCACTCTGTTCAGAAAATCCTGGTCGTACAGCGTACCGACCAACACCTGTCGGGCCTTTTTACCGGCAGCCTTGTAATCATCGATTGTCTTCTGCGAGGTTACCTCAATCAACTGGATGCCGTTTTTCTGTAATGTGGTAATGGCTTGTGCATTCTCTCTCCGGGACTTGACGGTGAGTTCCCGCATGTATTTCTTGCCGTTCCGCACGAGAATGTCCTTCAAATCCGCGGGTAATTCATCGAACTTTCTTTTTGTGATAACGACGGCCCCCGACGCATCTGCAAGCGGGAGATTCATCATATACTTGACACGTGTGTTCCACTGAAGCACAAGCGCCGCCAGCGGAGACGTGTAGGCTCCGTTGATGAGTCCTGTTTGCAACGAGGTCAGCACATCAATCACCGAAAGCGGAATTGGAGAAAGCCCCAACGCTCTAAAGGTTGCTTCGGCAACGCGATCGCCTTCCCACATCCACATCTTAACGCCGTTCATGTCTGCCAGTGTCCTCACCGGGGTGTTGGTGAAGAGATAGACCCAGCCGACTTCCGCCCAGCCAAGCAGTACATAGTTATTGGCCCGGAACTCTTTGTCGAACTCCTCGGAGAACGCCGAGTACACGTGATCGACTTCATCGTAGCTGTTAAAGAGGAAAGGAGAATCAAGTATGCGCACCTTGGAGGCGATTTCTCCCAGTCCGACGCCCGTAAGTCCGGCACTGTGCAGTTGCCCCAGTCGCATCTTGCGCAGGACGTCTTTGTCCTCGCCCTGCACCCCGCCTGCGTAAATCTTGAATCCGAGACGACCGCCGCTCTCCTTGCGAACGGCCTCGTCATACTCTTTGAGAACATTCATCCATGTGCTTCCTTCGGGAGCGAGAGAAGCAAACTTGATTGTGTATTCCTGCGCAGGCGCAATTGCTACTGCGATGAGAAGCGCGGCTGCCGTGGTTGATAGTCTTCGAAACATTCTTACCCCTTTCGTGATCTCCTAAAACAATTCACTCTTACGCGCCATTAGAAGACCGGCCTTCCTTTTCGCGATGGCATTTCCAAGCCGGAACTCCGGCAGAACATCGATCGATGTCCTCTCGACTTTCGTCAGTAATTCCTCAAACAGGCCTTCGTCCAGAGTTTGCACCGCATACGATCTTGCATAGTACAGATGCGTCATGAGGAACTTACCCTGATTTAAACGCAGCGCAGTTTCGAAATGTTCCTTTGCTTTGGCCGGATCACCCCCGAGAAAGCGTGAGCGGCTGCCGTACAGCGTACCGAGGAACAGATGCGCGCCTCCGTAGTAGAAAGCCGAATCCTTCGCAGCGACGAACTTCATCATCGTTTCGATCTTCGGGATTGTGGCAATAGCATCCGGATTCGTGAGCGTAATGTTCAGATAGCTTCCCATGGCAAACGCCGTCCAGAACACAGCCGGAACAAGCGAAGCAGACTTGCGCGATAACACGGCTCGTAGGTCCTCGCCCGAGCCCTCCAATCCCCTCTTGAGATCGCTATCCTGGCGCAGAATGCGCATCCCGTATTCCTGTGCACGCAGATAGAACACGCGGGCACGCTCAACGTCGACATCCTCAACAAATCCGAGCGCATAACTGGCATATCCCTCCGCACATAAACGCAGCAGGCGCTCATTGTCCGGATCATTTTTCAGCATCACCTCAAGCAGTTTGATGTTGCCGGGCAGGGCCTGTTCGGCAAACTGCAGATCCGATTCTTCGGTAAGGGCACTGTAGCCATCATCAACTATCCCCCCCACCGAGCGGACAGCAATGGTTTGAATACACCCTGTGAAAAGCAGCAACGGGATGAATACGGCGGGAATCAGTTTGATCATCATTCCTCTCGAAAGGTATGGTTTAATATAGAGATTCCGAGAAAAAGAAGCCAAACAGCATCACTGCCACCCGGATCCTGATGCTTTGCAACTCAGAGAAAATTGATTTACTTTTCTTCCACTGCTGGAGCTACAGAGTCGAGTCACTGCATCAGTCATTTGAACGGACCCTCATCATGCGTATTCTTGTCGTAGAAGACGAAAAGAAAGTAGCGAAGTTCATCCAGCAGGGACTGGAGGAGGAGCACTACGCAGTTGATGTTGCGCATGACGGTGAGAAGGGACTTCAAATGGCAGTCAACGAAACCTATGACTTGCTGATCCTCGACGTCATGTTGCCGAAGTTGAATGGTCTCGAGCTGATCAAAGCCGTTCGTTCACGCCAGAAAACCACCCCCACATTAATGTTGACGGCAAAAACCTCAACAGAGGATAAAGTCGCCGGGCTGGACAGCGGGGCGGACGATTATCTGACAAAGCCCTTTGCATTTGAGGAACTGCTTGCCCGTGTCCGCTCGCTGCTCCGGCGCGGTGCGCAGGAAAAATCGACAATCCTCAAGGTTGCAGATCTGGAACTCGATACCGTTACCCACAAAGCAAAACGAACCGGAAAAACAATCGAGTTGACCGCCAAAGAGTACTCGCTGCTGGAGTACTTCATGCGAAACAAGGACCGTGTGCTGAGCAGGACAATCATCTCCGAGCATATCTGGAATCACAATTTTGATACCGGCACAAACATCATTGATGTGTACGTCAACCATCTCCGCAACAAGATCGACGAAGGATTCGAGCCGAAACTGCTGCATACCGTACGCGGCGTCGGCTATGTGATGAAGGAAGGATAATCGTGGCGTTCTGGTATCAATCCATACGCACCAGACTCACGGTCTGGTACACACTGCTCGTGCTTGCTACGCTTGTGGCATTCGGGCTTACGGCATACTTCTACACCCGCAACCAACTATCCGACAGCCTTGATTTTTCACTCCGCAACGAGGTCCGGTGGGTACGCGATTTCATATCTCCGCAAGCCAGCATCGTCAAACCAAGCCGCAGGTCCATTGACGCACAGTTGCGCCGGAAATCAAACCAACTTCCGCAACCGTTTATCGGACCCGTTCTACCCGACACAACCGAAGGCGAAGCCGATGCAATCTGGAATCAGATTTTCAAACACTCTCTCGTAAGTCCCAAAAAGACGTTTATTCAGATCGAGGACAAGAATGGGGAGGTGATTTACCGGAGTTACAGCCTCGGGTCCGACAGCATTGCCGTGCCCGATTCTCTCGGTTTCGAGGCAACCGAACTGCTGACAACGGTATTGAACGGCGAGCGCTTGCGTACCGCAGTTTACAGGGATAACAACCTGGCGATCATTGTTGCTTATTCACTCGAGGAGTTAAACGCCGTACTCGAGAATCTTTTTTCCATCTTCCTTTACCTTATCCCGATTGTCGTCGTGGTGTCCGTCTTGAGCGGTTTATACCTTGCGCACAAAGCTCTCCGGCCGGTCCATGATGTGACGCAACGAGCCCGTAAGATCACTATCGAAAACCTGGATCAGTCCATACCTCCCCGTGAAGTGGATGATGAGATCGGGAGGCTCATTGAAACCATGAATGACATGATTGACAGGTTACATACATCGTTCGCACAAGTCCGGCAATTTTCATCGGATGCTTCGCATGAACTCCGCACACCTCTTACAATAATGAGGGGAGAAATCGAACTCGCTTTGCGCAACGAGAAGACCCCCGAGCAATACCGGAACATCCTTGCCAGCACGCTTGAAGAGATCCTCCGCCTGAAAACGATCATCGACAATCTCCTGACCCTTGGCAAGGCTGACCATGGCGTGTTCGACCTGAAACTGGAGGAGGTACATCTCGACGAGGTCATCCGGGAATTGTACGATGACTGCTCAATGCTGGCGGAATCCAAACACATTACCGTTCAACTGAAGAAATCCGAACAGATAACCATTGTGGGAGACAAGGGACGCCTGCGGCAGCTTTTTCTGAACCTTGTTGATAATGCCATCAAGTACACTCCTGACGGCGGCAATGTCTCCATCTCAATCGAGCGGCGTAACGGCACTGCGGAGGTATCGGTTGAGGATACAGGCATCGGGATACCAAAGCAGGATACAGAGAGAATCTTCGACCGATTCTATCGCGTGGACAAGGCACGATCGAGAGAAATGGGGGGAACAGGACTTGGCCTCTCTATCGCAAAATGGATTGCCGAGATACATCGTGGTACGATCAGCGTCAAGAGCGAGCCGAACAGGGGCTCGACGTTTACCGTCTCCCTTCCCGTCAACTAATTTCTCCTCCACCCTCTAAAAGCGCAAAGCCCCGTTCAACACGGGGCTTTTGCGTTTTTTTTGCACGGGCTAACGTCAGAAATCTGCGCCGAGCGAAATATACCACTTCGGTTCGCTGAACCCGCTCCAATACCAGGCCCACGCAACATCCACCCTGACCAGGAATCCGATAAAGTAGATCCGGGCTCCCGTGCCCATTCCCATCAGCAGGTCACGTGTAATTGTGTTGCCGCGGCTATCCGTCGTGAACGCTTTGAATTCATTTTCCTTGTTCCACGCAGCGCCCATGTCGAAAAACATTGCACCGTTGATGCTCTGCAAGCCAATGGGAAGCGGGCCGGCCTGGAGAAACGCAAACAGCGGATAACGGAATTCGAAGTTGAACAAGCCGTAGCGCGAGCCGATTGCTGCATTATAGTTATATCCTCGCAACGGCAAACCGGTTTGAAGGAATATGTAGTCCTCGGCGTTTTCGAGAGGTATGTATCCGCCTTCGAACGTGCGGTTGATCCAGTTGTCCACACCGCCGACGATGAACTTCTGTGGATTCGCGCCAAAGCTCCCACCGCCTGCAAGCCGCAGTGCGATACTGTAGTTGCGCCCGAGTCGGACATAGGTACGGTAATCACCGGTCACATTCACAAAGCTCAGCCCGGCAGAGCCGAGCTTGGGGGTACCAAACACATTGAAGGCGTACCGAGTCCCTGCCGCTGGACCGGTGAAGCCCCACAACGAATTGTCATGCGTGTAGGATAGCGACGGCACAAGCGCCGTTCTCTTTTGAATCGGAATCTCAGCACGTTCAAGATTCTCCCGTGAGATATTGAACCAGCTCACACCGAAATCCCAACGGTTAAACTTGTCAATGGGATAGCGTGCATTCACTGCAAGTCCATACGTCCGGAAACGGTAAAGGCTGCCATTAAACCGGTCGTTGACGATAACAAACCGTGCGCTGTGGAAGCCGGAGAAACCATAGTCGATCCGTTCCGGCAGATAGAGATACTGCAGACCATAATCAGAATTTTTCAGATCGAGCAAGAGGTTTGTCACAAAAATGATCTGATGATCGCCGAGCAAGTCACTGAAGGCCATTACGGTCGAGCCGGTCACTCCATAGAACGTGTTGTAACCTGCGTTGCCGTATATGATGTCGGGTGAAAAGTTCAGTTTGTATTTGTTGACCTTGAACTGACCGTCGCTGTCAATATTGCCGGCAATTTTAGGAAGACCCGCTGCGAGAGAGTCCGTCGGCACGTTCTCGGGCTTCGGGTCCTCTACAACGAAGCCGCTGAAGTCGATCTGGATATCTTTCCCGTACAATCCGGTTGTATCCTGCTCCTCCGGCTTCGGTTCCACAGCTGCGGGCTGGACTGCTGCTGCAACGGGCGGAGGGGCGACACCGGCATCCTGCTTCTTGCGGAATTCCGTCAGCTCCAATTCGTCAACCTTCAACTCACGGTCAAAGGGACTCCGCATGAGGAAGAGGTCGAAGCCCGCATAGTTGAGGGATGCAAACGCGAGCTTCGTTCCATCATATGACAATGAGAGCTGGTATACACCGCTGAGCGAATTGGTAAGAGGACGATGTTTCCGCGTTTCAAGATCCATCTCGTAGATGTTATTGATGCCGTTCCTGTCGGAGACGAACAAAAGCTTCTTGCCGTCCGGTCCCAGGACCGGCGACTCCTCATCACTCCCCGGCCAGTCTGTTAGCCGCTCGAGTATCCTCGTCTCGACATCAACCCTGTAGAGATCACGCTGTGAATAGTCGTATGTCGCCATATCGATCCCGACACGCGTAAGGTACGGTCCACGATCAGAGGAGAAGTACACGTACTTGCCATCCGGCGACCATGACGGATCGGCGTCGCTGAATACGTCATCCGTCAGCATCACGAACTGCTTTGTCGAAAGATCATAGTAATAGATGTCGGACTGATGCAACTTGTTCCCGACAAATGCCAATCTGTTCCCCTGCTGCGACCAGTCGACCGAATAGATTGCGTCAAGATCAAACGTCAGCTTCTCACGGCTTCCCCGTTCGATATCGATGATCAGGATGGCGTCCTGCTCACCGGCTTTCGCTGCAAGGGCGATCTTTTTCCCGTCCGGCGACCAGGTGATTTTGGGCGTAAGCAGTTTCAGCTCTTCAAAATCATTTGTCTGCTGTCCATCAACAATCTTGTCGACAACCTTCCCGTCGATGGTGTTCATGAGAAACACATCGAGGTATTCCTGCCGGTCGGAGATGAAAGCGAGCTTATCCCCCTGCGGTGAGATTGCAGGACTCGTGTTGTAGAAGTTGCCGTCTTTGCGGTGATCGGTGAGCCTGCGTGCGTAGTCCGATGGTTCTTCGCGCTTGGCGATGTCGGGCCAGTAGGTGACTTTCATCTCTTTCTGCCATCGCTCGTTCAACTCTTCAAGCCCTAGTCCTATGGCGCCGCGGAATCCCGCTTCAACGCTTCTTGTACTCTTCACACGGTTGAGGATATCCGCAATCTTCTGATGACCGTACTTGTTGGCAATATACCACCAGACTGATTGCCCGCCTCTATATGCAAAGTACCCGCCGAGCCTGTTAATCGGCGGGAGATACTCGTGGATTGTCGCGTCGCGTAGAAACATGTCCGAGTTTGTTTCCCAGCGCTGCGCCTCATATTCGGCTATACCCTCGTTGAACCAGAGTGGAAGTTGGAGCGTAATGTTGTTTGCAATTATTGACTGAATTGAACCGCCGTAGAACATGTCATTGACGATGGCGTGCACCAACTCATGGTGAATGACATGCCTGAACTGCTTGTAGTTCCCCTCAAACGGGATGAGTACACGATTCTTGAACAACTCTGTAACTCCCCCGACCCCTTCCTCGAGGTATTCGGAGACAACGTTGTTTTGCTGGAAATCATTGTGGGAGTTTGTGACGATGATCGGCACACGGTTCACAAGCTGGTAGCGGAACGTCTTGCTGATCGAGGCATACGCTGTTTCTGCTGCCACCGCTGTGAACTCGGCAATCTTCTTGCCGCCATCCGAAAAGTAGATATCGAAATGATCAGTCTGGATGAAGTACCAGTTGAATTTCTTGTACTGAACCTTGTTTTTCCCGAACAGCCCGTCCTGTGCAAACCCGCGGGGAGCGAGCAGAACGATTGCCGCCGCTGCCATCCACAGAAGCCCTCTCACCTTCATAAGTCTCCTCTTGGTTTTGGTGTGTAACACAACCTTCTAAAAAATACTAACAAAGTCAGGCAGCAAATGCAACGGGCTCCTTCTATAACAACACAAAGCTCGCGAAGTTCATACGGTGTGCGGATCAGCGAAGGATTGCTTCGCTTTGACACGCAAACATGCTGCCAGTTTAACGGGTAATCGCAAAGTCGATTTCCCGTGTCTCGGGGTCAACAGAGACCACTTCAACGCGCACGCTGTCCCCCAATCTATACACTTTCCCCCGCGAACGCCCCTTCAGTTGGTACCGTTTTTCATCGAACAAGTAGTAATCATCAGTCATGTCCCGCATGCGGATGAGCCCCTGGACCAGCAGGTCGGTAATCTCAACGAAGATGCCGAAGTTTGTAACCCCCGTGATGACCCCCTCGAAAATGTCCCCTACGTGACGTTTCATGTACTCGACTTGCATCACCTTGACAGATTCGCGCTCTGCCTCTGTGGCGACTTTTTCCCGCGCTGATGACTGTTTGCATATGTCCGGCAGTTCGTTCTGCAGATGTTCACGCCGCTCGTAAGGCATTCCGTCCGCGTACTCCTTCAACAGCCTGTGTACGATCAGATCGGGATAGCGCCGGATGGGTGATGTAAAGTGTGTGTAATACTTGAACGCCAACCCGAAGTGCCCGATGTTCTTTTCGGAGTACACAGCCTTCGCCATCGACCGAAGGGCAACTTCATTGATTACGTTTTCGACTTCCGATCCCTTTACGGTGTCGAGCAGGTTCTGCAGCTTGAGCGACGATATGCCTTGCTTCACGTCCAGCGTGAAGCCGAACTGCTTGACGAAATTTGCGAGATCCGTCAGACGCTCCGGCGATGGAACATCGTGCACACGATAGACAAAGGGCCGGACTTGATCTTCCTTCCGGACCTTGCCGAGATGCTCAGCAACAATCCTGTTCGCAAGCAGCATGCATTCTTCCACAAGCCTGTGGGCATCGAGCCGTACCTTTTTGATGATGGCGGAGGGAAACCCGCGCTCATCAAATTTAAACTTTGCTTCTCCCGTGTCGAAGTCAATACTTCCCTTCTTCTTCCGCTGCTTCGTCAGCGTTTGTGTGAACTTGTGCAAGGGCAGCAGCATGTCAGCAAGTTCACCTTTGCCGTCTTCGATGATCTTCTGCACTTCTTCGTATGTGAAGCGGCGTGCGCTGTGAATCACACTTTTCTCGATGCTGTACTCTTCAACCTTCCCTCCCCCGGTCACTGTCATCATCACGCTGTAGGTCAGGCGGTCAACATCGGGCCGCAGACTGCAGAGATCGTTCGAGAGACGCTCGGGAAGCATCGGCACGACTTCGTTCACGAGATACACGCTCGTGCCCCTCTCGTACGCCTCACGGTCAAGGGGTGAATTCTCCTGAACATAATAACTGACGTCTGCGATATGAACGCCCAGCCTGTACTTCCCGTTCCCCAGGGGCTCGAAGGAAATAGCATCATCGAAATCCTTCGCATCCTCTGGATCAATTGTAACACACACTCTTTCGCGGAGGTCGAGGCGCTTCGCGATCTCTTCACGCGGAATGCTCCCGGAGAGCGCCTTTGCCGCCTGTTCCACATCCTGCGGAAATTGCATCGGCAGGTTGAAACTGCGGGCCACTGACATCACCTCAACGCGTGCATCACCCGACTCCCCAAGGACCTCTATGATCTTTCCTTCAGGATTCTGCGCAGGGTTCTTCCACTCCCGCATCTCCACAACAACTTTATCGCCATGCGACGCCCCCCCAAGATCATCGTCGGAGATATAGATGTCCCTGTTAATTCTCTCGTTATCCGGAACGACGAACGAAAAGCGCTTGCTCTTCTCCAGCGTTCCGACAACGGTAGTGTTAGAGCGTTCGACAATGCCAACGATCTCCCCTTCGAGTTTTGCTTCATCATCCTGCTTCTTCTTACGGATCGGCCGCGCAAACAAAGCCACCTCCACAGTGTCTCCATGCAAGGCCGTGCCGAGGTTCCGCTCCGCGATAAATACCTCTTCGTCAGAGCCCTCCAGACCTACAAAACCGAAGCCGCGCTTCGTCATACCCAGCACCCCGATAAGGCGGTTCGCCTTGCCCTGGGGCAGCTCTAGTTTGTCTTTCTTCTTTTGCACGACATATCGTACCCGGGCACGCTCGTCCGACTCGATAATCCCCTTGCGATCCAGCTCGTCAATCACGTCACGCAAAGCGCTGTACTCTCCCTTCGCTTTGATCTTGAGATGACGTGAGAGCTCCTTGGTTGAATAGTGTTTCGAGGGGTCGGAGGAAAGAAGTGAGAGAAGTTTCTTTTTAAGATGTTTGATGACAGGCTCCTGCAGTTAAAATGAGAAACGATAGAAGAAACGGGCCGAATTAATATCGCGCCGCGCTTCAACCTGGGTGTAGAGTGAGGTGACAACCCTGCGTTCGTATTCGAACATGAAATTGCGTAACAGCGGCGCATCGAAAATATCGCCGAATGAATATAGAATGCTGAAGTTAGCGTTGCTGAACGGATCTTCCAGGATCTTCCCTCCGTAACGCCAATACCCTTTGAATGCCGTGCCGGAGAGACGGATGTCGGCACGTTGCCCGAACGACTTCGAATCGCCGCCCCCCGTGTCATACCCGATCTCAATGGAGTTAATGATGCCCGTCCGGTTGCGCAGGAACTCCGAAAACGTGCTCGTCAACAATGACGTTGCTCCGCCGACCACCGTCGACGTCACCGTTTGGTTTAGGCTGCCGGCAATATCATTTGCCTCCCCGCGTGATATCGGGAAATTGCCGGTGATGACGAATGTCAGCGCGTCGGACTGGATATCTCCCGAAGTCGGCCCGTTGCTGTAGGCGGTGTAATCGACTTCATCGATCTTCATTGATACTTCCGAACGGGGCGCGTATCGCGTTCCCGTGATTTTGTATATCACCGCGACCCGCTCCTCTTGCGAAGTCCTGTCGTTGAGACGCGTGTTCTCGTACGTTGCGGTGATGTTCAGCTCCGGATTCAGAAAATCGCCCGTGTACGTCAGCGTGCCCTCGGCGGCGAAACGCTTTCCGTAGAAGTTGTACGAGGCGCGGCTGACATCCAACGTACCCACCCACGTCTTCCCGTCCTCCGTAATGGAAAATCGGCCGTTGATGTTTGCCACCAGTTCTTCATTTGTCGCGGCGTTGAAGATCATCCTGATCTCGTTGTTCCCGCCTATGCATTCCACGTCGAGATCGTAGCGGAGTCCATCAATGAACGAAACGGACTGCTGCTCAACTCCTGCACTTTGCGCACGCCCGCCCTCGGCAAGGGCGAAGTAGCGTTGAGCAATTCGCTGTGTCGTCTGCTTCTCGACCTTCGTTGTATCATCAACCACCCTCATGGGAATTGAGAAAAGGGATTCTGTGGACTCGGTTCCAGTCGTAGGCGGAAGCACGAAGCTCGAATTGCGGACAATCACCCTCCCCTTCAGAAGGGAATTCTGAACAGACCCGGTATAGCGCAGGCCCGGAGGGGGTATCTCATTGAAGAGATCACCGTAGACGGAGAGATCCGAGAGCCGTGTATTGCGGTTCACCGTCACCAACTGCCCGTTGATCGTGAAGTTGAAGTCCGACGGAACAAGATCACGGAAGAGAAAATCCCCCGTAATCACCAATTCTCCGGCACGGCCGGGTTTGTTATCCTGTTCGATGTTCCGTACGCGGGCTTCAAGAACCCGGATCCGTTCCCCTTCGGCAACGAGTTCAGCATACATCCGTTCGTACAGCATGTTGTTCGGAACGAAGCGGAAGCCGCAATTCTCGATCGCTATTGTTCCGGAGTATTGCGGCTGCTTCAGTGATCCTGCCACGGTCAGTTGTGTGCGGAGCCGCCCGCTAAGTTCGTTGAAGGTCGGGACAAGCGGATCGAGGAGGCTCATTTGCAGGCCCTCGGATTTGATGGAAAAACTCATAGACCTGTCAGGCCACACATCCCGGTCTCCAGTCAAGGCGAGGTTTACGGGCAATACTCCTTCGACAACAAGATCGGGATTTTGAGCGCCGGATTGTGCGCGATTATCAATGATGAGACGTGCCCGCAGATCTTCGCTTTCGTATTGCAAATCGCCGTCAATGTTGCCGAACGGAAATCCGCGGAAGAATACATTCCTCGCCCTGAGCGAAGCGGTATAGAGTGGCGAAGCAACAGTTCCCTCTGCTGTAATATCAATGTTCGCAAGGCCCTCGAATCCCCTCCTCCCGTTGCGCATTTCTTCATCAGCCATCAAGTATCGAAGACCTGTCAAGTTCATGTTTGCAGCATTCACACGTGCATTCAGCTCCCCGCCCTCGAATACCCGCCCGTTGATAGCGACCGTTTGCGAATCGCGCCGGAGAACGAGCCCTTGCACCTTGAGTCCGGACTGACTCACGGCGATAACAGCGTAATCATCTGCGTCCCATGAATAATCTTTGTAGGCAAGTTTGAGCCGGCTGAAGCGGAACTCGATGCCGTCATCCGAGACCCCCACTTGTCCGTTGGTGCGAAGGTGCAGGTCCTGATCATAGTCGGCCTGAATTGTAAAACCGGCGTATTCCTTGTCATAAAAAATACCGCCGTTGAGCGTGTCGAGTCGGGTACGATTGACGTGCATTTTGCCGGCGTCCGCCTTTACACGCAGTTGCAGTTCGGTAAGCGGTGATTCGGGGAAAAGATCGTTGAAGCGAATATTCAGAAAGCCGTCCTGAATCAGAACCCCGGAGTCAGCGTTGCCATAGAAGAACTCATCCAGCTGCAGGTTGGCGCTTCCCTCAAGATTGTGATAGTCGCCCTTCAGCGAACCGGTGATCGAGCCAAGTGCGTTGAATGTCCGGTTCCCGGTAAGTATCGACAATGGTTCGAGGTTCTTGAACTGTAGAGCATACTCTGCATTGATTGATTTCTCTTGAGCAGCGAGCTGTCTGCCGGAAGCCCGTAGCTTCTTCTCGTCGATCGATGTTGCAATGGTGGAATCAAGTGACCGGAACCGCTGTCCGATTGCGTGCGAAAGGCTGGCAATTTCATACCGCAACAGTCCGCCGATGTAATCCAGATCGAACTGCCCCATGATATCGAAATCCGCAAGACTCGATGAAATGCTGAGGCGGCTGTTGCTGCGATCGGTCTGATCGATTTCCAACGAGACCAGCCCCGAGTCTATGCGGTACTCTTTGTATGTTGATGAGGAGAAGTCAAACGTGGCGTTACATGAAAGCCTCTCCCAGGCCAGTCCTGTGCCCTCCGCTTCCAGGTAGAGATTCAAGTCGCTGCGTTGCGCGGCATCGTGCATAAAATCTTCAAGGTTAAGACCGGCAACCCGACCCTCTAATTTGAATCGGGGTAATGCGGGATCCCATCTGTCGAGCTCGCCAACAAGATCGGATTGCATTGAGCCAACCGCAAGCCTGACAGTGCCGGAGAGTTTTCTACCGGCCGAAACTATTCTCACTTGCGATGCTCCCATGGGCGCGCCGAGGAATTCCGACGAATCGAGCGTAGCCTCCATCGTGGCGGTGAGATCGTCGAGCGTCGTTCCTGATCCGGTGATTCTGACACGCCCCGTCAATCTGCTTGCAAGGGTAGAATCCTGTGCAAGATGTGAGAAGTCAAAGTCCCTGACGGTAAACACTCCGTTGTACCTGAGAGTCTGAGCCCCCCCGATTTGAAGTTCCACTCCATCCGTTTCAGCATAGCCTGCGTTGTTCCGTACCTTGAAGGATGTGCGGAAGTCAAGCGGCATGCCGTTGAAATCAAACTCCAACTCACCCATTCCCATAGATGAATAATCCGGAAGCTCCAGTCCGGGCAGAAGCGCCATAACATCCGCATAGTCTATTTTGCTGGCGCGACATTTGATAGTCAGGAGTAACTCATCGGGCACATGAAGGTTGTTCACAGCGCCGGCGAAGTGCATTTCCGAACTGCGCGTCTTGAGATCCAGCTGGTGAAGATTCAGACGGCCAAACTCTCCATCAGCAAACAGTTCCATGTCTACCGGTCCGCTCAGGAAGTCGATCTCGTGTATGAACCGCTTCAACTCGTCCAGGTCAAGCCGGGGTGCACGCATCGTGATCTCCACGGGCTTACGCTCAAGATCGATCAGTTCGAAACCGCTGAACAGATCGATGTTCTTCATCGATGCGTCAAGTATCAATTGCGAGGCCGCCGTCTTGATACTGAGTCCTTTCACCATCGCTTCACGGTTGGTCACCCGGAAATCGCCGGACATTTCCTTCAGGATCACTTGGGGAACATCGGAAATGAAACGAAGGGATTGGATCCTGGCCCGCTTTTCGGTGGCAGAAGAATTCACCGATGTGAGAACGAGATTCACGTCGTGCAAGTGAACATCATGATACTCGACGAAATACGGCCCCGTATCCTCATGGTCCGGCTCACGGAGCGCCGCCGTATCGACGAGACGGATTGTTCCGTTGATGATCTCGAGACGTGCAAGCATGACAGGCCAGTCAAAGGGTGTACTCTCCGTGTCATCGGGTGAGGGGCGGACCATCCGTTCAAAATTCCATACGCTATCAGCTCCGCAGAGAAGGTTGATCGTGGGACGCACGAGCGTCAGGCTGCTGACGTTGATTTTGCGTGAGTAGATTTGAAACAGATCGTACTTGATGTCGAGCCGTTCGGCTGCAATGAGATAGTCGTCGGAAAGTTTGATGGAGACTGAGTCAATAGAAAAACCTGAGACGAGGTCACCGCTGATCTCTCCGAGATGAACATCGGCAACCAGCAATGTATCGAGACGGGATAGTGCGAAGGACCTGAGCCAGTCACGGAAGATCTGCGTCTGGCTGAATGCGGCAATGAGAATGGCAACGCTGAGAAGCGTCACCGCCGCAATCAAAAACCGTTTCAGCCACCGTTTGACCATGATTCTCCCGCCGCAGGAACGTCATGCACTGCCGGGCGCGTCTGCGGCACGCGCGCCGGGTGTTTCCCCCGTGATTACTTGTATGCGTCGAGCACACGCTGGATGACGTTGGTGGTGGATCGGCCGGGCGTCAAACGGATGGTTTTTACGGAGCCTCCGTGCTTCTCCACCACATCCTTCCCCACAATTGCGTCAACCTTCCAATCGGCCCCCTTTACGAGGACGTCCGGCACGATTCTGGTGATGAGCCGCAACGGAGTCTCTTCCCCAAAGAAGCAGATATAATCCACGGATGCAAGCGCCGCAAGAACAGCTGCCCGGTCGGCATTGGGGTTGATGGGCCGCTTCGGCCCCTTGATGCGGCGTATCGAGGCATCGGTGTTCAGGCCGACGATCAACACATCGCCGAGACGCTTCGATTTCTCCAGATACTCGACATGTCCCCTGTGCACAATGTCGAACGTGCCGTTCGTGAATACTACCTTTTTTCCCTGCCGGCGGAGTTGCTTGCGGATGCGAACAAGCTCGGGAAGCGGGAGAATTTTCCGCATCAGTTCCGCCCGTTCTTCTTCGAGTAGTGCAATGCAGCACCAACCAACTGTTCCGGGACAATCGGCACAATACCGACCGATGCAACGACCACACCGGCAGCGCAGTTGGCAAGTGTTGAAGCTTCCTTTACGTCGGCCCCGCTTGCGAGCGCCATCGTCAGGGTCGAGATCACCGTGTCACCTGCCCCCGAAACATCCTGCACGTTGTCCGCCTGCGTCGGGACGGAGGTGATCGAGCCGTTCGATTCGAACAGGGTCATGCCTTCTTCGCCCCTCGTCAACAACACGTTCTGCGCTTCGAGTGTTTCCAGAAGATACTTCCCTGCCTTCTCAACATCCTCGCCAGTCTTCAGGCGTCCACCGATGGCCTCTTCCACTTCGCGACGGTTCGGCTTGAAGACCGTCACATGCTTGTACTCCAGAAAATTGTTGAACTTCGGATCAACAGTGATGATCTTGTCGTACTTTCTGGCGACGGCAATCAATTCACGGATCACATCTTTCGTCACGACGCCTTTGTTGTAGTCCTCGATGATGATGGCGTCGAGATCATGGATGTTGTACTTCACCGCGTCAATAATCAGGTGTTTTATATGATCGGGGCAATCGGCCTTTGACTCGTTATCAATGCGCACAACATGCTGCGCGTGCGCAATCACACGGGTCTTGATGGTGGTCGGACGTGATGCGTCGGTCACTATGCCGTCAGACGGCAGGTTCCGCTCGCGCAGTATATCCAAAAACATCTGCCCGGGATGATCGTTCCCGACCAGCCCGACGAGCAGCGGGATACCGCCGAGCGTCTGAATATTGTTAGCAACATTTGCCGCTCCGCCGAGGCGAACGGACTCTTCTACTACTTCCACAACGGGAACCGGCGCTTCAGGCGAGATACGGCTGACGTTCCCCCAATAGTACCGGTCAACCATTAAGTCCCCGACGACCGCAACCCTTTTGCCGCTGAAGTTGTCGATAAGCTCGGTAAGCCGGCTTTCCGAAAATGAAACCAAAGTACCCCCTACAAGTTTGGAAACGAAAAAACCACAAGGACCTGGAGACACAAAGTAATTATCGGCAAGAACTTTGAGTCTTTGTGCCCTCGTGGCTGACCACGTTTGACGGCATGAATATATCCATTAACTCATTGAAATGCAAAGGATTGGGGGAATCACCCCGACTTCTGTGATCTGACGAACATCTTCAGTTTCTTCACAACCGCATCAACGGTAACCCCTACACTGTGCCCATCGGTTGGCACTCGGATATGGGCCTGTTCGTACAATGGCGAGCGCTGCTTGTAGAGTTCAAGCACCCTTGACCGCAACCGTTCGGGACTGAGTCGTTCGCCACGGCGGTCAGTGAGGACGGGGCGGTCCTCTTTATGCCGGAGCCGCTTGAGGAGCTCTTCGGGAGAAGTGTGGAGATAGACAAGCACGCCGGAGGCATGGATGAGCGCGAAGTTTCCCGGGTCGGTCAGCGTCCCGCCTCCAAGAGAGATGACGTGCCGTCGGCGTGTGCTGATTTCCGCAAGCAGATGCCGCTCTGCGTCACGAAAATAGGCTTCGCCATCCTCCATGAATATCTGCTTGACGCTCTTGCTGTGACGTGCCTCGACGAGTTTGTCCAGGTCGGCGAACTCGTATCCCAACGTGTTCGCCAGGATCGGGCCGATGGTGCTTTTGCCGCTCGCCATGAAACCGGTGAGAAAAACGAGATCCGGGCTTCGGGTGGATTCCACGGTCATGAGGGCACCTGCTTGCGTACCAGTGCCCGTGTTACGTTGTGGAGTCGCCCGCCGATCTGCACAGCATGCGTCGATGTATCGATGTTGTACTTGTATTCCCTGAGCATTGAGAAGAAATGTTCTCCGATTGTCCTTCCAGGCTCGGTGAAGACCGCCAAACCATCCTTCTTCATCAGCTTATCAAGCACATCGACGAGGGGGAAGAAATTCCGTCGTTCGTACACGACGTCGGCAGCGAGAATCACGTCGAACGGCTCCAGCGCAGGAATTGATCGCCAGTCGAGTTGCATGAACGATATCCCGCTACGCTCATGAGGCGTCAGATTTGCCAGCGTGTTGTACTCTGCAAAGCGAAGCGCTGAGGGTTCATAGTCTGAGAACGTGACGCGGGCGCCCACCTTTGCGGCAGCGAGTCCGGCAAGTCCCACACCGCACCCAATCTCCAACACACGCTTGTCCCGCAGGTGAGCTTCGGCAAGGCAGTAACGGGCAAGTTCATAGGCAGACGTCCAGATGTCAGCCCAGTAGGGAAGTCGTTCATCCCCGGCAAACTCCTCCGGACTGATTGCATCAACAAGAACGTTTGTGTCGCGGACTTTGAGAATCGAGAACGATACGGTGTGCACAGAGACAGGGATTTCGAGCAGGTCAAACTGATCCGCCAGAGATGTTCGGATCAGCGTCGCGGCGGCCGTTGATTGAAGTGTGTGGTCCGAACGGTTGTTACCACTCAATCATTGCTCCGAGCTGAAAAATCACGCCATCAGTATGCACGCGTGATTCGAACGGCTGGGTCCCGACATTGACAAACGTGCCGCCATACTGTACCTGCGCACTCTGGAAGCGGTTCACGGAGTTGAATTGCAGGTCACGGAACTTCATCTCCGCGACAATCGAGAATGGACCGTAAACACGATAGCCGACCCCGCTGAGAACGTGAATGCCGAATCCGCTCCCCTGGTCGACAGTCTGCGCCTCAACATCACCCACCCGGTAGATCCTGCGGCCAATGTAGGTACCCACGCCTCCACCCATGAAAATCGTGAAGGTCTCCCCCGAAATAGGGATCAGGAAATATCCCGTCAGTTCAAGCGGTATAACTCTGTATCCGTCCGTTACGGGAACGACAGAGGTAGCGGTGCGTATGGATGACCCGGTGGTTTTGCGAAGATAATCAGTTGAGAGAGCGATGGCAAGGTCACTTTCCGGAAACCGGTAGCGCACTTCCACACCGTAGCCCCAGATATTCTCTAACGAGAAGAACTGGGCGCGGCGCGCTTCATCAGGTGAGTTGGGATTGGGGAACAACTGGGAGCCTGTGGTCAGGCTCCCTTTGAAAGAAATGGAGAAACTTGATTCCTGCGAAAAAGCAGACGTTACCGATAACACAACACCAACGGCCAGCACTATGAGAATACGAGAGTGACTCATATCCCACCTCACAAGATTGTTTAACGGTAGAACAAATCCCGGTTGTCTTCGATCTTTGCGGATTCTTTCATGTTCGTCAACCACTCGGTGATATACCGGTTGCGCTTCTCTTGCAGCATCTGCGACCTGAGCGTTTCCCGCTGTGCCGCATACGCTGTCGAATCAAACGGTGTCTTCGAGAGAAGCTGAATCAGATAGACCCCGCGCTGTCCGGCGACAGGGGGCGAGATTTGCCCGACATCAAGCACTTCGGTTGCCCCAAAGTAGGCGAGGTCGCGGCCCACGTTGGGTGCACCTGTGGACATCGAGAACTCTCCGGTGGTTTGCACCTGTGCTCTGGGCTCCAGTGTCGCAATTTTGCTGAGGCTGTCACCCGGCGCAAGCTTTCCCTTGGCTTGTGCGGCAATCTCCTTCACCTTTTCCACCTTCTTCTTGCGCAGCACCTGCGGCCGCAGCGTCTCCTTCATATCTTCAAACGGCTTTATCCTGTCTTGCGTTGCATCTACAACGGAAAACACGGCCCATCCGTTCGGTATGGTGTACGGATCGCTGACGGAGCCGACTTTATTGTTGAACGCCCAGCGAGTGACCGACTCATTGACGCCGATCCCCGGAATGAATCCTCCCTTCTTCTGAACTTCAGCTTCACGGGCCTCCAAACCAACCGAGGAAGCTTCCTGCGTGAAGTCAGACTCGCGTGCAATAATCGAGAAATCACGTGCCCGATCGGCAATATCATTCAATGTCTGCGGGCTCGGGGTGATCTTTGAGATGATGCGAGCCAGCTTCAATTCGCGGGCATCCCTTCCGGTGATCTTGATGATGTGCAATCCGAATGAAGTACGGACCGGGCCGACAATCTCGCCGACCTTGCCCTTGAATGCAGCATCTTCGAATTCCTTCACCATCCGTCCCTTTGTAAACCAGCCGAGATCGCCTCCCTTCTGTGCGTTACTCGGATCCTTGGAGAAGTCGCGGGCAAGAGATGCGAAGTTTTCGCCTGCGCGAGCGCGTCGCGCCACATCAGCAGCCATGGCTTTTGCCTGAGTGGATTCTGCGGACGCGGGAATCTGGATCAACACATGGCTTGCGCGGACATATTCATCAGTCCCCTTGCGCTCGTCAAGAATCTTGACGAGATGATAGCCATCAAATTGCTGCACAGGACCGATGATGTCCCCGACTTTGCCGCTGAAGACGGGACCTTCAAGTTCGCCGCCGAGTTCGCCGTGCTTGAACCACGCACCACTGTCGGGCTTTTCGGAACGCGTGGCAACAATCGAAAGGAAATCCGCCCCTTCCTGTGCGCGCTTCAGGTCGCCTTCAATCTCATTCAGGGCATCCGCCGAGTCCGCTGCAGTGGGCGTTTCAAGGAATGTCACATACTTCAGCTTGCGTGTAGCCTCAACCTTGTACAGCTCGAGGTTCTCCTGGTAGAATTCCTTGATATCATTGTCGCTGACTGTTACCTCTTCATCCTTCACAAACGTGTTGGGCTCGAAGAAAGCGAATGCGGTGTTGTATCTGATGTTCTGATCACGGAAGCGGCGGAGCATTTCGCCTTCCTGCACGCGCACGGATGCGGTGAGCAAACTCTGCAACTTCTCGCTAAGACGGCGCTGGCGAAGATTCTTCTCATAGTCGGCAAGCCATTTCGTCCCTGCGTTTGGTGCTTCACCCTGAATGAATTGGTTGGGGTTGGCGAGGAACTGTTCATACACATCGCGGCGGAACTGCCCTGTCGAATCAATGAAGTTACGCTTCAGATCTTCCGGAGGGTTGTCACCCTTCACCCAATCGACAATCTCCTGGTCGGGAACAGTAAGCCCGAGACGCTTGATCTCCTTCTCAACCAGCTTCTGCGTGACGAGCTGGTCCCATACCTGTTGCCGGAGCTGCCGCATCGTATTGTCATCCGGTTCGGCTCCCGTTTGTTGTCTGTGGTTCTCACGGGCAGTGTTCACCAACTCGTTGAATTCCACAAGCGAAATTTTGCTCCCTTCAATTTCGCCGATGTGATTCACCTGGCCCCCGGACATACCGAGGTAATCCATACCCCATTCGAAGATGATAGTAATCAAAAACGCGATCAGCAAACCGAAAAGAATTACGGGCATGCTCTCGCGCATGCGTGTCATGATTGGCATAACCTCAAGAACCTCTGAGCTGTAAAATGATGGGATTTCTCACTTAAAAAGTACACAGAATATAACGGAATGGCCCTGCAAATGCAATCAGTATTATTGACTTTGTGGGGAGATTGGGTTACATTTGGTGGCTTTATTTTTACAGAACGCTATTCCTGCCATATTCATTTCCCGTTTGTTGAATCCCGGAGGTTGTAGTGCGTAAGTATGCTTTTAAGATATCTCTCGTAGTTGCCGTGGTACTGATCGGTCTGTACTATCTGTGGCCGACGTACGTTGATTACCAGTTCCGGCAACAGATGCGCGGCCTTACCGGCGCTGATAGTCTTGCGTTTATTGAAAAGAACGAAGCGGAGATTCGCGAGAATCGTGCGCGCCGCATAAAGCTCGGCCTCGATCTGCAAGGCGGCATGCGCGTGGTTCTGGAGGTGAACACACTGAAGTTGATCGAAGACCTTGCGAACCAGCGGAACAAGGACGAGCAGTTCAAGCAGTTGATGCGTGAAATCGCCGATGAAGTCAGCCGCTCTGAAGATTCTCCCGTCAAGATCTTGCGTCGCAAGTTCGACGAGAAGGGCATACGGTTGAGCCGCTACTTCCGCAACCTGCGTGACAGCAACGACGAAATCGAGGCATTTCTTGAAGATGAGTCAAAGAAGGCCATTGACCGCGCCATCGAGATCGTCCGGAACCGCGTCGACCAGTACGGCGTCTCCGAACCTTCAATCCAGAAACTGGGCGGCACGCGCATCATCGTCGAGCTCCCCGGCGTCTCCAACGAAAGCGAAGTCCGTGAACTCGTCGGCAAGACCGCTTTGCTCGAGTTCAAACTCTTGAAGGAACCCGAGCAAGTCGAACGCGTTGTACGTGAAATCGACCGTGTGCTCGCGGGCAAGACCGACACTACCGAGGCACTCGAGGACACTACTCTCGCTCAAACCCCGTTCACCGGACTCCTTGTGAACATGGGCGGCGATATCGCCGTTGGCGACCCGAACAAGGACAAAATACGCCGCATTCTCGATCGTCCCGACGTACAGCGCGTCATTCCCCCCGATATGCAGTTCCTCTGGGGCGTGAGAACAACGCAAATTCAGGGTGTCATTTACACGCCGCTCTATCCTGTAAAGCGCTCGGCGGAACTGGAAGGCGGAGTGGTTGTGAATGCCCGCGCAAGCATCGACCCGAATACGGGCGGGCACGTTGTGGATATGGAAATGAACAATGAAGGCTCACGTGAGTGGGCGCGCATCACAGGCGCAAACATCAAGAAACGCGTTGCTATCGTGATGGATAACAGTGTGTTTTCCGCACCGGTTGTCCAACAGAAGATCATTGGCGGACGCTCGCAAATCAGCGGCATGTCCAATCTGGAAGAAGCACGTCTGATTGAAATTGTGCTGAAGGCCGGCGCTCTCCCGGCACCTGTCGAGATCGTGGAACAGCGCTCCGTCGGACCGTCGCTCGGTGAAGACTCTATCCGCAGCGGATTGTTCTCAACCGCGCTTGCAACCTTGCTCACGGTAATCTTCATGATTGTGTACTATCGCAGCGCCGGCGCCATCGCAGACGTTGCCGTGGTTCTCTGCGTCATGCTCATCCTCGCGGTGCTTGCCGCATTCCAGGGAACGTTGACACTACCCGGCATCGCGGGTATCATCCTGACACTGGCTGTTGCTGTTGACGCCAACGTGCTCATCTACGAACGTATCCGTGAAGAGCAGGCGACAGGTAAGACGCTGCGCCAGGCAATTGACACCGGATACGACAAAGCATTCACCGCCATCTTTGACGCTAACCTGACAACATTCCTGACCGGCATCATTCTCTTCCAGTTCGGCACCGGTCCCGTGCAGGGTTTTGCGCTCACGCTGATGATCGGTATCGTGGCCAGCATGTTCTGCGCCATTTTCGTCACACGAATTATTTTCCACATCTTAACAGACAAGTCATCGACAGCGGTAAGCTTCGGTTGATATTCTTCTCAGGAGATTTTTAGAACATGCGGATTTTAGGTCAGACAAATATAGATTTTATGGGGAAGCGGAAGGTCATGTATATGATCTCCGCAGCAATCATCCTCGCCGGAATGGCATCATTGTTCATCAAAGGCCTCGACTACGGTATCGACTTCCTCGGTGGCACCGAAATGATCGTACGATTCCAACAGCCGGTCGAAATCGGTGCAATCCGTGAGGCTCTCACCAAAGGCGGCGTCACAAAAGGTGAGGTGAAATCCTACGGAGCGGAAACCGACTTCGTGCTGAGGACTACCGAACAGGGCTTCGGTACAACGGTCGGCGACAAAATGCGCGAGGCCGTGGGCGGGGCATTCCCGGACAATCCCTTTACCATTCTCAAAGAGGACAAGATCGGACCGAAGATCGGTGCCGAGCTTCGCGAAAAAGCTTTCTGGGCAATCTTCTGGTCGCTCATCGCCATCACCGTGTATATCGCCTTCCGCTTCAAGTGGATCTATGGTGTCGGTGCAGTCGTTGCGACGTTCCACGACGTTCTCTTCACGCTCGGACTCGTATCGCTCTTCGACGGCATCACTCCGTCGTTCAACCTCGAAATCACGCAGGACATGATCGCCGCGTTCCTCACGCTGGTCGGTCTTTCGGTGAACGACACCGTCGTCATCTTCGACCGCATTCGTGAGAACCAGAAGATCTTCCGGAGCATGAGCCTGTATGACCTCATCAACAAGAGCTTGAACGAAACGTTAAGCCGCACGATCATCACCTCCGGTACCATTTTCGTTGTATTGATGGTGATGCTCGTCTTCGGCGGCGAGGTCTTCAGAGGTTTTGCCTTCGCATTGACGGTCGGCATCGTTACGGGTACCTTCTCCTCCATATACATCGCAAGCGCAATCGTGCTGGAGTGGGCAAGCCGTCAGGAAGGAAAAAATGCAGTCGCCGCATCACTGAAAAAGAAGTAAGTCTCCAATCATTGCGGGAGAGGATGACATGACTTTCACAACGTCACAGCAGGGTAACGCAACGGTAATTTCCATCGAGGGGAACCTGATGGGTGGACCCGATGCCTCAAACTTGAATGACAAGCTCGTGGAGTTGATTGAGGGAAAAAAGAAACACGTGATCGTCGATTTGAAAGGTGTTTCCGTCATTAACAGCTCGGGGCTCGGCATGCTGATCAAGAGTGTTTCGACGATGAAGGGAGCCGGCGGCGACCTGAAAATCGCCAATGCATCCGACAAAATTCTCGAATTGATAAAAATTACGAAGCTGACGGGCGTCTTGGAGACATTCGACTCCGTCGCGGACGCTGCAGCATCTCTCAAAAAGTGATTGATTCTCAAGGCACAATGTCCGACCTTTCTTCAGCGAAAGGTCGGATTTTTTTTGCCCGTTTTTCTCGCTACACATTGTACATTCATACATTCCGAACATTAATCACCGGACTCTGATTTCATGCCAGTACAAATTATTGTCGGGGCCCAATGGGGCGACGAAGGAAAAGGGAAAGTCGTTGACATGCTCTCCGAACACGCGGACATCGTCGCCCGCTATCAGGGGGGAGCGAACGCCGGACATACAGTCTGCATCGAGGACAAAACCTACGTCCTGCACCTCATCCCCTCGGGCATTTTCCACGAGCACATCACATGCGTTATAGGGAACGGCGTCGTGATTGACCCGTCCGCCCTTATGAGCGAGATCGAGCAGCTCCGTAATGCGGGCATCAGCATCAAGGGACGCCTTCTTGTCAGCCACAACGCCCACCTGATCATGCCGTATCACAAGATGCTGGATTCCATCAGAGAGAAAGGTGAACAGAAGATCGGCACGACCGGAAGAGGCATCGGCCCGGCGTATATTGATAAGTTCATGCGTGTCGGTATCCGGATTGTCGACCTGTTGGACCGTGACGTTCTTGCAAAAAAGCTCAAGGCGAATATCGAGGAGAAGAACCAGATCCTCACCAAAATCTACGGGGAAACGAAGATAGACGTCGACGCCATCATTGCCGAGTATCAGGAATTCGACAAGAAGATCGACGAATATATCACGGACACGTCGTTCTATCTCAACAATGCATTGCGACAGAACAAGAAAGTTATTGCCGAAGGGGCGCAGGGCGCGCTTCTCGATGTGGATCACGGCACCTATCCTTTCGTGACGTCATCCAACCCGACTTCCGGAGGCGCATGCACGGGACTGGGTATTCCCCCGACGGCAATCGATTCCATCGTCGGCATCGTCAAAGCCTATTCCACGCGTGTCGGCAACGGTCCCTTCCCCACCGAACTCCTCGATGCAACGGGAGAGGAGTTGCGCAAAACAGGTCATGAATACGGCGCAACAACAGGCCGGCCGCGCCGCTGCGGCTGGTTCGACGCGGTGGCGCTGAAGTACTCGGCGATGGTGAACGGGATTCAAAAGACCGTCATAACAAAACTCGATGTACTCGACCAGTTCGAAGAAATCAAAGTGTGCGTCGGGTACGAGGCAAATGGCAAACGACTCAAGACGTTCCCGTCGGATGTCGCAACGCTGGAGCGGGTCACACCCGTCTACGAAAGCTTCACCGGATGGAAGTCGTCCACCTCGTCGGCACGCTCATATGATGAACTCCCCGAGGCCGCCCGGGCATACTTGAAGTCACTCGGGGAAGTTACGGGAACTGACGTTTGGGTTGTTTCGGTCGGCCCGCGTCGCGATCAAACATTTTACGTGAATACATGAGTCTGAACGGAACATGGAAAGCACTGGAAGCCGAGCTTGGCGGCAACGCCGTACCATCACAGATCATTTCTGCAACCACTCTTGTGATTGAAGATTCCCGCTATACGGCTCGCGTTTCAGGCGTGACAGACAAAGGGACGATTTCACTCAACACTGATCTGGTCCCCCACGCAATGGATATCACAGGAACCGACGGACCTAACAAGGGAAAGACCATCAAAGCGATTTACAAAGTTACCGGCACCGAACTTGTGGTGTGCTACAATCTTGCCGGTGATGAGTACCCCGAGCGTTTCTCGACTGTGCGCCATCCGCAATTGTTTATGGTACGATACAAGCGTCGCGACCCTTGAGAAATACAGCAAACTTCAAAATCCTGCTCCTGCTCATCGCGTTCGCAATCGTGGTGGGTATGCTGTTCTATTCCCAGAATCTGATCGACAACCTCCTGCGGAAAGAGCGTGAGGTGGTTGACCTCTACGCCCGCTCACTCGAGTATCTCGCGAGTCCGCAGTCAAGCTCCGGGGATATCAGCTTTGTGTTCGATGAAATTGTGCAGAGCATCGACTTCCCGATGATCCTCACGGACGGCGACAACAACCCGATCCAACCGATTCACACAAGCGCCCGCAATGTCAGGTACGACACAACCGCAACGCCGGAGGAACAGGAGGCACAACTCCGAAGAATCATCGCCGAGATGGACGCCCAGAATACCCCGATTCGCGTTGTGCAGGATTCCGTCGTGCTCAGCATCGTGCATTACGGGGAGTCGGAACTGATCCGCAAGTTGCGCAGGTTCCCCTTCATTCAATTCGGACTGGCGGGCTTCTTCATCCTGATTGCATACATCGGATTCAGCTATATCAAACGGAACGAGCAGAGCAACATCTGGGTCGGCATGGCAAAAGAGACGGCACATCAGCTCGGCACGCCGCTCAGCTCGATGATGGGATGGCTTGAGCTGGCGAAGGAACACGCAACCGGCAACCCGCAACTCTCCGAAACAGTAGGCGAAATGAGCAACGACATCGAGCGGCTCAACAAAGTTGCAGCCCGCTTCTCGAAGATCGGATCGAAACCGGAGCTGAAGCGGATGGATGTTACCGAGGTTGTCCAGGGCGTAATCAGCTACATCTCGCGCCGGATTCCGAAGACGGGACGAACAGTTGAATTGACCATTGTAACGCCGGGAGAGTTCCCCGCAAATGTCAACAAGGAGCTGTTCGAGTGGGTGATTGAAAACCTCATGAAGAACGCGCTCGATGCCATGGAAGGTCCGGCCGGCCGCATCTCATTCCGCTTTGAACAATCCGGCAAGACCACAACAATCGATGTCAGCGACACCGGCAAGGGCATCGACCCGAAGCACCACAAGGAAGTCTTCAGGCCGGGATTCAGTACAAAGAAACGGGGGTGGGGCCTGGGACTGAGCCTCTCGAAGCGGATCATAGAAGATTACCACGGCGGGAAACTATTCGTGAAGCAGAGCGCGCCGGGCGCAGGAACAACCTTCCGCATCAAACTTCGTAACTGAGCGGCCTCACAGGAAACGTCCGAGCGCCGTGACAGGGAATTCGGGCGCCTGTCACGGAGCAGTAATTAGCCAAAGTATTCGTGACAGCCGTTTTATTGTCATTCCGAGTCCCGTAGGGGACGAGGAATCTGATAGGCATTTCCAATTGATAATTGTCAATCGTCAATTGACAATTTGTAAGACCGACTT
>CAZBWR010000024.1:23795-44742 GCA_964495695.1 uncultured Chitinophagales bacterium | reverse complement strand
GTCCCGCCAAAGTTTTTCTCTGACACAACAGTCCTTTCTCCCATCTATGCAGGCGGGATGGCCGGCACGAATTCCGATTACCCGGCTCCGGTCGATCTGGATGGCGATAGCCGGATCGATCTCGTCATCGGAGGGTTTAACGGACTGCTATATTATCGAAACGCAGGGGATACGCTGCAACCCGTGTGGCAGCGCGTCGATTCGGTATTCGGCACAAGTGTCAATCCCGTCATCGGCTCCGACCCGAAACCGGCACTTGCCGATCTTGATAACGACGGCGACCTCGATCTGCTTGTCGGCATCGGCGAGTCATTGCTCGGCGGCCCCACGCCCGGCATCACGATGGGGTTTCGCAATATCGGGACCCGCTCAGCCCCCCGTTTTGAACAGCATGACGCGTTCGTGGCCGGCATTCCCGACATTGGACTCAATTCATATCCGGCCTTTGCGGACATAGACAACGACGGGGACTTCGACCTGCTGCTCGGGAGGGATTTGCAGACTTTCGTCTATTTCCGAAACACGGGCACAGCCTCAGGCCCGGTTTGGACTGCAAATTCAACGACCTTCACCGGCATTGAAACATCAACCTATTGGAAGAACCCTACGCTGTTCGATCTGGACGGCGATGGCGACTTCGATCTCCTTTACGGCACATCGGACGGCACATTGTATTATTATGAAAATGTGGGATCGCGTACGGCGCCACAGTTCACACGGAACACAGCATACTTTCCTGTTATCCGGACTGCGGGAAATGCTGCGACGACCTCGTTCGGGGATTTCGACAACGATGGTGATCTCGACATGATCAGCGGTGATTGGCTTGGCGGTATACAGTACTTCCGCAACGACGGCACAACTTCAACCCCGCGCTTCACGAAAACCACCGCGCCTTTCACATCAATTGATGTCGGCTCGTACAGCTCTCCAAAGTTCGTCGATCTCGACGGCGATGGCGACCTTGACATCGTCTCCGGCGCGCTGGACGGCAGGATTTTCTGCTATATCAACAACGGGACGTCGTTCACGCAGAACACAACGATCTTTGCAAGCATTGATGTTGGCTGGCGAAGCGCTCCGGCTCTCGCCGACATCGATAATGACGGCGATCTCGATATGATTGTCGGGGCAGAAGATGCCCCTGCAATCGCATTTTTCCGGAATCAGGGATCGAACG
The DNA here is from genome assembly GCA_964495695.1 of uncultured Chitinophagales bacterium. Taxonomy (GTDB): domain Bacteria; phylum Bacteroidota; class Ignavibacteria; order UBA10030; family UBA6906; genus CAADGV01. Next base: position 43,562 of record CAZBWR010000024.1, on the reverse strand, counting down.
TGTTCGTGCAGGATAATTCAGTGATTGCGGGAGTTACTTCTGTGCGCAACGGCCATCCGGCATTTGTGGATCTGGATCACGATGGCGATCTGGATCTTGTCATCGGCGGCAGCAACGGCCGGCTGCTGTATTACGAAAACACCGGCACACGGACATCCCCCGTCTGGACGCGCAACGATGCCTGGCTGGCAGGTATGAGCGTCAGGCAGGATGCGTCAGTGGCATTTGCCGATTTTGATGGCGACCGCAAACCGGACGCCATCATCGGTGAGTACAACGGCAACTTCAGCTTCTTCAAGAACCAATTGCCGACTTCCGTCGCGGCACAGCGGCCGCTCCCCGATGGTTTCATTCTCCATCAGAACTATCCCAATCCGTTTAATCCGGAAACAATCATCCGGTTTGCAGTACCGATCGCAAATCCTCCCTCACCCGTCTCACTGATAGTGTATGATGTCACGGGCCGCGAGGTTGCGACGCTGGTTAACGAGATGAGGTCACCGGGAGTGCATGCAGTTGCCTGGGATGCGTCGGAAGCTGCAACCGGCGTGTATTGGCTTGAGTTGCGCTCCGGTTCAACGCGGCTGACACGGAAGATGATGTTGATGAAGTAACATTTCTTTGCGTCGTTCAACTCCAATGGCTGGGTCGTCACGGGGGCTGAGAGTGTTCGAGAGCGCACAACCCGGACAGCGCGCAGTATCCGTGACAGTCTTGATGAACGCTACCCTGTTATGTCATCCCGAGTCCCGGTAGGGACGAGGGATCTGGTTCCCGTCTCCGACCGTCAAGGCAGATGGAGCGAGTCAGTTCACCACAACCTTGCTGTTCCATCCACCGAGGCCGTCGGGTTCGCGCTGTTTGTTGGCGGGATCCTCGAGCCACACCGCGCCGTCAATCACATACTTGTAGTGGTACTCACCGGATGCGGGCTTTGGCAGCAGAAGACTCCACCACCCGTCCTTGGACTCTTGCAGCCGGAAACTCTGCGCGTCCCAGCCGTTGAACGAGCCCGCCACCGCAACACTGCGCGGCACACGGTTGTGATACACGAACAGCAAACGTCCGTCAACCTCATGCACGCCGGCAGGAAACCGGAGATGCCGCTTGCGCAAAGCCGCTTCGAGCGCCGCACGTGGAGAAAGAACCCCTTTTCCTTGCTGTTCCTTGGTAGCATCCGCCAAAGGCTCGGCAGTGTCCATTAATATCTGCTTCACTTCGGCGGGCGTCAGGTCGGGGTTGGCTTCCAGCATCTGCGCAATCACGCTGCTGACAATCGGCGCGGCAAACGATGTTCCGTCAACATGCTTGTACTGTGGCGCAATGTACTTCATTTCCTCAATCCGCTCGCGAGCCCAGCGCTTGTAATCACCCTTCTCAATCCTCTTCGCACTTTCCGGCAACAGGCCAGCATGTTTTTTCACAAGCCGCGCAGCCGATGCGGGTGTCGCATGCAACAGTTTGAATAACACCGGCGCCTCTTTGAACTGGTCGGTCTTGGGCAGAATTGGCCCGGCCACCCAAATCGCGGGAGCTATCAGCTCGGGTTTTGCATAACCGTCCAGCGTCTTGCCGTACGTTGAGTGGAACATCTTGCGGTACTCCCGCCAGATTTCGTTCTGGTCATTCACGCCGCCAACCGTGATAGCGGAAGGCGAGCTCGCCGGCGGAAGAACGGGCTTTTCGGGATTGTTCCCCACCGCCGCAACGACAACGATCCCCTTCTCGACAGCTTCTTCCACCGCCTGATCGACCGGACTTTCATTGAGTGTTCCCGCTTCATCATCATACACGGAGATGCTGATGATGCGGATGTTGTACGTTGAGGCATTGTCAATCGTCCAACGCAAAGCCCGCAGAATATCTTCCCGGCTGATGGCCCGCTCTGCGGCATTCATCGCTTTGATCAAAACAACATCGGCTTCGGGAGCGATGCCACGGTAGAGTCCCTTGGAGAGCGTGCCGTTCCCCGCCGCCGCAACGGATGTCATCGTGCCGTGCCAGCTTTCCGGATGCGGAGAACGGAAGTAGCGGCTTGTCCGCTTTTCATCCGTCACATCAACAATCTTCTTGATGCGGTTCGTCGGTTTTGTGAGATCGGGATGCGGAAAGAAGCCGGAGTCGATGAACGCAATCGTTATCCCCTTGCCTTTGAATCGGGAATCGGCGTTGAGACGCAAAGGTGTCGGGAGAAGCGCAAACTCGTTCTGCACGCGGTTGCGGAAGAGCGTGCTCTTCACCGCTGTCGCACCATTGGCTTTTGATTCCACAAAGCCGGGATCGGGAAGAAAGTGATCGCTGAACGAATCAAACTCGTTCAAGTACAGACAACGCTCGCACATGCCCTGGTAGATCGACCACCAAGGGTTGCGCCGCTCCATTTTTTCAACGACAGCCAGCTCGCCGTCACCGGAGAAGGAATGCAGCAACCGCTCGACGTATTGCCTGCAGATCGGACATTTAGGGGAGTTCATACGGTTATCTCAGGAAAAGACTTGCGCCATCAGCTTCCGTTTTGCAACAGGAAGAATGGTTTCATTGTACGGAAAATCCAGGTCGGTTTCGCAAACAAATGTCGCGGGATTCGGAAGATCCCGGAATTGTTCGATCAGCGTCAGCTTGATGGATTCGGGGGATTGATGGATGAGTTTCTGGACGATCTCGCCGATGTTGGTTGTTTTCAGGCGGCGATAGCGTTCGTTGGCGGATGTGAAGAGCGAAACTTCGTAGCGCAGCAGATGCAGCAACGCGGCTTTGTGTTCAGGCACGAACCAGTACCCTTCTTCACGGTACATCGGCAGAATGCCCACCTGCTCGATCTTGATGTGTTCATCAACGAAGTGGTAGATGTTCACACCTTCATCGATAGCCTGTTGAATTTTCGGGAGAGCCCATGCGATCAGCTCGGCTGCGCGGGCAAGGTCGGCGTCATTCATTCCGGCGTAGCCGTACACCAGCTTTCCATTCTCAAGATCAACCTCTTTCAATTCATGCGGCAGCCGCCCTTGAATGTCGTTCATAGTACTCATGATATCCATGAGCGAGCGATACAGATTGACGAGGTCGGCCAGTGAGGGATACAATTTGTTGTGTGAGAACTCCGAGTAACACTCCTTCAATCCCTCAAGCACGTGATACTGTCTCGCCTCGTAATCCGAGGAATTTGTGAGGAACGTATCGAGAGAAAGCTTGTGCATACAGCCTCCGGAAATAATTCAACGAACATGTACTACAACTGAAAGAATAATAATCGAGCCAAAAGAATCAACAACGAATTTACGCTGCTATTGCCGCAGAACGGTGACTGCACCGGAAGATTGTAGAATTTACAGGACGCCGTGTCGCCCATTTTGACCTCTGCGTGAAATCACTGCACGATGCAATTAAGCTGTGACTTCAGTATATTTCCCGAAACACATCCCCCGGAAAAGACATGAGCCACGAACAGACAGAGCTGCTGGGCGAGCCGCGTGAGGTTGACGTGGTGGCGATCGAGCGGGAGTTGACCAAACTCTGGAAGGAAACCGCCGAAGGAAGCACAGATTCATCGGGTTCCCCGGTTGTCCGCGCCTGCGCATTGAACCTGATCGTTGTTGCCGGCAGCGACAAAGGGATTGCGGAAGTTGAGGAGATGGTGGGAGATGTTACCGCCGAGCATCCGGCAAGGCTCTTTCTGATTGCGGCGGACAGGAGGGCACGAGAGCCGAAGCTTGACGCGTGGATTTCCGCACGATGCTCGATTCCCGTCCCCGGGGGCAAGCAGGTATGTTGCGAGCAGATCAACCTGACCGCCCACGGCAGCGAAGCGGAAAAAATCCCGAGCATCGTCACTTCCTTGCTCGTGTCGGATGTTCCCGGAGTTCTTCTTTGGAAGGGGCCGATCGACGAGCGCGACCCCGTGTTGAAGGGGCTGGCCGATGTTCTTGACCGCATCGTGATCGATTCTTCTGAAGACCCCGATGCGGCAGTAACAGTGTCCGCCTGGCATGCGTTCATTGACAAGCACCACGGGCATACAATCTTCGGCGACCTCGCCTGGACGCATCTCACGCCATGGCGGTCCGTTGTGGCCAATGCCTTCAATCCAAAAGAGATGCGCCCTCTGCTTGGCGACATCCGTTCGGTGACAATTGCGTACTCGACAACTTCCGATCCGAACCATACCGGCCTCAGCCAATCGTTGCTGCTCATAGCGTGGCTCGCACGCAAGCTTGAGTGGCAGCAAGATGGCAGGTTACATTCCGATGGAAAGAAACACTCTTGCACATTTGCGGGGGGCAGGATAAAGGCACAAATCCTGCCAACAGAACCGCGTTCCGGAAAGCCCGGCGGCATAGAATCCGTGAGTATCCAGGCCGGAGAGAAAGAGTTCTCATTTGCGGCAACACAGCATCAGCATTGTGTGCGTTTCAAAACGAGTGGCGATGGAAAAGACAACGAAGAAATGCTCACCGTAATGAACGACCAAACCGAGGCGGTGCTTGTCTCGCAGGAGCTTGAAGTGCTTACACGCGACAAGGGGTATGAAACTGTGCTTCACACACTCGCCACATTATTGAAACAATGAGCCGGACCCCTATCATCAAAGCCTTCCCGACCACTGACGAGCTGCAGAATTATGCCGCAGGCATGATTGCAAGACTCTTGAACGAGGGAATCGGAGAACGCGGGAATGCATCGATTGCGCTCAGCGGCGGCTCAACACCGAAAGGGGTCTATCAGCGTCTGGGCAGCGAGCCCTACCGCTCGCAAGTAGACTGGGTGAGGGTGCATCTGTTTTGGGGGGATGAACGTTGCGTGCCGCCAGATCACGATGACAGTAATTTCCGGATGACGGATGAGGCGTTGCTGCGCAAGATCCACGTGCCCGCGGCGAACATACACCGGATCCGCGCCGAGCTATCTCCTGCCGATGCCGCCACGTTGTACGAGGAAGATGTCCGCTCATTCTTCGGTGGTGCCCGGCCGGTGTTTGACGTAATGCTGCTTGGTTTGGGGGAAGACGGGCATACCGCATCCCTGTTCCCGGGTACGCCGATTGTGGATGAGATGACACGGCTGGTTGGCAACGTGTTCGTGCCGGAGTTCAACACGCAGCGGATCAGCATGACGCTTCCTGTCATCAACGCCGCACGGATGATCATCTTTCTGGCGGCCGGAAGCAACAAAGCGGGGATTGCGAGGGACGTCATCAGCGAAAACGGTGACTACCCAGCACAGCGGGTGAAGCCCGAAGCAGGAACACTTTTCTGGCTGTTGGATGATGCGGCTGCATCGCTTCTGACGGCATGACGCGCACAATCAACACACAAACTATCACTCACTAAACTCATCGTCCGGATATGATTCTTGCAGGAGATATCGGTGGCACGAAAACCAATCTCGCATATTTTACTGTCGAGAACGGCAAGCTGTCAAAAGGATTGATCAAAAGTTACTCAAGCAAGCAGTATGATTCCCTCACGACTATTCTGAAGGAGTTCACAGACGAACACTCCCTCAAGGTCGGCATGTCTGCGTTTGGCATTGCGGGGCCTGTCGTGAACGGACGCTGCGAGGCCACAAACCTCCCCTGGGTCGTCGACTCGCAGGACATCGCCACGGCGTTCGGACTGAAGCGCGCCGGACTCATCAACGATCTCGAGGCCACTGCGTACGGTGTTCTCCGTCTCGACGAAAGCGACAAGCTGATGTTGAACGCAGGTACGCCTCAGCCCAACGGAACCATTGCCGTGATTGCCGCAGGGACCGGGCTTGGCGAAGGAGGACTCGTCTGGAACGGCACACGCTATCAGACACTTGCATCCGAGGGAGGTCATACGGATTTTGCGCCGCGGAACGAGTTGGAGATGCTTGCGCTCAGGTTTCTTCTCACAAAATACAAGCGCGTCAGTTATGAGCGGCTCATCTCGGGTATGGGAATCGTCAACCTCTATCAGTTTTTCAGAACACAAGTGAATTATCAGGAGCCCAAATGGCTCGCCGACGAGTTTACGGGGAACGACGCCGCTGCAGTCATCTCCAACACTGCGCTCGCCGGAAAAGATGAAGCATGTGTCAAGGCCATGGAGATGTTCGTGGCGCTTTACGGCGCCGAGGCGGGAAACCTGGGACTCAAACTGCTGGCAACAGGAGGCGTGTACGTCGGAGGGGGCATCGCCCCGAAAATTCTTCCGCTGATGCAGCAATCCACCTTTATGGATTCATTCAAGAACAAGGGACGACTCTCGCCGCTTCTCGAGAACATGCCGGTGCATCTCATTTTGAACGACAAGGCGGCATTGTACGGAGCGGCCCACTACGCCTTATTGATGAACGCATGAGTACCGTACGCGTCACGGCAAAAATCTTCGGGCCGCTGCGGGACATTGTGCAGCAGCAGGAAATCCAGATCGATGTCCCCGGCAGTCACACGGGCGAAGATGCCTTTGCAGTGCTGGCGGCTCGCTTTCCTCAGATGCAGGAGTGGCGATCGAGCGTCAGGCTTGCCGTCAATCTCGAATACACTCATTTCCATCATCCCCTGAAGCAAGGGGATGAGATCAGCTTTATTCCACCGGTCAGCGGCGGATAAAGGAACATTCTCATGGTCGAAATAACATCAAAACCGATTGATGTCCCGACGCTGTTGAAGGCCGTTCACACGCTGCATTCCGGGGCCGTTGACTGCTTCATCGGAACCGTGCGCAACCACTCGCACGGCAAGCGGGTGAAATCGCTTGAGTATACTTCGTACATCCCGATGGCGGAAAAGCTGATGGCGGAGATTGAGGCAGAAATGCGCACGCGATGGATTCTCCACGAGATCGCTCTTGTGCACCGCATCGGCAGTCTTGCAATTGGAGACGTTGCGGTTGCGACTGTCGTCTCCTCCTCCCACCGTAAGGAAGCGTTCGAAGCATGCCGCTTTGCGATTGACGAAATCAAGGCAAAAGTCCCGATTTGGAAGAAAGAAGAGTTCGAAGAAGGACACGTCTGGGTTGTGGGACAGCATGATGTGGACTATGGTGGAAAGGCGTGAGAGCAAGTCATACCGTAATGAGATGACAGGTTTGATAGACACATACGGCCGGATCGCGAACAACATCCGGATATCGGTAACGGACAGATGCAACTTCCGCTGCACGTACTGCATGCCCGAGGAGGGGATGCAATGGCTTCGTAAGGATGCTCTCCTCACGTTCGAAGAGATTGCGCGGGTTGCAACGATTATCGTTTCACTCGGCGTGAACAAAATCCGGCTCACCGGTGGCGAACCGCTTATGCGGAAAGACTTGCACATTCTTGTTCGTATGCTCAAGAGTGTGAACGGAATCAGGGACATCGCACTTACAACCAACGGCTATTTCCTCAAGGAGCAAGCCGCGGCGCTTGTTGAGGCGGGACTCAATCGCATCAATGTGAGTCTGGACTCGCTGGATCCCCGTGTGTTTGCTGAACTCGCCCGACGCGATTATTTTGCAAAGACCTGGGAGGGCATCGAAGAAGCGGACAGACTCGGCCTCTCCCCAATCAAACTCAATGTCGTGCTGATGCGGGGGATCAACGACGGAGAGATTCTGCGCTTCGCTGACCTCGCCCGGTCACGCTCGTTTGTTATCCGGTTCATCGAATTCATGCCGATTGGCAAAGATGACGGGTGGTCGCCGGAGAAGGTCGTGCCGACACGCGAAGTTCTCGAAATCATCAAAGCCTCGCACCCGCTACGTCCGCTGCCTCTCCGCGACGGTAAGTCCGCGGCGGACCGGTTCGTGTTCGACGACGGCAAGGGAGAGATTGGGTTCATCAGTTCTGTAAGCCAGCCCTTCTGCGCCGACTGCAATCGTGTACGCATCACCAGCGAGGGGAAATTCCGCACGTGTCTTTTCTCCCACGTCGAGACAGACATCCGGGCATTGCTGCGCGGCGGAGCGACCGACGGGGAAATCGCCGACGCGCTGACAAATGCCGTCTGGCACAAAGAAGAAGGGCATCTCATAAACCAACCCGGGTTTGTTCGACCCCAACGAACAATGAGCCAGATTGGCGGCTGAACCGCCTATAAACGTATTCGTTCCATGAAACTCTTCGAAGGCGCACCAAAAATCAGCGGACTGAATTCATTTGGCAAGCAGAAACTTCCGCCGGGACAAATCGCAACTGCAAAGTTTCCTGTGCTTACCCACGGAGAAACGCCCGTCATTTCGGTTGAGGAGTGGCGGTTTCGTGTCTTCGGTTTGGTTGAGAGGGAGTTCGTCTGGACATGGACGGAGTTTATGACGTTGCCGCAAACGACACTGCGTGCCGATTTTCATTGCGTGACAACATGGAGCCGCTTCAACGACGATTGGACGGGTGTTTTATTCAAAGATCTGGTCAAACACATTCCGCTCAAAGCCGGAGCCCGCTTTGTCATGCAACATGCATACGGCGGGTATACGACAAATCTCCCCTTGCAAGTCATGCTGGAGGAAGATGTAATGTTCGCTCACACCTTCAACGGTGAGCCGCTCCCGGTGAAGCACGGCGGCCCGATGCGCGTCTTCACTCCCCGCCGCTACGCGTGGAAAGGGGCGAAGTGGGTAAACGGACTGGAATTCCTGGCGCAGGACAAGCCGGGATTCTGGGAGGAAAACGGATACAGCATGTCCGCCGATCCGTGGAAGGAAGAACGGTACAGGGAGTAATATTAAGTTTACCGATGAACAATTTCGTCAAACTTCACTTCACCTCATATTCTCCGGAAGAGCAAGAGCGGCGGGCAAAGGAGTTCTTTGAGCTTTGCCGGAAGAGACGTTCCGTGCGGCAGTTCTCCGATAGACCGGTCCCGCGCGCATTGATGGAGGCTATCATTGCCACGGCAGGAACGGCGCCGTCAGGCGCAAACAAGCAGCCGTGGAAATTTGTGCTGGTGAACGATCCCGCACTGAAGAGGGAAATCCGCATTGCCGCGGAAAAAGAGGAAAAGGAAAGCTACGAACACAGGATGCCCCGGGAGTGGCTCGACGATCTTGAACCACTCGGCACGGATTGGCACAAAGAGTTTCTGGAAATCGCCCCGTGGTTGATTGTCGTGTTCCGCGAAAAATTCAAGATAGATGAGGGAAAGCAAAGGAAGAACTATTACGTAGATGAATCCGTCGGCATTGCGTGCGGCTTTCTCCTGGCCGCGATACACAATGCCGGACTTGCATCGCTGACGCATACGCCGAGCCCGATGAACTTCCTGCGTGACATCCTGAACCGCCCGCACAATGAGGTTCCCTTCCTCCTCATTCCCGTCGGATATCCTGCCGATGGTGCCGAGGTCCCTGACATCAGCCGCAAACCGCTTGATGAGATTCTCATCATCAACAAAGGTGAATAGCCCCGCTAACTCTTCTTGCCGTGAATTCCGGGTTCCGTCAGTTTGCGCAAGTCGAAGAGTTCATCAAGTTCCTTTTCTGTCATAACGCCATCCTCCAGCAGAATCTCACGGATCGACTTGCCCGAGCGGAGATATTGCTGTGCAACCTTCGCCGCTCTTTGATACCCGATGTGCGGGTTCAGGACTGTCACAATGCTCATACTATTTTCTGCATACTCCCTGCATCGCTGCTCGTTGGCTGAAATACCTTTGACACACAATGTTGCAAAGCGCTCGACGCCGTGCGCCAGTATCTCGATTTCATGGATGAGATTGTAGGCCACCAGAGGCATCATCACGTTCAACTCCAATTGTCCTGCTTGCGCCGCGAGCAGAATGGCTGTATCGCACCCGATCACCTGGAAGCAAACCATCCCCAGCATTTCCGCCATCACCGGGTTCACTTTCCCGGGCATGATGGATGAACCGGGCTGCACTGCCGGAAGAATGATTTCCGCCAACCCCGTCTTGGGTCCCGAAGAAAGCAAGCGGATGTCGTTCGAGATGCGGATCAGGTCCTGCGCCGCGTTGCGCACGGCACCCGAGAGTTCCACAATGGGGCGAAGGCTCTGCATTGCCTCGAAAGGATCATCGGCCACAACAAACTTGTGCCCGGTCTGTGCCGAGAGTTGCCGGATGACGAGCGGACGATATTCCGCGTGGGCGTTCAGGCCCGTGCCAACCGCGGTGCCGCCGATGCCGAGTTCCAGTGACGACTCAGCCGCGCGTCCGAGAGCGGAGAGGTGTTTTTGCATGCATGTCCCGTAGGCATGGAATTCCTGCCCGAGCCTGATCGGCACTGCGTCGTGCAAATGCGTTCTCCCGGATTTGATAACGTGATCGAACTCTTCTCCTTTCTTGAAAAACCCCTCCCGCAGATCAGAGAGTGAAGCAGTCAACAGCTCCAGAGCCATTAGTCCCCCTATGCGGATCGCTGTCGGACACACGTCATTCGTGGATTGTGCCATGTTCACGTCGTCATTCGGATGAATGATCGAGTAGTCGCCTTTGGAGCCGCCGAGCAGCTCGATGGCGCGGTTCGCAATCACCTCGTTCACGTTCATGTTGTGCGAGGTTCCCGCCCCGGCTTGAAACACATCCACCACGAACCACTCGCGTAAACCTCCGTCGAGAATCTCATTGGACGCGGCAACAATGGCGCGTGACTTCTCCTCGGGAAGAAGACCCAGCGTTCCATTCACCAAGGCTGCGGCTTTTTTTATGTGGACTGTTGCATCGATGTAGAGCGGCTTGGGGCGCAGTCCGCTAACGGGAAAATTCTTGCAGGCGCGGTATGTCTGAATGCCGAAATATGCATCGGCCGGAATTTCCAGCCCGCCGAGTGAGTCATTTTCGTGACGCGTATCCATGGGATTCTCCTCCGGTTCTTTCCTATAAAATAGGATGTTGCGGGAGAATTGCATGCCCTCTCTTCCGGCTCGTTGAAACAGAGGCTAATCTTGTTATATTGAACCAACACATGAATACACTTACAACACCGAAGTGCCCGCATTAGCCGCTATTGACGTCGGGTCGAATGCTATCCGCCTTATCGTGGGAACGGTAAGCAACGACCGCAACCTGCACATCAAAGAAAACATTCGCGAGCCTGTCCGCCTGGGACAGGACGTCTTCACGAAAGGAACAATCACCGAGGAAACGATCGAGAAGGCGTGTGACGCGTTCATGAAGTTCCGCACCATCATTGATGCCTATGAGGTAAAATGGACAAAAGCGGTCGCCACAAGCGCAACGCGCGAAGCCCAAAACCGTGAACTGTTCATTGACCGGATTCTACAGGTCAGCGGCATTGAAATCTCCGTGATCAGCGGCGAAGAGGAGGCGCGGCTGATTCATTCCGCGGTGACCACAAAGATCCCGCTCCGGAAGATCAGGGCGATGTTGATCGATATCGGCGGCGGGAGTGCGGAGATCACGCTCACTGCCGACGGCCAGATTATCTCAACCGAGAGTTACAAGATGGGGACGGTCAGACTGCTGCAACTGCTTGGCGGAAAGAAACAGGGCGAGAAGCAATTCAATCAACTTGTCCGGGAATACGTTGACGCCACGCAGAAGCGGATGAAAAAGGAACTGGGAAAGGAGAAGATCGATCTCTGCGTGGGGACGGGGGGCAATATTGAAGCCCTCGGCGAACTGCGGAGACAATTGTTCGACAAGGACAGGACGGAGTTGACGATCGAGGAGCTTGATCAGCTTGTCAAGAAGCTGGTGTCGATGACATACGAGGAGCGCGTACAGCAGCTTCTCCTTCGCCCGGACCGTGCCGATGTCATTGTCCCGGCATCCATTGTGCTCCAAAAAGTGACGAAACAAGCCGGAGTGGATGAGATCAAGATACCCGCGGTAGGCCTGAAAGACGGGGTCCTCCTGGACATGGTGGAAGAGCTGTACGGTGAGAAACGGACCTCGTCGCGCACGCAAGTTATCACGTCGGCACTCCAACTCGGCCGCAAATACATGTTCGATGAACAGCACGGACTGGCCGTTGCCCAATATGCCACACAACTCTTTGATGAAACCCGCAGCCTGCACAACCTGTCTATCGAGTACCGCTTGTTGCTCGAAGTGGCCGCACTCCTTCACGACATCGGCCACTATGTGAACATGATGGGGCACCATAAACACACGCAGTATCTGATCATGGCATCGCCACTGATCGGGCTCGGCAAGGAACAGACTGCGCTGATTGCGAACATTGCGCGCTACCATAGAAAGTCGGATCCAAAGCCGCAGCATGAAGCGTACCGGGTTCTCTCGACTAAGGACAGGGTCATCGTTTCGAAACTTGCCGCCATTCTCCGGCTTGCCGATGCAATGGACAACGAGCACGCCTCACGCGTATCAAGTTTCACCGTCGAATACAAGAAACCGAAGTTCATCATGAAGTTGACGGGGGAAGGAGATCTGCTCCTGGAGAAATGGGCATTGATGAAAAAGGCGCCGATGTTCGAGGATGTGTACAGCGTCAAGTTCTCTCTGGATGAGTAGCGATGCGGAACATCGGCACCATTCTCATCCGGTCACTTGAGCAGCGCTGGCAGAAATATCTGCGCGAACTGCGGCGATGTAAGAAGAACTTTTCCGAGAAGGCGGTGCATGATCTCCGCGTCGCCACCCGGCGCCTCATTTCGACGTTGACGCTCATAGAGCTTGTCCATCCCGACAAGCGCATCGGCCGTATTCGTAAACGACTGAAAAGGCTCTTTGACGCGCTGAGTCCTTTGCGCGACACGCAGGTGCAGCTTCTCGCCATCGAACCGCAGATAAAGGAATACCCAGAGCTTGCAACGCTTGTCACGACTCTGAGGTTGAGGGAGCGGAAATTAATGCGCTCGTTGAAAAAGCGCATCAGGAAAGTTGAGACGAAGGAGATGAGCCGCAATAACCTCGTTCTGAAACGCGATCTCCGCAAGCGGTTCTCAAAGTCCTCTCCGCGGCGTGTCGGGATGGCGGTCGTTCAAGGGGCAGCCGCGGCGGCGTTCTCAAAAGCGGCATTCATGCAGGAGAAGATCATTCCGAGCCGCGCAGCGACAATCCACCGGCACAGGATCGCATTCAAGAAATTCCGTTACAGCATGGAAGCGATGCTTCCGCTCCTCCCGTCAGTGAGCAAGGCGCACTTGAAGGCAATGGATGCATACCAGACATCGCTCGGAAAGATTCAGGACGCCGAAGTCATGGAACGGCTCGTGGGAAAATTTCTTGCAGCGAAGCCGCTCGCAATCAAAAGACGACTCTCACCGTTCCGGAAGGGACTGATCGCGGAGAAAAGGAGATTGACCCGTGACTACCTGACCAAGGCACGGGCTTTCAACAGATTCTGGAAACCTGTACAACATTGAGGGAATGTGAAATGGAAGTGTACGTTTTGCGTCATGCCATCGCCGATGAGCGCGATCCGGACAAGTATCCCGACGATTCGCTCCGGCCGCTGACGACAAAGGGGATACGGCGCATGAAACGTATCGCAGCGGGCATGCGCACTTTGGGGATCAAACCCGATCTCATACTTTCCAGTCCTTACGTGCGAGCGCGGCAAACAGCAGAGATCGTTGCCGAAGCACTGAAGACAGGCAGGACTTTGAAATTGTCAGAACATCTTGAAGTGGCAGGCGATGCACGGAAGCTTGTACAGGAGCTTCGCTCAAAACACTCCTCCGCCTCAAGCGTAATCCTCGTCGGGCATGAGCCGTACCTGAGCGATTTGATATCGGTTCTCTTGTTGGGAGACACCCGCCTTGCCTTGACGATGAAGAAAGGAGCAGTCTGCAAACTCACGGTTGACTCGCTCAAATACGGCCGATGCGCAACACTCGAGTGGCTCATCCCTCCGGCTGTATCAGTGGAGATTGGAGAATGAAAAAGAGGTTCATGATCATCTTGCTGGCCGCTCCGTTACTGGTATGTTGCGGCCAGAACAAGAAGAAGAGCGAACCTTCCCCCCGGAAACCCGACGTTGTGAAGGCGGCCTCCGGCGAGTCAATGCTGGGTCGTTACGACCTCTCGGACAAATCCGCCGTAAGCGTGAAACTCCCCGGCAGGCTGAGCGAGGCCTCAGGACTTGCAATGTCGCAGGATGGACGGCTTTTCTCACATGATGATGAAGTGGCAACAGTGTATCAGGTGGATTACGCAACAGGCAAGATCCTCAAGCAGTTCTCGCTCGGACGCTTCGGCATCAAGGGGGATTTTGAAGACATCGCAATTGCGGGGAACCTGATGTACCTCATAAGAAGCGATGGGGTCATCTACGAATTCCCTGAGGGGGATGACGGCCGAACTGTCGAATACAGAACTTACAAGACACCATTGACGGCAAGCCATGATGTTGAGGGGATGTGCTACGATCCCGAAACCGATGCGTTACTTCTGGCATGCAAGGCTTTCCCTGGCAAAGGCTATGAAGGTCACAGAGCCGTCTACTCATTCTCTCTCAAGTCAAAATCACTCAACCCGAAACCCCGCTTTCTCATTCGCCTCAGCGAGGTCGCCAAGACCTCGGATAAGGGTGAGTTCCGGCCGTCCGGCATCGAGCGGCATCCTGTCACCGGTTCGTTTTTTGTTATCGCTGCGCACGGTTCGTCGATCATCGAACTTTCCAGAGAAGGACACTTGCTTGCCCAGCAATCCATTAACAAGAAAGTCAACTCGCATCCCGAAGGTATCACTTTTACGCCCGACTTGACGCTGGTTCTTTGCAACGACGGACAAAAAGCAAAAGGGACGCTCTCACTCTATCCCGCCGCAGAATAAATTCATTGCAAGCAACTTGACAGCACGACAAATTTGTCGTATGCTTGTATCGAAGAATCAACCTGTTTTTCTCCATCCGATGTATGCCGTATTATTCACACGATACGTTCGAACATTATCGGGATCAGCTGCTCCCTTACTTCCGTTCATGGAAGCGACACGGTATTTTCTTCGGTGTCTCATCGAGCAGGCGGTGGCTCAAGCAGATAGGGACGTTGTTTCCAGCCGCTCATATCACCCTCGACGGTGAATGGCACTACGCTCCGGAGCAGGCACCCGATGCCGTTTGTGTGACTGTTACGGGAGAGACATCGTACTACCGCTTCCCCTATTCTTGGGGAGATGCACGCAGACGGGGCTGCCTCAATCCCGGCTTTCTCGACCCGAAGCAATTGTTGCGTGAACACATATTCCCTTCCGTTCAAAATCTCGGCTTCAAGCCTGCACGCGTGATCTTCACAATCCAGCCGGTGTATCCGACTGAGCAACTCTCACCGGATGCATTCATTCTGAAGCTCGATCAGTTTCTTTCCTCGTTGCCTCATGCGCACGCCTACGCCATCCGCTGCCTTGCACGGCAATATGTCCTGCCCGCCTATTTTGACATCTTGCGGAAGTATAATACGCTTCATGTTCTCGATGATTCGATCACCCCATTGCTCGAACAGGTCCAGTCGCCGTTCATTACGACGGGCGGAGGAGGCGTGGTGCTCACCGGGGCGTCGGATGACCCGGAATGGCGGCTCGCGCTCGCCGACTTCACAAGACGATGCCTGCGCGAACGGAAGAGGCTCTACTGTTTCGTGAGGGACTCGGCCGATACTCCTGTCCTCTCACATTTGCACTCTCTCATGCAATCCATGGATTCCGACCTTGCAAAGCTTTCCGTCATAAGAAAGCAAAGTGCCGCATGAGCCCATCTGCCGCTTCACCTGCAGGCATTACCGTTTCGGTTCTGGGAAGCTCAAGCAGCGGCAATGCTACACTCGTCCGGTTCGGCGATGCCGCAATCCTTGTGGACTGTGGTTTCCCGCCGCGCTACATGCTGCAGCATCTTGCTGAATCAGGGCTGATGCTGGACGATCTTGCCGGAATCTTCATCACACACATCCATTCTGATCATGTCAATCCCTGGTTCGTCAAACGTGCGATGCAGGCCGGCGTGCCGCTCTATTGCCCTCCCGAAATCGAGCTTCACCTGCAGTCCCACTACGAGATCCTCGCAAGGGCGTCACACGAAGGTTCGTTGATCGGAATGACGAAGGAGGAGGTTCTTCTTGACAACCTTCTGGTTCGTTCTTTCCCGGTCCCCCACGATTCCGCCGGCGGTTGTTTTGGTTACTCGATAGACGACGGTAAAAGGAAAGTCGTTGTCGCCACGGACATCGCATTTCCGATCGCCTCAGCTGCCAGTCCATGTTGCGACGCGGACATTCTGGTAATCGAATCAAATCATGACCTGAAAATGCTGGAGGAATCAGGACGTCCTTTGTGGGTCAAGAAACGGATCAGGGAACGTGGACATCTTTCCAACGAGGAGTGTGTGATGATGCTGCGCAGCATATTCGACCGGTCGACACGCCTCCCCGGGCACATCATGGTTGCACACGTCAGCAAAGAATGCAACACAAATTCGATTGCAACTGCATGCGCTCAGAACTTCCTCTCTGCGGCCGGAGCCACAGATGTGCGGGTGGTTGAGACCTTTCCGGCAAAACCTTCCCACGTACGCTCCAATATCAGTGACGAGGTAATTTCCCGAGACGCAGGGAGCTTGCTACTCGGATGAATCTTTTGTAGCATGCCACCGGCTTCGGCCCGCAGGCCGGCAGGGGACAAGCCTTCACAGCACGTTATACAATTTAGAGGTACTCATGAACAAGAAGCTCATTACCGGATTTGTGGTGGTGTTTGTGCTGTCGGAAGTGATGATGTTCCTCATTCACGGCGTTTTGCTCACATCGGCATATGAGGCTGCCAAGGATGTTTTCCGGCCCGATATGGAATCACTCATGTGGATCTATCATGTGCTTTCCGTTATTGGAGCCTTTTTCCTGACATTCATTTTCTCGAAGGGCTATGAGGGAAAGGGAGTGGTGGAAGGGGTCCGCTACGGCTTGTATTTCGGAATCTGGATGGGGGCGGGAATGGCCTATGGATCCTACGCAATGATCAACATACCATACTCGCTCGCGTTGCAGTGGTTCCTCTATAGCATCGTCGAGTATGTTATTTACGGCGTCGCATTGGCAATGGTCTTCGGTAACCAGGCAATGGTCACCAGGGTCTCCCGGGCATAGCGAAGGTTCCGCCGATTAACCGTCAACGCCCGGAACCATATGCGGCCGGGCGTTGACGTTGAATAAGCGGGACTTCGGTGATGCTACGTATCTTCCCTGAAGCCGACTTTATCAAACGGATTGACGACACTTGAGGCGATGTTGATGAGATGGGCGGTGATCCGCTTCAGGTGGCGGCTGTACAGCGCAGTCGTTACGGCATCTCTGGCAGCCCCGTCGCTGTCACCCTTTACGAGCTGCGTGACAATCTCTTCGCATGTCTTTGTTATCCACTGGTAATTCTGCATCAGTGCAAGACCCGCCTCTTTATCCGACGCCCGCAAACACGGGACGATTTTCTTGAACATCTCGTGCACTCCGTCCTCAACTTTTTTTACGGTCTCCTCGAACTCCCCGCAAACGAGCCTCTTTGGATGTGCCACGGCAAGATCTGTGATGTTCTTGGTGTAGTCACCGATCCGTTCAACGTCGATTACAATACTCGTAAGGACGAGCCCGGGAATCAGATTTGCACCCCCGGTCACCGCCATGTGCTTGAACACTTTGCGGCGCACGTCTTGCAGGTACGCATTCACCCGCTTGTCCATTTCGTACACATCGATGGCGATTTCTCCGGTGTCCGATCTTCGCAGCGAGTGCACAGACCGTTCGAACATTACCTGCGTGCTCTCGAGCATAACGTAGGACTCCTCCAATGCCTGCTCAAGAAAATTGTCACGCCTCCACAGTTCATACAACTCCCGAAACTTCAACATGACATCACCCCATTACATAAATCATTATGAGAGGAATAATGAAGAACACTATAACAATATACAGTATTGGAATCAGTTTTGAGCGCAACGAGTACTCACCGAGCAACTCAGCAAGACGGATGGGCACAGAGCGAAGCGGCCAGAAAATGACGATCCCGGCAATGTTGAACAACAGATGGGCAAAAGCAACAGTTACAGCCGCCTGCTGACCGGTTGCAAGTGCCGCAAGCATTGCAGTCACCGTAGTGCCGACATTTGCGCCGAGCGTGAACGGAAAAATCTGCTTGAGACTGAGGATGCCCGCACCTGCAAGAGGAACCACCAGCGAAGTCGAAATTGAGCTGCTCTGGACCAATACCGTGACAAACATTCCCACAAACATGGCACGCGCCGCGTTTTTGAACAACGTCTGGTCAAAGAACGCCTCCACCTTCCCGATAACCAGAGCCTTCAAGTTCGTTACAATGTACCGCAAGGAAAGAAACAGCAGGGCAACGGCAATGAGCAGAAGAAGTATTCCATTCTTGTCCGTCAGCGTCGTCAGCAGTGTCACTGCGGGCTTCACAATAGTCTGCAGGGGATTCGCAAGATCGAGTCCGCCGACATTGGCAAGCGCATCCGAAAGGAATGCCGAACCTATGCCTAGTATGTTCGTTGTTACCTGTATGGGGAAGAGCACCAGAACGGACATGAGGTTGAAGAAATCGTGCACGGTTGACGCAGAGAACGCACGACGGAACTCGTCCGGCCGGTAAATGTGTCCGGTCGCCACCAGTGTATTGGTAATGCTCGTGCCGATGTTCGCTCCCATGATGATTGGTATTGCGCCGTCAATAGTGAGAGCGCCGGCCGCGACCAATCCCACCGTCAATGATGTGACGGTTGAGGAACTTTGAACCAGACTCGTCGCCAGCAATCCCGCAAACAATCCGATAAACGGACTGGCAGTCGTTGAAAGCAGCGTCTCTGCAAATCCCTTCCCGAAAAACTTGAACGCTGAGCCCATCAGCGAAATGCTGAGGAAGAACAGATACAGCAAGCCCAGCAGCATCAACAGGCGGACAAGGGGATGTATGTTAAGCTCTGATTTGTGGATTTGTGTTCCCTGATTGTTAAGTGGGGAAATCTCCAGCCACTCACCTTATCGCAGGAAATCGGTGGAAAGAAGGTGGCAACCGGGATTACGTGCATTACGAGAACAGTCGGTACGAGGGCTCAACAGGATGGCGCCGTGCGGGAAAACATCGGGAGACGCCGAGGCAACCTCACAACCTCGGATTGATTATACAGAAGAATTTGATTCGCATCAAGAAGGAAGGGAATTTTCACGTCCAGTGTTTGAGCAACGACCCTGCGTCCGGGCAGGGTCAGATCAGTTTTCCGATTTCCTCCAAAAGCTGTGGCGGCGTAAACGGCTTGCCAAGAAACTTCACATCATTCGGAAGGTCGCCAGGAGAGTCTATCTGTGTATCCCGCCGTAGCAAAGCTTACAGATTTCGGGATTGTATCGAGATGGAATGAATTTTTGACAGGCACATAATCTCCCCTTCGTATCAATTGTTTCAACCAGCCCTCCTTCGTCAACAGAATAGCTCACCAAATCGCCGAAGTATCTGACGTAGCATTCATGCGATCCCTCCTCCAACTTGAACGCCTCATCACGGTACTTGCCGCACGTTTCCAGACAGAACGTCATCGACCATGTGAAATTGTAGACGAGGTAGAAGTTCCGTGCATCGGGGCCGGACATTCTTCCGCAACCGTAACATTTCATAATGTCATGTGTTATCCAGGTGCCGGATGTATCAACCCTCCAGACGAATGGATCGAGTGGCTTTTGCAGACCGACAATCATTGTTGCCTCCGATGGTATTGATGTATGAATGACGGCGCTCAAGAAAACAAAAAACCCTCGTCCGCACAGGCAGACGAGGGTTCTCCGAACAATCCTCTTGATCGCCTTTAGCGCTTTGTTTAACGTCGCGGCAAGTAGCTGTTAAATCACGACGAAGATAATATACTGCGTTGCCGGTATGCGGTCAAGCAACTC
>CAZBWR010000024.1:0-23695 GCA_964495695.1 uncultured Chitinophagales bacterium | reverse complement strand
TCCTGCAAAAGCGATTGGATTCTTCCCCAGCATTCGTCCACCTTCATCACCTTACTCACGACAAAAAGTGCAACGGGCCTGATGAGAAACCTGGGAAGGGGCATTTCCAACCGGATATGATGAGCCAGATTCGTTCCTTCATTTGCCGGTTCGAGGATCATTGTTTCGCGAATCGTCATCGGGCCTTCCCGCACTACAGTGGAAACATACTCGAAGGGCCGCCAGTCGACGATCTCCTCGATACTGACCGACTTACCGTGGGCACAGTGATTCTTCGAGCCGGGTCCCGTCCGGCCGGACGGCCTCGACAATGCAGTCCATGTGGCTCCCTCCATCCATAACGTCCGCTTGTGCGGATCATTGAGCCATTCCCACAATACAGGAGGTGGACAAGGGAAGAATGTTGACTTTACGACATCAGCTTCGGCAGCGGTGATAAGTGTCCGCCGTGCATCAACCAACGAGTCATATCGTGCCTGAAGATCAAGGGTATGTGTTGTTACATCGCCCAGATGTTCATACCGTTCGGTGGACGTGTAACACGCCGCCGGATGCACGCCAAGCTGCTTCAGCGCAGCATCAGAGAACAGAACGTATCCATTCCAACCGGTAGCTTCAGTGATATGGTTCTTGGCTAACCTGTGAACAAGGTTCACATCCGAGCCGATGAGTTTGAATTTGCCGGCGATCTTCTGGGGAACGTACGTGCCGAAGTGAACAAAGAATTTCAGGTCCAGGGATTGAATCATGTTGCAGGCGATACAGCCGCAGGTAGTTTGTCGCTTGAGGGAAGTAAGGCGGTTCTTGAATTGAACGTAGGTGGACTCGATCAACTCAAGAACAGTTTCACCCCGCCGCACTGCAACGGCCGGGGCATACACGAAGAGGGCATCCCCTTCAACCTCCACCAGCTTAAAGAACGGCGAAAGTTGGCCGATGACCAGTTCGAGTATTTCGCGGACAATCGCCTGCGAGTGGTCGAGTTCGGACTTTGCCATGAACGAAGTGTAACCGGAAAGATCGGCAAGAATCAAGAACCCGCTTTCAGTCTCACCTTTCATGGCAGACCTCGTCGAGAGTTACTGAATCATGCTGCGATGATTATACTTCAGCGGGACCTGGAAGTCAAGTGAATTGTGACGTTCCTAAGCTTGCTTGACGGTATAGTTCATCCTTACCAGCTTATCGGCCGCACGCCCCCGTTGATCCCCCTGCAATTCAATGGTCCCGGCCTTTACCGTCCCGCCGGCACCGCAATGCTCTTTTAGCACACGGGCAATCTCCTTCATCGTGTCCGGGTTGTGCTGAAGTCCCGAAATAAGCGTGACCGATTTCCCCTTTCTTCCTTTTGTGTCAAGCGAGATGCGTACCGTCTTCCCCTTGCCATCATGTCCCGTCATGGGACGGGCAGTTTCATGCTTGTCCCCTTCGGGCAGCAGGGACTTCAGGTCGGAAAGTGATTTGAGTTTCATAGTGTTGATTTCGGATTCTACTCTGCCAAGATACCAAATAGTGGACGAAATGGACACAGCAGATTGTTGATTCTCCTCCCGATTGGCGGTATCTTGTCGTCAGTCGGGACAGTCCTCCCTGCCGCCCCGTTCTTTTCCCCAATCACCTGTAATCTCCCGAACTCAATACAATAACCCGGTACGATATGAGTATAAGTGGATCTTCCTCTACGAATCTTATGACCTTAGTTTTTCTGCTGTTGATGGCGGCCGCAATCCAACCGGACGTATGGTCGCAGACGCGCCTCACTTTCAATGACCCATGCGGATATCCGGACACCACATCGGACGAGTACATTACGGCC
Organism: uncultured Chitinophagales bacterium; assembly: GCA_964495695.1. Taxonomy (GTDB): domain Bacteria; phylum Bacteroidota; class Ignavibacteria; order UBA10030; family UBA6906; genus CAADGV01. Next base: position 21,879 of record CAZBWR010000024.1, on the reverse strand, counting down.
TCAATGATGAATTGGGGATATGGCTATGACTCGTTGAAGGCCGACCTCGGGCAATGGTCGTGGAGCCCTTATGTGCAGATCGATTCGGTAGGAGCATCCGTCCAGAACCGTGCCTTGTATATGCTCACAATTCAGAACGGTGCGGCTGCCCCGTCGAAGCGCCGAGTCTGGATCCATGCCCGGACTCACCCGAATGAGGTCCAGGGAACATGGGTTACGAACGAAGTCATCAAGATTCTTCTGGGCGAATCCCCGTTGGCAAGGCTGCTTCGTGACAGCTGCATCTTCAACATCATGCCAATGTACAATCCGGACGGCGTGGAACTGCGGCTTCCCCGGCAGAACGCAAATGGTGTTGACCTTGAAAGCAATTGGGCGGCTGTGCCGGGACAACCGGAAGTGCAAGTCCTCAGACGTGTTTTTACTCAGTTCATGGCGAGTCAGCATCCGATCAAGGTAGCGCTGAACATGCATTCGGCACTCGCTTGCAGGCGGTTCTTTGTGTACCACGCCGAGTCCGGCACGTCGGCATTGTTTGCAACTTTACAGCAGCAGTATATCGGATCGGTGCGAACCCATTTTCCGGGAGGAATCGAGCCGTACACATATTTTGTAAGCTGGAACGGAAGCGCGCCGACTTACTATCCAGAAAGCTGGTTCTGGTATAATCACCGGGAGGCTACGCTCGCGTTGACGTACGAAGATAAGAATTGCGCATCTGCGGGAGGATTCGACTCGACTGCGTATGCGTTGCTGCGCGGTATAGCAGATTATCTTGGCATCAGTACGTCATCGACTTCGGTTGCGGCCGGACCAACATCGCCCCGTCAGTCCACGCTGATGCAGAATTACCCGAATCCGTTCAATCCGGTAACACAGATCGGCTTCTCGGTCGGCGAAACGGGACAGACACAACTCGCAGTGTACACGATTCTCGGACAGCATGTTCTAACACTCTTCGATGGTATGGCGGAAGAAGGAAGGCTGTACAGAACAAGATTCGATGCGACGGGCATGGCAAGTGGTGTGTACATCTATCGCCTTACTACAGGAAGGGAACATCATTCCCGCAAACTCATACTTTCGCGGTGAATGACAATGATACCAAGTGGGACTTACCTCAGAAGCATGAGTTTCCGCGTCGACATATGAGCCGCGGGGCCGTCATTGCCCGCGGCTTGAAGCCTGTAGAAATACACCCCGCTTGCCAATCCGGAGGCATTGAACTCAACAGACTTCATTCCCGCCTCTTCGAAGCCATCCACGAGTGTCGCAACTTCGGAGCCGAGCACATCGAAAACTCTGAGCGAGACGTACGCACCTGAAGGGAGACTGTATTGTATGGTGGTGACAGGATTGAAGGGGTTGGGATAGTTCTGCCACAGATGAACCTTTTCCGGAATACCGGGGAAACCAGCAAGCGGCCCGCCGCTCAACGCGAAACGCGTCTTGAGTCGTTGAATCCTTGCATATGCTGAATCGATACGGCTTGCGGCAATCACTCCTGCCATCACATTCGTCTCTATTGTGTCCACCATTTGCCGAAGCAACGAAGACCCCCTCAGCGTGTTCCCCACATACAACAGGATATCAGTGCCCGCGTTGATTGCGAGAATTGCCGCCATGCCGTAGCTGTACCTGTCTGTAATTGCCCGCATTGAAAAGAGATCATCCGATATCACGACGCCGTTATACCCGAGCGAGTCGCGGAGCAACCCCTTAATGGTGCGGACCGAAAGGGACGACGGATACACCGAGTCAATGCGCGCATTGTACAAGTGTCCAATCATCACCATGTCCGCGGATTGCGAAGCGATCAGAGTACGGTATGGAACGAGCTCGGCGTCTGTCCATGTTTGCGTGATGTCGGGAAGCTGGAGATGGGAATCAGTTCCTGCGCTACCGTGCCCCGGAAAATGCTTCAACGCCGCCATGATACCGTGCGTATGAAAGCCGTTGACGTATGCCTGCGCGTGCAGACTGACCGTTTGCGGATTGGACGAGAAGCTCCTCCCGAGAAATCCTATGGCCGGACTCTGCGGATTGACGTTCACATCAACGACGGGCGCCAGATTCGTCGTAAACCCTGCCGTTCGGAGCCACGCTCCCATCCTATCCGCCTGCCGGTGTGTTGAGTCCACAGAGTTGAATACCGTCCCGAGCCTGAATGCAGAATACGTTGAGTCGTATCCGTTCGTGTGGTTCAGGCGGGCAACAACCCCTCCTTCTTGATCGACAGCGATGAATGGTGGCATTTGGGCATTCAGTTTGACCGACGAGGTAAGCTGAAGCATCTGCGTTGGAGAAACGCAATTGCGACGAAGAAAGATCACACCGCCAAGGTTTCTCGTCGCAAGGTCAACACGTACGCTCTCCGGAAGCGTTGTTCCATCGAACCCGATCATAATCATTTGGGCGATCTTCGAACGGAGGGTCTCGTTGCCTTTGGCTTGGGGTGCCGGGATTGCAAATAGGGTTGCAACGGCCGATACAAACAGGTATGATCTAACGGTCACGTGGGTAACAGGTAACGGTTGTGGAAAATTTGTTTGCATCAATATAACAAAAAGTCGGGGCATCCAGTGGTAGAGGTTTTGCTATTCAAGGTGAGTTGCAGATGGTCGAACGAATCCTCCTTGACAATCACATTCCTTGCAAGTAACTTGTTCCATCAAACTTACCCAATTTCATCATTCCTGATTTCCCGTGTCTTCTGATCACAATGAACGTCCGGCTGGCAACAAGAGCGGCCTTGTACGTGAACTAGGCCTGCTGGGGCTCGCAGCAACCGGCATCTGCTCGATGCTGGGGGCGGCAATCAACATCATCCCTTTCACCATCCAGCGAAATGTCCCGGGCATCGGCCCGCATGTTCTCTCTGCGTACTTGTTTGCCTGGGCTCCCGCTCTTCTCGCAGCCCTCGCGTACGCTGTGCTTGCCTCCGCAATGCCCCGTGCAGGCGGAAGTTATGTGTACGCAAGCCGGGCCATCAGCCCGTACCTCGGTTTCATTGCCAGCTTCTCACAATGGTTCGGACTCTCGATTGCCATCGGAGTCGTGTCCTACGTTATCGTGCCATTCCTCCGCGACACAGCACTCGCAGCCGGTTGGACAGGACTTGCGCAGAGTCTGGATGAACCATTTGCCCGTGTTGCAATCGCGCTTTTCTTTCTCTGGACTTTCGTTGCCGTGAACATCAGGGGGTTGCGCCTTTATGAGCGGACGCTTATTCCCCTGATGATTCTGATGTTCCTCCTTGGGTCGGTCGTCATCTTTGCCGGGTTCGCATTCTCCCAGGAAGAGTTCATCGCAGCCGTCCCGGCAGCGGCAGAAACAATTGCGCAGAGTGAATCGCAAGGGGGATTCAGCTTCTTCGTTTTCCTGTCTGCCTCGGCGGTTCTGTTCTCCAGCTTCATCGGGTTCGACTCAATTGCCCAGGCGGGAGGCGAAGCGAAGAATCCGGGACGTAATATGCCTCTTGCCATCGCTATTGCCGTCATCGGCGTCGGCACGTTTTATATTCTGTTTACGGCGGCAGTGTACAATACCGTTCCATGGCAATACATCGCTTCCGAATCCGCACAGCGAGATTTGACAGCTCCGGGACTGCTCGGCGCGTTGCTTCCTGCCGGCTGGACGATCGCCATCGTTGCGGGGGCAGCAGTGGCACTGATCAATGATCTTCCCGCAATGATCCTCGCCGTCTCCCGCCTGATGTTTGCCTGGGCGGAAGATGGCATCTTTCCCTCACGCGTCACGACACTGCACCGGCGCCATCGCACACCGTACATTGCGATCATCTTAAGTGGCTTCATGGCGTCCGTGGGAATTATCGGAAGCCACCTTGCGGGGGACTTTTTTCTCGGGGTTGATATCTTGGTCATGTCTATGCTCGTCAACTTTCTGCTGATGTGTGTATCGGTGATAGCATTGCCGCGTCGCAACCCGGAGCTGGCGGGGGAAGTCCGCGTATTTGCTTCCCAACGACTGAGAAACATCCTCGCAATGGGAGGAATAGTTCTCCTCACAGGATTTCTGATCGTCCACCTCTGGAAAGACCTCTCATCACCCGTGACTGCATGGTATTTCCGTTCGACTCCTGTATGGCTCATCGTCATGGCCATTGCGAGCATTATCTATTTCCGTGAGATGAGGAAACTCCGCTTGAGCGGCGTGGACATTGAATCCCGTTTCAAACGCCTTCCACCCGAATGATGCGTATGACCAAGACAGAGCGGCATGAACTGGCTCCCGGGTTCAGTATCTCCCGTATCGTTACAGGTATGTGGCAAATTGCCGATATGGAGCGCAACGGCACACGCGTGAACGCGGATGCAGCCGCGGATGAGATGGCGCGTTACGTCGATGCCGGCTTGACGACATTCGACATGGCAGATCACTACGGATCGGCTGAAGATATTGCCGGAGCGTTCGTGAAGCGGAACGGAATCGGTAAAGCTCAGTTCCTCACGAAATGGGTTCCGAAGCCGGGTCCCGTGACCCGCGGGGACGTTCGGGCAGCAGTCCAACGCTCAATGGAACGCATACACGTCGACTGCATAGACGTGATGCAGTTCCACGCATGGAACTACGCAGACCCTGTCTGGCTCGACTGTCTCTTCTGGTTGCAAGAATTGAAAGAGGAAGGGTTAATTCGTCACCTTGGATTGACGAACTTCGATACTACCCATCTCAGGATTGTCCTGCACAGCAACATTGCGGTTGTTTCGAATCAGGTTTCCTTTTCATTGATCGATCAGCGAGCCGCCGGGGAGATGTCCGGCCTCTGCAGCCAACATGGCGTGACATTGCTTGCATACGGCACACTCGCGGGTGGATTGCTCACTGAGCAGTGGCTCGGCAAACCTGATACGCCTCCTGACAACACGGGAACATGGTCGCGGATGAAGTACAGGAGATTTATTGAAGCCGCCGGGGACTGGGAGAAATTCCAGCATCTGTTGCGGGTCTTGAACAAAATTGCCGGACAACACAAAGCGCCGATGGCAAACGTGGCGAGCCGGTTCATTCTCGATCAAACCGCAGTTGGCGGGATTATTATCGGAGCTCGGTTGGGACAAGGCGAACATCTTGAGGACAACGTCAAGCTTCTTTCCCTGAACCTGGATGATGAAAGCCGGAGGGCGTTGACCGAAGCCGTTGCAGGTCTTTCACCTATCCCCGGTGATTGCGGGGACGAATACCGCAAACCTCCGTACCTCACGGCCTCAGGTGACTTGAGTCATCATCTTGAAACTATGCCTCCTCCGTATATCACACAACCTGCCTCAAACGGTCGCACACGCGTCCTTAGCGGAACCGAGTGGGAGCAGATCGGCGGCTTCTGCAGAGCCATGCGCACCGGCAACCGCATTACGATTTCCGGAACAACCGCCACACACGGCAGCCGCGCAATCGGGGGAAACGACGTGACGGCGCAAACTCATTTCATCATTGACAAGATCGAAGGCGCGCTGCAGTCACTCGGCAGTAAACTCGAAGATGTCGTGCGCACACGTATCTATGTCAGAAACATGAACGATTGGGAAGCAGCCGCCCGGGTTCATGGACAACGGTTTCACAACATCCTCCCCGCCAACACACTCGTCCGTGCCGACCTGGTTGGCGATGAGTATCTCGTGGAGATGGAAGCGGAGGCGGTGGTAGCCGGAGAGTGACATTTCCGGTTTTCATGATTTCTGAAACGAGCATGTGCGCGCTATGCAAGAGAGATGTGTCGCGTCTGGTCGACATGACAAGAGGAAAGGTGTCTTACTCCCAACTGAACTACAATGGAACAAACATGTGGATAGTAAGTAAAAGAGTTACGCTGTTGATGCTGTTCGTGCTGGTGACGGCCGGGTGCCATGCCGCACAGGAGGACACCGACGCTACGATTGTTCGGGTAAAAGACGGAGATACTTTCGTGGCGTTAGTGAATGGTCGGGAGGAAAGTATCAGGTTGATTGGTATTGATGCCCCGGAATCATATCACAACGACAAGGTACGATATGATGCCGGGAGAACGGGTGAGTCTGAAGCCGAGCTTGTCGCCAAGGGGCGTGCCGCAAGCGCATTCCTGACAGAATTGTTGCCCAAAGGCACAATGGTGCGTCTTGAATACGACAGAAGACACCGGGACAGGTACGGAAGACTCCTCTGCTATGTGTATTTGGCTGACAGCACAATGGTGAATGAACTGCTTGTGAAGGAGGGCCATGCTATTGCCAGAGCATATCCGCCGAATGTGAGGTACAGGGAGAGGTTGGAGGAAGCGGAAAAGGTACGACGCAGTATCATTGGGATAGAGGATTGATTTCCTCAAGTTCTCCGTCATGGAGCCGGAGCACTTTGCTGACATGCAACGTCGGACAACAGATTGCATCGCCGGGGCCCTGCACGATGATATTGAGCTTGATGAGTCCGTCGGTTATTTCGACATGATCAATTGCAACACGATCGCCAAGAAGGTAGCTCGCTGTATGTAACGGCGAGCCGTTCTCGTTGAGAAATACCTCCAGCGATAAATAGATTTCAGAGTTGTGGCCATACCTGGCGACAAACGTGACTGCATCGTCAATAGCATCGTCATTGAGGTCGCCAAATGCAGCAAGGTCGACAAGGCCTATCCGCTTAATTCCCCGGCTCGCAGCGTCGCTTGGCTCGGGATAGTACGATCCATCTGTGAATGTGACGGCTCCGAGACCCGGTATCTGATAAGCTGCCTGTTTCAGATGAATAACAGTAAGACGGGAGGGTCCCGAGCAGCCTGCAACAAGAAAAAAGAGAGTATGTAGAAGTGTGATTGTCGAAAAATTCACAGTTGCGCTTCTCCAATGAATTCAAGCCCCGACAATCCGGGGACACGTGCCACTCCAGAAATTGAACACACACTCAATCGCAACGACCCGGTTCCATCAGCCAGCGCGTGTTCAATCCTTGTATACCAGCCTGCCGACGAGATATTGGGAATACCACCGCTCGGGTTCCACCTGATGGTTTGCCTGCAACACAAAACACAAGTACTGCCTGCCATCCATCTCGAAAAAGACATGCTTTTTGCGCACAACTTCGCGGTCCGAGCAATCATCGCAGGCCGGATCACCGGTATCCTTCCTGCGGACATTGAAGTGACCTCCCTCAACGGAAATCGTGAATGGATACTTCGTTGAGCGGAACTCGCGCGGGTCGCCGAACGGATACAGCGTGAAGATATCCGGCTCATGTATGCGCTCGGGTTTTGTGTGTGCAGTCCATGTCGCAAACCCGAGTACATAACTGCCGTTCTTGATCTGAAACCTGTCTCCCTGCTGGTGAACCAGCTTGAACTCATTGTTCCTCAGATTCTCGAAGTCCCGGGTGGAGATGAAGAACGAATCCTGCACACCTGCTTCGTTCAGCACAATCACGGTGTCGGGACTCCCTGTATCCATCCGGACAGGATACCACCGTGTTTGATGCGGCATGGAAACAAGGATATTGTCCCGTGGAACAAACACCTGGGTATTCAGAAACCAGATGCATCCGAGTATAAACGCGGCCGATCCGCCGAGCTTCAGGAAACCCATGCCGAAGCTCGTTCCCTGCGCAATCCCTCCGAGAAACCTGTACACAACACACGAGAGTGCGAAAGAAGCGAAGAACGAACTCAGCGGCTTGCCGCCATCCTGAAAGTAGAAATAGGAACAGCCAACAAGTCCCACCACGATCAGCGCCACCAGGACGCTGTCCTCAAGGGCTTTCTTGTCTACCGGCATTGTGTCTTTATTCTGGATAGTGAATAGAGGTCATACAACATGGAAAAATGAGGCGAAAAGCCGTTGCATTGTCAAGCGCTCGTGGGCAGCACTGATCCGGTGAAGTCTTTGGCATATGGAGCACAAGCGTTTGAGGGCTTCAATTGGTAAGACAGATATGAACAAGTAGACTGTGGGGATGCAGAGTTTCTGCCTCTGATAACCTCATAGGATTTGCCCTTAGCGACAAATATCCTTAGTTATATATGGTCGGTGCAATAAGGACAAATGCTTCTGAGGACGAAAGACCCGAGACTCTTTACCTGTGTTGAGTGATTGGGCCGACGTCAGATTCCCCCGCCGTTGACGAAAGTATGCATTCTAACTAATAAGAGAAATAAGGGAGGAGTAATCGTGAGGACCAAGATTTTCAAAGTACAAGGAAATACTTTTTTCACTCGCAAGAGGGGTCCATCAAAACAAATCCTTGAGGATGAGATCAACTCCTGGCTTCAGGCAAATCCCGATATCAAGATTGTTGATATAAAACAGTCAAGTTGCGGTGGCTCTCTCGAGCCGAGCATTACAGTTGTGTCAATCTGGTATGAATAGCCGGGTATTCAGCCGGTGAACCACATTGGGGATAAAGCAAACGCTGGCAATATCGGTATAAACAACTCGTGGGACATGTGTGTCAGATGTTGATTACCCTGCAATTCATTTTCACTCAAAGACAGTTAGAGGGAAATATGAGCGTACGAACATTGTTCATTGGCGTAATTGTCACCGCCTTCAGCCTGACGGCGTACGGTAATCCGGAACCGATAAAGCTGCACCCCCAAAACAATCGCTATTTCGAATGGCGCGGCAATCCGATGGTACTCGTAACATCCGCAGAACACTACGGCGCAATTTGCAATGCCGATGCAGACCATACTGCCTATCTCAATGAACTGCAGTCCAAAGGACTGAACATGACGCGAGTCTTTACGGGACTCTACATCGAGGATGAGGATTTCTGGTGTCCGAACAATACACTCAGTCCGGCGCCGGGCCGGCTGATGACGCCATGGGCGCGCAGTTCAACGCCGGGTTTCGCAGGCGGCGGCAACAAGTTCGATCTTAGCCGGTGGGACACGGCATACTTCAGCCGGCTCAAAAGTTTTTTGACGGAAGCAGCCAACCGCGGAATTATCGTCGAGATTACACTCTTCTGTCCACTCTTCAACGGCGCTTTTCAGTACGCACCCTTCAATGGCAACAATAACATAAACGGCATTAACTACCCGCAGTCTGAATTCTTCAACCCCGCAAACACAAACGCCATGAACTTCGCCTATTCAATGGTTGACAAATTCGTAGCAGAGCTTGAGAATTATGATAACTTCTGGTATCAGGTGTGCAATGAGCCTTATCTCTCCGGACCGTTCGAAGTGAGCGAACAGTGGCAGGTGAATATCACCAATCGTATTGTCCAACAAGAAAGCAACTTCACCTACAAGCACCTGATAGCCCGGAACATTTGCTCAACGTGTCCGACAATTTCCGCCATTCCGAATATCTCCATCTACACCGTCCATTATGGAAACTACACCCAGGCACAAAACAACCAGGGCCTAAACAAAGTACTCAGCCTGGATGAGGATTGGGATTTCCCCTGGTATGATGATTATGCTGTGAGAAGTTATGGTTGGAAGTGGATAATGGCCGGCGGCGGCGTATTCAACCACCTTGATCCGAGTTTCCAGAATGGTCATTGGAGCGGCAATGGAACCGAGTTGGCCATCCAATGGGGCAGAACCAGTTGGGGAAGCGCCGCAGCAAGGGCGCAATTGGGATACTGCAGAGCGTTCGTCAGCTCTCTACCTTTTATTTCAATGCAACCGAACGCGTCCTGTATCGTTAGCGTGCCGAACGGCGGTAGTGCGTTGGCACTTGCTCAACATGGACAGGCATATGGAGTGTACATTTACGGTGGAAGCACAGGGAACCTCACGCTGAATCTGCCTGCATCAAGCGGCTACACTGCAATATGGATGAGCACAACGAGCGGCTCAGTGTTATCGTCGGAGTCGTTTCCTCATAGTGGCGGGAACAAGACGCTCGCAACCCCCTCGTTCAGCGGAGATATCGCGCTGAAGGTTCTTTTGACAGCTGCGTTGCCGGTTCAACTCGCATCCTTCACGGGATCGCTCGTCCAAAATGGCGTGCGACTCAACTGGCGCACAATCTCGGAAGTGAACAACTACGGATTCTATGTCCAGACGCGAAGTCATGGAACAGTCGAGTGGTCCGATGTGCACAATAGCTTTGTTCCGGGTCATGGGACTACAAACACCCCGCAAAACTACTCATTCACGCACAGCAATGTCTCCGGTTCGCAGTCGCAATATCGCTTGAAACAAGTTGATTTGGATGGAACAACACACTATACGGAGCCAATCAACGTTACATCAACGACGAGCGTGAACGCGGCAGCGCCGTTCCAATTCCTCTTGCATCAGAACTATCCCAACCCGTTCAATCCGACGACAACTATCAATTATGAAATCCCCGCATCGCTGGCAGGCGGGCCGAATTCCAGTCATGTAACGCTGAAGGTGTTTGACCTTCTCGGTCGTGAAGTAGCGACGGTGGTGGATGAGGTGCAGGAGGCGGGATCCAAGTCAGTGAGGTTTGATGGCATTGGCCTTGCTGGCGGAGTTTACCTGTATCGTCTCAATGCAGGACAATTCGGCGCTACGAAGAGACTTGTGTTGATAAAATAGAATCAGGTGGTGGCGTGAGGGATGAGAAACTAGCGCATTTCGGATGTGCCTCATGGGAAGATGAGGGTTGATATGAACACCTCTCCCGTGGAAAGAGAGTTAGCAGATGGAAACTGCGCAGCTGTAAGTTGTGTGCCCCCAACAGTATCAAATTCGGACCCATGTTGGGTGGACGAGCTTGTAGTAGTTATCGAGATTTCGGTTTGAGGTTTCTGCAAACACACAAAATGATCTCATCTCCTGGCGTGGTGCCGCTCTCCAACGTGAGCTTATCCAGACCATCAGCGATGGTCTCGCCAGACGAATTTGCCATGACATTCGCTGCCAGAAAGAAAACGTAACGGCGCTGCCGCTGAGAAGGAATCTCAGTTACAACGTCGTCTGTGAATGAACGGTTGAAAAACATCCTATCATAGGAGGTTCAATTGAACGTCCCTACGTGCCAAATTTCTTACATCTATTAACAAGCTTCCATGTCCGCACAAAACTACTGCTTTCAACTGATACGGAAATACCCTACTCGCCAGATTGCTTGCATTAAACTGCTGAAACTTGTAGTCGACCGCTGGGATCGGAGACATATTATGACCGAGAAAGAGAATCGTCGATGCTCACCGTATTTTCCTGGCATCGGTTGTTCGTCCGGCTTGCGCGATTGTTGCTTTTGACACCTTGCCCGATTCATCCCGGATGAATTCTATCTGTGCATCGTTCACCTTCGTAAAGAACTTAGATTCTGTACCGGCAAAGATCTCAAACTTCTCTTGTCCCGTCGCTTGGACGAACAATCTGCTTTTCTCGATGGTGACAACGAACGTCAGCTCCGGCGTTATTTCGTATTCGCCGAGGTACAGTGCCTTTACCGTGTCGTCCAGCTGGATTCCATCACCGCTGGGAATTGGTTTGTCGGTTCTGACCCATGTGTCGTTTGCAACGCGGCTTCGGACGATCAGTGATGAGATCGTGCCGCCCGGGGTTCTGGCAAATTCCATTGTCACCATCACGTTGTCAGCGACAAAGAATTTGTCCGGTTCATATGCCTTGATGAGGGAAGTTGGCCCCCTGCCTCGCTGGGAATACAACCGGTTGTCAGAAACGGTAATGACCCTTTGCTGACCCTTTCCGTTTTCATAAACGCCGGCATACTGTGCAAGGCGGGTACTGTCCACCGGAACTTCTATGAACTCGTACGGTTTGCCAATAGCATGCGCTGCGAGCTTTGCCGTAATATCTTCAGGAGAGTTGCAATCGCAATTGGAGAAGACCGCTACAAACACATCCTCTTGCGGCAGATACATTGACATGGTGATGAAGCCGTTGATGAGGCCTCCGTGCCAGATGCTTGGGCTTTCGCGTATATATCCAAAGCGCCAACCGTACCCGTACTGGGTTTCGGTTCCATCGGAGAGTTGATGTCTGGAGAGCGCCTTCCGTAGCGCATCTTTCGAGATGAGCTTCAAAGAATGGACTGCCCGGTTCCACGTCAACAGATCCCCCACTGTTGATTGTATTCCGCCTGCAGCGTACGGTGCGGAAAGACTGATGTAGGCGGCGTTCTCAAAACCGTGATCGCCCTTCGAGTAGCCGGCAGCTCGGTTCTTGATGAGCCGTCTGTCGGCGGTGTAGAGTGAACCGGCCATGCCGAGCGGCTTGAAGATGTTCTCGTCGAGATAATCCCCGTAGGTTTTTCCGGTAATGATTTCGATGATGTAGCCCAGGAGGAAATACCCTGAATTACTGTATTCCCATTTGGTGCCCGGTGCAAAGCGCATCGGGTGGTGTTTGAAGTGCTCAATCACCTCCACGGGTGCGACATCGCCGGTCAGCTTCCTCGCTGTGTCCTTGATGCCGGAATAGTTCCGAATACCGGAGGTATGTGTCAACAGGTGCTCGATGGTGATTCTATATCCTTGCGTGGGATAGTCCGGAATGAACCTGGTGATCTCATCGTTCAAGCTCAATTTTCCCCGTTCGACCAGTTGCAATATTGCAACGGCCGTGAATTGCTTTGTGATTGAGCCGATCCTGAAGACACTCCCGTGCTGCATGGGGACATTCAGCTCTAGATTGGCCATGCCGAATGCTTTTCTATATATGACATTGTCACCCCGTGCAATGACAACAGCAACGCCAGGTTCACCCGGCTTGAATTGTTCCGAAAGCAGTTTGTCGAATGCGTCGCTCAGTTGTTTCGTATTGCCCTGCCGGGCAATCCCTTGTGGACCAGACAGAACGAAAACATGAGCAAGAGCGCAGAGGACCATGATTGTTGCATTATGCATGACGTATTCCTGATCAAATAGAGAATTGATATTCTGTTTCGGCGGCGGACTCCCCCCTTGTATCAGAGCCCTGTGGGCTGTTGACTCATCATCAAAATGTCAACGCGTCCGGCATGAAAAAGAAAACGAGGATCGCAAACGACAACACAACGATGGCGATGTTCACCGGACGGTATTTCAAAGTGATGAGCATCTCTTTTTGTTCCCTCGCGACATCACAATGAGCAAATGACAACAGGTTGATTACCATTGCTGTACATGGAAGGCCAATGGCGATAAGGGGGATGATAATACTGAGTACCGGATGGCCGTCAATAGCGGCAAGGGCACGCGTCATGTCCTTAAAAAAAGAGACGGAGATACCGAGTTCTCGCCTAAGAATAGAGGTAAGTGCGACAATCGCGGGCAGGATTAGCAGCAGTAGGCCTACTTTGGAGGAGCGCTTGTAGCGAAGAAGCGGAATCTTCAGGTCTTCGTGATGTGTTATCTTGTCCGGCTCCGGCGGATCTATTGCGCCGAGCAGCTTTTCAATATCCTCATGTTTCATTGTGTCGTGCCCCATATTGTTGTTTCAATCCGGCAATGCCTCGTGAAAGAAGAGACTTGACTGTGCCGGGTTTCTTGCCCAGGATGGCAGCAATCTCCTCGATTGATTTGTGTTCATAGAACCTGAGTGTGAGCACCTCTTGGTACTTTGTATCGAGCCCTTTCATGAGGGCGTTGATTGTTACGAAGTCCTTATGGCGCTGAAGGTCTTCTTCCAACTGAATCTTCTCGGTCTCTGCGTTGGCGTAGTCTGTTATTTCGATGCCATACTCTTCCTGTATCCTAGCGATTGCTTGCGGTGTATACTTGCGGCGGTTGAAGTATTTGTGCATCTCGTTGGTTGCAATCCTGTAGAGCCAGTGCAGAATGGAAATGTTGCGCCAGCGAAACCGGGCAATACTGACATATGCCTTGAGAAATGTCTCCGCGGCAATGTCCTTTGCTGCGTCATAGTCTGTTGTTCGTCTGAAGGCGTACCCGAAAATGTGTTTGTAAAAGGCATTGTATACCTCCTCAAATCTGCGGGGATCACGTTGGATATCCTTCAGCAGCGTTTCTTCATTCAAGCTGAGTCATCTTTCTTTCTTCTCTAGTATAATCCGAGGAAGGGAAAAACGTTGCACGGTACTTGGCCACGTTGGGGAGTTGGTTCCGTTGGAATTCTTACGCGCATGTTTCACCGCTTTGGCGCCTGTAGATTCAACATGCGGGCCTACGCACACCCGGAATCTGTCAACCATCGATCGCAGGAGTCATCGTAATTTGTCAGGAATCCGATTCCGGCAGTGGAGCGCATATTCGGGATAAGAGAGAGTTCACACGAATGGAAGGACCGATGATCGAATCAGAAACGCTTTTGTTGTTTGTCGCGGCGTCGTGGGGGTTGATTCTCATGCCGGGTCCGGATACGCTGTACGTCATATCACGAGGCATGGCGCTCGGCGCAAGGGCCGGGATGTTTTCCGCTGCAGGAGTCGTTTGTGGGATTTTCATACATACGATGGCGGCGGCGGCCGGGTTGACACTGATTCTTCAGACATCATCGCTTGCTTTCAGTGTAGTCAAGTATGCGGGTAGCGTGTATCTGGTGTGGCTCGGGGTGAGGGCTTGGACCGAAAACAACGGTTACACTCCGGATATGAAACTTCACTCCGTATCTTCCGGAGTGGTTTTCGTACAAGGAATGATCTCGAACGTGCTCAATCCCAAAATTGGATTCTTCTTTCTTTCTTTTCTGCCTCAGTTTGTGAGTGATACCGGAGGAAGCCAGCCACTTCAAATGTTCATTTTTGGCATGCTGTTCGCTCTCTTCGGGCTCGGTTTTCTTATCGTCGTGGCTTGCTTCGCCGGTTCAATTACCCGGTGGCTGAATAACAGGCCCCGTTGTGTATTGCTGCTTCATCGCGTTTCCGGGAGTTCTCTGATTGTTCTCGGGCTCCATTTGGGCCTGACGGAACGAGAGTGAGGAGCTTGTTTCGAAGAAGTGCTCCTCCCGATTCTCTATCTCGCTCATGCAGACAGATACAACGTTTAGTACCTCATGACAATGTCAGCAATCGGAATGCCATCCACGAGTAGTCTGGAGGACTCCGATCCGAAAATCCATTCGTCGAAAAATGGCTTCAGGTCTCTTCCCGCGGTTCGCTCGCACAATTGTTGAAATGTCTTGAAGTCGATCCCTGTGGAACGGGAGTCCTCCAGCATGGCTTGTATGATACGGGCAAATGTCTTGTCACCGACAACCCGGTTGAGGACAAAGAGCGACCATGCACCCTTTGTGTACGAATGCCGGCCGAGTTCCTTGGCGCCATATTCAGCGATCGGAGTATCGAATACTCTACGGTCATAGCCAGCCCATTGTGTAAAGAGTGTGCGGCTTCGTTCCATATCTTCCAAAAATCTCTCTTCCCCTTCAAACGACCGAATCGCAAGTGCTTCAAAATAGGATGCGAACGCCTCGTCAAAATAGCGACAGCGTTTGACGGCAGCGGCCGGCGCGGTATTCCATGTGTGTGCGATCTCATGATAGACTTCTCCGACTCTCGTGCTGTCCTTAAACGCTGTGGCCGCCTGCAGAAGATACGCGTCCCCTGCCTGTGATCCCCAGCCGTCCGGAATTTCGATGATCGTGTATCCCCGGTAACGTCGCGGCAAGCCGAACATTTCACCGTACAGTATGACCGCCTGTTGTGAGGCATGCAGCACGCGTGCAGCGCCTGCACTGTCCTCGGGTAGGTAATACACGAAAAGGTCGCCGGCACTATCAGTCAGAACAGAGAAGCGGGCAACGGCAAGGTCAATTCTCCATGTCGGGATGCTGTTCCTGAACACGAACAGCGTATGCCCCGGCTCCGCGGGGCGCTTCTCCACCATCTTTCCCCCGCAGATCGCTGAATAGCCTTGCGGTACTGTAGCACGGATTTCGTATGTATACTTCGTGTCGTACGCGGCAAGAATACTGCTGAACGAGGCGTAGGCCAGCATCGGGTAGGCAAAGGCATCAGGACGGAAGAGAGCGTAGGTTTCATCGATTCTCTCCCGCACGTACGCCATGACTTCGGGATATCCGAAGATGAACCCTTCATAGGTGACTATAATTGTTGCGGTGTCATTCGGTTGCAAGAAGTGTGGGAGCTTGACGGACAGCAAAGCAGCTTGCAGCGAAGGTTCGTCGGCAAACTGTTGGATGTTCTGTTCAAACCGTAACGGTTTTCCGGCAACGTCTGTTACCCTCCCCACCTGAAGCAGCCTATAGAGTACAAAGGGAAGTACCTTCTTCGGGGAGTTTGTTGTATTCCGGATGGTGATTGCAGCTTCAGCATGAATGCGGTGCTCCTTTAGAAGAAAGCGCAGATGCAGGCCGTAATGCGTTACTTTCGGAAGCGGTTGCTCACCTGCCTGAGCAACTGACACGAACGTTGCGCAGAGTGCGATATACAGTAAGCAGCGTTTCATATTGTTTGTCCGGATGATTTCTTGAGACTCTTCGGCGTACTGAACGGTTTTCAGACTGCGCGCAGTGTTGTCGGGAGATCGGTTGCAAGACAGAGAGTCGTACGGCGAGCCATGCTGCAGGTTTCACTACCGTTTTACGGTGCAGACTACCGATTCAGAAATCATCGATAACGGACCGGTATGCACGGCCTACTGGAATGGACACTCCCCCGACTTCAACCTTTTCTGCGGTGAATGAACTGATTCTGTTCACGGAGATAATGAAGGACCGGTGTATGCGCTTGAAAAGGTGCCCGGGCAGTATGCGTTCAATCTCCCGCGTACTGATTTTTGATACATATTCATTCATTTGGGTGACAACCCGGACATACTCCCGCTGACTCTCCACATACAGGATATCCGAAAAAGGAACCTTTACTTTTTTGTTCTTTACGCTCAAAAAGATATGATCTTTGGGTTCCCTGCATTCCGCAGCCTGCCTTCGCTCACGCAGTGCACCCTTGACCTTGTTTACGGCAACCATAAAGCGACCGAAGTCAAACGGTTTAAGCAGGTAGTCGGTCACATTCAGATTGAACCCTTCAACGGCGTAATGATGATATGCCGTGGTGACAATGACGGACGGGGGGTGGGACAGTGAACGCAGGAATGCGAATCCCTTCATTTTCGGTAAGTGCAGATCGAGGAAGATCAGATCCACGGGGTGTTCCTGCAGATAGGCATTTGCATAGACTGCGTCCTTGAACGTCCCGCGTAATTCAAGAAACGGGACATCGGCGATGTAGCCGGTGAGCATTTTTGCCGCTAGTGGCTCATCTTCCACGATGATGCAGGTTATCATTGACATGGGTAGCAAGATTGATGGTGAGCGTGGTGGTGCATACTGATTCCGACTTCGAGACCGAGAGATCGAATTCCCTGTAGAGCAAATCCAACTGCCGGCGCAGGTTCGCAAGGCCGATTCGGTCCCGCACCGGCGGCTCCGCCGGGGCCGGCTCGATGGAATTCCTTACGATAAATTCCAGCCGTCGGTTTCGTATAGACAGGTGTATGGTGACAAACGGGTTATGCCGTGTTTCAGCCATGCCATGCTTGAACGCGTTTTCCACAAGCGGCATCAGTAAGAGCGGCGGTACCGCCTGCCGCAGGCTTTCGACGTCGTGGCTGAATGTAATCAGCACCGAGTTGTCGTAGCGGAGTGTTTCGAGGGCAATGTAGTTTTCCAGAATCTTCAGTTCCTGCTCAATGGCGACAAATTCGCCGCCGGCTTCGTAGAGCATGTACCGGAGAATTTTCGACAACCGAAGGATTGATTCGGGGGCAAGGTCGGATTTGTCTTTTGCCAGGGAGTAGATATTGTTGAGTGTATTGAACAGGAAATGCGGGTTGGTTTGGGACTTCAGATAGTTCAGCTCGGCCTGTTGCTTTTCTATCATGAGCTGTTGTGCGGCATTTTTCAGCTTGTTATGGTCATAGAGATGTCTCATAATGCCGAAAGCGAAGAGAGAGAAAAATGCAAATGGAAAGCCATACGTGACACCCTCCATTGGCGTTTCGAACGTCTTGAGCGCTGTGTATACATGCACGTGTATACCGAGTACCCGCCATGCATACGCGCCGAACGCGTAAAGCATCAATTGGATCCAGAATGCGAGCAGATACAGGGGTATTTTGACGAGCAGGTGCTTTCGAAGACGGATGAAAGGGAGTGTCCGTTCGAGAAAAAAGAAATTGATGACAAGGAGAAACAGGACACGCCAGAAGTTGTTTACAACCCTCGCGGCATACTCACCCTCTCCTCCAGCAACGTCAATCAGGACCCCGAATGCAACGAATCCCAGCGCCGTCCAAAAGTACAGCTGCAACCGGTCCTTTCCGAAGATGTTTGTCATCATACCCTGACGGAACATCGTGTACGTTCAATTCGTGTCATTGCGAGGAGGTGGTCAGCACAAAGGCCGATCCAGTCTACGAACTCCGGAAGAGCGTCTATCAAAAACGGGGAGAACGCCGTATCCTTGTGGAACCATCGTGTTGCTGTATCCTTCTACACAAGAACGAAAGGAATATAATCATGTTGCACGGAAGAAGATATTGGTTTCTGTTGTGCTTTCTCTGTTGGCTGCTGATGCTTCAACCGATCCGAGGAGAAGAAGGCGTTTCGGGCAATCTTGTCACGATCCGCTGGCTGGAGAAGCACCTTCAAGATACGAGTCTAGTGATAGTCGATGCGTCGCCAGCATCGATATATAAGACAAAACATATACCCGGCGCTTTCAACTACGACATTTTCTTGTACGGGCCGCGCGAGATACCACTAGGCGAAATTGAGAAGAAGTATACATCGTGGGGCGTGAGCGCGGACAAGAAGGTGATTCTCTACGATCAAGGCGGCACCTATCTTGCGACACGGCTGTTCTTCTCCCTTGAGCATCACGGTTTTCCAACGCAGCAGCTCTTCATTGTCGACGGCGGTCTTGCGAAGTGGCAGGAGTCAGGGTTGCCGGTTACGGCTGAAGTCCCGGCCACACCGAAACGCGGTTCGTTTACCATCACAACAGTCAATAGTGCAATACGGTGTGACCTGGCTGAATTTTTGACGGCGTCGGGCGATCTGCGCAAGAACGTACTTCTTGACGCGCTGGATCCCGGTTGGCATTTCGGTGGCACCCAATTCTTTGACAGGGCAGGCCATATCCCCCATGCGATCATGGTTCCGGCGGCTGATTTCTTCAATGCAGACAAGACGTTTAAGTCTGCTGCTGACATCAGAGTCATGCTCGCACACTTAGGAATTCAACCGGAGCAGCACATCTATACGCATTGCGGTGGTGGGATTGCCGCAAGCGTTCCCTATTTTGCGTTGAAGTTCATGCTCGGTTATCCCTTTGTGAAGCTCTATCCCGGTTCACAACTGGAGTGGGTTACCGATCAGCGCACGTTGCCGCTCTGGACGTATGCTGCGCCGTTCTTGATGAGGGAAGCGGAATGGCTCCAGACGTGGGGAGGACGGATTATGAGGATGTACGGGGTAAGCAACGTCAGCATCATCGATGTGCGGCCCGCAGAGGTTTACCGGCAGGGCCATGTGCCATTTTCAATCAACATCCCGGTATCGGTTTTCAGGGAGAACTTTGCCCAACCCGAGAGTCTCGCCGCCATACTCGGACGCGCTGGGGTTTCCCCGGCACATGAAGCAGTGATCGTATCCGGATCGGGAGTGACATCCGATGCGGCCTTTGCATTCATGGCGTTGGAGATGCTGGGACAGAAAAGGGTCTCCATCATGAAGCACTCATTGGAGACCTGGGCTGAACGGGGGTTTCCTGTTCTCAAGGATACGAGCAAAGGCAATCCAGAGAAACACCAGCGCGATCCGTTCATCACGCCTGCTACTTATACAGTGCGCCACAGGGACGGTGTTGTTACTGCAGAAACAGGGCGCCCGGCGGGGCTGTATCCCAAAGTCTATTTGGCCTCAGGAAAGAAACGTCCCGACAGTGTATTTGACGCACACGTCCTGCATGTTCCGTCCGCTGATCTTCTCAAGCCCGACGGGACACCGAAAGCTGCGAAAGACCTTTGGACTACGTTCGTCAAGGCGGGAGTCTCACGGTATGCTGAATTGGTTTGTTTCTCTGAAGATCCCGGTGAGGCGGCTGTCACCTACTTCATCCTCAAACTCATGGGCTATCCCGACGTCACGGTGTGGATGCCTTAATGAGCCGGAAATACTCCGGCGTACGACACAAGGAGATCACAGAATGAGAGGAGCTACATTCGTGAGCACAAAGCCGTTTATGGATCCATACCGTGCCGGGGTAGGATTGGGACTTGTCCTGCTTGCAGCATTCGTGACGATGGGTCGCGGGCTCGGTGCATCGGGCGCGTTCACTACGATTGTGTCAGCCGGAGTGCATGCGGCTGCCCCAGAACATGCGCGATCGAGCAGTTTCTACGAAGAGTATCTCCGCACGCCTGACGGAAATCCGTTAAAGGACTGGCTGGTGTTCGAGGTCGCCGGCATTATGATCGGTGGATTGATATCAGGATTGTTTTCAGGACGTGTCAAGGGCAGAGTGGAGAGGGGGCCCCGTTCGGACGTCAGCTCGCGCTTGGTTCTTGCATTGGGAGGCGGCATATTGGTGGGAGTGGGTTCGAAGATTGCACGAGGGTGTACAAGCGGCCAGGCTTTGACGGGAGGCGCCATGTTGAGCCCGGGGAGTTGGGTTTTCATGCTCATGGTGTTTCTGAGTGCATATGCTGTGGCAATTTTGATGAAAAAGTACTGGACCTGACATGAACGCCCCGTTCTATCCATCCGGAGTTCTCGGGAATGACACGGCTCTCCTGCTTGCCGTGGTAATCGGCATTGGTTTTGGCTTCTTCCTTGAACAGGCAGGCCTAGGCAGCAGCCGGAAGCTGTTACAGCAATTCTATTTCCGCGACTTTACTGTGTTTAAAGTAATGTTCTCCGCCATCGTCACGGCCATGCTTGGACTATTCTGGCTTTCGTACTTCGACGTGCTTCATCTCTCCCGTATTCATCTCCCAGAAACTTACCTGGTTCCGCAAGCTCTTGGAGGAGTCCTATTCGGTACGGGCTTCGTGATGGGTGGGTACTGCCCCGGGACATGCGTCGTCGCCTCCATTACCGGCAGGATTGACGGTTGGATCAACCTGGTCGGAATGTTGGCCGGGATTTTCATTTTCGGCGAAGCATATCCTTTTCTTGAGGGCTTGCTTTCATCCACTGCGATGGGTGCGGTTACCCTTGCGGATACTTCCGGGCTATCGCACGGCGTCATTGTATTGCTGGTTGTGGTTGGGGCACTTGCCTGTTTTGCGGCAGCGGAATGGTTGGAATCGCGGCAGAGGAATTCCGCGCAATGAAATGAAACCTCGTCGGGGTTGACACGGGGTGATAACATTACTTTTGACCATACAATGTCATTGAACGTAATCTTCGCCACAGTCGGTTTGACACTCGCCCTACTTGCGGCATTCGCTGGAGCGCCGCGCAGAAACAGCCCAGACCTAGTATCCATCGCCCGCATAATTGACAGCGGACAGGACCATCTCTCGCCCCTTGATCTTGCCGACCGGCTTTTTGACGGAAAGCAGACGATACGGCTGATTGATATGCGTGACTCCGCATCCTACACTACGCTGCACATTCCAAGGGCGGAGAGAATGGCACTGGAGGAGGTGTTGCGCCTTGATCTGAGGCAGGACACGATTATCGTTTTATACTCTGAGGAAGGCATCCACGCCTCGCAAGCCTGGATTCTACTCAAAATGAAACGGGTGGAGCGCGTTTACACCTTGTCGGGGGGATTTGCTGCATGGAGAAGGGAGGTTATGTACCCTCTACTTGCAAACGATACAAGTAGCCACGCACGCGAAGAAAACGAAAGGCGAGAGACGTTAAGCCGTTTCTTCGGGGGAGTGCCGGAAAGGACACTTAAAGACGGGACTGCAGGTCAGCAAGGAGCGAGAAGGAGGCCGAAGACGAGGAAGGTTATCCCGAAGCAGCCCGAGATGACGACCCCATTCCGGTACCATTGCTGATGCAAGGAACACAAATTTCTC